>LFSH01000098.1 GCA_001513105.1 Clostridiales bacterium DTU070 | reverse complement strand
GGCTGAGCCTCAATGATATCAACACTTTTCCCTGTTTTGTCAAATACCTTTAATGCCAGCAGAACATATTGATACCTCTTTATATTGGTCTGGTAATTCGACTGAAGTTCAGCCGGAACAAGCTCCTTTTCAATGGCATCGGTTACTTCCGGCACTGCCCAGTCGCTTGGCTTGTCCTGGTTAACGGTTGTCTGCGCTAAAGTCTCAAAAGATGTAAACGCTAAAATACTTATCAGTATTATAAATACAGTTATTTTTTTTATTCTGAACATTTAATAATCACCTCTGTTATCATTTTGTAAAGGTAAAGTATTCATTAAGTTTAATCTTCTCAATAAAGACAGAATCCTCTGTTTTGGACAGAGATACAATGTAATCGTATCTGTAAGTAAAAAACTCGTCTGTTATCCCGTTAGTCCGTTGTACAGTAGCATCAAATTTCACATAGTATAATTTGATTTTTTCCGAGTATGCAGGATGAGGTGTGACTTCAAAGTTTTTAATCTCTTTAATCCTTTCCATATTATTTCTCAAAGGAAAAGAATTAATAGGATACTTCGAATCATAATCATTGTCTAACTCTATTAATTTTACCCCTCCTTCACCTGTTGTGATGCCAATGCTGTCCAAAAATTCCGTTACTGATTTCAGACCCTGTTTCCATCTATATTTTAACAGATTCATTCTTTCCCGGTCAAGTTCGGTAAATTTGGAGAAAAATTCTTTTATTACTGCCTTTTCTGTCTCGTAAATTTCACCGTCAGATGGATTTTTATAGCTGCCATTTTCGTTTTTTGACAGGTTAAGATACGGAAGCCTTGTAATATTGTCATTGTTAAATACAAAAAGCCTGTTTTTCATATTCGACTTTATATTGGATTCAACAGCTCTTAATATACTCAAACCAATATCACTTTTAACCAGTTCAACATCATACCTTAATTCAACACGCATGTAATCAATATCTTCTTCCTTTATTTCTTTTGTTTTTGAATATGTATTGTCGCTGTTTCTGGTATATAACTCAGAAAAAACTTCGTCTGGTATGACTTTTGCCTTACAGTATATTTTTGTATAGTAAAGGAAAATATCACCGTTTTTTGAAATAAAGTCTGCTACTATGTTAGGATCTTCTCCTCCATTATTTTCACTAATGGTCTCAAGATTATATTCTACAATTGTCAAACCATTAATGCTGATAAACCTTGGAAGATGTATTCCAATTTCCGGATTCCCATCTCCTTCCTTTATAGTTTTTTCAGCAATAAAGCCACGGATATGACCGGGTATTATACCTGCGCCGGAGTAATCATTGTAATAATCAACTGATGCTTTTGTATACAAGGCAGTAAAATACTCATTAATAATTTTCTTTGCCTTTGCATCTTCCTCATTGGATATTGTCTCCTTAACCACTTGAGTATTTTCAGAAGAATCATCTGCTGAAGGAGGATTAACAGATGCTGTTTGCAATAATCCGCAACTTGTACTGAACAGTAAAACCAAAACAATCAGTAAACATAAGCATATGTTTTTCATATTACTCACCTCAAAAAATTCCTCTTAGAATTTCTGAAAACTTTACACCGTCTTTTTCTTCCGTGAAGTTGTCAAATAATTCATCTCTGCTAGGGAAACAGACATTCCCTCCGCCATTCTCAAAAACAAGTGCTGCATAGTCCCATTTTTTAAAATTTTCGATGTTGCTATTTTCAACAATCCTCGGCAATCTGGGTATGCCTTCTCCATATGAATCTGCGGCAGAACCCTCTACATTAGTATGCGGATCGTAACCTCTGCCGGCAGCAATAATCGCACCATTAACTGTCGCGCCATCCCTTATTGTAATTTTTCCCATTGTGAAAATTATGCCGTTTATTATGCACTCACTGTCTTCTTCTTCTTCTCCTTCCTCTTCCTCACCTTCTGTCTCAATTTGTTCAATTATCAGTTCTCTTTCCGGGTTTAGATTTATTATCAGGAAATAATCGGTTGGATCAAGAGATTTTTCTTTCATATATTGAATCAAATTTACAGGAGTGGTGCCTCCGCCTTCCCTGAATTTTATTACACAATCCCATTTTTCTGTATCAATATTGTCAAGTTCACCTTTGATTCTAAGAAATTCTGTCGTCGATTCCAATTCTGAACTGCCGCCGGGTAGCATCCCTAAATTAAACTTATACTCTACAGCTTCTGATACCGAATCAGGATAATCCTTTCTCGCGAATACCTGAACATGGCCTTTAAGATAATCCATCAAAACACTCAACCCTTTAGGAAGTCCTTCGCTTCTGCTTGTATACTCTGCCCAGTCCGGATTCAGGTAATCGTTAAGCAGAAACGGGTCCAAACCATCCACGTTATATCCTATTCTGCATTCTATGGAATCCGGTATTTCAAAGTCTTCTTCATTTGAAAAATAAATTTTGCTATTCGCAGCCATTGCATGATGGCATAATCCCTTGATTTTATCGGGAATTATCGGAAGAGTGTTTGATCGCCCTGAAGCCCTGCTGCGTATTTCTGATATCCAATCATTCCATTTTGTCCAATCACTGCTGAGCCCTTCATTCTTAGTCCACCCAACATCTCCAAGCAGAACGGAAAAACCGTTTCCTCCTCTTGCTATTAGATCATCAATATATTCACGTGTATTGGAATAGGGGTTAGTTTTATATATTGGCTG
>LFSH01000096.1 GCA_001513105.1 Clostridiales bacterium DTU070 | reverse complement strand
TATATCAGAGGTCTTTCCTTTTTTCTTATCTTTTTGTCACATATGTATTATCTTATATCAGAAAATGACTAAAAAAATACACAAACGAACAAACATACAAACAAACAATCATACAAACATAAAATATTGATCCACAATATGACACTGCTGTAGCCGCAATATAAGGAAATTATTTATATATTTGCAGATAGTAGGCGGCGGATTAATTATTACAGCTGCAGCATTATTCCAAAATGTAATTTTAACTCCTTAAACCTAACATTAATCTACATATGTACCAGAAAACGAAAAATACTGTATATTCTGAAAAAGGATATACAGTATTTTATCAATGACCTTAAAGGTGGAAACTATGGAAGATTATATAGTAAACCGTATTCAAGATATATTTGACTTGGCTTTATCAGTCGGCGGTGACATAACTGAAAACTTTGATACTACAACAGCTATGGGAAAATTTGTTTTTCATATGTTCTGTGCATTGATTCAATAATCAACGCTATATCCAGCCCTTTGTTTGCGGCAACGTAGTAGCTGAACAACTGAAGATAAATAACCGACAGCGACGAGGCAAACATTTCATTGATCTTCGGCAGTTCAATAATTTCAAGTTTTTCGCCGGGCACCGCCTTTATGCAGTTCCCGATAAAAAGAACCTTGGCCCCGCGGCTTATAACCTGCTCAACATTGCTGTAAATCTTTTCATACAACCCCTCGCAGCAGGAAATGGCTACAACAAGTGTATTCTCTTCAATCAGCGAGATGGTGCCATGCTTCAGTTCGCCGCCCGCATAAGCCTCGGAATGTATATAGGATATTTCCTTGAGCTTCAGCGAGCCTTCCATCGCAATTGCATAGTCTATATTCCTGCCGATGAAAAAGATGCTTTTGCAGCCTACACAGGTTACGGCATATTTCTGTATCGCGTCAAACTTTTCCAGCATTTCGGCAGCCTTATCCGGAAGTGAAGCAATTTCGGAAAGAAGCCTGCCTTCTTCCTCATCCGATATCCGGTTGAGTTTTTTTGCAAAAGCCACAGCCAGTATATAAAGCAGTGCCAGCTGGGCTGAAAATGCCTTCGTTGTTGCCACCGCAATCTCAGGACCTGCCATCGTATACAGGGTATAATCCGTTTCCTTTGCAATGGTGCTGCCAATAACATTAACAATGGATAATGTAACCGCTCCCCTTCGCCTGGCTTCTCTCATTGCAGCAATTGAATCTGCGGTTTCCCCCGACTGGCTTATTATAATAACCAAAGTGTTATAATCCACAATAGGGTCCTTGTAGCGGAACTCGCTGGCCAGTTCCACCTCCACCGGAATACGGCAGAGCCGTTCAAATACGTATCTTCCAACCATTCCTGCATTGTATGCCGAACCGCAGGCTGTAATTACAATCCTGTTAAACTTAGAAATATCCAGGCTTTCTATAATTCTCCGGTTATCCCCGTCACCCGCGGCAGATTGAATTGTATCCTTCAGAACCTTTGGCTGCTCCATTATTTCCTTCAGCATGAAGTGCTCGTAGCCGCCTTTTTCGGCACTTTTGAGGCTCCATGTTATAATCTCGGGTTCCTTATGTATCGGTTCTCTGTCCATGTTGTAGAACTCAACGCCGGTTTTTGTAAGTATGGCAATTTCCTTGTCGTTCAGGTAATAAACCTTGTTTGTATGGGCGAGCACTGCCGGGACATCCGACGCAATAAAATTTCCATGTTCCGCGACGCCAATAATCAGCGGATTGTCCTTTTTTATCGCTATTAGCTTGTCGGGTTCATCGAGGCACATGATTCCCAGGGCATAGGATCCTTCAAGGGCATTGGCAGTCCTAATCACCGTTTCAACTATATCCCCGGCATGGTAATACTCGGCCAGCTGGGCAATGACTTCACTGTCGGTCTGGGAAACAAACTCAATACCCTTTTGCTCGAGCCGTTCTTTTATCTGCCTGTAATTCTCTATAATCCCGTTATGCACAATGGCAACCTTGTTTTGACTGCCCAGATGGGGATGGGAATTTATATCCGACGGTTCACCGTGGGTTGCCCACCGGGTATGCCCGATACCCATAAATCCTTTTACAGAACTTCGGGTTACCAGTTCTTCAAGGGCTGACAGGCGCCCTTTCTGCTTTACGACATCAAAGCCGTCCTCATTCATAACCGCAATGCCCGAGGAGTCATACCCCCGGTATTCAAGCCTTTTCAGCCCGTCAAGGATAATGGGCACCGCGTTTTCATTTCCTATATATCCAATAATGCCACACATCGGCTTACCTCCTGAGTATCTGCGTCAAGCTGCCAGTATAATGCAATCTTCACCGCCTTATACAGCTGCTTCTACAGGGATTCAAACAACAAAAGCGTTCATTGCATAATGTGACCGGTCAACCCACCGGGCTTTACAACACCTGTTTACCAGTATCACATTATCCGATGAACGCCTTTGTTCAACCTGATTTTATTATATGGCGCAGCCGGTTCGTTGTCAATTAATTTTTGGGCTTTGAGCCAGGGCTTCAGTGTCATATTCTTTCTCATATTCTTTCATTTTTTATAGCTGCAATCATTAAATGTAAATATTTATGAAATCTGGTTTTTTAAATTGACTATGTAAATATCTTCTGGTATAATGCAAGTTACCAGTTTATTCAAACATATTCTATGTTTGGAGGGCATGACATATAATCGTTCAGGCAAAAAATTATAAGAATTTATACCTCCTGAAAGCATAGAATGTTGGAAATATTCATTACGGATTTGTTGGCAGTGCCTGTTTCCGGCTTTCATACTGAAACCTGCTGCCGGCCTTGTGCAAATAGTTGGCGGGGAATCCAAACCGGAATGGTTTTCCACTTATTTTGATGATCCGAATGATCAAACAGCTGTCCGGAAAGGAATTGATTACTTTAATACAGGAGTATCAAATAAATGAAGTTACATAGGAAGATTCTTAAAATCCTGGTATTTACCGTTGCTGCCAGTATATTATTATTGTTTATTGCCATTGATATTATAAAGTTTGCGATAACAGAAAGGGTTCCGGAGGGTACTCAGTATACGGATATTGTTGATGAACGGATTGACGGTTCATTAAGGCTATATTATGATTACCGTTATGCCAAATACTGGTTATATTATATTAAAGAAAACAAAACCAAATTGATTCTATACACAGGAGATATGCAGGCATATGTTTATGTTAAGCCTGCAGGGCAGAATAAAATAGAAGTATACTACGATTATAGTGATGATTTGCCCTGGGAAGACGAAAGTTTTATACTGGATCTCTCAAAAAACGATTACCACAATATATCATATATCAGAAGACTGGTTCAGATATTTTGAACTGCCTGAAGGCGAGGCCCTTTTGGCCTGAAAACAACAGGTTTTATCACCAGTCCGGAACTTATCATCATAAACAAAAGGATTCGGATTTTTATATCCGAATCCTTTGCTGTTACCAGTCATGGTATATAATATGGCGCCGGGTCAGGGTATCATGCTTTCGGCTACATTCAGCAATTCGTCCCTGGTAAGGTCCCCTGACAATAACGTGTAATGAATATAGCTGTTAATCTCCTTTCTTACCGCCTTACCGTTTTCAGCAAACTCAGCGATACGCCGGCTGTAAGGCATTGTTTCCCTCATTACTATTTTCCTGGCTCCTTCTTCTTCAATGTAAAGTATATCTCTTCCTTTAAGCGTCATCTTTTCAATCAGCTTGTTCTGAAAATCGGTATACACTTCCACTCCGTCAAAGACAGTAATATGAATCCTGAATTCCTTATCTTTATTCCTATATACCAGGTTTACCCCCAATACTTCCGAAGTAGTCTCCCACTCTGCCGTGGCAAAGTTTTTGCCGTTGGTTTCAGCTTCCTCCCTCAGTTTACGGAGTATCTCACCGGTAAGATGCAGCGGCCTATACGTAAGTTGTCCTTCAGCAAAAGCATAGCCTTCTGGGATTTCGGACGGAACTGTAAAATCAAACCCGGCTGTTTCAACAAGCATATCTAATTCTGTAAATTCAACGGGCTTGGAATACGTTCTTGCCGCATCCAACACACTGGAACTTGCAAAAGTAATCAGCTCCGGATCGTAGTAAATCAGGGCTTTGCCAGGCTCGATATCCTCCAGCAGCTGATCAATTAATTCTTCGCTGACATCAAAAGGTTCCCCGTTTTCTTCATCGTATTGCCGATATTCAAGAACAGTATTGTTGTTGCTGTCATTAAGAAACCATATCTTTACGGCTGCATACGCGCCTGTCGTTAACAACAGTACTGCCGCTGCAACACCTGCGGCAAAAAGATTCCTGCTTTTTCTGCTACGGATTTTTGTATTTTCAATTGAGTTCATAACCGAATCAGATACATCTATTTCGGGCAGCTTTACACTGTCAAACGCCTGCCTGATCTCATTGGTTAACCGCAAATTTTCCATCAATAACAACCCCTTTCGTTTCATTAATACTTTGCTGCAGCTTTTTTCTCAGCCTTTCATATCTTTTCCGCACTGTGGAAGAACGCTTTCCGAGAATTCCCGCAATCTCTTCATAGCTCTTTTCCTCCAAAACCCTCAGCATCAGGATTGTCCTGTCATCGGGCGACAGCTTTGATATTGCCTGCTGAAGCGGCTGGCTAAGTTCATCATTTTCAAGGGAACAGGACATTGTGTCGCTGTCGCCTATGATACTGTCGCAAAGCGGAACAAACTGACAATACCTTCTTTTCCTCAGATGATCCACGCAATGATTGTATGCTATTTTATACAGCCATGAAGAAAATGAGGTTCCCTCCTTGTACCGGTCAAGTTTCCGATATGCTTTTATAAATACCTCCTGGACTGCATCTTCGGCTTCTTCCACAGCCCCAAGCATATGGTAACAGTACCTGAACACAGGCACCTGGTATTGCTGTACAATGTGCCTGTATTCCTGCAGCAATCCCTGTTTAACTTTTTCAATGGCCATTTCTACAACATCCAATTAATCACCTTCTTTCCCGCAGGTACTTTTACCATTTATAACGAAAGAGGCGCCGGCTGTGTGACATTTTATGCGGGTATGAAAATAATAGCATCTTTATAGCCGCTAATTCCTGCTTTTATCCGGGAAATGGCGGTAAGACAGAATACATACAGGCAGGAAACAGCAGCAGACTGCCCGCCCGGACATAGTCTTTCATGGGCCCTTGAAGTTATTATATAGGAAAACTTCCCGCATTTTTTATTGGATTATACTATAATGCGGAATTTGAGGCAATTAATTATCAGCATTTTTGTCTTTTTTTGCATAAAGAGTTGTGTTATACTAATTCGAAATATACCAATAACAATTATTACGGGGGTATGGATATGTATGATCTTGAACTGGTAAGGCCAACATCAGGACACAAAAACAGTGCTGACGAATTTAAGCAGGAGTTTTTCAGCTGCAATGAAAAGGTAATTAACGGAAGCGCCTTATTGGATCAATTGGGTTATGACGCGTGGCTTGATCATATTACCAACCTCAGGAACCCTGAAACCGAGAAAAACGGCTGGGTTGTTTCGGATACCTTTTTCGCGGTAAGGAAAAGCGATAGCAAAATTATAGGAATCATTGACATTCGCCATAACATCGGCGATGAATTTCTGTCCAAATACGGCGGGCATATAGGCTATGCCGTAAGACCGGGCGAGCGCCGCAAGGGCTATGCGACGCAAATGCTGAAACTTGCGCTTGAGCATGCAAAAAGCATTGGCTTGTCCAGGGTTATGTTAGGCTGTTATTCGGATAACTGGGGCTCGATCAGAACGATTGAAAAGTGCGGCGGCGTTCTGACCGAGACAAAGCCCTACATCGACGAGAAGCCAATGAATATTTACTGGATTGAACTCTCCTGACAAACCCGTGGTATCCCGCTCCAAAAAACAAGCTCACGGGAAATTGGTATTCAAACTCCATATGAGAATGAAATCCTAAATATTATGCGACCGGGCGCTGATTTGTTCACAATGCTGTTCATGTTTATACAGGATTCTGCCATAAAGCATTATGCTGCATCGATATTCTTTTATAATCATAAGTATATAGGTCAAGTGATGCTGCAATCAGCATCTGCCTGTACTTCATTCTTAATAACCAGGTTCTTCTTCCACCTGCCTGTGGCATAGAAAACAAACAGAATCAGGCCTGAAGCAATGGTGGCGACCGGCGCGGCCAGCCCCAGCCCCCAAAGGCCTTTTTTCAGCACCACTCCGAAAAGTATCGCTATAGGGATACGAAAACCAATTGACGACAGGATTCCGCAGGCTGATGATATGACTGTATGGCCTGCGCCTGTGATAAGGCCGTTCAGGCAGAATGTCAGGGGCACAATAAGGTAATCGAAGGAAAAAGTCCTGATATACTCCACTCCTGCAGCAATGGTTTTCGGGTCATCATCAAACATCGCAAGAATCTGCTCCGGAAATAACTGTGTAAATACAAACACAACAAAAGTAACCGAAAAGGCAAGCGCAAACCCGGTATGGAATGTCTTTCTGGCCCGTTCTGTCTCCCCCGCGCCCATATTCTGTGCCACCATTGCTGAAACCGAAGAACCAACCGCAATGGCAGGCAATATGGCAAACCCGTTGTACTTCCCGACAATACCAACTGCTGCGGACGCGTTTACGCCCATCCCGTTCGCAATGGTGGTAAGCACAAGAAATGAAAAGTTAACAATAACATTCTGGATTGACAGTGGCGTCCCCACCCGTATCAGCATAAAAAAACGTTCTTTATAAAACCTGAATGAACTAAGTTTAAAATCAAACTCAAAATCACTTCGTTTCAGGTAAATGATACACAGAATCATGCTAATGGCCTGTGAAATGATGGTTGCAATCGCCGCGCCCTTCGCTTCCATGCCATATACTCCGACAAGCAGGTAATCCAGAACAACATTGATTCCGCATGCTATGGATACGAAAATCAACGGCCTTTTACTGTCACCAAGCCCTCTCAGTATAGCTGCGAACGCGTTATATCCGAAGATAAATATGGTTCCGAGCAGTGTAACATCAAGATAATCCCTTGCCTGCTGATAGGATTCCTCTGGAGTTTGCAGCAACCAGAGTATTCCGTCCGAAAGGAGCAGCATGATAACGGTAAAGGAAATAGCGGCAAAAAGAAGAAATGTCAAAAGTGTACTGATGGATTCTCTCATTCCCTTCCTGTCACCGGAACCGAGGTACTGGGCAATGATTACCGTACCGCCTACAGTCAGGCCGATTATGATGTTTGTCATAATAAAAGTGACCTGTCCGCCTATATTCACCCCTGAAACACCGGAAGTACCACAGTATTTTCCGACTATAAACATATCCGCTACATTATAAAGAGTTTGAATCAGATTCGAAAGCATAAACGGCAGTGCAAACTTTATAAGCTGTTTCACAACGCTGCCTTCGGTTAGTTTTTTCTCTATTGAAGCTTTCTTCATTTTGTAACACTCAACCCTTTTCCAAACATTATTGGCAAATAAAAAATGCAATCATAAAAAAATCAGACTGCAGTAAAAAAGATCAGCTCTGATATTATAACATAAATATAAAACGTTTCATATCATAATTTATAAATTCACATAAAAGAAAATCAAAATATGCGATTTATGCCGGGATGCCCCTATATCCCGGGTTTCGGCCTGAATTTCACCCATCCGTGCTAATAAACGAAATGGTATTATTGATATAATATGAAACTGATATATATCATAGAAATACAAAAAGGGTATAAAACCTGAACGGCCTGTTACAGGTTGTAACATAAACGCCGCAATACATGCGATTATAAAGGTTACAGATTAATCATCCTTCAGAACACCTGTGTTCTTTATAATCCATCCGGTGATATGTTTATCGGTGTCTATCGGGTATTTCAGCCCATACTTATCTGCCGTTTCAACAGCAATCCTGCGGAACAGGCCAATCGAAGCCAAAAGTCCTCTAAGGCTGTCTGTTACATCATACCCGGAGAAAGTGTTCTTAAGTTCCTGCAGTATTCCTTCATCAACCCATTCATGAAGAAACCGCCCCGAATGCCATACATCATAATCATCACCGTGCAATGCCTTTGCATGCCATTCCAGCATATTAAGCAGCAACTGCCTGAGTTCGCTTTCCCTTGCTTTGGCTGTCCACAGTTCTCCCCGGATAATCTGCTTGGCTATATACACGGCAGCAAAGAAAAACATATTCACTATCTGGACAAAAGCTCCCTCGTCAACAGGCGGAGCTGATACAGGTTTAGAACCTGCCGGCATTATAAAGCTGCTTACATTATCCTTGTCCACCAACACCCTGACGCCCCTGTAAAAATTGTCCGGGGTTCTTCTGTCCCGTACAAGCGAGTAAAGATTCTGACTCGGCAGAAAAACAATATCAACCTGGTATCCGCCTTCAAACAATGTAAGGCGTTCAGGCTCCCCTCCCGAAGTCTGATAAGCAAATGTAACCCAGATATTACCCAGTTCTTTTAACCAATCGGTATTGTGTAAATAGTAATCATTGTTATGGGCATACAGAATGATATCCAGATCGGACCATTCATCTGCAGGATGATCGGTGCGGGATCTTGACCCCACAACAAAAGCAGCCCGTATGTCATCCGTTTTTTCAGCCCACAGCGTAAAATCTCTTTCAAAAGATTTATAAAAATCTTCTGCCTTGTTCATTGATAAAACCCCCAATACTTCACAGGAGATGCTGAATTCCACTTTCATTCCTTTATTGTACGAGCATATACTGGCACATTGAGACTGCATTGGTACATTTTAACACTATGGTGCATTTATGTCAATATGTAAAAAGTCTTGTCATTTTATGTCGCAGGAAATCATGTTCATGGGCAAATTTTTCAAGCGATTTTTCTATTAAGGCCGGCCGGTGTAATAAAAAATGCAGGAATACCCGCTTCTTAAGTCCAGGGATATGTGCAGATAACGGAATTGCTCTGCAGCACTTAACCATGGACGGATGCAGAACCGAAAAAAGCAGCATATCCCCTGCAAAGACATGCGGCCTGTGTTCATCTTTTTCTTTTGAGCCTTGCCACTATTTTATTTATCCAGAAATCAGCAACAGCATCGATAATATCGGCTAACAGCTCAGCGAAAAACTCGATCATTACATCTCTCCTATACTTTCTCGACGGGTATCCAAATCTCGCAATAATAATCATCCGGGTAATCGGTCTGCGGAGTATACATTTCCACGTTATAGTTCCCTGCAAGTTTATACTCCCTGCAACCCGGCAGCCATTCACTCCAGATTCTTTTGTTTACATCCTGCAGCGATTTGGGTAATCTGCCCCTGCATGGAAACACCGCCCAGGTTCCTGCCGGAATTACCTTGATTTCATAGCCCTCAGGAACTTCATTCCAGGGCAAATAATTGTCTGCAATCATATAATCAAAGTATTTTCCGTCACCCTCCATGCATATTCCGTACATTCCGCAAATAATCCTGCTGTTCTCGCTTTTGTTGTGTTCATCCCAGAACCTGGGGATTTCGCTTTGCGAGGTATCTGGATCGAATCTTTTAACCTTCCCATCACAGTAAACTGCGCCTTCTCAACAATTTTATACTCAAGCATGGTACAGCCCTCCAATACTATTTTAAATTTCAATCGTGCAAAAGATTTCAGGTTTGCACCCTTTAATTTAGCCGCCGAGGGAGAAATGCCATGAAACCTGGCAAATGCACGGGTAAAGCTGTCAGGAGAGTCATAGCCGTATTTCAATGCAACATCAATCACTTTTGCATCTGATTTCGAAAGCTCCTCTGCTGCCAAACTGAGCCTGCGGTTCCTTATATATTCCCCTACTGTGAAACCGCACAGCACATTGAAGATTTTCTGGAAATAGAATGCTGAAACGCATGCTTTCTCAGCAATATCCCGGATATTCAGTTCTTCTGTAATATTATCCTCGATGTAGTCTATTGCGTTCCGGATACCCTCTGTCCACCAGTTCATGTTAATCTCTCCCGACCGGCTTTGATTCCATTATAACATCCTTCGGAGAGCCATATCCGACTTTTTGTGCCATTTACTGCAAAGCGTGCCATCCTTTTATTCATTTATAACCTTAAGACCCTCTACGATATTCAGCCTGTTGACATAGAATCCGCTGACTACGGCTACCAGGGCCGACATTAATATTACCGCAATACCTGCGTATGCGTAACTTTCATTATATTTTGCAGCAGAAAGTACAAAATTGTCACTCGAAAATGCAGTTTTCACCACGTTCAGAATACCATAGCCAAGGGCAAATCCAAAAGGTATGGCAATAACAAGCTGGATCAGTGTTTCCTTGATATGGGCGTTCATTATGTTTTTCAGCGAATACCCCATAACTCCCATGAACATGTATTCGTACTCCCTTGATGAAAGATTCATAAGCCCCACCGCATACAACACCGTAAGTCCAAGTATCACTGCGCATGCCAGCATAAACCAGATTAGCGTATTGAGGCTTTCCATTAACGATGCAAAGCTGTTTTTATCGTCCGGCAACGTTGAATAACTGAAGCTATACCTGAGGCTTAAATCCTTAAGCTCGCTTATATCCGCACCACGCGCAAAAATCACGTTATATACCGGTACAAAATCCCGGATTATCTCTTTTACATAATCATAGCCTGTATATATCGACAGCCCGAAATTCTGCTCGAAGACTGCAGTCACCGTGACATCAGCGTCATTTATCCTGAGCGTGTCTCCTGCTTCAACATTCCATTTCCGTGCATAATGCCGTGGTATGAGTACACCGTCCCTGATTCGGGATGTATCTATACGCTGCATGTCGAAGTTTTCCTCAACTACAAGCAGAGGGTATTCATCCCCGTCTATCTTTACCGGAATCATCAGCGCACGGTTGATTACATCGAATTTTTCTTCCACAGGATGGGCCATTTCCATCGGCATCGGGCTTATCTCCATCATAACATCGTAATTTGCGAAACCGTCAAAGTATGCTGTCTGTGTATATTCAGCGGAATTAAAGAATCCCAGTGCAAAGGTGAGAAGTGCGCAGGAACCGCACATTCCCAGCAGTACCGCAAAAAACCTGCCCTTGTTGCGCAGTGCGCTCTTTAGCGCGTAACGTGTGTTAAATGACAGGCGTTTCCATAAGAACGCGGCTTTTTCAAGCAGTATCTGCTTTCCGCCCGACGGCATCCGCGGCCGCATCAGTTCAGCAGGCATCGGGCTTAACACTTTACGCGCACCAATCAGTACCGACACTGCGCTCAGTGCCATAAATGCAAGAATTACGCAGCCGCACAGCACCGGATAAAACTCATAGGCCAGCCCGGGCACCTCGAACATCACAGAGAAAAACCCAATAATGGTATCACATAGTAATGCCGCGGCAACGCATCCGAAAACAGCCCCAAGCAGCGCTACGACCGCCGTTTGGGCTATGTACAGGAGCAAAAGCCTTCCCTCGGTCATGCCCAATGCCTTGCAAACGCCAATCTGCCTGCGTTCCAGTGCCAGTGTACGTTTTATCATCACATATATAACCATAACGATAAGAAAGGCAAATACCAGCGGGAATATATATGAGAATGTACGAATCTGCTTCAGGTCTTCCCGAAACAGCACTTTATTGACCTGGTTATCCTGCGTGACTGTCCTTGCAGCACCTATTGATTCTCCGATTATTTCTGCCTCATCCTTCGTGATTTCTCCTAAGGCAGCAATTTCGTTGTAAGTGCCGTTAAAAAAGTCATTTGTCACAAACACCACGCCGAAACGGTCGGGGCGTGCCATCATAGCCCGCTCATTCTGCACCATGTATACATATTCGGGTGAAGCAACAATGGCTGTGACACGAAGGCTTTTTCCTTGCAGTACAATGGTATCTCCGACTCCCGTACCGTGTGCCTGGGCGTGCTTTTTCAGCAAGGCACACTCATTTGAAGCGGAAGGAAGCGTCCCTTCATGGATATAAGGTATATTGATTTCATCGGTAAGTGACACGGCACGCAGTATAATGTCGCCGTTCCGGAAGTCATGCACAATACGGCCGCGAGCCAGCGTAATGCCTTCCGATGATTCAACCGCCGCCACATCATACTCATCGAAACTTCCATAAAAGGTCACGTCGGCATAGCACTGGTTGATGAACAACTCATTTGCCCGTCGGTCATAGCTTAAATATATAGTGTACAGCGTTACGAAAAACGCCGTTCCCACCATCACCAGCAGCCCGATACCAATAAGCTGAGGCAGATGATGGCGCATTTTCCGGAACATTAATCGAAACGTCATTCTTTCCATTACCATACC
Source organism: Clostridiales bacterium DTU070 (assembly GCA_001513105.1). Lineage (GTDB taxonomy): Bacteria > Bacillota > Clostridia > DSM-8532 > DSM-8532 > Thermoclostridium. The sequence continues at coordinate 7,531 of LFSH01000096.1, read as the reverse complement.
ACCTCGCATGGTTCGACAGGTTCCGCATTTCCAGTGACACTTATAATCTCACCGCTGCGCATGCGTATCACTATATCGGCAATCTTTGCTATTTCCTGGCTGTGGGTAACCAGCAGCACCGATGTGCCCTGTTCCATGTGGATCTGTTTTATCACTTCCAGTATTTTTATGCCTGTTTCAAAGTCCAGTGCGCCTGTTGGTTCATCACAGAGCAGAACCCTGGGACGTTTTGCAATTGCGCGCGCAATGGAAACACGCTGCTGTTCCCCGCCAGAAAGCTGGCCCGGAAAATGTCCTGCGCGTTCAGACAGTCCAACCAGCGCCAGTGCATATTCCGCATCCTTTCGCGATAGTCCGGCCATTTCCGTAGAAATTTCAACATTTTCTATCGCACTCAAATCGGGCAGCAGGTTATAGCTTTGGAACACAAAACCGATCGTGGTTTTTCTGAACTGTGTCATTTGACGCTTGTTGTAAGAAGTAATGTCGGTTCCTTCAAAAAATATCCTGCCGCTTGTGGGATTATCCATGCAGCCCAGCATATTGAGAAGCGTGGACTTTCCTGAGCCGCTGGCTCCGAGTATCACAACAAATTTACCCGAAGGGATCTCAAGATTAACGTTCCTGAGCGCACGAACCAGGGAATCCCCCTCGCCGTAGTCCTTAGATAGTGATTGCAGCGTATACAGATTCATGACCAACCTCCGAAAATGTACTCAATCAGTCCATTCAGCAGTACCTCGAAAGTTTCGTCAAGACAGTCCTTTTCCATTAATTCAGCATTTGCAATACCGAAATACATCGCATGAAGATAGTTATGAACCACACCGGGCTTCACCCTCTGCGTGTCAACACGGAACATGTTAAGCAGCCGTTCATACGCCTCATTTTCCATTTCCATAAGATCCTTCAGACCAGGTATCGAGCGTGTATATAAAGTCATCAGCACTTCTTCAAACTCGTCATGATACTTGAAAAGAGCCAGGAATTCCCCGGAATAAAAGCACTGGCGAATAAAACTGCGAACACGCTCTTTCAGCGGCTCTGGAGAATTCCCGCTGAAATACAGCTCGGCCTTTTGGTGCCATTCAGTATGCAGCTGGCTGATAATCTCCAGGACAAACTCTTCCTTTGAATCAAAGTGATTGTAAAACGTACCCTTTGCCATGCCTGCTGCCCTGGTGATATCATCGATGCTGGTCTTCCTGACCCCGTATGACATCAGCAGTTCCCTGCCCTTTTCCAACAGTCTTTGCCTTTGCATCTGCTTTTCATGATCTGATAAGCTCCTTGGCGACATTTCAAACCCCTCGCTTATTATGACTATTTTTTGTGTTTTGATCATTATAGTCATTTTAATGGAAAAATAAAAACCTGTCAAGCATTTTTGCCCTGTCTTCTTCACAACAGGGCATTCTCTGACAGGTGCTTTTCAACATGAATGCATAAGCAATCCTTAAGGCAGATCAGCCGCTTTTTGTCCCGCCTGTTTTTCCAAATTTCAACCATTCAGGAAGCAGCAGCCTGAATGAGCCTTTTTCGCGAACAGCAAGAATTACACTTTGAAGCAGGATAAAGAAACACAGCATGAGACCGGTTGTGATGCTCTGGTAATACGGCTTTGTAAGCCCTGAAGCAATAATTATGTTCGTAATAGTCTTCAGCGAAAGCATCCCAAAAAGTGTTCCGATAACATTTCCAACCCCGCCGGTTAACAGTGTTCCGCCTATTATATTGGATGCTATTGCCTGCATTTCGGCCTGGGTGGCATTGGCGGCATCACCTGCCCCAGTGTGCAGCAGGTAAACATAGCCGCTTATTCCGGATAACAGTCCGGCAAGTACATAGGCAAAGAATTTTGTACGTTTAACATTAATTCCGAGCGTTAATGCGCTGTGACTGTTTCCGCCTATTGCATAGAGATTTCGCCCGAACCGCGTCCATTTCAGAATCGCTGCTATAGCTATTACTATAACTATGGCCACAATCACTCCGGGCTCAACCTTGGCGGGAATGAAATTGCCTGTCTTTCCGTAATAACCGACACCAGGTATTGTAACCCGCAGTTGTTTGAGCCTGAGAAAGCCTTCATGCGTTGCTGTCCGCGGAGCAATGCTTACTATCGTTATCATACCCCTTGCAAAGAACATGCCTGCCAGCGTGACAATGAAAGGCTGTATTTCCAGGTATGATATCAGTATTCCGTGAACAAGTCCGAAAGCAAGTCCAATACCTATAGATATGAGGAACGAACCAGCTACCGTCCCCCCATGGTCCTCAAGATAAACAACGCAGACCATGGTCACAAGAGCAGTTATACCTCCGCCTGAAATATCTATTCCGCCTGATATCATAACCATCGTCAGTCCGCAGGCAATTATCAGCAGGTAGGCATTGTTGTTGAAAAGGTCAAGGAACTGCTGGGGATTTAAAAATCCACCGCCCCATACAATCATTGCAATTGCATACATACCCACGAAGGTACATACAGTTATTGTCATAAGCAAATTGGTGTTGGATATGGGTTCCCTGGGTTTCTTTTCAGTTCTTCCGCCTAACAGATTCTTCTTCATGGTATCCATTCTCCATTACTTTGTCGGTTTTTCGCCGGATTGAACGGAATAATGCTCAACAACCGGCGCAAACAGTAATTATCGCAAATCATTTTGTAAGGCTTTAAACGCTGTTCATGAAGCCTTCACAGGAGTTTTGACCCGTGACTTAAACATTTTCTTATACAGGTTGACAACAAATTCTTTCACAACAGGTGAACTGAATATAACAATAATTATGATTACCGCTGCTTTATAGGCCTTTACCGCCGCCGAAGGAACCTTCATTGCAAAAAGCGTAACAGTCAGGGCCTGTATTATGTACGCTCCAATTACCGAACCATACAGGTTGAACTTTCCGCCGCTGAGAGCAGTTCCTCCGATTGCAACTGCAAGTATAACGTCCATTTCTGCATCCAAAAGCAGGGTTTCATGGTTGATAAGTCCTATTCTGCATACTGTAATACAGCCTGCTGTAGCAACGCAAACACCGGATATAACAAATGCCAGGAGTTTTACCCAAACAGGATTTATCCCATTCAAATGGGCGGTTCCTTCATTTATTCCAACCACCTGCGTATATAATCCAAGGGTGGTAAACCTTAGAACAAGAGAAATCAGAACAAGGAATATTATCATGATAATAATCGGAGTGGGTACGGGAATACCCGGAATAAAACCTCCGATGGCTGACAGCAGAGGGCTTGAAACAGTGGGTGTCGCACCGCCGTTTATCCAGTAGGCAATGGAACGCCCGGCCGAAAACAAAATCAGCGTTGCAATCATAGGCTGGATTTTAAATACGGCAACCAGTATTCCGTTAAACATGCTGAAAACAACCGATATCAGGCAGCTGAGCAAAAACGCATAAATAATCACCGGTACTGTAATTTCATATGACCGAAGTACACTGACAAAAACACTGCCCGCGATTGCCGCTACTGCAGCAACGCTTATATCCTGTCCCTTGCATGATGATGTTATAAATGTCATCCCGATTGACATGATAGCAACCGCTGACGCTCCGTTCAGGATACTTATAAGGTTTCCTGAAAGAACGGGGTTCCCCTGGTTGTTGGTCACAATGCTTATCGAAAAAAAACCAACATCCCTGATCAGGTTGAAAACAATAATCAAAAACAGCGAAAACAATGGTATAACCAACTGAGTTCTCATTAATTTCTTAAAACCATTACCCATTCTTTTCCGCCTCCCCCGCTATCATATGCATAATGTTGCCCTGCGTCATTTCTTCGTCCCTCAGCTCACCAACCATCCGGCGATCCCGCATAACAACAAGTCTTGAGCATGTTCGAAGCATCTCCTCTATTTCGGAAGAAATGAATGTAACACTCACTCCTTCACCGGCCAGCCTCAGTATTAGTTTCTGTATTTCAACTTTTGTTCCGACATCTATACCGCGGGTCGGTTCGTCAAGGATTAGGTACTGCGGGTTTGTCAGAAGCCACCGTGCCAGTATCGCTTTTTGCTGGTTCCCGCCCGACAGGGATTTTATCGGTGTATCCATCGAAGCAGTTTTTATACCCAGAAGTTTTATGTACTCATCTGCAAAGGATTCGGCTTCAGCTCTTGAAAGAGGCCTGAAGAAACCCTTCATTACCTGCAGCGCGAGTATAATGTTCTCACGCACCGACAGGTCCTCTACAATTCCGTCCTTCTTTCTGTCTTCGGGCAGGTATCCTATGCCATGCATCATTGCATCCTTAGGTTTTTTAATCTTAACACTTTTGCCATTGATCTTTATTCTCCCGCCGGTTATCTTATCTGCAGCGAAAATGGCACGCACGCTCTCGCTGCGGCCTGAGCCGAGCAGTCCTGTAAATCCGTTTACTTCTCCCTTTGAGATTTTAAAATCAAACTCATTGGGACAATTGGTGCTGGATAAACCTACCGCTTCGTAAACAGGCGGGCTGTCTGCCTTCTCATCAGGCAAACTTTTTTTCTTCAGCGAAGAAACATCCTCGAGGTCTTTTCCCATCATCTTTGAAATAAGCTGGACACGCGGCAAGTCCTTTACCTCATACTCTCCCGCCAGTTCACCGTTGCGCAGAACGGTTACCCTGTCGCTTATCCCGTACATCTGGTCAAGAAAGTGTGTAATAAAAATTATGCCTACACCGCGTGACTTCAGTTCACGCATCAGCGATAAGAGTTTTTCAACCTCCTGTTCATCCAGCGAGGAAGTCGGTTCGTCCAGGATAAGAACCTTGCAGTCCATGTCCACTGCACGGGCAATGGCCACCATCTGCTGCACCGCTATCGAACAGGTGCCAAGCTGTTGGGCGGCACGCGCAGGGATGTTCAGTTTCTCAAGTATCTCCGCTGCCTTCTTTTTCATTGAGCGCCAGTTTACCGTGCGGTAATTTCCCCGTCCGATAAACATATTCTCGGCAACGGTAAGGTTGGGACAAAGAGTTATCTCCTGGTAAACGGTGCTGATGCCTAAATTCTGAGCCTCGTGAGGCGACCTTACATTTACCTCTTTTAATCCGCCGTTAATTTCCAGGAAAATCTGGCCTGAATCTTTCGGATGTACTCCTGTCAGAACCTTGATCAGGGTCGATTTTCCCGCTCCGTTTTCGCCCATAAGCGCATGAATTTCGCCTTTTCTGAGTGTAAAATCCACATTCTGCAACGCGCGTACACCCGGAAATGATTTACTTATATTTCTCATCGACAATACGATGTTGTTCTGCATCGCTACCATCCTCAACAGTATTGGAAGTCCTTTCAAACAGCGATGCGGGTATGCGGAAACATCCGCATACTCGGCACCGCATATGAATGAATAATGAAATTGACTGAGAACAGACAATCCCGGTTATCAGTCGCCAAGGCCGTATTTGTCTATATCTTCCTGTGTAATGGTTCTTGCGTCAAAGTATGTTTCTTCGTTGATGACAATCTTTTCAGGAAGTGTCTTGCCTGCTTCAAGCATCTGTATCATTTCATGGATTTTATCAGCCTGGAACGGACTGCACTGTACGTCCAGGTTCCAGTTGCCTGCAAGCAGTTCCCTCAGAGCCCACTTGTTGCAGTCAAAGCCTATTACAATTACTTCCTTATCAACACCGTGGGTGATACCTGCTTCATCCAGTGCTGCAACGGCACCCTTGGCCATACCGTCGTTTTCAGCATAGATAACATTGAATTTCTCTCCCGAGTTGATTACTGATTCAACTATCTGTTTTGCCGTGGCTTCATCCCAGGTAGCTGTCTGCTGGATAACACATTTCATGGTCCCTTTTTCGAATTCTTCATTTAATGGGTTTGTACGGCCAATCTGGGCGTCGCTTCCCATTGCACCCTGGATATGTACTACGTTGTATTCGGAAAGATTTTGCTCTTTCAGCCATTCAACAGCCATTCTTCCCTGTGCCGCCATGTCGGAAACAACTGCAGCTTCGAACAGGCTTTCGTCTACATTCATCATACGGTCAAACAGGAATACTTTAACGCCGGCATTCTTTGCATTTTCAAGAACATTTGTCCATCCGTCGGTTGCAGCCGCTGAAATAAGGAGATAATCAACACCGTCAGTGATGAACTGCTGGGCTGCGTTCAGCTGTTCATCATTCTTCAGGCTGTAGAACGTTGAAACTTTGTATCCGTTTGCTTCGTTGAAGACCCTTTCAAAGTCTGCTACGTTTGCAGCACGGTAACCCGACTCGGAAGGCGGGTTGTTGACAATGCCGACTTTGATAAGGCCGCTGTCAGAGTTAGAAGATGTTTTTGAACCGTCTTCAGACGATGTTCCCTGTGATGATCCGTCAGGAGCTGCAGGCTGAGTACCGCATGCTGCCAGTGTAAAAGTTAACAAGGTGACCAGGATCAATGCAAGAATCCTTTTCATTTTTTATTCCCCTTTCTTTTATCTTTTGTGCAAATCGTATAACTTTTATATAATAAAGACAAGTTTTTCGTATGAAATGCATAATATATTGAACAAACTCATTTAAAAATCAAACAGGCCGCCTTATGACGCTCTTTTTAAATTCCTTTATTTGTATACAATTCCATTGCCTGATATGACTTTCCCTTAATATTTCAAACATTCACGATAAAAAAGCTAACCTCAGTATTCCCTGCCGTCGATTATTTCCCGGGAGATACTTTTATAGTCGAAACAGGTTTCATCAACATATGTTATCCGCTCTATCGGTTCGCCGCGTTCAAGTTTTTTGATTATTTCGTCAACGTATGGACCCTGCAGCGGGTTGCATTCCACATTAAGCGCTATTTTCCGTGCCAGGCAGTATTCGAGCCCAAGCCTTGTTGCATCGAATGAGATTACAATCACACCGTCGACAGGGTCGCATTTCAACCCCGCCTCTTCCATTGCATCAATCGCCCCAAGTGCTTCACCGTCATTTTCGCAATATACAACGTCTATGTCTTTTGTCTTTTTTAAAATAGCACCCATAACTTCATATGCCTTCGCCCGGGTAAAATCTCCGCATTCCTGGGCCACAATTTCCCAGTTCGGGTGCCGTCCGGCAGCTTCTTCAAGAGCTTTCGTCCTGCCTATCTGGGCAGATGAGCCTATGGTTCCCTGGATATGGACTATCCGTAGAGGTTCTTCGCCTCTGCCCCGTTTTTCCAGGAAATCTTCGAGCCAAGTAACCGCTTTTTTTCCCTGCCTGTAGAAATCCGAACCGATAAAAGCGGTAAACAGCTGTTCATCCTGCTGTTCTATATACCTGTCAATTACGATGACCGGTATACTCGCCTCCTTTGCTTCCAGCAGAATGGATTTCCATCCGGTTTCAACCTTCGGAGAGAACACGATATAGTCCACATCCTGCTGTATAAACATCCTGATAGCCCTGATCTGGTTTTCCTGTTCCTGCCGGGCATCATCAAAAATCAGCATGTATCCGTTTTCCTCGGACAAGGTTGACTTCATACTCTCGGTATTGGCCACCCGCCATTCCGATTCAGCCCCTACCTGTGAAAGA
>LFSH01000020.1 GCA_001513105.1 Clostridiales bacterium DTU070 | reverse complement strand
TTACAGCATTGTTCAGAGAAAATTTTTCAGAGGTTGTGTCACATATGTTTGACTTCTCTATAATTGTGTCATAAAGTTTATTCAATTCTATTTACATAAGGATTTATTATTGTATAATATAATATTAAGGCTTGTACAAAGCCGAATAAAAATAAAAAACTGAACGGTTTTTCCGCAATGATATTTTATATGTAACATGGTTGTATGGGGTATTGCGATTTTGAAATTTGACTGATGCGTAGCACGGAATAGCACGGATAAAATCACTGCTTATCTCTGTTCTCCCCATATTCAGGTTGAAAAATCAGCAGAAGTAATTCAGCCGGCATGTTACATGTGCCAAGTGCTGTTAATGACGTTTATGTTTATACATGTATCGGCAAGGAGAGAGTTGAATGAAAAAATTAATGCTTGGAAACGAGGCAATTGCAAGGGGGGCTTATGAAGCCGGCGTAAAGGTTGCCACAGCATACCCCGGCACACCAAGCACAGAAATTACTGAATTTATTGCAACATACGATGAAATATTTTCAGAATGGTCCCCGAACGAGAAAGTCGCACTGGAGGTTGCAATCGGGGCTTCCTTTGCCGGCGGGCGCGCTGTATGCTCAATGAAGCATGTGGGCCTTAACGTTGCAGCAGACCCTCTGTTTACAGTTTCGTACACTGGTGTTAACGGCGGGCTGGTAATCTGTGTTGCTGATGACCCGGGTATGCACAGTTCGCAGAATGAACAGGACAGCAGGCATTATGCTAAGGCAGCGAAGGTTCCGATGCTGGAGCCGGCAGACAGCCAGGAATGCAAGGATTTCATAAAAAAGGCGCTGGAACTCAGTGAAGAGTTTGATACACCTTTCATAATCCGGCTTACAACACGTATAGCCCATTCACAAAGCCTTGTTGAAATAGGTGAAAGGGTTGAAATGCCCCTAAAACAGTACAACAAGGATATAGGCAAGTATGTTATGATGCCTGCGATGGCGAGAAAACGCCATGTAATTGTGGAAGAACGGATGAAAAGACTGGCTTCATATGCCGAGGAAACGGAGCTTAACCGTATCGAGTGGGGAGGCAGCACCGACATAGGCGTGATTACGAGCGGAATATGCTACCAGTACTCGAAGGAAGCATTCGGTGATGTATCATACCTTAAGCTCGGAATGGTTTATCCGCTTCCTGAAAAGCTGATTGCTGAGTTTGCATCAAAAGTAAAGACATTGTATGTCATTGAAGAACTGGATCCGTTCATTGAGGAATTTCTGAAGCAAAAGGGAATATCCTGTATTGGAAAGGAAAAACTTCCCGTAACGGGAGAATACAGTGCAGGCCTGATACGGAAGGAAATACTCGGAATTAACGAAGACACAGCCGGTTTGCAGGAAAATGTGCCTGTAAGGCCGCCTGTGCTTTGCCCGGGATGCCCGCATCGGGGCGTGTTCTATACATTGAGAAAGAACAGGCTTACCGTTACAGGCGATATAGGGTGTTATACCCTTGGCTCAATGTCCCCGCTTGAAGCCATGGATACATGCGTATGCATGGGTGCAAGCATCGGTGTTGCACATGGTATGGAAAAAGCACTGGGTGACGGGGACGACCGCAGAAGAGTTGCGGTAATTGGCGATTCAACCTTTATCCATTCAGGAATAACGGGGCTGATTGATATTGTTTATAACAAGGGAACGTCAACGGTTATTATCCTTGACAACTCGATAACGGGCATGACGGGCCACCAGCCCAACCCGGCAACAGGCTACACTATCAAGGGAGAAAAGACACGCCAGGTTGATCTGGTAAAACTTTGCAATGCGATTGGAATTGACCGGGTAAGGGTTTGTGATCCTTTCAATCTTGAGGAGTTTGATAAGGTTGTAAAGGAAGAAGTTGAAGCAAATGAGCCTTCGGTCATTATAGCCCAGCGCCCGTGTGCTCTTCTGAAAACAGTGAAGTACGAAGGATACGTAAGGGTTAATACCGAAAAGTGTAAATACTGCAAGGTTTGCATGCGCCTTGGGTGCCCGGCGATTGTGGATACGGGAGACGGCATTATAATTAACGAAGCATTGTGCGGCGGCTGTGAACTGTGCCTCGGGGTATGCAGGTTCAACGCATTGGAAAAGGCAGGTGGCAGCAATGAGTAATGTATCGGTACTGATCGCAGGTGTCGGAGGACAGGGAACGCTTCTTACAAGTCGTGTGCTTGGAGCTGCTGCCGTGAAGGCAGGATATGACGTCAAGGTGTCAGAGGTTCATGGCATGGCACAGCGCGGCGGGAGCGTCATTACCTATGTAAAAATAGGCGAGAATGTGAATTCGCCCATTATTGAAAAGGGCGAAGCGGACATCCTGCTCTGCTTTGAGAAACTTGAGGCTTTAAGATGGCTTGATTACGCAAAAAAGGACGGCACAATCATAGTCAACGATCAGAGGATTGACCCGATGCCTGTTATCATCGGCAGGGAAAAGTATCCCGACGATATAATTTCAAGGATTAAGGCAGGCAGATCCGGCGTATTTGTTATTGATGCTCTTAAAACCGCGAAGGAACTTGGAAACATAAAGGTACTCAATATAGTGATGGTTGGATTTTTGGCCAGAAAAACCGGTATTAAGAAGGAAATATGGCATGAAGCCATTCGTGAAACCGTTAAGGCCAAATTCCTGGCTCTTAATCTCAAGGCATTTGACGAAGGTTATAAATTGGCTGAATCGTACAGCAATTAGGGGGAAAAAAGAATGGGTATCTGGAATCCTGAATATGAATGCATGGACAGGGAGAAACTCTTTGAGCTGCAAAGCGAAAGGCTTCGTAATACGGTACAGAGAGTGTATTCAAACGTTCCGCACTACAGGCTGAAGATGAAAGAGAAGGGTATCGAGCCCGGAGATATAAAAACAGTAGATGACCTTAAAAAACTTCCGTTTACCTATAAGCAGGATCTGAGGGATACATATCCGTACGGGCTTTTTGCAGTGCCTATGGATGAGGTTATAAGAATTCATGCCTCAACCGGAACAACCGGAAAAAGAACAGTGGTTGGTTACACGGCAAGGGATATAAACAACTGGGCGGAGCTTATGGCGAGATGCCTTACATCGGCAGGAGCCGATAAAACATCCTTTGTTCATGTTGCCTATGGTTACGGGCTATTTACAGGAGGTCTCGGCGTTCATTACGGGGCTGAAAAAATAGGCGCTACAGTAATTCCCGTCTCGGGAGGAAACACGAAACTGCAGATTGAAATAATGAAGGATTTTGGTTCCACAATTCTTACATGTACTCCTTCATACGCCCTGTATCTTGCCGAAACGATGAAGGAGATGGGGATTGACCCGAAGAGGGATCTGAAACTTAAAGCAGGCATATTCGGAGCAGAGCCATGGACCGAAGGTATGCGCAGGGAAATTGAAAACCAGATGGGTATTATGGCACTTGATATATACGGCCTTTCTGAAGTAATAGGCCCCGGTGTATCGGTGGAATGTGAATGCCAGAACGGAATGCATATCCAGGAGGACCACTTTATTGTGGAAGTAATAGACCCGGTAACTGAAGAGGTACTTCCCTTTGGTGCCGATGGAGAACTTGTTTTCACATGCATAACAAAGGAAGCCCTTCCGCTGATTCGGTACCGGACCAGGGATATTGCACGTGTAACCGGTGACAAGTGTTCCTGCGGCAGAACGCAGGTTCGCATGAGCAAGGTAACCGGCCGAAGCGATGACATGATAATCATTCGCGGAGTAAACGTATATCCCTCGCAGATTGAAAGCGTGCTTCTTGAACTTGGCCTAACATCGCCGTATTACCAGCTGGTAATCGACAGGGTTGGAAGACTTGACAGCCTCGAAGTCCAGGTTGAAATGACCCCTGAAATGTTTTCCGACCAGGTTAAGCAGATAGAGGCAGCTGAAAAGAAAATACGCCACAGCATTGAAAGCACCCTTGGCCTCAGCTGCAAGGTAAGGTTGGTGGAACCTAAGACCATTGAAAGGACAGCAGGAAAGGCGAAAAGGGTTATCGACAACAGGACCCTGAAATAGAAATAATTTATTGGAAGTAATTACCGGTTAATTTTGCGGTTGTTTTAAAAATTTTTCTTGACCAAATTGGTTTTGGGCATTATAATATAACTTGCACTACAGAAAGACATTCCTCAATAGCTCAGTCGGTAGAGCATGCGGCTGTTAACCGCAGGGTCGTTGGTTCGAGTCCAACTTGAGGAGCCATGAGGGCCTTTAGCTCAGTTGGTTAGAGCTCCCGGCTCATAACCGGTAGGTCCGGGGTTCGAGTCCCTGAAGGCCCACCATTAAAAGGATGGATATTGAAAATCCATCCTTTTTTGTTTGGGATAAACACGACCCGCTTCAACTTGGCCTAAATCCCCGGAGAATTATACTATACGGGATTCATCCATGACTTTGTTACATCAATTTTTAATTTATGCAATGTCAGATTATTTTTTGAAAACAATACATGAAAGTCTCAGAAACCTAATCCTGTGGTTTCTCATCAACATGAATGCAGGGCTTTTTACGTTAAAAGTATTGATTCGGCTTGCTTTGAGGGTTACTGTATGTTATAAAAAGAATGGAGTTCAGGTTTCGTGAATGTGTCCTGCAGCATGGTGAAAATTATCTGTCCAGGGAGAGAGATCATGATTAATATAGGGAGCAGGCTGCTTAAAATAGCCCGGATGCTTGGCAAATGCTCAAAGCCTGCAGATATCGGAACAGATCATGCTTATATTCCCATATACCTTATTCAGTCCGGGATGTGCAGTTCTGTTGTTGCGACGGACAACAGAAAAGGACCGCTGATGAAAGCTGAAAGAAACATTGAAAAGCATCGGCTGTCCGACAGGATAGAACTTCGCCTCGGGGACGGACTGAAACCAATACAGGAAGACGAATGCGACGCGTTTATCATAGCGGGCATGGGCGGGGTTGTTATTGCCGAAATCCTTGAAGCATCCGTTGAAAAGGCAAAAAAGGCCGAAGCCCTGGTTTTACAGCCTGCATACTATGACGAGGTATTGAGGGAGTTTCTTTTGCATAACGGGTTTCGCATCGAAACAGAATCCCTGGTAAAGGATGAGGGAAGAATATACACAATAATAAAAGCCCGCTATGATGGAGTAACCCGCAGTGAAGATATTTTACACCTTCATATCGGAAGGGCCTTGTTTGATAACAGGGATCCGCTGCTGAATGAGTTCCTCGAAAGGCGGATCCGGATACAGACAAGGATAGTGGAAGGGATGAGAAAATCGGTTAAACGGGATGAGCAGGTGTATGCTAAGGAATATAACCTGCTTAATAAAATGAAAGAGGCCTATGATAATCTTTTTACAGGCTGACACGCAGGAGGTCGTTCCATTTCCCGGACCGGTTATATCCGTTTGTGATAGAATATAAATATCCCCTTTTTAAGTTCACCGGGAAATAATAATACCCGATAACAGAACAGCCTCAGCTGTGAATGTTTCATCCGCCGGAAGCAATGAATAAACTGTTGTAAGGATGTGATGGTTTTGAAGTGTAAGGATATTATCAGTATATTGGAACAGGAAGCACCTCTGCGGTTACAGGAAAGTTACGATAATTCGGGGCTTCAGTGGGGAGATCCCGAAAGCCCGGTTCAGAAGATACTGGTCTGCCTTGACTTTACCCGCGATGCGTTGGCAGAAGCAGTCGAAAAACAGGTTCAGCTGGTTATTTCCCACCATCCTGTATTGTTCAGGCCGATGAAAACCATTAATACAGGCTTCGGAAAAGGTGCCCTGCTTGCTGAATGCATAAAGAACAATATTTGTGTGTATTCTTCGCATACTAATTTCGACACTGCCGATAACGGGCTGAACGAATACCTTGCCAGGGTTCTTGAGTTGCAAAACATAAGCGGGCTTAAAACCCATAGCCGGGACGAGTTATATAAACTTGTTGTATTTGTGCCCGAAGACAGCCTTGAAAAGGTCCAGAAGGCGGTTTTCAGCGCCGGTGCAGGATGGATAGGCAATTACAGTGACTGCGGCTTTTATACTAAGGGCTGCGGTACTTTCAGGCCGATGGAAGGCACAAACCCATACATCGGGCAGACAGGCGTATTTGAAACGGTACATGAGTACCGACTTGAAACAATTGTACCCCGGGGCAGGCTGGATAATGTCGTTAAGAGCATGATTGAAGCTCATCCGTATGAGGAAGTGGCTTACGATATTTATCGTGTTGAACAGCCCGGACATGAATATAGCCTGGGAAGAGTGGGCAACCTTAAGGAAAGACTTGATGCCGATGAATTTGTTTCAATGGTGAAGAAAAAGCTGGATGTTTCCAGCGTCCGCATAACAGGCAGGGCTCAGGATACAGGGATTCAGAAGGTGGCGGTATTTTGCGGCAGTTTCGACGGTGATGTCAGGGCTGTAAAGGAAAGCAACGCAGATGCACTGGTCACGGGCGATCTTAAGTACCACACCGCCCAGGAGCTTGAAGAAGCAGGAATTTTCACTGTGGATGCAGGACATTACCATACCGAAAAACTGTTTGTTAAGGCAATATCTGATATGTTGAAAAACAGGCTCAAAGATGTTATAATCATTGAGCACTACGGGCAGGATGTTTTTAGCTTCAGGTAGTTTTCATTCTGCCTGGTATGGGTATATAATCAACAAATACATAATAATGAGTAAGTCAGATGATCGCGGGTACAGTGCCGAAAGGCCGTACACGAGGAAAGTCCGGGCTCCGCAGGGCAGGGTGCCGGGTAACTCCCGGTCAAGGCGACTTGAAGGAAAGTGCAACAGAAATAAACCGCCTTATGGTTATCCATAAGGTAAGGGTGGAAAGGTGAGGTAAGAGCTCACCGGTTTCCTGGCGACAGGAAACGCTCTGTAAACCCCACCCGGAGCAACACCGCAAAAGAGGACATATGGTTGCCCGCCAGCCCTCAGAGGTGGCTTGAGCCATGTAGAAATACATGGCCTAGATAGATGATCATCGAATACAGAACCCGGCTTACAGACTTGCTCATTATTTATCAGCCCTGAGAAATCAGGGCTTTTATTATGCGTTTTTGTACTATATATGCGTTCAGATGCATATGGCTCAATATATAGATAAGTTTAAGGCAGTAATCCAGGCATACAAAATATTGGATATACCTGTAAATACTGCTGCATATCGTTGAACAGCATCGGAAAAAATCGCTCTTGGAGTGCAACGTTTTGCACATTTTACTCCCTGGAGAACCTTTATATTTTCAGGCTTGCTATTCTGTTTGCTCTGGTATTGAATAGGGAGTTGAGCCTTTTGGTGTACCACATTTTGTGCATCTATTACTTGAAGAATATGTACAATATTCTATCTGATACCCGTTACATACATTCTCTCTTATGTCGATTAGCCCCTTTTACTGAATCGTAGTATTTGTATGATGACCATGTATGGCTTGAATGTACTCCAGTGATTACCTTAGCACCATTTTTATCTGCTTTTTGCGGTGATGACGATGTCCTAATCTCATTACAATACATCAATTTATCTATATTTGACGTGCTATATAAATCTTTTAATCCTATTACATGTCCAAATTCATGAGCCATTGTTACTTTACTTATTGAGTAATTACGATTTATTAAAATTTCCCAGTATGTAAAATGACCTGCTGAATCAGTTATACTGTTTTCAAGATCAAGGAAAGCGGCAACATCATCAAATGGATCCAAATACGTAGAAATAGTACTCCTTTACTTCCCAATATCTTCAACTGTCTTTACTATTTCATCATATAAGAAAATATTTCTATGCAAGTTTTCTATTTCGGATAAAATCGGGTCACTTGACTTTATCTGTTCATGAAATTTATTGCTTGTATCCCTGTTGACTAACGATAATTCAATTTTGCTGCCAATAGATTTATTTGATAAAAATTCTTCAGTCATTACACCCATTCTGTCACCGACATACAGTGTATTATCAACCATTTGGACATCCATAATCGTAGTAGGTCCGCCAATAATCCAATATGATTTATTATAATCATAGTCAAAATCCACACCGTAATCAAATTCTCCTGCCTTTTTAAGGGATAAAATCATCCTGTCTCCTACCTTGAACAGCGGATAGTCTGTTTGAGTTGCTTCACTGTTTCCGAATTGCATTAAAACAATTTCATCAATTCTTTCTCCTTTTAAGACAGAATTTATCCTGGCAGTGAAAAATGTTTTGTAGATTTTGCTTTTCTCTCTTATCGTTTCAATATATAAAACAATTATAAAATGGATCTTATTACATAATTAATACGATATGAAATATTGGGTGATTCTTTTCTGTTTGTTTTTTGGTATATAAACACTCTAACAGGGAAGCTATCATGAGCTATAATTCTGTTTCATCCAATTTTACAGCCCGCCGTGACATAGTGAAAGGAATATATTGAAAATAATAAATGCATGCGATATAATGCAAGTAGCGACGAACTGCGAGGTTTTTTCCTTTCAGCAAGCCGCATTGAATAAGCAATTGTCCTGATTCATGAGGGTTCGTCCCGAGTGTGAAGGCAAGAGAATAATGTCATGCATTACAGAACGCATGTATTTGCGGTTTTGTTGTATATTATCCTTGCTCTTCACTGGGCAAGGATTTTTTATTGCGCCGGAAAGCGGCATGGGAGGTGTTTATATGGGAACGAGAATTGCTGTTATAAGCATTATAATTGAAAATCCCGATTCCGTGGACAGGGTAAACAGCACACTTCACGATTACAGGAATTATATTATCGGCCGCCTTGGACTGCCATATCACAAGAGGGGCATTTCAATTATCTGCGTGGTGCTGGATGCCCAGAATGATGTGATAAGCGCGTTGTCGGGGAAACTTGGCATGATTCCGGATGTGACATCCAAATCGGTTTATTCAAAAGTTTTTAATCCGGAAGAAAGCGAAAGGGATTAAATGATGTTAAGCCTGGTAGATAAATTGCATAGGGAAAAGGTTTTGAGCAAAGAGGAATTTACTGCCCTGTTGGACGGCTTTGACAAGAACATTATGCAGTACCTGTTTTCCAAGTCGAGGGCAGTGGCTGACAGGGTGTTTGGCAATAAAATATACATACGGGGCCTGATTGAATTTACAAATTACTGCAAAAACGACTGCTATTATTGCGGAATAAGAAGAAGCAACCACAATGCCGAGCGCTACAGGCTGGAAAAAGAAGAGATTTTAGCCTGCTGCAGGCAGGGATATTCGCTTGGGTTTAGAACCTTTGTATTGCAAGGCGGAGAGGATTTGTGGTACACCGATGAAAAGCTGGTGGACATCATCTCTTCGGTAAGAAATGCTTATCCGGACTGCGCCATTACCCTTTCGATAGGAGAAAAAACTTATGAACAATACCTGGCCTACTATAAGGCAGGTGCAAACCGCTACCTGCTGCGCCACGAAACCGCGAACGCGGAGCACTACTCAAAGCTGCATCCGCAGGCACAAAGCCCCGAATACAGGAAGCGCTGCCTGTATTATTTGAAAGAAATAGGATACCAGGTGGGGACCGGGTTTATGGTCGGCTCACCATGGCAGACTTCCGGGAATATCGCCGAGGATTTGTTGTTCATAAAAAACTTGAAGCCTCACATGATCGGGATAGGCCCGTTTATCCCGCACAAGGATACGCAGTTCGCCGGCTTTCCTCAAGGCAGCCTGGATTTGACGCTTTTGCTGATAGGGATACTGAGGCTGATGATACCCAATGCCCTGATACCGGCAACGACGGCGCTGGGCACAATTCATCCCAAAGGCAGGGAACTGGGGATATTGGCAGGGGCCAATGTTGTGATGCCAAACCTGTCTCCGGTCAATGTAAGGAAGAAGTACATACTTTATGACAACAAAATCTGCACCAGCGAGGAAGCGGCGGAATGTCAATTCTGCCTGCAGGAACGCATGAAGAAAATAGGGTATGAACTTGTAGTTGACAGGGGCGATTATAAAGAGATTGATATAAGCTGAGCGCCGAGTGCCGGCCGGATTTGTTAAAAATATAACGCGATTTCAGCAGAAAGGGATGAAAAAAATGAGCCTTAACGATACACCGAGGGCTGAACGCCTGCACATAGGTATTTTCGGGAAAAGGAACACCGGCAAGTCCTCGCTGATAAATGCGATAATCGGCCACGAAACAGCTCTGGTATCGGAGCATGCCGGGACCACAACGGACCCGGTATATAAATCAATGGAGATATACCCGATAGGGCCATGTGTTTTGATAGATACTGCCGGCTTTGACGATGATGGGGCAGTTGGCAGCCTGAGGGTCGGGAAAACAAGGGAAGCAGCCCAAAAAACGGATATTGCACTGGTCATGTTCGCTCCTGATACGGAAATAGATTTGGAGAAGGAATGGATAAAAGAGTTAAAAAGCAAAAATATACCTGTCATTGCAGTCTTGAACAAGGCGGACCTAATAAGTGACATAAAGTCTGCCAGCGACCGCATTGAAAACAGCATCGGGATGAAGCCCGTTGTTGCCAGCGCCCGCACGAGGGAAGGCATTTCTCAGATTATCACGGCCATTGTGCGCCATTTGCCCGAGGATTACAATGCTGAAACAATAACAGGCGGAATTGTTAAAAACGGAGATGTGGTAATGCTTGTCATGCCGCAGGACATCCAGGCTCCGAAGGGAAGGCTGATTCTTCCGCAGGTGCAGATGCTCAGGGAACTGCTGGACAGAAAGTGCATTGCCCTGTGCGTGACGACAGACCGGCTGGATGACGGTTTACGCATACTGTCAAGGCCTCCGGCGGTGATCATTACAGATTCGCAGGTTTTCAAGACAGTTTACGATAAAAAACCGGCCGAAAGCAAGCTAACGTCATTTTCTGTGCTTTTCGCCGGTTACAAGGGCGATCTCGACTATTACACGAGGAGCGTCAAGGCTATCGAAAATCTTACGGAAAATTCAACGGTGCTTATCGCGGAAGCCTGCACGCATGCTCCCCTTCAGGAGGATATCGGAAGGGAAAAAATCCCGCGGATGCTGCGCAAAAGGGTCGGGGAAAAGCTCCGTGTCGACATGGTAAGCGGCAACGATTTTCCGGAAGATCTTACGCCTTATGATTTAATCATCCATTGCGGGGCCTGCATGTTCAACCGGAAATACGTCCTTTCCCGCATTGAACGGGCTGCAAGGCAGAATGTGCCGATGACCAATTACGGCATTGCAATTGCGTACCTGTCAGGGATACTTGACAAAATAAGCCTGAAATAATACTTGGCTTCGGTTTGGAAGATATATCCATTAGTGTGATATGAAAGGGGTTAAAACTATGTATAATGTAAAATCCATGGATGCAAATGAGTTTATTGATGATGCTGAGGTCCTGGATTCGATTCATGAAGCGAAAAAACTTGTCAGGGACAGGAAGGAAGTCGAAAGGATACTGGAGAAGGCAAGGAAGTATAAAGGCCTTACGCATAGGGAAGTGGCAGTATTGCTGGAAGTTGACGATGACGAAACAATGGAGAAGATGTTCAAGGTTGCCCGCGAGATCAAGGAGGAGATTTACGGCAATAGAATCGTGCTGTTTGCGCCCCTGTACCTTTCGAATTATTGTGTAAACAACTGCAAATACTGCGGTTATAAATGTTCCAATGATATCGAAAGGCGCCGGCTCTCGCAGGATGAAATAAGGGAGGAAGTCCGCGCCCTGGAAGCCTTGGGGCACAAAAGGCTTCTTCTCGAGGCGGGTGAAGATGATAAAAATTGCCCGATAGAATATATCTTGGAATGCATTAAGACAATATATGATGAAAAATTTGAAAATGGTTCAATTCGCAGGGTGAATATCGATATTGCCGCTACTACGGAAGAAAACTACAGGAAATTGAAAGAGGCAAAAATAGGAACATATACTTTGTTCCAGGAGACTTACCACAAGCCCACATACCTCGAGATGCACCGCGGCCCCAAGCGCAATTACGAGTGGCATACGCAGGCAATGGACAGGGCAATGCTGGGCGGCGGCATTGATGATGTAGGTATAGGGCCGCTGTATGGACTGTATGACTATCACTACGAAACGGTTGCTCTGATAATGCACGTCGAGCACCTGGAAGCAGTCGCCGGAGTGGGTCCTCACACTATTTCATTCCCAAGGCTTCTGCCTGCTCAGGGAGTGGATTATGATTCCTTCCCGTACCTGGTGAATGACAGGGACTTCAAAAAAGTCGTGGCAGCTATCCGTATAGCGGTTCCATACACGGGATTGATCCTGTCCACACGCGAAAGCATTGAATTTCGCAGGGAGCTGCTGGAGATCGGCATATCACAGATGAGCGCAGGCTCCTGCGTAGGGGTAGGTGGATATGCAAAGAAACTCAAATCTGAAGAAGATGAATCGCAGGAAGAGCCGCAGTTTTTCCTTTCGGACCACAGGAAGCCCCTGGACGTTATTAAAAGCCTGGTAAAAGACGGATATATCCCGAGCTATTGCACCGCTTGCTACAGGGAAGGAAGAACCGGCGACCGTTTCATGTCGCTGGCTAAAACCGGCCAGATAAAGAATTGCTGTCACCCAAACGCACTTCTTACATTTGAGGAATACCTGAGCGACTATGCTGATGATGAATTGAAGGAAATAGGGCAGAGGCTGATTGATAAGGAGGTTTTGAACATTCCCAATGAAAAGCGGAGGGAAAGGGCAATCGAGTATCTCAGGCGTATACGCAATGGAGAGAGGGACTTGAGGTTCTGACGGCACCAGTTTTTCTAAATTTGCTTAAAAACTTAGAGATCTTAGTGAGGGGCTGTCTCTTTTGAGACAGCCTTTTTGCATATAGTGTGTACAGCAGCAGAGGTCAAAGTACCGGGACGGACGTGTATATTCCGGGAAAGGCTGAAAAATACAGAACATAGCTTACAGGCTTACCCAAAATATAAAAGCTCTGAAAAATCAGAGCTTTTAGTATGTGCCGTGGATATACAATTTACTCTCCGCCATATCAGTTGTCCATTTAATATTCAAAGCGTCCGGAAAATCATTCATGTCCGTCTGGATTTTCTGTTTGACGAAATCGGCCTTTAAACCGGGAACCTCAATGCAGTCATAGAAACGCCCCCGTCTCCCTGTGCATTTAAAGCAGCCTTGCCGGTGAAAGTAAGCCGGACATTCCCGTAAGAGATCGTAAATTTTTCATGGACATAGGTGAATCTAACGGGTGAAATTCCCGAACACAGGACATATCGGTTTTTTAAGGATTTTTTCATATTGATGACGTTTGTTTTTGTCCTGGATGCACGGGACTTATAATAATTGTTTTGAATGATTTAATCATTTGATTAAATCATTTGAATAAATCACTTGATTAATTCATCTGATTATATTAATATAAATAAAAGGAACTGAATCCATTATTATGCAACAAAGAATAAATGCCGGCAGACTTGCTATCAGCAATAATGAGATTCGGAGAACGCGTGGGAAAACATGAAATTCAACTGTAATTATCAGGGAGGTGCCAAACTTGACGACAGAAGAAAAAATCATCATGGCGGCGATAAACTGTATCGAAAAATACGGGATCGACAAGACTACCATTCGCAGAATCGGCCAGGAGGCCGGAGTAAACAGCGCCGCGATCAGTTATTATTTCAGGAGCAAAGACACGCTTATAAGGCGGGCACTGGAAATTGCGCTTGATAATGCGTTCGATATGGAAAACTTTAAGGACAGCATTGGCCTTCCGATCAACGAGCGACTGGTTTCGGTCATGGAAGGCATGACCGTTGGTTCAATAAAATTTCCGAACCTGACGCGCGCTTTAATATCGGGTCTTTTGACATCAACGGATGGCGATGCCCCGGTTGTCAGGAAACTCCACGGGTTTCTCGACAAGCTGCAGGACGAGATCATTGAAGCCCGGCCGGAGAAAAGCAGGGCTGAAATAAAAAGGATTCTCATGCAGTTGTCATGTGCGACCTTCTTATTCCCGGGTATTTACCAGCAGTTTTTTAAAGGCTTTCCTGAAATCGACCTGACCGATGATGCGACGAGAAGCGAGTATATCCGGGAACTCGTAAATAAACTTTTATAAAAAGGAGTGGAAACAGTGAAAAAAAACTACGGTTTTTTGGTTAATCTTGCCGGAATCGCCGGTTCGGCGCTCATTTTTTTTATCGGCTGGGAATACAATATCCCGGCGGCGGTGTGGATTGCATTCCCACTGCTTATTTATTCTTTCAGGCATGCAGATAAATGGTACAAAACGCTTTTTTTCATTCCCATCATGGTTATCGCGCGGTTTTTCAGCATAAACGGCGGATGGGACATGGGGCTTCCTCTGACCGTGACATTTGCGTTTGTAGTTTGTCTCCCGCTTATCCTGTCGCTTTACCTCGACAGGATCATTTCCCGCCGGATGGGGCCGTTTGCGGCAATGTTCGTATTCCCGGTTACATACGTTGTTTTCGACTATCTGCTGACATTTGCGAACCTCGGTATGACATTTTCCATTGCGTACAGCCAGTGCACTTTCCTGCCGCTCGTTCAGTCGGCATCCCTCTTCGGTAGTTGGTTTGTCGAATTCATAGTGCTGTGGTTTGCGCCTGTGGCTGTGCTCGCGTTTGAAAATATCGCGCAGCTTGAAACAGTGAAGAAACCGCTTGCCGTATTTGGTATCGTACTTGCCGCCGTCATGGTTTTCGGGTGGGTACGGCTCGCGTTTGACAAGCCGAAGAGCTCGACTGTGCGTATCGCATCGATAACCGAAGCCCATGACAGGGACTATTGGGCCATCACGGACGCCGGCACACCTGAAGCCGACGCGGAAGCAAATAAGCCCGTTATGTCGAAAATTCAGGATAACCTTTTTGCATCGAGCCAGAAGGCTGCCGATTACGGGGCGAAGATCATCTTCTGGAGCGAGGGGAACTGCCCGATGTATGAGGACGATTTCGACGCGTTCATGGCAAGAGCCAGGTCGTTTGCGAAAGATAACGGCGTGTACTTTATGCCGGCTGTCGTTAATTTGCTTTATGGAGAAACAAAGAACATGAACCTGGCCATAATGATCAATCCTGACGGAGAGGTTGAATTCAGGTACGAAAAAACGATATCATGGTACCCGTCCGACTCCGACGGCGTTATTCCTGTCATTGACACACCTTACGGGAGGCTTTCAACGGCTATTTGCTTTGATAACGACTACCCGATGCTGGTTTCACAGGCTAAAAACTCCGACATAATGCTAATCCCAGCGTTTGATACGAAGAAAATCGACGACTTCCATACCCGAGTGGCTTTCCTGCGCGGCATAGAAAACGGTTATTCCACGGTCAGGCAGTCCAATGAGGGCTCAAGCATTTCGGCCGATTACCTCGGCAATACTCTGACGTATCAGAATTATTACAGGACGGAAGACCGTGTTATGATAAGCGACGTGCCGGTGCGCGGCAAAACAACGCTGTACGGCCTGACGGGTGAAATATTCCTCTGGCTCGACTTCGCCGCATTTGTTGTTCTGATTGTCTATTACCTTATCCTTAGGAAGCGTACAAAGATGAAAACTTCATACTGATCTGTTGACAGACTCAGCAAGAGCCGGTCTGACAGGGCCGGCTCTTATTGCTTCAATCCCATTTAATCATTTCTTCCAATATCTTCAATTATCTTTACTATGTCATCATATAAGAAAATATTATTATGCAAGTTTTCTATTTCTCTTTAATTTACAGGCAAAAAGTTGTTTAAACAGTGAGCTTATTATCTCCTTATATGCAAGTGATTTCGACAGAAATGAGGTGATAACATGAAGCAAAACATGGAGAAAAAATGAAAGCTCCACTGAAATCAAATCAGGGATATGCGATGAACTTATATTATCCGTTATCATTGGCATTTGGCCGGATTTACCCTACAATAAGCTCCTGCAGAACGTAATTGTCATCGACAATGGTATTAAGAATGAGGTTTTTGTGTTTTCTTTTTATGTTGTTGACAATCCATAGACCGAGGCCCCTGCCCTCGCCCTTGGTGGACCAGTCTTTCTGAAACATTTTTGAAATGTCGGGTTTATCCTTGCAGGAGTTTTCAATCCGGAATGAAGTAGTTTTGCCTTCGCCTGTAATTGTTAGTTTCACATATTTTTCCTCGCTGTCAGCTGCCGCCTCAACTGCATTGTCAAGAAGGATTCCCAGAACTTCGCAGAACTGGCTGATAGGCATATTAATTTCATTTATTTCGCCGTGTATATTAATGTTCAATTGAACGTCGCATTCCCGGGCTTTTTCCAGTTTTGAATCGAGTATCCCCAATACCGCACCGTTATTAATGCTGGTTAGGGATATGAGTTCCTGCGAATACATTTTGCTTTCATCAGAAACAAGATCATCCATGAACTCCTCAAGTTTGCTCCAGTCGTTTGCTTTCACCAGGCCGTAAATTGAAGAAATAATATTACTGTGATTATGTTTTACTCTTTTCAGATCATTGATAGCTTTCATGAGTATCTGGTTGTAGAAGACCAGGTTTTCCAGTTCCTGTTCCCTGGCGCGCAGTTTTGAAATCCTCCGGGAAATGATTACTGACGATACAGCGCTTACAAGTATTAATAACAAGGAAAAAATATAAATTGACAAATCTCTTTTCAGGTTGTATTTAAATGCAAAAAAGTCAATCAACACAATATTAAGTACAACAACAGTAAAATTTATTAAAATAATCAGCAAAATCAGCGGATAGTATCTTTTCTTCCTGAGAATGTTTTTAATTTTGCTTATTACATATAAAAACGGCAGATCAAGCATTAAGGATGCAAAATTTAAAAGAAACATATATGGTGGGTTTAAGCCCGCTTTATTAATGTCAATGTTAAGCAGCTCAGCAATGAATGGCAGGGGTACGGCTGTTAATGACTGTATTACAAAGGCTGTTATCGTGGCTGAAAATGCCTTCAGGAAACTTATCTTCAGAGTGTGTTTTATAAACAGAACCGAAGCTCCGATGGGAATAAAGACAAACAGAATAATTGTTATTATTGTAGCATCCAGATATATTGACATTGCAAAACATGAAGCACAAATGAATCCCATTATGACTGACGGCAGAATCAACTGTTTGATTTTCGGCTTCAGGCTGAAAAGAATGATTGCGACCGACATATAAAATGCGGCATCAAGAATATTGATAAAAAACTTCCCTTAAAAGATTCCCCAAACAATATCCGGTGTTAACAAAGCAGTTTCCTCCCTAAACATTGCCCAAAAGTGTCAATGATTACATAGCCCGGTTATTCTCATCCTGTACTTTTTTCCTATATAGCAAATATCGCCGGTGGTCATATGTATTTCCATCTCTTTCAACCTGATTTCCCTGATATGCATGGAGTTTACGATGAAACTTTTATGACACCGAATAAATTGCCCGCTGCCTGTAAGTTTGCCTTCAAAACTTTTTAAGGTTTCGTAACAGTTAATAATCCCATTCAGGGTTTTGATCTCCAGCTTGTTGCCATAGGCAGAAATGTATACTATATCGTTTTTCTTAACATAGTAAACCGTTGTTCCGAACTTGATTTGTATTGAATCATTTGAATCAATTGATGTATTTTTTCTGCAGTAATCCTTCCATATACTTTCAAGACATATGGAAAGCCTGTTTTGTGTAACCGGTTTTGGCAGAAAGTCGAATGGTCTTGCCTTAAAGGATTGAAGCACATATTCAAGATGTTCCGAAATAAAGACAAGATATGTATCAGCGTTAATTTCTCTTATTTTCAGGGCCAGATCATATCCGGTCTGTTCGGTTTTAAGATCAATATCAAATAACAGTACATTGGCGTCATGACAATTCAAATATGATTTAACCTCATCCGGGTGTACGGACGCACACACAATTTCTCCGGGTATATTCCTTGATTTCAGAATACGTTTTACGTAACTTACAATAAGACCTAAATATTCGACATTGTCTTCGCATATTACTATTTGAAGCATAGCCTGGCCTCTGAACTTAAGCTGCAGAATATTACATTTTGTTATATTTATCGACAGATTTCTTTATAGATTGTTGTAAATTTTAACATATAAATCAGTTGTTTTCAAGATGATGAAATGCTGCTTAGGGATGATAAAAGGGCGAACCGCAAAGTTAAACATTGAAACCGGCCTTTTATACCTTATTTATTGATGCCCGTAAACGCCTTTGCTATATTGTATTAAGCATAAGACGCCTGGATGAGCTGAAGACGATGTTATGTCGTTGATTATGCAGCTTTGTAGCAATCAAAGTATTAGGAGGGAGAATGTCAATGAAAAGAAAAGGCTTACTTGCATTAACAATTGTATTGTCAATTACATTATTGGCCGGATGCGGGGCGCAAGTACAGGATAACGAATCCCGGGGGCAGAATACAGCATCTTCGGCTGAACCGACACCGGTACCGACAGAACCTGCCGAGGCTCAATCGACCCCGACTGAGGCTCCAACACCAGCCCCGACTGAGGCACCAACACCTGCACCAACAGAAGCTCCAACACCAACCCCGACTGAAGCACCTGCACCGGTGCCGACAGAGGAACCTGAACCTGTACCGGCAGATACTCCTGGGCAGGACTTAACCGAGGAAGCTAAGGAAGCTGCTGCAGCAGTATATGATATAGCAACTACATACAATGATGGCTGGATTGAATTGGATGAGTTCACGGAAAGATTTCCAAAAAGCCTGTACTTAACACGTAGTTCACAGGAGGGTTTTCGCAGGGAAATATCATTGGGTGACAGTGAATACGAAAATGCAGGTGTCTGGATAACAGCCTATGCGGAAGATGGCTATTCAGGTTACAAAATAGATATGTTTGAAAGCGGAATAGAATCTGAAAATATGCAGGAGTTACTGTGCCTGTTTGCAGAGGTTGTAACCGGTGAGAAGTTCACCTGGGATGATCTTGGCACGGATTGGTTCAGTTATGAAAAAGAATATGAAGGCGGCCACTCAGTAAGTATCGGGTTATACTATTACCTTGATTTGCCATACATGATGTCTGTCACATTCCGCTAAATATAATACTTGCTTTCAGAGAAAGTCATCGATTAACTTTCACCGGGACAGCCATATCGGCTGAATAAACGAAACTGTTTTTAGAGCTGCCATTATGGCAGCTTCTATTTTACAGGCCAGATTTAAGAATGGCGGTTATCCTTTCAGGATTGCCGCCGTTTTTGCTGTATTATGTTCTGTTCATATAAGGCGACAGAGGCTAATTTTTGACACTTGAAAATATTCCCATACAGTGATATAATAGAACAAATGTTCTGACAAGGTGAGGTTTTGCTTTACGATTTCAAATACCGTGTATATCCCGGCATCCGTGTAACGACATGGACTTTGCGGCGGCAGCAGGTTGTTAACACATTAAGTCAGGAATCTCATGTTTTTCAGGCAGGAGAGTGCTCAAAAAAGAAGCGGATGCAGGTATTGGGCATATGAAAAACAAGTGTATTTAAGATTTCAGGTGGTGAACTGATGGACGAGGTAAAAATTAGAAAAAAACAGGCGCGAAGGTTCATGCTGCTGAAGCACGGGCTGATAGGCGAACACAGGTTCATAGGCAGGCAGGGTATTCTTGATTTCGTAAAGCAGGCAGGCTGTATACAGTTTGACCCCATTGATGTATGCGGCAAAAACCCTGAGCTTGTTTTGCAATCAAGGATTAAAGGGTTTAAAAAGCAGATGCTCTATTCCCTTTTATACGAAGACAGAAAGCTCATAGACTATTTTGACAAGAACCTTGCAATAATAATGACCGAAGACTGGCCTTATTTCTGGCGTTATCGTGAGGCATACAAAACCGGTGGAAGAAGCCATAACGAGGTCAATGCCGTATGCGAAAAGATAAAAGACATAATCCGTGAGAAAGGCCCGGTTTCGTCAGCAGATTTAGGTTTTAACGATAAGGTTCACTGGTACTGGAGCAGTACGAAACTTTCCCGTGCCGCGCTTGAGACCCTGTATTTCCGCGGTGACCTGGTGGTGCACCACAAAAAGGGAACGGTCAAATACTACGATCTGGCCGAAAAATATATAGACGCGAAATTATTGAATTCAAAACCTATTGCCGATGATTTTGAACATCAGAAATGGCACGTTCTGCGCAGGATTGGAGCAGTCGGGCTGTTATGGAACAAGCCGTCGGATGCATGGCTTAATATCGACGGACTGAATGCCTCCGTCCGTAACGAGATTTTTAGGCAGCTTACTGCCGAAGAAAAGATCATTGAAATTAATGTGGAAGATTTGAAGGACAGGCTGTACTGCCTTGAAATCGATCTTAGCCTGCTTGAAACGGTACTGGAGGATCCCGGGCTTAAACCCAGGTGTGAACTGGTTGCACCCCTTGACAATTTTATCTGGGACAGGCGGCTTATTAAAGCACTGTTTGATTTTGATTACAAATGGGAAGTATACACTCCGAAAGAACAGAGAAAATACGGTTACTACGTTCTGCCCCTGTTATACGGCGACAGTTTCATCGGAAGGGTCGAGGCTGTGCGGAACAATAAGGAAAGTGTACTGGAAATAAGGAATGTCTGGTATGAGGACGGCTTTAAGCTGACACAAAAGGTTAAAAAGGATATTGAAAAGTGTTTTAAAAGGTTTGCAGACTTTAATGACTGTAAAAACGTTATATATACCGAAGCAGGTTAATGCTTCCGAATTCCTGGTTTAAAGGAGACGAACATGGACAGTAAAAAATTGTTGGAAATAAGGAATAACATTGCAGCATTGCCCGTATTGCGCGAAAAATCCGGTAAACTGCACAAACGCATTCGTGAAGCCGAACGCGAGGTTGAAGCGCTGCTGGAGAAATACAGGAAAGAGTGTCTTGATGTTGAGCAGCTTAAAACCAATTCTTTCTCGTCTTTTCTGCTGAAAATGATCGGGAAGTACGAGGGAAGGCTTGAAAAAGAAGAACATGAAATACTGGCGGCAAAAGTGGAATACGACAAGGCCTGCCAGCTTGTTGAGGACCTCAGAAAAGAGCTTCGCGAGACAGAGAACAAGATTATTGAACTGAAAGAACAGGAAAGGGTATACGAAGCCGAGATAAAAAAACGTGAGGAAATGCTGTTAAGCAAAATGGACACAGAGGCTTCGGAACAGTATATGAAACTTGAAGAGGAACGTGACTTCATCCAGAAGCAGCTTACAGAAATGGATGAAGCTATCCGTGCCGCGAACAGGGCAAAAAGCACCGCCGGTAATGTGATGAAGCATCTTAACAGTGCAGAAGGCTGGGCAACCTATGATGTATGGGCAAAGGGCGGAATTATCAGCCATATGGCAAAATATAACCATATCGATCAGGCCGAAGCCGATTTCAACCGCCTGTCCTCGCAGCTTAAGGAACTGCGGAAGGAGCTTTCGGATATAAACATGAATTATGTGCCCGGGCTTACAAACATAGATTCCACGACCAGGGCAGTGGATTTCTGGTTTGACAACATCTTTACCGATTTAAGTGTCAGAAACATGATCAGGGAAAATATTGACCAGGTAAGAGAAGTTCACGGAAGCATTGCAAGGATTATTTCAAATATTGAAAGCAAAAGGAATGAGCTCAGGCAAAGGCTTAACGAGATTGAATACCTGAAAAACGAACTCATTTTATCGCTGTAAACTGCCGGTTTTTTAATATAACCGCTATACCGTTTCATCTGCGGACAGCAGTGTACCTGCAGAGGCCTTTCTTGCTTTTTTATATTTTTCACCGTTTTTTTTCGACAGCCTGATGTTCTTAATGCCTTCGGGCGTACAGACTTCAATCTGTACGAAACCGCTGTAAACAAGGGGGTGCCTCAGTACCCGCATCCCCTTAAGATTACATTTCTCACGAACCGCGCAAAGATACGAGAATTTTTCATCTTCATAAGGCGCTTTTCCGCCTTTCAGCATCCGGTGCAGCCTGCTTCTGCCAATACGGCACGTAAAATGGCACCAGTCCTTTTCCTCTTTCGGGCAGGATTTTTCATGGGTACACGGGGCTGCAATATGGGCACCGGCTTCCAAAAGCAAGCGGCGGGCTTCGATTATATTTGAATAACCTTCCGGCGTTCCGGGCTCAACAATGAGAAGCATCATTCCCGCAGCAGACCACATTTTTTCAATAACTGCTTTTCTTATATTTCCGGTTATTTCATTAAGTACATACGAGGCAATAACCAGGTCGGCCTTGGGAATGTCACTTACTGACAGGTCATTGTTCACCCATTTTGCCCTGCGCAGGGCACCGGAACCATGACTCATTAATTCCCTGCCAGTATCCAGCATCACTTTTTCTTTTTCAATACAGGTTATATCCTTTAAATCCAAAACAGAATCTGCCGCCCATGAAGCCGCACCGGTGCCCGCACCGACGTCGGCAAGGCTTTCAGGTCTTGAGCTTAAGGACAGAAGACTGCTCTGAAGCGCTGTATAAACTGCACCGAATGTTGCAGGCATCCGTGACGCAGCATAAGCCAGGGCTTCTGTTCTTTCCTTGATTTGCGGTTTTGCTTTCGGACCGTGAGACCTGTAGCGCATGCTGATATTCTGTGCATCGCTTATAAGGCTGTTGAACGGGACGCCGTCAAGCAGGTTCTCCAGTGCTGTTCGAAGTGAATCAGGCATTTCCATGGCACAACTCCGGGTTATTTTTATTTTCAGATAAATTCTATGATTATTTTAGACCCGCTGTCAATAATTATAATAGGGAAGTTGTTTTAAGCGGGCAATTAACAGGCTCACTTCCTGTCAATTGTGATATAATTACCTATATGCCGCCAATACACCATGACGGCATTAAGAAGGGCGGCGGTACAGGAATTGTATGTGACAATAACGGTGTTTTAACGGGAGAGATCGTAATGAAGTCAATCGTTTTAACAGGCGGGGGAACATCGGGGCATGTTACTCCGAATATAGCACTTGTACCCAGGCTGAGAAGCAGGGGATACAATATATATTATATTGGTTCGAAGAACGGGATTGAAAAGCAGCTGATTGAAAAAGAGGGCATTACCTACTATGGAATCCCGGCGGGAAAACTCAGAAGATACTTCGATGTAAAGAATTTTACCGATATATTCAGGATCATTGGCGGATACGGCCAGGCTCTTTCAGTTCTCAGGAAAATAAAACCCGACATAGTCTTCAGCAAGGGCGGTTTTGTTTCATGCCCCGTTGTCTGGGCCGCATGGAGCCTGCGGATTCCGGTGATAATCCATGAATCGGATATGACACCCGGCCTTACAAACAAGCTGTCAGCGCCGTTTGCCAAAAAGGTTTGTTATACCTTTCCCGAAACAAAAAAGTATGTTGTACCGGAGAAAGCTGTATTAACAGGCCTGCCTGTAAGGGATGAAATAGTCTCGGGGGACAAGATAAAAGGGTATAAACTTTGCGGTTTTTCGGGCAATAAGCCCGTTATTATGGTTATAGGGGGAAGCCAGGGGGCTGAAAACATTAACAGGGTTGTGCGTTCAGCCCTGAAAGAACTGCTTGGGACATTCCAGGTTGTTCATATATGCGGCAGGGGCAATGTAAAAACCGGGTATGAAAATTTAAAAGGTTACAAACAGTTTGAGTACGTAAATGAAGAATTACCCGATATTTTTGCGTGTGCCGATGTATTGATATCAAGGGCGGGCGCAACGGTGCTGTTCGAAATACTGTCCGTCAAAAAGCCGGCTCTGTTGATACCGTTGTCAAGGAGCGCCAGCAGGGGCGACCAGATCCTGAATGCCGAATCCTTCAAAAAGAATGGGTACAGTGACGTACTGCCTGAAGAGGAATTTACCGAAAAATCCCTTGTGGACAGGATAAATGAGCTGTACAGGAACAGGAATAAATACATAAAAGCCATGCAGAACGCCGATATGCTGAATCCCGCGGAGAAGATTGTAAACCTTATAGAAGAAGTGACAAAAAGGTGATAAATATTGAAATTTATAACAAAAAACTATATAATGAATGTAACGGGAAAATAAGGAAGGACAGAAATTATCCGGATGCGGTACACAAAAGAACTTATTCTGGGTGAAAAGAGTGAAGTTTAAGTTCCTTGGGATTGAGATTACAATCCGAAAAGATTATATAATCATTGGTATAATCTTGCTTATTGTGATTCTCATTTTGTGGGGATGGTATCTGAAAACCAACCAGGCAATGGTTTTCGATGCCGGCAACGGGAGGCCGGTAAACCAGGGTGAGTCTCACGGGGAAAACAACGATAGAAAAGAAGAATCCAAAGCGAAGGATGAAATAAAGAAAGCGCCGGAAGAACCTCTGTTTATTAATATAAACACCGCTGATATTGATACTCTGGTCAAACTTCCGGGGATTGGCGAAGTCAAGGCAAAGGCTGTTATTCAGTACAGGGAACAGAACGGCCCGTTCAAATCCATTGAAGAAATAAAAAATGTAAAAGGGATCGGCGAGGCAACCTTTCTTAAAATAAAGGACAGGATCAGGGTTGGAACTGAAGGAAGAAGACCCTGTAATCCTGATTTGCTGAAATAATATTTTACATTTCCTAAAAAAAGTCTATAATTATTCAGTAGGGTAAATTAAAATATTACTTAACTGCACATACCATAAGGAGATGTAGCCATGATTAAAGTTACTTTAAAAGACGGAAGTTGCAAAGAAATGAAAAAAGGCATAACGGTTATTGAAACTGCGGAAAGCATAAGCCAGGGTCTTGCGAGGGCGGCAACGGCCGGCGAGGTGAACGGGAAGACAGTTGACCTCAGGTACAGGCTGAATGAGGACTGCGCCCTTAACATTTTGACCTTTGACGATCCTGAAGGAAGGATGGCTTACTGGCATACTACATCCCATATACTGGCTCAGGCTGTGAAAAGGCTTTATCCGAACGTAAAACTTGCCATAGGGCCTGCAATAGAAACAGGATTCTACTATGATTTTGATGTGGAAAAGCCGTTTACTCCCGAGCAGCTTGCAGATATTGAAAACGAAATGCAGAAGATAATAAAGGAGGATTTGCCTGTTGATCGCTTTACCCTTAGCAGGGAAGAGGCCCTGAAGTTTGTGAATGACGCAGGAGAGATATACAAGGCCGAACTGATTTCAGAACTGCCGGAAGATGCCGAAATTTCTTTTTACCGCCAGGGTGAGTTTACAGATCTTTGTGCAGGACCGCACCTTCTAAGTACAGGCAAAGTCAAGGCCGTAAAGCTGATAAATCTTGCCGGGGCATACTGGCGTGGAAATGAAAAGAACAAGATGCTGCAGAGGATTTACGGTGTCAGTTTTCCAAAAAAGAGCATGCTTGACGAACATATAGCAAAACTTGAAGAGGCCAAAAAGAGAGATCATAACAAGATCGGCCGCGAGCTTGGCATATTTATGACTTCGGAACCAATCGGGCAAGGGTTGCCCCTGCTGATGCCCAAGGGAGCCAAGGTAATGCAGATTCTGCAGCGCTTTGTTGAGGATGAGGAGGAGAAAAGAGGATACTTAAGGACGATGACTCCTTATCTTGCAAAGAGCGAACTTTATAAAATCTCGGGTCACTGGCAGCATTACAGGGACGGAATGTTTGTTCTCGGTGACGAGGAGAAGGATGAGGAAGTATTTGCTTTACGACCCATGACCTGCCCGTTCCAGTTCATGATTTATAACTCGAGGCTGCACAGTTACAGGGATCTGCCCGTGAGACTGGCTGAAACATCCACACTGTTCAGGAACGAGTCCTCCGGAGAGATGCATGGTCTTATACGTGTGCGCCAGTTTACAATTTCCGAGGGCCATATTATTACAACCCCCGAACAGCTTGAAGAAGAGTTCCTGGGTGCGGTGGACCTGATCAATTACATGCTCGACACCCTTGGATTGAAAGAGGATGTAACCTATCGTTTTTCGAAGTGGGATCCGGATAATAAGGAAAAATACATTGATAATCCTGAAGCATGGGAAGATACACAGGCAAAAATGAAGAAGATTCTTGATCATATCGGTCTGCCATACGTTGAAGCCGTTGGGGAGGCAGCATTCTACGGGCCCAAGCTCGACATACAGTTCAGGAATGTGCATGGAAAGGAAGATACCATTATTACCGTACAGATTGACTTCTCGCTGGCAGAACGTTTTGATATGACATATATAGACAGGAACAATGAGAAGAAGCGACCGTATATTATTCACCGTACCTCCATCGGGTGTTATGAACGCACTCTTGCAATGCTTATAGAAAAGTATGCAGGAGCTTTTCCTACCTGGCTTTCACCCGTCCAGGTAAAGGTACTTCCGATAATTGACAAGCAGAACGAGTATGCTGAAAATGTTGCGAACCGGTTAAGAAGCCTTGGCGTTAGGGTTGAAGTGGACAGCAGGAACGAAAAGATTGGCTATAAGATTCGCGAAGCCCAGCTTGAAAAAATCCCCTACATGCTTGTAATAGGAGACAAGGAAATGCAAAACGGCCAGGTTGCTGTCCGTTCAAGGAAAGAGGGAGATCTTGGCCCGATGGATTTAAACAGGTTTGCCGAAATGATTACCGAGGAAATTGCAACAAGGGCGAAATAAACAGAGTTATTGAATGTGCATTAAAATTTCAGCGAGTTTTGAGAAACTCGCTGAAATTTTATGCTTTTGGCGCAATAATTCGTCCGGCTGTTACAGGAATGCCTGTTCTATTTGCTCGCAAACCTCTTCGGGTGTCATTCCGGTTGCGTCTATTACAGGCGCATTTGTAGCCGTGTCTTCCATGCCAAGGAAGTTTTTGCTCATTCCTGTCAGTACTATTGCGTCATACTCTTCATCCCGGGCTTTTGAAAAAGCGTCAAAGTCTACTACTTCCACTTCATAACCGCGTTCTGAAAGATATTCCTGAACAGGAGTCAGGCCGCGCTGTACTGCAATCTTCTGCATGAAATTACCTCCGTTTATAAAACCTGTTTGAGTTAAGAGCAGTAATAATATTCCCGATAAATCAATTAATATACTTAACCTATCGGCACCTCATATGCTGCATATCGTCCCGGTTTTAGGGAGACTGTGATAATAGGGATAAACCTTTGTTGAAATTTATGTTAAATAAAAAATGAATATGGGTAAATCAAAATATGAAGTTTTTTGCATTATCAAGGCCGACTGAAAAGCTGAAACCTGGATCAGGGGGGGATTCAATGTTGTTGAGCCAGGTTAGAATAAAGAGAAAAGGTCTTATAATCGTATCCTACATTCTTTCAACCATTGTTTTTGCGATTGTTTATTTTACCGGCGGAACCCACAAAGTGTATACCAACCTGATGTATATACCTATTTCGGTTATCAGTTCAACCAACGGCATTAAAAGTGCGGTCGTTCATGCAATTTACAGCGGGCTTCTTGTGGGGCCGATTATGCCGATGAATGTAGAAGCCGGAAGACAGCAGGATTTTTTCAACTGGTTCATAAGGCTGGTAATGTACGTGGTAATAGCCGCCGTGATAGGCTTTTTTGCCGATTACTACAGGAAGGAGTTTGAAGTTAATAAAAAGAAGGAAAAGGAACTGGCTGACGCCCAGTATTCCATGGTCTATTCCCTGGTCAAACTGGCAGAATCCCGGGATGACAATACCGGCGCCCATATTGAAAGGGTAGCCTTATTCTGCAGGATAATAGCCGAAAAACTCAGGGATAACCCAAAATACAAGGGATATATAGACGACAGCTATATCGAGAACCTGTATAAAGCCGCACCGCTGCACGATATTGGCAAGGTAGGCATACCCGATCAGATTCTTCTTAAACCCGGAAAGCTGAACCAGGAAGAGTATGAAATTATGAAAAATCATGCAGTCATCGGGGCAAATACACTGAAAGAGGTAATAAGAAAATACCCGGACAACAGGCTTCTTGAGATAGGAATAAGCATAACAAACTATCACCATGAACGGTGGGACGGAAAAGGATATCCCGAAGGCCTGAAAGTCACAGATATACCCCTTTCGGCACGAATAATGGCTGTAGCCGATGTATATGACGCGTTAAGATCAGTACGGGTGTATAAAAGGGCTTTTTCCCATGAAGAAGCTGTTAATATTATTAAAGAGGGAAGGGGTACCCAGTTCGATCCCGATATTGTTGATGTCTTTCTGGAAAATCATGCAGAGTTTGATTATGTGTTCAGTAATACAATGGCTTCAGGCGATATTGCGCTGCAGGTCAGCTGAAGTATTTTGAAAGCAGCTCTTCAGACGCATTGTTGTATTTGCAGATTTCACCGTAGAATTCCCCGCTTTTCCGGAGAGTTCTTTTCTGTGTTTCAAAATCCACATGTATAAGGCCGAACCTTGCTGATTCTCCTTCAATCCATTCAAAATTGTCCATCAGCGTCCAGTGATAGTACCTTTCCACGGGAATCCCGTCATTAATCAGTCTGTTAACCTGGTATAAATGATCATAGATATACCTGGCCCGGAACTCGTCGTTTGCGTCGCAGGTGCCGTTTTCGGTAATCCAGACGGGTGCCCTGTACTTTTTGTAATATTTCCTGCATAACTGGTACAGGCCTTCAGGGTATATCTCCCAGCCCAGATCATTAACCGGAACCCCCGGCATTGTTTTATCCTTAAACCCTTGGACAGCCGACCTTGTATAATAGTTGATGCCAATAAAATCGTAGTACTTTTCCTTTTTGCTCCCAATAATATTTCCATAGGACATAAGCCGGGTAATGAGACCCTGGAACAGGTAGTCCATGGTTCTGGCCATGACATGGTTAACAGGGTTTTTTGTAAGGGGGGCGAAAACCCGTAAATGATTGGCAACACCGACCATGGTTTTCCCGCTGAACCCCTTTTCACTGCGGATACGGTGAATTGCACGGTATGCCGCGATATGGCACCGGGCCATGTTCCTGTAAACCCTGAACAGAAGGTTTACACTCTTTTTCCCCGGGGGCCACTCGGCAAAGAAGTAACCCATTACGGCATATACATTGGGTTCATTTATCGTTATGTATTCGCTGACCAGGTCTCCCAGGTTCTCAACGACATAGGAAACATATCTCTCGAAATACTGTACCGAATTCCTGTTTTCAAATTCTCCCTCGGCGCAGAACCATAACGGATGGGAAAAATGATGAAGAGTGACAAGCGGTTTTATATTATTCTCAAGCAGAAGGGAGATTTCATCGCGGTAATGTGAAATGGCCGAATGGTCAAATTTGCCTTTTTCGGGCTCTATACGGCTCCACTCAAGGCCCATCCTGTAAACTTTATGGTTAAGCCTTTTCATCAATTCAATATCTTCGGCATACCTGTTCCAGTGATCATTTGCCCTGACGCATGATGAACCGTCTTTTATACGGCCTTCTTCACACCACCTGCACCAGTTGCTGCCGGTGTGCCCGCCTTCAATCTGTGTTGCGGCGGTTGCTGATCCCATAAGAAAATCTTTTGGAAGTTGAAAGGTTTTCATCCAATATCCCCCCTGACTTACAAGTAGTATATTTATATGGAGGCGGGCGCTGCCGCCTCCTTTAAATTTAAAGTGTTCTGTTAACTTAATAATAAAAATGAGACCTGAAACGCCTCTGGTATAATGGAAATTG
>LFSH01000092.1:9002-9289 GCA_001513105.1 Clostridiales bacterium DTU070 | reverse complement strand
GCTGCAGGAGGCATATCGGATGCATTCTCCTCAATATGCCTTGGTATTGCAGGCGGAGCGATGCTTTACGTAAGCCTTGGAGAACTAATAAACGAATCCCGTTCAATATACAGGGGCAGGTTTCCGCTTATCGGCAACATGGCGGGTTTTCTTACAGGAGCGCTCATTTCGCTTTTGGGATGAAGGCAAAATAAAATGCCCTGCTGCTTATATTTCGCAGGGCATTTTAATGAATTTTCTTAACCGTTAACCTTATCCTTCAGGCCTTTTCCTGCCTTGAAAACAGG
>LFSH01000092.1:8660-8977 GCA_001513105.1 Clostridiales bacterium DTU070 | reverse complement strand
TTAGTCTGAGGATTTCTACCTTTTCTTTCAGCTCTTTGCTTAACTTCGAATGTACCAAAACCAACGAGAACAACCTTTTCACCAGCAACCAGAGCTTCTTCAACAGCAGCGATCATAGCGTTTAATGCAGCTTCGCTGTTCTTTTTGCTTAATCCTGATTTTGCAGCAATGGCATTTACTAATTCTGATTTGTTCATACAAGATAACCTCCCGCACTTAATTTCGACACCATTTTATAATGAAAACCCACCAAAGTCAAGTATTTGAGGCTATTTTTTCTAAAAAAATTTAAAGATATTTCCAATCAGATTTTGTTT
>LFSH01000092.1:0-8638 GCA_001513105.1 Clostridiales bacterium DTU070 | reverse complement strand
AACTGGTATCTTGAGCCAAATACAAGCATTTCAGGTTATTCAAATGAAAACTGACAGTAAAAACAATATCGGTATTTGGCGAAACTTAGCGGAATTAATTCTGTGCAACAAATAAAGTGCCGACATTTTCACCGTTCAGGATATCAAAGACTATAAAAGGATCACTGCCGCTTGCAAGCACCATGTTTATACCGGAATGTATCACGATATTGGCGGCGTTCAGTTTTGTAACCATGCCTCCTGTGCCAAACTTTGTGCCTTCACCGCCGGCGCAGTGCCATATGTAATCGTCTATTTCGGTAACGGTATCTATAAGTTTGCAGTCCTTGTTCTCCCTCGGGTCTGCGTCATAGAACCCGTCTATATCAGAAAGGATGATCAGCAAATCGGCACGCACGAGCCTTGCAACAACAGCAGATAATGTGTCGTTGTCGCCGAAATGATCCATCGACATTATTTCATCGGTTGAAACAGTATCGTTTTCATTTACAATTGGTATAACGTGCTTTTCAAGAAGATGCTTAAAGGTGTTTTCAATGTTAACCCTTTTAATGTCGTCATCAACATCGTATTTTGTGAGCAGAACCTGTGCAACTACCTGGTTATACGATGCGAACAATTTGCTGTATATATTCATTAATTCGCACTGCCCTATTGCCGCCAGGGCCTGCTTCATACCCATTATCCTGGGACGTTCCTTCATGTTCAGTTTTCCCATGCCCACGCCTATTGCGCCGGAAGACACAAGAATTATTTCGTGACCACGGTTCACCAGTTCCGATATGGCCATCGAAAGCCTGTCCATCCTGAGCAGGTTCATTTTGCCCGTTTCATGGGTAAGCGTTGAAGTACCAACCTTGATAACAATGCGTTTTGCATCCTTCAGGCTATCTCTTGCATGTTCTGTCATAAAAAGCACTTCCTTAAAATATTCTGTTAAAATATCTGCAACATTATACCATATTGCGTTTGCCTGCCGCAACAAGGAAGATATTGCATTGCACGATATCTCGAAACACTTGATCCGTAAGATAAAGATATCGTGCAAATGCCTGGAAACAGCCGCTTCGTTTGCAGGAACTGCGCAGCTTTACACCGCGTTTTTTTGTCTTGCAGCAATATCTGGTTGTGTTATAATCTATTTTGATTGCAGAAGATAAATATACAGAACCCTGTTGAAAGCGGAGAATATAATGCAGACGAAATATTTTGAGTTCACATCCTGCGACGCGCCCGAATTCCTGGATGCTGCAAGAGCTTTAAGGGAAGGGCTGCTGGTTGCTTTCCCTACTGAAACGGTTTACGGTCTCGGTGCAAACGCACTTGACAGAAAAGCCGTTCAGTCAATATACGAGGCAAAGGGGCGTCCGGGAGACAATCCACTGATTGTACACATAGCCGACCTGGAAATGCTGAAACCCCTTGTTACAGAAATAAAGCCCGATGCGTTGAAGCTGATATCGGCATACTGGCCCGGACCCCTTACAATAATTATGAAGAAGACTGCGGTTGTTCCGGATATAACAACGGGCGGTCTTGACACCGTGGCTGTAAGGATGCCCGATAACCATATCGCCCTTGAACTGATACGCAGGGCAGGGGTTCCGGTTGCGGCCCCAAGCGCCAACCGTTCGGGCAGGCCAAGCCCGACAATGACGAAACATGTACTCGAGGATCTTAACGGCAGAATTTCATATATAATCGACGGGGGGCCGTGTAAGGTGGGGGTTGAATCCACCGTTATTGACATGACGGTTGAGCCTGCTGTTATATTAAGGCCGGGAGGAATTACTCCGCTGATGATAAAGCAGGTCATAGGCAGTGTTGAGCTGGACAGAAGCATTGTTGACAGGATAGCCGTTGACAGGCCAAAATCACCGGGGATGAAATACAAACACTATGCACCGAAGGCAGAGGTGTTTGTTGTTTCAGGAGACTACGGCAGCATTGTAAACTGGCTGAACAAGGCAGTTTCAGAAGACAGAAAAGCGGGTATAAAATCTGTAATACTTGCAGCGAAAGAGCATATACAGGAATACGGTTTAAGTGATGCAATGTCCTATGGCAGCATAAATGATGCGTCCGAGGTGGCTTCAAATATTTTCAGGCTGTTCAGGGAATGCGACAGGATAGGTGCGGAAAAAATATATGTTGAAGCAATACCTAAGGAGGGCATTGGCCTTGCGGTAATGAACCGTATTGAGAAGGCTGCGGGCGGCAGAATTATACAGGCATTTGATTAGTATTAAGGATATAATGAATTAAAGAATAAACGGTATGGAGTAGTTTTGTTATGAAAAACATAGTTTTTGTCTGTACAGGAAACACTTGCAGAAGCCCGATGGCTGAGGCATTGTTTCGGAGCGTCCTCGAAACCGAAGGCTATGACAACGAGTTTTCATGTTCTTCAGCAGGTGTCTATGCCTTTGAAGGTGATAATGCGTCATATGAAGCAATAGAAGCCATGAAGAAATTCGGTTTTGATATTTCAAAGCATTATGCCCGGGTCCTTGACTTTGACATGATCAGGGATGCCTATATCGTCCTGACGATGACGCGGGACCATAAGAGGATGATACTTGATGTATATCCCGAAGCAGCAGACAAGGTTTTCACCCTGAAAGAGTATGCGGGATATCCCGAAGACGACTGGGATATATCAGATCCTTTCGGTTATGACATAGAAGTATATGAGTCATGCGCAGAGGAACTTGAAACGGTGCTTCTGAAAATTCTGGACAGGNNTTTGATAACATTCGTGTGCTTCAATTGCTTGCACAATTACTTCTGTTGTTATAAAATGGACTATAGAGTTAAGACCTTAATGGTGACAATGCGTTTTTGTGCGGTGGAGAGGAGACATTTTCTTTCATGATAGCGATAGGAAGTGACCATGGAGGTTACGAACTGAAGGAAGCAATTAAGGGCTATTTTGACAGTGAAAAAATACCTTATAAGGACCTGGGTACGTGCAGTCTTGAGTCGGTAGACTATTCAGATATAGGTATTCTGGTGGCTGAGGCTGTAAAATCCGGAGAATGTGATTCAGGTATTGTCATATGCGGAACAGGCATAGGCATTTCAATAGCTGTAAACAAGGTACCGGGTATACGGGCGGCATTATGTACCGATCCATACATGGCACGGATGGCAAGGGAACATAATGATGCCAATGTGCTTGCATTAGGCGGCCGTGTTCTTGGAGAGGGGCTTGCCCTTGAAATTGTAAAAACTTTTATAAGCACTCCTTTTTCACATGAAAGCCGTCACCAGAACAGGATTGATAAAATTTCAGCCATTGAAGAACAATATAAAGAATGAATGGAATGTCTTTAAAGGCATTCCATTTTTTAAGATAA
The DNA here is from genome assembly GCA_001513105.1 of Clostridiales bacterium DTU070. Taxonomy (GTDB): domain Bacteria; phylum Bacillota; class Clostridia; order DSM-8532; family DSM-8532; genus Thermoclostridium. The sequence continues at coordinate 5,279 of LFSH01000092.1, read as the reverse complement.
ACCGACACGGTAAAAATATAAAAATACATTATGGAAGGCAGGTTCTTTACATGCAGAAAACTGACAATGTTTTTATTTTTGATCATCCCCTTATCCAGCACAAGGTTTCTTTATTAAGGGATAAAAATACAAGTTCCAAGGAATTCCGGGAATTGGTATCTGAGATCTCGGTTTTAATGGGATACGAAGTAACAAGGGATATACCGCTGAAGGAAGTTGAAATTGAAACCCCGCTGGCTGTTGCCAAAACAAAGGTTATATCCGGTAAGAAACTTGCCGTTGTGCCTATTTTAAGGGCAGGGCTTGGCATGGCCGACGGTTTTTTGCAGCTTGTACCGATGGCTCGCGTGGGCCATATAGGAATTTACAGGGACCATGAAACCCTTGAGCCGATAGAATACTACTGTAAGCTCCCGTCGGATATTGATGAGCGCGATGTTGTGCTTGTGGATCCGATGCTTGCAACAGGCGGTTCAGCAAGTGGCGCGGTGGATTTTCTGAAAAAGCGCAATGTAAAGAATATAAAATTCATGTGCCTGATTGCATCCAGGGAAGGAATACGCCGCCTGCACAGGGATCACCCGGACGTATCCATCTACTGTGCGGCTGTTGACGAGGAACTGAATGAACACGGTTATATTGTCCCGGGCCTGGGCGATGCGGGTGACAGGCTTTTCGGAACAAAATAGCCGTTATTCTTTAAGGGGTGAATTGGTGTGAGACCATCCTGGGATGAATATTTCATGGATATAGTTGAACTGGTGAAAAAGCGTTCAACATGTTTACGCCGGCAGGTGGGGGCGCTTATCGTCAAGGATAAACGCATCCTTGCAACGGGTTATAACGGTGCGCCCATTGGATGCAAGCACTGTGAAGAAGTGGGCTGCGTCAGGGAGAAACTGGGGATACCGTCCGGTCAGCGGCACGAAATATGCCGGGCAGCCCATGCAGAGCAAAACGCAATTGTACAGGCAGCGTATTCGGGCACCAGCGTAAACGGAAGCACGATGTATGTTACAACGCAGCCCTGTGTTCTTTGTGCCAAGATGATAATTAATGCCGGAATAAGGAAAATCGTTTTCAAGGGCGACTACCCCGACAGCCTTGCAATGGAGCTTTTGCAGGAAGCCGGAGTAAGGGTTGTGAAATTTGAAGAAAGTTCGGAACCCCGTGTAATCAAGGATTAATATTGATTTAAAAAAACTGTAAAACCCGCCCGACATATAATGATATAATAGGAATGACTTCCATATTGTTCTGAGAAAATTAATCTTGCCTGGCAGGAACGGAACATATCGGGAGGTTATATTGTCTTATATTATTGGACAGAATAGATTTGGATCTCTTATACTGTTTATACAAAAGAGGTGTCAAAAGATAAATGTTGGAGTATGAATATATTATTCCTTTTGCAATTGCTCTGATTGTTTCTTTTTTTGCATGTCCCATAGCGAAAAAAGTAGCAGTACGCTTAAATGCAATCGATGTCCCGAAGGATGACAGAAGAATGCATACAAAACCCGTTGCGCTTATGGGAGGGCTGGCGATTATAGCCGGTTTTCTTGTTTCTGTTTTCTATGTTTTCCTTGTGTACCAGCCCGATGCCCTCATGGCATGGTTAAAGGAAGTATCAGCTGTTAAAATGATAGGCTTTTTTGTCGCGCTGGTAATTGTTATAGCCATGGGCATTGTTGATGACATATATCCGCTGTCGGCAAAGGTGAAATTCCCGATACAGCTTATTGCCGCTGCGATAGTTGTTTTTACCGGAACAAAGATAAAGTATTTTACTATATCAATAAAGGACATAAGGTATGTCAGCATTGATGATACATTGTCCATTGCTTTGTCGATTCTGTGGATTGTCGGAATAACTAATGCAATTAACCTGATTGACGGCCTGGACGGGCTTGCGGCCGGGGTAACAGGCATAGCCTCGCTGTCCCTGTTTGTTGTTGCGGTTATGATGGTTCCGGATATTCCCGTTGTTTTTGCCGTATTATACGTAGCCCTTGCAGGTGCGATTATGGGATTTTTGCCGTACAACTTCAACCCCGCAAAGATATTCATAGGCTCAACAGGCGCATATTTTCTGGGATTTATAATGTCTGTAATATCGATCGAAGGCGCAACCAAGGCATATACCGCGTTAACGATGGTTGTTTCGCTTATCGCATTAGGCCTTCCTATTTTCGATACTGCTTTTGCAATAATCAGGAGAGTACTGAATAACAAGCCGATAGGGCAGGGCGACAGGGGACATATACATCACAGGCTGGTTGATATGGGCATATCACCTAAGTTCTCTGTTACAATATTATATGTTGTAACCGGGGCATTGGGCCTTGTGTCAATACTGCTGGCAAACAAAGGGCTTCTTCCCGCAATTATCCTTGTAGTTATCATATCGGTTTTTGTTGTAGGAGGAGCACGGTACCTTGCAGGAATTATAGGAGACAAGCAGGTTGAAAAGGCGGTTGAAAATTCGCCGGAAGAAGACCCTTCAAAAAACGAGCCTTCGGAAAAGGCAACAACTTATCCCCAGGGGCACACTGAAAAATCGTGACTGGAGCATTATGATATGAAAAAACCCATAGTACTTACAATTTTCGGAACAAGGCCTGAAGCCATAAAAATGGCCCCGCTTGTAAGAGCAATAGACAGTTCGGGAGATTTTGTCTCAAAGGTATGTGTAACCGCCCAGCACAGGCAAATGCTGGACCAGGTTCTTGATATTTTCGGTATAACCCCGGATTATGANNCTTAATATAATGAAGGAAGGGCAAACCCTGTCGGGCATCACGAACCTTGTGCTGGATGGCGTTGAAAAAGTGCTTAATCGGCTGAAACCTGATATGGTCCTGGTTCACGGGGATACCACAACCACCTTTGCAGCAGCCCTTGCGGCGTTCTACTGCAAAATCCCCGTCGGACACGTGGAAGCCGGCTTAAGAACATACGACAAGTATTTTCCTTTCCCCGAGGAAATGAACAGAAAACTCACCGGGTGCATTGCTGATATTCATTTTTCGCCTACAGAATCAAATTTTAACAACCTCGTAAGGGAAGGTGTTAACCCGGATATCATATATATTACCGGTAATACCGCAATTGATGCACTGAGGTCAACTGTTTCAGAGGACTATGAATTTGAAGACAAGTCATTGAGAAAGATTGATTTCAGCAGAAAAAGAATAATAACCGTTACCGCGCACAGAAGGGAAAATCTTGGACAACCGCTAAGAAATATATGCTTTGCTTTAAAGGATATTGTTCTTAAGTATGATGATATTGAGCTGGTTTACCCTGTGCATTTGAACCCGCAGGTTCAGGAGCCCGTGAGGGAAATCCTCGGTGAAGTGCCGGGGGTTCATCTGATTGATCCGCTCCAGGTCCTGGATATGCACAATCTCTTGTCAAGATCCTATTTGGTGCTTACAGACTCAGGGGGTCTGCAGGAAGAAGCGCCGTCCCTCGGCAAACCGGTGCTTGTACTGAGAAATGAAACAGAGCGTCCCGAGGCCGTTGAAGCAGGAACGGTTAAAGTTATCGGCACCGACAGGAAAACAATAGTCGATGAAACAATAAAACTCTTGGACGATGATTCTGAATATGCGAGGATGGCTCACAGCGTTAACCCTTACGGGGACGGACATGCTTCCGAAAGGATTGTGGATGCCATTCGTTATTGGTTCGGGCTGACCGGTAAAAAGCCTGCACCATTCAGGTAATATTGGTTTAAGTGTACTTTATTCATTCGGTGAAACATCACCGCAATATTCATAAAAAGCGTATAAACAGGCTGTATTTCCTTCAATTGGATATGCGGCCTTTTTATTGTCCTTGATTATTAAATGCATATGCTTTGCCGCAGATGTGGAATAATTCATAATTGATTCCTGGCGGGAATTCTGATAAAATAATACCAAACATATGTTCGGGTGATCCTGTGAATTTAATGGAGAAGCTGAAAATACTTGCCGATTCAGCAAAATATGATGTGTCGTGTTCGTCAAGCGGCAGCAGCAGAAAAAACATGCCGGGCGGCATAGGAAATGCGTTTGCTCCGGGGATATGCCATTCATGGGCTGATGACGGGCGCTGCATTTCTCTTTTGAAGGTTCTGTTCTCGAATGCGTGTGTCTATGACTGTGCGTACTGCGTCAACCGCATTACTACTGATATCCCGAGGGCCAGTTTCACCCCTGAAGAACTATGTGAATTAACAATCCAGTTTTACCGCAGGAATTATATAGAAGGCTTGTTTTTAAGCTCTGCAGTCCTGAAATCGCCGGATTACACGATGGAGCTGATGATAAAAACCCTGAGACTTTTAAGGGAGAATTACAGGTTTAACGGATATATTCACTTAAAGGCCATTCCGGGGGCAGACCCGATGCTTATCGATCAGGCGGGGATGTACGCCGACCGTATGAGTGTAAATATCGAGCTTCCTTCAAGGCAAAGCCTGAAATTACTTGCTCCGCATAAGCAGCATGAGCAGATTATAACCCCGATGGCATACATACGTGAGCGGATTCTCCAGTATAATGCAGACAGGAAAAATATCCGCAACACCCCGGCATTTGTTCCTGCAGGCCAGTCAACACAACTGATAGTCGGTGCAACTCCCGATTCGGACGCAAGGATACTGCACCTGGCCGAGTACCTGTATCGTAACTTTTCACTGAAACGTGTGTACTATTCTGCATATATACCCGTAAACCAGCATCCCAATCTGCCTGCCATTTATACCGAACCTCCGCTGCTGCGCGAGCACAGAATCTACCAGGCCGACTGGCTTTTAAGGTTCTATGGCTTTAATGCGAACGAACTGGTGGACGAGTTTAACCAGAATCTTGATATAGATGTTGACCCGAAATGCGGTTGGGCTCTCAGAAACCTTCACCTCTTCCCGGTGGAAGTGAACAAGGCTCCATATGAAATGCTCCTGAGGGTACCGGGCATAGGAAATAAAACGGCGTTGAAAATAGTCAGGGCAAGGAGGCTTAGCAGCCTGTCATACGATGATCTCAAACAGTTCAGGGTGGTTCTGAAACGAGCCAGGTATTTTATAACTTGTAGGGGTAAGTATTACGGCGATGTGCCGTTTAGTGCCGAAAGCATCAGGAACACCATAGCCGGGAAGGAGGAGCGCTTGCCATATGAGCAGCTGAGAATGTTCTGACAAAATTTCTCCTCCGAATCCTTTATATAACGGTGAATTGAAAAGTTAAATTCCACTTTGCAAAAGTAAATTCCACAGATTCTGAAACTGC
>LFSH01000090.1 GCA_001513105.1 Clostridiales bacterium DTU070 | reverse complement strand
CAATTTCCATTATACCAGAGGCGTTTCAGGTCTCATTTTTATTATTAAGTTAACAGAACACTGCTTCGGGCAGGGAGGTTTTTATGAAAAAACTAAAAATATTACTGCAGTTTATCAGGAAGGATTTGCTCCGCTACACAGCAGCCATCGTATTTTCCGGGGTAGCCGTCGTGCTATCGGTTATCAGCCCGATGGTAATAAGTTTTACGGTGGATTCGGTTATAGGCGATGAACCCATGGAGCTGCCTGGCTGGCTTATGAAATGGGTTTCGGACTTTGGCGGAAGAGACGCGCTGAGAGAGCGGATCTGGCTTTTGGGCCTGGTTTTTGTACTGCTCATGTTATTTACCGGTATCTTTCAGTATGTAAAAAACCGCTGGTTTGCGATAAGCACCGAAAATGCAGCAAAGAGAATCCGCGATACCCTGTACGATCATCTTCAGCATATGGAGTATTATGAACATGTAAAGTCCCAGACCGGTGATCTTACGCAGAGGTGTACCGCTGATGTTGAAACCATGCGCAAGTTTATGGCAAACCAGGTAACCCAGGTCGGAGAAATATTATTTACAGTAGCGTTTACACTTACAGCGATGATCGGGTTGAACGGCAAACTGACACTGTACTCTCTCTGCGTGGTTCCTTTTATTTTCCTTGCTTCGATGATATTCTTCACAAAAGTCAGGAAAACATTTCTTGAGGTTGAGGACGCCGATTCCGAGCTGCACACAACCATCCAGGAGAACCTGACGGGCGTGCGCGTTGTAAGGGCCTTCGGCAGGCAGAAGTATGAGATTGAAAAGTTCAAGGGGAAGAATGAGAGTTACCGTGAAAAAGTGAGGAAGCTGAACGAACTTATGGCCTGGTACTGGTCAATGTCTGATCTTTTATGCATGACGCAGGCAATGCTGGTACTGTTTATTTCGGTAAGCTGGGCAGCAAGAGGAATAATTACCCTCGGAACGGTTATTCTTTTCATAACATACATAAGAAACCTTATCTGGCCGATCAGGCATCTCGGAAGGGTTATTTCGGACATGGGCCAGGCATTTGTGGCCTTTGACCGAATAATTGAAATACTTGACAAACCTGCTGAGCCGAAAGATACCCAGGGACTTACTCCCGAGATCAGGGGCAATATTGTATTTCAGAACGTCAGCTTTCAGTATCCCGACGGAACCAATCCTTTGAAAGATATTTCCTTTGAAGTGAAGCAGGGCCAGACTGTAGGAATACTGGGACCTACCGGATGCGGGAAATCTTCGCTGGTGCATTTGCTGGTAAGGCTGTTTGATTACCAGAAAGGATCAATTAAGATTGACGGGTATGAGTTGAAGGATATCGACAAAAAGTGGCTGCGCAGTCATATTGGAATAGTGCTCCAGGAACCGTTCCTGTTTTCGAAGACCGTGCTGGAAAATATCAGGCTTGCAAGGCCTGATGCCAGCATGAGTGAAATAGAAAGGGCTGCGAAAATAGCTGCGATCCATGATTCGATACTTACCTTTGAAAAGGGTTACGATACCCTTGTGGGCGAAAGGGGCGTAACTCTTTCAGGCGGCCAGGTTCAGCGCGTGGCAATAGCCCGCACGGTACTGAAGAATCACCCTGTACTGATATTTGACGATTCCCTGAGCGCGGTTGATATGGAAACTGATATTATGATCCGCCAGGCACTCAGGGAACGCAGCAAGGGAGTTACGACATTCATTATCTCCCACAGGATAAATACTTTGGCCGAAGCTGATTTTATTGTCGTTCTTGATAAAGGCCGGATAGTACAGAAGGGTACCCATGACGAGTTGATACGTGAAGACGGCTTGTATTCACGCATCTGGGCCATCCAGAGTTCACTGGAAGAGAATCAGGAAGGGGTGAACGGGTAATGAGCAATACCAATACTTTCCAGGAAGAAGTTTTTTCAAGGGGTATTAATATAGATCTGTGGAAGAAACTTTTGCGATATGCTAAACCATACAGGAACAAGCTGATAGTACTCGCTTTGTTCATGGCAATACTGGCGGGGTTTGATGCGCTGATACCTCTTATGCAGAGATATGCAATAGACAATTTTGTTGTTGCGCGTACTACTGCGGGTACTGTCATATTCTTTATTACCTATGTACTGGTAGTGGTTGTACAGGCAATTATAGTCAAGGCCATGATTTCATATGCCGGGTACATAGAAACAGGGATCTGTTATGATATCAGGAAAGACGGGTTTGAGCATCTGCAGAAACTGTCCTTTTCATATTACGATACAACACCTGTCGGATGGATGATGTCAAGGCTTACATCAGACATATGGCGACTTGGCAATACCTTGTCCTGGGGACTGGTTGATTTTTCATGGGGTCTTTGCATGATGATAATAACAAGCGTTGTAATGCTGGTCCTCGAATGGAAACTTGCATTGCTGTCATTCACGGTGATCCCGGTATTGTTTGCAGTAAGCATATACTTTCAGAAAAAAATACTGTTGAATCACCGGGACATAAGAAAAACAAATTCCATGATAACCGCGGCATTCAATGAAGGGATTCAGGGTGTAAAGACAACAAAGACACTTGTAAGGGAAGAGGGCAACCTGAACGACTTTATGCACCTGACGCAGGAAATGAACCGGAAGTCCATCAGCGCAGCAACTTTCGCTGCGATATACATGCCGATTGTAACCCTTTTGGGATGCATAGCTGCAAGCCTCGTGCTATGGAAGGGCGGAGACCGCTTAATGGTTGGCACGCTAAGCTATGGTACGCTTACAGCATTCATTTCGTACGCAATACAGTTTTTCTTCCCGATAAGGGACATGGCAAGGATTTTTACCGACCTGCAGTCAGCACAGGCGTCGGCTGAAAGAATAGTTTCGCTGCTCGAGACAAAACCAGATATAATCGACAACGATGAGGAAATTGCAGGCAACGGTCTCAGTGACAGGGCAGACTGGCCTGAAATCAAGGGTAATATCGTTTTCGAGAATGTTTCCTTTGCATATAAAACCGGTGAAAAGGTGCTGGAGAATTTCAACCTGACCGTAAAAGCCGGCGAAAAGATTGCCCTTGTCGGCGATACCGGCGCAGGGAAGAGTACCATTGTAAACCTTGCATGCAGGTTCTATGAGCCGACCGGAGGCAGAATCCTGATTGACGGGTATGATTATACCAAGATGCCCATGATGTGGCTTCATTCAAACTTAGGGTATGTTCTCCAGACTCCGCATCTTTTCAGCGGAACAATCAAGGAGAACATACTTTACGGGAAACTTGATGCAACCGATGACGAAATCATACAGGCAAGCAAACTTGTTAACCTGCACGATATAGTAATGAAAATGGAAAAGGGATATGATACTCCTGTCGGAGAGGGCGGGTCACTTCTGTCCACCGGAGAAAAACAGCTTGTATCCTTTGCAAGAGCCATTATATCCGATCCTGCGATATTCGTCCTTGACGAGGCAACATCCTCCGTGGATACCGAAACTGAGCACCTTATCCAGGATGCCATTGCGAATATACTTCAAAACAGAACAAGTTTCATTATAGCCCACAGGCTTTCAACAATACGCTCGGCAGACAGGATCCTGGTAATAAGGGACGGGAAAATAATCGAGGAAGGAACCCACAGGGAGCTTCTGGCACAAAAAGGCCACTATGCAAAGCTGTATACAAGCCAGTATACTATGCAGCTGGGGCATGATGATCTGCCCGAACAGTAAAACACTGCCAGGTAAATTAAGTTTTACCACGGGCGGCTGACCTGGCTGCCGGGGTGTGTTCCTATCGTGATAACCGGCCGGACTGCATTTGCATTCCGGCTTTTTTATTGAAAACGGCATACCGCGGAAAACCGTCAGCATATTGATAAATTAACGGTATTACATACCTCAAATTAGAGTTTCATTAGAATTGGATTAACTCTATTGAGGAACATACTTCATTGTGTTATATATATTTAAAGTAAGCAGGTCACAAAATCTGGATGCCATTATTAATTCGGAGGAGTAAAAAATGAAAGAAAGAGGAGCGAATATCATGCCGGTGATTGGTTTTATCATTATGATTCTGATTTTATTTTCAGGGTTCATGGTGTACAATAACGCCAATGCAGATAAAGGTACAGGTGCGGGTATAATCAGCAGTACCGGCTCCGAAACCGAAAAGCGTACCGGCTTCCTCAAATATATCGTTGATGATACCGATGAACTTTCAACCTATGGCAAGGATTTGATTTCAATAAATACTTCTTCAGTTGATGTGAATATATACACTCATGCAGGGAACAGTGTAAAAGCGCATCTTCACGGTGAAGTCGGGGCAATGAGCAAAGAAGCAGTTCCATACCTGGAAATGNNTGGACGTTTTTATACCGGAATTGTGGATGAATGATTTGAATATCAGTACAGCATCGGGTGAAATTACGGCACAGGAACTGTCGTGCGGAAATATTGTCATTGGAAGCAGCTCAGGAGATATCAGCATTGAGAACGTAACCGGAAAAAATATCGAAGCGGAAACTGCTTCAGGTGAAATTGTTATGGATGCCATTAACGGAGAGGACGGATCCTTCAAATCTTCATCAGGGACTTTCCGGGCAAGGGAGGCAGTCTTTTCGGGAAAATTTGAATTATCTGATGCTTCAGGTGAATGCTTTATTGAGAAACTTGAATGCAGCGAAGCAAAAATCGAAACAACCTCGGGAGATATTGTCATTAAGGAAACCGTGGCTGAAAACGTGAAAGCAGCAGCGGCTTCGGGTAACATAATACTGAAAATGAGAACAGGTTCCCTTGAGGCAAAAACATCATCGGGCAATATTAAGGCGGAGTTCGAGGATGATTTCAGCATGATTAGGGCGGAAAGCGGTTCGGGAAACGTAGATCTTACTCTGCCCGAAAACAGCCAGTTTTCTGTTGAGGCAAAAACTTTCTCGGGCCGTATCAAATGCAGTCATACTCCGCTGAATATTGCTTCCTTCGATGAAAAAAGACTGGTATGCACCATAGGAGACGGCAGCGGCAAGGTAACAATCAATACGACATCTGGTAATATTTTAATAAGATAATGGCAATTATACCCCACAGTGTGAATATGTATTTTTTTGAACTGGCCGGTTAAAGTTTTATTTTCCGGCTTTTTTGTTCTTCGCTTTTTGTTTCAAATCCGTATACTGCCGCAAAAAACAGAAAACCCTAAAAAATGGTGTTGATTTACCATTGAACGGCAGCATTTTTTCCTATAATATTTAGGTAGCTGAAGAATTCTTTTAATATCTGTGTTTTCACCTTTGATGATTTATGCTGTTTTCAATAAGGAGGATTTATCCATGGGTTATTACTTTCAGAACGAGCAGGCCATTTCCATGAAGACACAGGACATCAGAACAGTGCTGAAAACGGTGGCAAACCGGTATATCGGTCAGAATCCGCCTTTCGGAGTTTCCTATTATGCGTACCAGAAGAACGGTATAAGGCAGGATAAACACTACAGGTTTGTTTTTGACTTCCATAACCTGTATCCGCTGGCTGACCTGGAAAGCAATGTCTATGCATGGAGCAAGCTCTGGAGCGATGACGATATTACAATGGTATTTGAAATACACTGTTTCGGGCCGGTTATAATTTACTGCAATGGAGAAAGAGTTTTCAAACCAAATGTTTTAGCTGAAAGAATAAGAGATCTTTCTTCGTCCTTTTCGGTAAAACTGAAAAAGGGCTGGAACAGTTTTGTTTTAAGATTTATCCGTACCAATACAGGCTGCGGCGGAGTTTTGGGTGCCGTTTCATCAAGGAACCGGCCTCAGAGTTTCATCATCCCGTCTGCAGACAGGGAAGGGCAGAGAGGATGGCTGTATACTCTTCCGCTTAAGGAACCGTTGGAAATTCTTCCCGAGCCGGGAATGACAGAGGAAGAGACCGGAGTAACCTGGTATCCGCTGAAGAACTGGCTGCCCGAAGAGGAGAGCATGGGGCAGATGAAAAGAATGTATTCCCTGAGAAAAGGCTGCTATGCGATTGCATGGACAAGGATTTTCGCGGAAAAAAGCGGCGAATACACTGTTAAGGGCATAAATACCGGGAATATCCGGTTTATTATAGATGACAGGCCGGTTTTTGATTCTGATAAATCGGGTGAATACGAGTTCAAAGTCAATATTAGCTATGGCTGTCACAATATACTGGTTATAAACCAGTGCGGCGATACCGACTGGGGTTTTAAAGCCGATTGCTTTTATGGGGATGAAATTATTCCTTTCATAAACCCGCTGAATGTAAAAGGAACGGATGAAAAATGGGTTTATGCCGGGCCGTTTTCACTGCCTGTAAGCATTGAACCGGATAAGGCCTACTCAGCCGACAGACCAATGGACGGGGCAGGAAGAAAGGTGTTCTGGAGGCTTGACAGACCCCATACTTTTGTAAGACCATATAACGATAACAGGTTATTCGGACACTGGAACTATCCCCTTGGCGTTACGCTGTACGGTATTATTGAAGCCGGCAGGTTCATTAATGACAGTGCGCTTGTGGACTATACGGCAAAACATGTTGAAATGTGTACGCGTTTCTTTGAATATGCGTTGTGGGATAAGGAGAATTACGGCGCTGCAAGCATGCATAACCTTCTTTCCACGATAAGCACCCTTGATGACTGCGGTTCATTCGGTTCCCTGATGCTTGAAGCCTCGGGCGAACTCGACGAGGACGATTATGTAAAAATAGCCGATTATATAGCGGATTTTATTATAAACAGGCTGCACAGGCTTCCCGACGGGGCCTTCTACCGTGTTAACCCTGAACACCTGCTGATGGATGAAACACTCTGGGCCGACGACCTTTATATGAGTGTTCCTTTCCTGTGCAGGTATTACAGGCTGACAGGAAGACAGGAAATTATAGATGATGCGGCAAAACAGCTGTTACTGTACCATAAATACCTGTTCAGGCCCGACAGGAAAATAATGTCCCATGTTTATGATGTAAAACACAGAAAAGCTACCGAGGTTTCATGGGGCCGCGGTAACGGCTGGGTTGCATTTTCATATTCCGAGCTTTTAAGTTATCTTCCCGAAAATCATGAGTTAAGGGAAGAGCTCATTAATAATTTCAATGAGCTCTGCGAGGGTTACTTTTCGCTTCAGGACGAAAAGGGATTCTGGCACCAGGTTTTGACCGATCACGACTCTTACCCTGAATCATCGTGTACTTCAATGTTTGCCTGTGCTTTTGCCCGGGGTGTACGCAATTCATGGCTGAAAGAACCCGGGAAATATGCCGAAGCGGTGCTTAAAGCCTGGAATGGGCTTTGCAACGAGGCAATAGACATGAACGGAAATGTATATGGAATCTGCAGGGGCTCGGGTTTTTCCTTCTCCGAAGATTATTACACAAACGACCTTGGCTGGCTGCTGAACGATACCCACGGCACCGGCATCGTTTTGCTGGCAGGCGTGGAATACGGAAAACTTTTGGAATGGCTTGGCAACGGAGGCAGATAATATGTCTGAAAAAACGGTTAAAATATATATTGCAGGAGATTCAACGGTTCAAAACTGTGCAAGCGGCTACAAACCCCAGGAAGGATGGGGTAAAATGCTTCCGCGTTATTTTAAGGATTATGTGCATGTTTACAACTATGCGCTGGGAGGAAGAAGCACTAAGAGTTTCATTGACGAAGGACTTCTTGACAAAATCCTGGGACAAATAGAGCCGGGAGATACACTGCTTGTGCAGTTCGGCCATAATGATGAAAAACTTCATGGCGCGTATGCCGATCCCTTCGGTACTTACCAGGCATATTTGAAGCGGTATGTTGACGGGGCCAGGGAAAAGGGAGCCTTGCCTGTTTTGATTTCTCCGGTTAACAGGAGGAGATTCAATCTTTTCGGCGAGTTTTATCCAACCCATGGCGCGTATCCGAAAGCTGTAAAGGAGCTTTGCGAGGAACTGGATGTTCCTTTCATTGATCTCACTGCATTAAGCGAGGAATACTACAAGAAGCTTGGCGAAGAGGAGTCAAAAAGACTGTTCCTGTTTTTAAAGCCTGGGGAGTCGCCGAATTATCCTGAGGGCTCCGAAGACAACACGCATTTTAACGAAACCGGCGCGTATGAAATTGCGGGGCTTGTGGTTCAGGGAATAAAACAGGTTAACCTGCCCCTGGCTGAACACTTGAAATAGCGTAATCCTGTCTTCCCCGGAGTGTCGGGTTGAAACTCCGGGAACAGGCAGTTTTCCTGGTTTCCAGGCAATTTAATCAGGATAAAAAGGAAAGGTGGATGTTAAATGTCATTTAATGTTGAAATGCTTGAACTTGCTGATAAGGTTGTTGGTTTGCTTATTAACAACAAGGAAAGGGAAGGGCTGTATGACCACCTTCATATGGATAACTGGGAGTGGCCCACAGGCGTGGCCTTATACAGTATGTTCAAGGTATACAAAAAAACAGGCAATAAGAAGTATCTTGACTACCTGATTAACTGGTATGATTACCAGCTTTCAAAACCAGTGCCGCATAAAAATGTAAATACGGTATGCCCGGCCCTCACCATGGTATGCCTTTATGAAGAGACGAAAAATGAGAAATATCTCCCGTATATAGATATGTGGGCCGACTGGGCGATGAAGGAAATGCCCCGCACGCAGTATGGCGGAATGCAGCATATGACTGTTCTGAACCGCCATTATGAGCAGCTTTGGGCCGATACACTGTTCATGACCGTATTGTTCCTTTTGAAAGCAGGAAAAGTGTTCAGCAGGGAAGAGTATATAGATGAAGCAAAATACCAGTTCCTGTTCCATATTAAATACCTGCAGGACAAGAAAACCGGCCTGTTTTATCACGGCTGGACTTTCGACGGCAGGCACAATTACGCAGATGCTTTCTGGGCAAGGGGAAACAGCTGGTTTACTTCGGGCGCCATGGAATTTATAGAACTTTACGGAACTAATGACGCGGTATCAAGGTTTGTTATAAACGCATGGATTGACCAGGTTAAGGAACTGGTTAAATACCAGGGCGAGAACGGCCTTTTCAACACTCTTTTGGATATTGAGGAGACTTACTACGAAACATCTGCAACTGCAGGCATTGCTTACGGAATATTAAAGGGTGTGCGTCTTGGAATAATAGGTGACGAATACCTCGAGTACGGAAGAAAAGCAGCCCGCGCCGTCATTTCAAAGATAGATGAAAACGGTATGGTTCATGGTGTTTCGTATGGAACGGGCATGGGGAAGGATTTGGAGCACTATAAAAAAATACCCATTGCTCCTACGGCTTATGGCCAGGGCTTAACCTTCATGATGCTTACCGAACTGATATAACACCCCGATTATCCGGGTATTGCCTGTTTTTGTTCTGATATGTAAAAACGACGAACCAAAAGTATGCAGCATCATAGGATAAAATATGAGACTTTGTATTTTATCCAGGAAAGGATGCTGCATATGTATGTTTTGCCGGGAATGCACAGGCTGCCGCCTCTGCCGTACCCGTATGATGCCCTTGAACCGGTAATTGGTGAGGAAACATTAAGGATACATCACGACAGGCACCATAAAAGCTATGTGGACGGATTGAACAGGGCGGAACTGTATCTTGCAGAGGCACGAAAGACAAACGATATTGAGTATATCAAGTACTGGGAAAATGAACTGGCCTTCAACGGTTCGGGTCACATACTGCACAGTATATACTGGACTGTTATGGCGCCTTTGGGCAGGGGAGGCCAGCCGGGGCCAAGGACGGTTTACCATGTAAACCAATACTTCGGCAGTCTTGAAGCCATGAAAAACCAGTTCATTCTTGCCGCCGTAAATGTTGAGGCGTCGGGATGGTGTATACTGACCTGGCAGCCTTCATGGGGAAGGCTTGAAATATTACAGGCCGAAAAGCACCAGAACCTTACCGAATGGAGCGGGATTCCCGTTCTTGTATGCGATGTATGGGAGCATGCATATTACCTGGACTACCAGAACAGGCGGGCGGACTATGTAAATTCATGGTGGCAGCTGATAAACTGGAACGAGGTTGAAAGAAGACTTATAGACGCCATGAACGGAAGGGTTTCCCTTGTTATGGAACAGGCAGTTTTCTGAGGTGTAATGTTTATTTACGCCCATGTTTCAAGGTATTGCACTGATGGCCCCCTTCAGGTCCGGTTCAATGTGTCCATAACCAGGCAGCGGATGCACGAGCCTGAAAACCGTATAGCATCACCGGTTTTCGGGCTTTATTCATTTAACGCGCGAATTAATTCTTCGCTGAAAGAACTGAAAACATAAACACTCTGCCAGCATTTATCGACCCTGGCAGGCAATTCGTTTAATCTTATGCTGCGAAAGGGATTATGCAAAAGTCCGATGGATAATGTGCAGATTCATTTTTTAAACCCATATATGACTTATCGAAGCAATGTTTTAGTTAAGACAGCTTAATAATTTAAGTAAATCACTTAACGGTATAATTGACTTATTCAGCAGTATCAATTACAATATGATTATCAAGTTTTCAGTATTTTCTGAGGATCGGCGTTGATCTGTTCAACACTTCTTGCTGAATTCCTGGTGAAAACACAATGCAAATACGGGGTGACCATATGGAAAGAATAATAGTGTCGGAAAACAAAAGATTCCTTATGTATGAAAGCGGACAACCATTCTTCTGGCTTGGGGATACTGCGTGGCTTCTGTTTCAGAAACTGAGCACTGAAGAAGCCGGAAAGTACATAAAGGACAGGCAGGGCAAAGGTTTTAATGTTATTCAGTCAGTGATTATACATCAGGCCACCGACAGGAATGTTTACGGTGAACCGGCATTATATGACGGGAGCATTACGAAAACATTTGTATCCGGAAGTCCTGATTTGAAAAAGCCGGACAGTTACTGGAACCATATTGACAGGGTTTTGGACATGGCCGAATCAGCAGGCCTGTACGTGGGTCTTCTTCCTGTCTGGGGAAGCATAGCTGAGAATGGGATCCTGAATATGGATAATGTTGTTCAATACGGAAGATGGCTTGCAGAACATTTCAAAAACAGGAAGAACATCATCTGGATTCTCGGCGGAGACACCAGGGGGGACAGGCATTACGACGTATGGGATACACTGGGGAAAACAATTAAAACCCATAACCCGGATTCATTAATGACATTTCACCCGTTCGGAAGAACGCAGTCTTCGGAATGGTTTCATGAAGTTTCCTGGCTTGATTTCAACATGTTTCAGTCCGGGCACAGGCGCTATGACCAGAAAGTGAAAGCTGAAGAGGAAGATGATGAAAGATTATGGATTGGGCAGGATAACTGGCGCTATGTTGTTAATGATTACCGGAAAACTCCGGTTAAACCCGTTCTGGACGGTGAGCCCTCCTATGAGAGCATTCCTCATGGATTACACGATCCGACACAGCCGTACTGGGATGCTAATGATGTGCGCAGGTACGCGTACTGGTCTGTTTTCGCAGGCTCCTGCGGGCATACATATGGCCATAATGCTGTAATGCAGATGCATAAACCCGACGGCAGTAAAGGCAGCTACGGTGTGCGCGAATACTGGTATGATGCTTTGGATGCCGCAGGTGGCGGGCAGATGCGTTATTTGAAGAAACTGATGCTGTCGGTTCCGTATTTTGAAAGGGTGCCTGATCAGTCGGTGATTGACGGAGATTGCGGAGAGAAATATGACCGCCTGCTCGCAACAAGAGGATCGGACTATATTTTTGTTTATACCTGTACCCGACTGAGCATCCGTGTGAAAATGGGGAAAATAACAGGCGACAGGGTGTGCGCATCGTGGTTTGATCCTGAGACCGGAGAAATACAAAAGGCAGGAGTATATGAAAACAAAGGGATAATGGAATTTACACCCCCCGAAAAGAACAACTCCGGGACCGATTATGTATTAATCATTACCGACAGCGGGAAGGACTATTTTTGACAGGAAATTGACTGCTGTGAAACCATCGCCGGTTGTCCGAAGGCGTAATGGAAATATATAAGAATTGATTTGAACGGAGGATGAAGAAATGTCAGATCATATGACAAAAGGGGCTTTGGCGGGAGAGCGTTACCGGGTTATAGTTTCAACAGATATAGGCGGAAGCGATCCTGATGATTTTCAGTCAATGGTGCACTATCTGCTTTATTCCGACCTGTTCGATACCGAAGGACTGATTTCTTCACCATGGGGAGAAGGCACTGTAAAAGATATCCTGAAAGTAATCGAACAGTATGAAGCGGATTACCCGAAACTGCGTGCCTTTTCTTCCCGTTATCCGGCTCCGGGTTACCTGAGATCGGTTACAAAACAGGGAATCATAGATTTTGCACCGTTCAAAGGGTACAGTAATGCAACCGAAGGTTCGGACTGGATCATCCGGTGTGCGCGAAAAGATGATCCGCGCCCTTTGTATATACTTATATGGGGACTGCTGGAAGATCTTGCCCAGGCATTGCATGATGCGCCGGATATCAAGGATAAATTAAGGGTTTATTATATTGCAGGGCCGAACAAAAAATGGGGTCTGAATGCTTATGAATACATCCATGAAAATTTTCCCGATCTGTGGATAATTGAAAACAACTCAACATACAGGGGTTGGTTTGTCGGTGGTAACCAGTTGCATGATTTGGGCAACAAATCATTCGTAAGCAACCATGTTTCAGGGCATGGCGCATTGGGGAATTTTTTTGCCGAGCACCTGGACGGAGTCATTAAAATGGGAGATACACCGTCAGTTGCATACCTGCTTAAAGGAACTCCTGAATGTCCTGAAAAACCGTCATGGGGCGGCTCTTTTGTACGGGTTGGGAACAGGCCGAAGTCAATATACCGGGGAATTACAGGTCCTAAAGACACGGTAGAGGTGTATGGCGTACTGGAGCTGATTTTCAGCGGCCCGCATATTGAAATGGATCCTGATGAACCTGCTTTTTCCCTTGTTGTCCAGGAACAGGAGTTCTATGGATACTACTGCGGGAACGGTGAATACAGGGTTCGTTTCATGCCGAAGGCAACCGGTTTGTGGAATTATTCAACAACGAGTGATATCCCTGAACTGAACGGATTATCAGGTATGTTTACATGCACGGAAGAAACCCGGGAAGGACGCAGAGGGAACGAGGACCGTTATCCGAACTGGTGGTCCGACATAATTGATGCAGATTATGCTGAACAGGAACATAAGGGTGCCAAAACCGTGAATATATGGAGGGAAGAGTTTCTGCGTGATTTTCAGGCAAGGCTTGACCGGTGCTTATAGCAGTAATCGCATTATATAAGGATTATCATATGGAAGCAATATTTTGTGTCATGGATTAACGGGATAGCGAGTTGTTTTTGCCCTGAGCCATAGTGAAGGTTTTCGGGGCTTTTTATTTAACAGCCTATCCCTGTATTTTATACCGGCTTAATCATAAATTTATATTTTGGTTAAAAATTTCAGTATACGGGTTTGAGAAAATATAAATACAGGACTGTTAATATAAACTGAACCAGGGTGCAGTTTTTCCTGAAATCAAAGAAAAGGACATGTAAAACCTGTTCATGGCAATGTACAGTATCATATCCGCACGTACTTAAAACTTACTTAACAAGACTTAAATAATTTAATGAAATTCATTGACGCAATTAAAAAAACATTATATAATTAAATTATATTTTTAGTTAAAAATTTCAGCTTTTATCACATCTTTTTACTTAACGGGGGTGAGCCTGGTTTGAATTCAACTGTTGAAAAATGGGGAATCTTTGAGCTTCAGCTGTGTTCAAAAATAAATTATAACAACCCGTTTACCGATGTCAAACTTAAGGCATGTTTTTATAATTCTGGCTGTAAGAAAGTCGTGCATGGCTTTTATGACGGGGACGGAATTTACAAAATACGCTTTATGCCTGAATTTGAAGGTGAATACAGTTATACGGTTTTTTCAAATGATCCGGACATGAATAATATTTCAGGCACATTTACCGTTACTCCGCCTTCAGAAAACAATCACGGTCCTGTAAAAGCAACGGGTGAACATTTTACATACGCTGACGGTACGCCGTTTTTTGTCATGGGAACGACTGCGTATGCATGGCATTACCGGCCTGCAGAAGTACGGGAAAGAACGCTGCGCAGTTTCTCGGAGTATGGTTTCAACAAAATAAGAATGCTTTTCTTCCCGAAGCATTATACAGGCAAGTTCAATGCAGTGGATGTAAGCTATGAACCTCCTTGTTATCCGTTTGAAGGAGAACCGAAGAAATTTGATTTTACACGTCCGAATCCGGAATATTTCCGTTTGTTTGAAGAACGGGTAAAAGAACTGGGTGAGCTCGGTATAGAGGCTGATGTAATCCTGTTCCATCCGTATGACTATGGTCACTGGGATATCGACAGAATGGACGAAGAGGATGCGCTTCTTTACCTGGGATATATTATAAACAGGCTGTCGGCATTCAGGAATGTCTGGTGGAGCCTTGCGAACGAATATGATATAGGTTATGACGAAGATAATCCGGGAAGGCTCACATTAGGCAAAACGCACAGGAGCTGGGATGTTATCGGTGAATATATAAAAGCGAATGATCCGTACGGCCACCCAAGGTCATGCCACAATATTTCCTTTGGATGGATATATCCCGATCGTCCGTGGATGACCCATGTATCATATCAGCATCCCGATACTTATACCCTTATGCTTGAACTTAAAAGGGAATATAAAAAGCCGGTTATCAATGATGAATACCAGTACGAAGGAAATCTTCCGGACTGCTGGGGAAATTCGTCTGCCGAATTAACGCTGCTGCGCCACTGGCTCTCGGTAATGGCGGGCGGTTATGCAACCCATGGAGAGTGTTTCATAACTGACGGCAATACCCGCGATATATTCTGGTCCTATGGCGGGGATATGATTGGCGGCAGTGCGCCGTGCCTTAAGTTTCTGAAGGAAATTGTAATGACATGCCCGTGGCAGGAGATGAAAAGGGACTACATTAACACCGACGGCCACAATTATTTCTCACTGTCCAAGGGAAATGAGTTTTACCTGTTGTTCTTCAAAAACGAAATGAAGGGGAAAACCCTTTGGATTGGCTTTAGGGAAGGTTCACCGGATGGGAATCTGTATGATGCGGTATTTTATGATGTAAAAAATTGCAAGGTAATAAAATCATGCAGAATAAATCCAAGAACCGACAAGATTGAAATTACGGGCTGGACAGCAGTCACAATGAAACTTGCTGAATGATGTTTTTACTGATTTCAGTTTTCAGATTTTGCTGTTTTCGGTCTTTTCTGCAGGGGGGCATGGAAGAAAATTATGAGTAAATATAAACACCTGATGAAAAAAGCGGCACTTATACGAAGGGATATAGTTGACATAGTCTACCGGTCAAGTGCTGGGCATATAGGCGGTTCACTTTCCGAAACCGATATCCTTGTCGCTCTTTATTACGAAGTAATGAGAATTGATCCTGAAAATCCCGGTTGGGCTGATCGTGACAGGTTCATACTCAGCAAGGGGCATTCAATTGACGCTTATTATTGCGTGCTTGCCGACAGGGGTTTTTTTGACAGGAAGGAGCTTCTGACATATTCACAGTTTGGATCGAAGCTAATCGGCCATCCAAACAGGCAGATACCCGGAGTGGAAATGAACACGGGAGCATTGGGACACGGTCTTTCCATTGGTGTAGGAATGGCTCTTGCAGCTAAAATGGATAAAAAGGATTACCGGGTATTCGTCCTGATGGGAGACGGGGAACTGGCCGAAGGCTCTGTCTGGGAAGCCGCAATGGCCGCGTCCAACTACAGGCTGGACAACCTTGTGGCGATTATAGACAGGAACGGCCTGCAAATAAGCGGAAAAACAGAAGAGGTAATGGCAATAGAACCTCTCGGGGAAAAGTGGAAGAGCTTCGGGTGGAATGTTTCGGTAATAGACGGCCACGATTTTTCTTCGATCTGCAGTGCCCTTTCGGAGGACAGGAAGGTGCGGAACATGCCTTCGCTGGTAATAGCTGAAACGGTGAAGGGAAAAGGTATTTCGTTTATGGAAAATGAACCGAAATGGCACCATGGGGTAATGACTCCCGAGGAATACAAAAAGGCCTGTGAAGAACTGGACCGGTTGCTGGAGGTGCTTTAATGAATAAGATACATAACAGGCAGGTTGTTTGTGAAACCCTGATGAAACTTGCAAAAGAAGATCGGGATATAGTGGTGCTGTGCAGTGATTCAAGGGGTTCTGCTTCGATGAAACCCTTTGCCGAGGAGTATCCCGAACAGTTTATTGAAACAGGAATAGCTGAACAGAACATTGTCGGGATTGCGGCAGGCCTTGCGGCATCCGGCAAGAAACCCTTTGTTGCTTCGCCGGCCTGTTTCTTAACCACCCGTTCGGCAGAACAGATAAAAGTTGATGTTTCGTACTCGAATACGAATGTAAAACTTCTTGGAATAAGCGCCGGAATAAGCTATGGTGCTCTTGGAATGTCCCATCACTCACTCCAGGATATAGCCTTTTTAAGAGCCGTTCCCGGTATTCTTATTGTAGTTCCTGCAGACAGGTTTGAAACCAGGCTTGCGACCGAGGCAATCGCAGGATACAACGGGCCTGTGTATATGCGCCTTGGAAGAAACCCTGTTGAAGATGTTTATTCATCCCATGATTATGATTTTCAGCTTGGCCGTGCAATTACCCTCAGGAATGGTAATTCTGTATCAATAATTACATTCGGCGAAACGGTGAAAACGGCACTGGATGCGGCTGAACTGATGTCGGCCCGGGGGATTGACTGCAGGGTAATTAATATGCACACAATAAAACCCCTTGACAGGGATTGCATAATAAAGGCTGCAAAGGAAACAGGCGCAATACTGACAATTGAAGAACACAGCGTTTTAGGAGGTTTTGGAGCAGCGGTGGCTGAAGTTGTGGTACAGAATCATCCTGTTCCAATGAAAATAATGGGCATTCCCGATGAACCTGCAATACCCGGGAAGTCGAAAGAAGTGTTTGCCCATTACGGTATCAGTCCCGAAAACCTGTGCGTCGAAGCTGAGAAACTTATAAACATGAAAAGAAACGGCGGGTGTTAGCAGTGGAGGAAAAGTATATTCTTGCTATAGACCAATCCACATCAGGAACAAAAGCGATATTGTTCACAAGGGACTGCACCGTGTATCACAGGGTTACAGTTCCTCATGTCCAGCATTACCCGAAGCCCGAATGGGTTGAACATGATCCTGAAGAGATTTATCAGAATGTACGGCTGGCAATTTCAAGGGTTATGCAGGAAGGAAACGTATTCTGGAAGGAAATAGCGGCCATTGCCGTTACGAACCAGAGAGAAACGGGAATGGTCTGGGACGGTGAAACGGGAAAACCTGTCTATAATGCTGTTGTATGGCAATGCCCGAGGGCAAGGGAACAGTGCGCAAAGCTGGCAGAAGACCCTGAAACGGCAGAATACATACGAAAAAAGACAGGGCTTCATCTGTCACCGTATTTTACCGCGCCGAAGATTCAATGGATTCTGAATAATGTACCCGGAGTTAAGGAAAACGCGGAATCAGGCCGTTTAAAGTTCGGTACGATGGATTCCTGGGTTATATGGAATCTTACCGGCGGCAAAGTTCATGCCACGGACTTTTCCAATGCCAGCCGGACTCTTTTGATGGGTCTCGGGAAACTTGAATGGGATCGGAACCTTATGGATATTTTTGAAATACCGGTTCAAATGATGCCGGAAATAATGCCTTCGGACAGTATTTTCGGCTATACCGAAGGGGATGCCTTTATTCCGAAGGGTATACCGGTAAGCGGTGTAATGGGCGATTCCCACGCAGCTCTTTTCGGCCAGAACTGTTTCAGCATAGGAATGACAAAAGCAACATACGGAACAGGATCATCGGTAATGATGAATATAGGTGAAAAACCGGTGTACTCGGAAAGCGGAATTGTCACCTCGGTAGGCTGGGTTACATCAGGGGAAAAGGTGTATGTCCTTGAAGGGAATGTGAATTGCAGCGGAAAGACCATAGCGTGGCTTGTTGACGCAGGGTTTATCAAAAACCCGAAGGAATCGGGAAGAATTGCCTCGTCAATGGCTGATAACGGGGGAGTTTATTTCGTTCCTGCATTTACCGGGCTTGGAGCCCCATACTGGGATAATTCCGCAAAAGCAGTTATTACAGGTCTTACACTTGGTGCGAAACTTGAGAATATCGTGCGAGCTGCGGAGGAATCAATCGTATACCAGATTACCGATATCCTGGATCTGATGCAGAAAGACTCAAACGTGGTCCTGTCGGAATTGAGGGTTGACGGCGGTGCAACCGGTGATACATTTCTTATGCAGTTCCAGGCTGACATTGCAAATACGAAGGTAGTTGTGCCCAGGGTTGAAGAACTGTCAGCGCTGGGAAGTGCAAACATGGCAGGCCTTGCGACAGGATTCTGGAGCGGGCTGAGTGAACTGGAGCAAAAACGTTCGGTTATCGCAGAGTTTGTACCGCAGATGGATGAAGAAAAAAGAATTATGTACAAGAAGGGCTGGCATGATGCTGTCAGGCGGGCTCTTTCGAATAAATAGCTTGAAAGGTGGTTAAGTATTTATGGCTGTATTTGGTGTGATAATTACATCAAGAGGTTTTTTCCCCGGCTGGCTTGCACAGGAGGCAAGAAAACAGATCACAGAGAAACTCACCGGCATGGGGCATGAATATGTTATCGTGGATGAAGACTCAATGCCTTATGGTGCCGTTCAGACTTACGAACAGGCAAAGGTATGTGCAGAACTGTTCAGGGAGAACCGCGACAGGATAGAAGGCATAATTGTAATACTTCCGAATTTCGGAGATGAAATCGGTGTCGTTACGGCAATTCATGAATCCGGGCTGAACGTACCCGTTCTTATACAGGCATGTGATGACGACCTGGAACTGCTTGACGTTGAACACAGGCGTGATGCTTTTTGCGGAAAACTCTCGGTATGCAACAACTTAAGACAGTACGGCATTCCGTTTTCGCTGACAAAACTGCATACCTGCAAAATAGAAAGCGAAGAATTCACAGAAGATATAAAGCGTTTTGAAAAACTGTGCAAAACCGTCAATAATCTCAGGAAGGCGCGAATCCTTGCGGTCGGTACAAGACCTGGTCCTTTCCAGACGGTACGTTTTTCTGAAAAACTTCTTCAAAAAAACGGAATATCCGTGCTGGTTGAGGATATCGGAAACATAATATCCCGGGCAAATGAGATTAATGATCGGGAAGTGCTTGAAAATGCAATTTCAGAAATAAAGGAATATGCAATTGTTTCAGAAGATGCTCCAATGGAAAAGGTTGAAAAACTGGCGCGTTTCAAGACAGCTCTTGAAGAAGCCGTTAAGAACTATGATGCGGACTGTGCAGCGGTCCAGTGCTGGAACGTGCTTCAGAACCACTTTGGATGCGCAGCATGCCTGGCCATGAGCATGATGGGTGAAAAAGGAATTCCTCATGCATGCGAAATGGATGTTATGGGCGCACTTACAATGTATGCACTTTCATCGGCATCGGGTGCAGCTGCCGGATATCTTGACTGGAACAATAATTACGGGAACGACAGAGACAAATGCATAAACTTCCACTGCTCAAATTATCCCGCTTCCTTCATGGGATGCAGGCCTTCGGTTGGTGTCCTGGATATACTGGGAACGCAGCTCGGCTATGATAACTGTTTCGGCGCTTGCGTGGGCAAGGTTCAGCCCGGACCGATGACATTCTGCAAGATATCTACGGATGATGTAAACGGTAAAATCCGTGCCTATGTAGGAGAAGGAGAATTCATCGACGCAGATGTCAAAACCTTCGGCGGACCTGCTGTATGCAGCGTACCGAATTTGCAGGAGCTTATGCATATGCTTTGCGAAGAAGGATATGAACACCACGTTTCAATGGTTCGCGGACATGTGGCAGATATAATTGAAGAAGCGTTAACCAAGTATTTGGGCTGGGAAGTATACAGGCACCGCTGATTAAATATTTATTCAGATTTAGTATTATCATATTTCGATTATATAAAACTTACAACAGCCTACTGAAGATTATACTAAACTTAAGTTTAACTAAAGAATTTATATTTTAACCTGTATTTTGTCCAAAATGTCCAAATAGACGGAATCAGAAAGCAAATTAACTATTAATTGTTGACAAATGATGGTTTATATTATATATTGATATTAATGAAAAACAATTTATCTAATAAATTAAAAAGATAAATAAATTTAATTAAAATGATAAATCATCATAAACCGTTCCATATCTGTCATCATCCAGTGCATATGTTTACTGCTTATTTGGTTACCGGCACTTAATCAGATGTGTCTTTGTTATTCAGTTAACAAAGCACATCTGTTTAATGAAAATATGAAAGGGGAATATTGAAATGAAAAAGAAGCTGCTAATTCTTGGTGTGGTACTTGTGCTGCTGGTTTCAATGCTTGCAGGATGTGCAGGCAACCAGGGAGCAAAGACGCCATCCGCATCAACCGGAAGCAATACCGGTTCTTCCGGGGACAAGTTCCAGTCCCGGACAATCAAGTTTCTGTCCATTTGGCCTGAAGACGACAAAAACTCAAACGGCTGGATTGTAAGCGAGCTCTCCAGGCAGTACGGCGAAACAGTTGATGGTTTCAAATTGGAGTACGAGTATGTTGCCATTGATCAGCTTGACCAGAAGGTAAAAATACTGATGTCAAGCGACGATCTGCCCGAAGTTTGTACATACGAGTCCGGAGTAAGACTGAAACAGGTTATTGATGCAGGTTTGATCCTTAATGTTGAAGAAACCTTCACAGAGCTTGGTATCCGTGACTGCCTTGATGAAGGTGCTGTCAGCCTGTTGAAGAGACTTGTTGACGGAAAAGGCCTGTATTGTGTTCCTCTTGGCCTGAACATGGAAGGATTCTGGTACAATAAGGCCCTGTTCGAAAAGGCAGGAATACAAAAGGCTCCTGAAACCTGGGATGAGTTTCTTGAAGTTTGTGAAAAGCTAAAGGCGGCAGGCATTACACCGATAGTACAGGGCGGAAGCGACAACTGGCCGATGACCAGGGTACTGAATGCATACCTTGTAAGAAGTGTAGGACCTAATGCGGTACAGGATGCAGTTACAGGAAAGAAAAAATTCACAGATCCTGAATATGTGGCTGCAGCTCAGATGTTCCAGGATATGGCGAAAAAAGGTTATTTTGCTGAAGGAATGAATACCATTGACCCCGGTACTGCAACCTCAATGCTGATGAACGGGCAGGCTGCAATGAACTACGACGGTTCATGGAAAGTGTCAAACCTGAACTCCGATGACAATACGGCAGGACCTGAAGGAATCGGCTTCTTCAATGTTCCCGTGGTAAATGATTCCAGCACTATACTTGACTATTCAATGAACTGCGGTAATATCCTAATGTTCTCCAAGAAGAAATATGACGACAAGGTAGCAGACTGGATGAAATACGTATTCCCTAAACTTGGTGACTTTGCAATGCAGGAAACCGGAGCATTCAAGGGCTTCTCAATCAGTAAAATGCCGGAGGATACAACGTACTACACCCAGCTGGTAGCAGAACACCTTGCAAAGGCACAGGGAGCATTCCTGTGGTTTGAAGCCAAGATGGACAGCGAGACGTCAACAATTGCCCAGCAAAGTATCTCACTGCTTTACACCGGAGAAATAACTGCAGAAGATTATATGAGATTGCTCGAAGAGACTGCGGCAAAATCCAGGTAAAACTGTTTATCGGAGAAAGGTGTCCGTAGCGGGCACCTTTCTTAAATTTATACAGGGGGGAAGTTTTTTGGAACGGGTATTGGGTGACAAGAAAGCAATTGCTTTAATGGTACTTCCGGCACTGATAATTTTCGTGGGCGTTATTTTTGTTCCGATAGTATGGACGTTCATTTACTCTCTTTTTTCGGGTATGCCCGGGTTTAAGTTTGAATATGTAGGCTTTTCAAACTATATAAATATGTGGTCGAACAAGCAGACCGTTGCAGCCATTAAAATGAACTGGAAGTATATACTTTTTGTAACTCCCGGTCAGGTTGGGTTTGGTCTGCTTGTATCATTGATGATGTATTTCAGCATAAAAAAGTTCAAAACCCTGTCCAGGACCATTGTATTTATACCTACAATACTTCCGACGGTAGCAGTTGCACAGATGTTTGCGAAAATGTATGAAATGGTTCCGAACTATGGACTGATCAATGCTTTGCTGGATCTTGCCGGGCTTGACAGGTATATTCAGCCGTTTTTGGGGCAGCCGAATACGTCTTTTGGAGCTCTTGTAGTGATGGATATCTGGACAGCGATAGGTTTTTATACTGTAATTATTTACGGCGCGCTGGTGGACATACCCCATGAGCTGCTTGAAGCGGCACGTATTGACGGAGCCAGCGGGGTAAAGCTGTTTACGAAAATTGTATTTCCAATGATAAGGACGATTATGATAACCTGCCTGGTATTCAGCTTTACAGGAACGATCAAGCTCTACGAATCGGCAACGGCTCTTACAAAAGGCGGCCCCGGTTTTGCAACTACGTCAATGACGATGAATATGTATCAGAATGCTTTTCTGTTTGACCAGTACGGTTATGCAAGTGCGGTTGCAATACTGATCCTGGCTCAGTGCCTTTTGGTAACGTTTATAATCAATAAGCTGAGCAGGGAAAAATATTAAGGAGTCGGTGTTATGGACAAGGAAAAAAGAATGAAAAACGTATTGTCGGTGATAGGAAAGATATTCATTGTTATTTTTCTTTTCGTGGAGATATACCCTATATTCTGGATACTGATGAGTTCCCTCAAGCATACACAGGAATTCAATCTTTCCCCGTCATATGCGTTACCGAAACAGATTCATCTTGAGAATTACGTTAAGGCGTGGTACCAGGGGAAAATGAATATTTACTTTAAAAACAGCGCAATTGTTACGATAGTGTCCCTGTTTTTTATCATTCTGCTCGGAACAACAAGCGCCTTTGCGCTTACGAAAATGCGCTGGAAACTCAGGGATAAGGTTCTGAAGATTTTTCTCAGCGGTATAATGATTCCGACGGCTGTTGTTCTGATACCACTGTATTCGATGTATAAAGGAACCAACCTTTTAAACACAAGAATAAGTCTTATACTGACTTATATTGCCTTTGGCCTTCCTCTTACTATTTTTCTTCTGAGGGGCTACCTTGTTTCGCTTCCTGATGATATGATAGAAGCGGCTATTATTGACGGAGCAAACATTTACCAGGTATTTGGCAGGATAATGTTCCCGCTTATGAAAACCGGAATAGTTACAGTTGGCGTTATCCAGTTTTATTTCCGCTGGAACGATTTGATATTTTCATCAACCTTTATATCAAGTACCGAGATGAAAACCGTGCAGACAGGACTTCTGTATTTCTCGGATATGTACGGTAACAGGGACTGGGGTGCTATTTTTGCCTGCATTTCGATAAGTGTTCTGCCTACATTGATAATATACATATTCATGAACAAAATGGTTATTGAAGGCATGACAAGCGGAGCCATCAAGGGATAGAAAAGATTAAAAAACAAAGCAAGGGGTAATGTGAATGATGCGAATTACTGGTTTAAAAACCAACAGGTTAAGGAACCCGCTGGGTTTTGCAATGACGGACAAACCCGGGCTATCATGGATTGTTGAATCCGAAGGTGCAAAACGCCAGGCGGCTGCCCGTGTTGAGGTTTCCACCGATGACGGGTTCAGAAATATCATATTTGACAGCGGTAAAAGGGAAGACATTGACAGTATTTCATACCGGCCGGATATCGAGATTAAGCCTCGGACAAGGTATTACTGGAGGGTTTGTGTATGGGGCGACGACGGAAGTGTTGCGGAAAGCGAAACTGCCTGGTTTGAAACATCCAAAATGAATGAACCGTGGCAGGCCAAATGGATTACTCCCGACTTTGATCCCTCATTTCACCCGGTGGTTTTCTCTGACATCAGACTTGAGAAGAACGTTGCCAGTGCACGGGCCTATGTCTGCGGCCTGGGTTTGTACGAGATGTCAGTAAACGGCGAAAAAACCGGTGATGATTATCTGTCCCCAGGGCTTGTAGCATACGACAAGTGGATACCATACCAGGTTTATGATATAACCGGCAGCCTTAAAAAAGGCGTAAACAGTATTGAGTTTATGCTTGGCAACGGCTGGTACAAGGGGCGTTACGGGCTGAACAGGAAGGAATTGTTCCGGTACGGTGACAGGTTCGCCGTTATCTGTGAAATTCACGTGGTTTACGATGACGGCAGCACAGGGATCTTTTATACCGATGCAAGCTGGAAGGCCAAGAAATCAAAGGTCCTGGACAGCAGTATTTTTGACGGCGAGATATATGACGACACTTTTTGCGACGATACCGTATATCCCGTAAGCATTATTGATTTGGATACGAAAAAACTTGAGCCGAGGCGAAGCCCTGTAATTAAAATAAAGGAACGTATAAAGCCTGTGGAAATAATTCATACTCCTGCCGGGGAAACCGTTATTGACATGGGTCAGAACATGGTGGGATGGCTTGAATTTGCGAACCGGGCACCGAAAGGATCCGAGATAATGCTGCAGTTCGGCGAGGTCCTGCAGGACGGGAATTTTTACAGGGATAATTTGAGGACTGCCAAATGTGAGTTTCATTATATTTCCGACGGAAAAGAAAAGAAGGTAAGGCCTCATTTCACGTTTTACGGGTTCAGGTACGTAAAACTTACAAAATGGGAAGGCGAAGTGAACATAGATGATTTTACAGGCCTTGTCCTTTATTCCGACATGGAGCAGACAGGAAATATTACAACAAGCAATCCCCTGGTTGACAGGCTGTTTTTAAATGCCCTGTGGGGGCAGAAGGGGAATTTCCTTGATGTTCCTACAGACTGTCCGCAGCGTGACGAGAGAATGGGCTGGACAGGAGACGCCCAGGTATTTTCAGGGACAGCTGCGTTTAACATGGACGTTTACGCCTTTTTCAACAAGTTCCTGTACGACCTGAAACAGGAACAGAAAACCCGCGGCGGGAATGTTCCTGTGGTTGTGCCCGCCCACGACGTAAAACAGAACGGGGCATGCGGATGGGGTGATGCCGCGGTTATAATCCCATGGAACATGTACCTGTACTATGGCGATGTTTCAATCCTGGAACAGCAGTATGACAGCATGAAGGCCTGGGTTGACTATATTAAAAGCAGGGACGAGGCTGCAGGCGGGAAAAGACTGTGGGTGAATGATTTCCATTATGGAGACTGGTTGTCACTTGACGTTGAGGACCCGCTAAACCGCTTCGGCGGAACCGAACCCGCATACCTTGCCAGCGCATTTTACAGTTATTCAGCGGGCATCGTTTCAAAGGCAGCCCGGGTTTTGAACAGGAATGAAGACGCGGAGTATTACCGTAACCTTTCCGAGGAGATAAAAAGCGCCATACGCAAAGAGTATTTTACCGAGACAGGGCGTTTGGCAGTGAATACACAGACAGCCCATGTTATTGCGCTTTACATGGATTTGGTACCCGATGAATGGAAGGAAAGGATTGCCTTTGATTTAAGGATGAAACTGAAGCAGACCGGGTACCATCTGCGCACGGGCTTTCTTGGTACTCCGTATTTATGCCGGGTTCTTTCGGAACACGGAAGCAACGATATCTCATACAGGCTTCTTACAAACCTTGATTATCCGGGCTGGCTGTATCCCATTACAATGGGAGCGACAACGATATGGGAAAGATGGAATTCAGTACTCCCCAACGGAAAAATCAGTGACACGGGCATGAATTCGTTGAATCACTACGCCTATGGTTCGATCGTGGAATGGATCTACAGAAATGCAGCGGGAATACAACCGGTTGAAAATGCGCCGGGATTCAGGAGGTTCAGGCTCAGGCCGCAGCCGAATTACCTTTTGAAATCACTGAATGCCGAGTTTATGTCGCCCGCAGGCAAAATAATCAGCAGGTGGAACATTAACGAAGACGGTTCTGTTTCGTTCTACTTCAGGGTTCCGTTCAATACAACGGCCGAACTGGTCCTGCCCGATACAGAAGGGACTGATCTACAGGGCGTCCACGAACTTGAATGCGGAGAGTATACCTTCACGTACAAACCTGAAAAACCGTACAGGAAAATGTTCGGCGCGGATACCCCGATGAGCGAGATATATCAGAACAGTGAGGCTGTTGAAATCGTTAAAACATATTTGCCTGAAATGACAAACTGGATGCTGTTCACGATGATGGCAGGAGAACGCAGTATTTGCGACTTCATAAGGCAGGGCCTTTTAAAAATTGATGAAAACACGCTGAAAGAAATAGACGAAAAACTGAGCGGGATTCAGGCTTATTAGTATTTATAAGGCGTCAGAAGGCGGTGAAGGGCTCACCGCCTTTTAAACAGCGTTTCCGAAAATCCGGAACTTTAATTATATAATCGGAAGGTGGATTATATGAACAGGGGATACTATGAAAATATAACTGAATATATATCAAAAAATGCAGACAGGGTGTTTAAGTCACCGAACGATCTTTTTAAATATCCGTTTATAGATCCGGGCTCGGTTTATGACGGAAACCTATGGGACTGGGATTCGTTCTGGACGGTTTATGCGCTTATTGCCTATGAAAGGACTCTTAATGACGGCGGTGCATTCAGAAAAAAACTGACCGAAGGCGCCATGGGAAATGTTCTGAACTTCTTTGACTTCCAGCTTGAAGACGGTTACATCCCTATGATGGTAAGCAAGTTCAACCAGGGTGAGAACGAGGAACCTTATTTGATACAAAAGCACAGGGACGGCGTTATCCTGAACATGCACAAGCCTTTCCTGTGCCAGCAGTCATGCCTTGTAAGCGGTTTGACAGGCTCCTTTTCATGGCTTGAAAAATATATCGTTAACCTTGAGAAATACTTTGAATGTTATGACAGGCATTATTTCAACGAAAACTGCGGATTATATGTATGGGCTGATGACGTTATGATCGGAATGGACAACGATCCTGCGGTTTTCGGCCGTCCGCGCTTTTCCACCGCAAGCATATACCTTAATGCGTTCATGGTAAAGGAAATGCGTTCAATGGCGAAAATACTCAAAAACACGGGGCAAAGCGAAAGAGCCGGTTATTATACCGAAAAGGCGGATAAACTGTGCGAGGCAATTCAGAAGGAATGTTATGATCCGAAGGATAAATTCTTCTATTCAGTGGATGTGGACATTAAAACCCGCAGTTACGACTGGTTCCATAAAGGATTGGGCGTGTTCTGGAAAACACTTCCCATAAAGATCCAGGCATGGACAGGCTTTATTCCGATGTATTCGGGAATCGCGGACAAAAATCAGGCAGAACACCTTGTCCGAAAGCATATGGAAAACAGGGATACGTTTTGCTCTGATTTTGGTATTCGTGCCCTTGCGAAAGATGAAAAGATGTACAATCTTGAGCCCACAATTAATCCGTCGAACTGGCTCGGGCCTGTCTGGCTTGTGGTTAACTATGTTGTTTTCCGCGGGCTTCTGAATTACGGATACAGGAAGGAAGCAGCCGAGCTTTGCGACAAAACACTGCTGCTTTTGGGTGAGGATTACAGGAAAACAGGTTCGCTGCATGAATATTATAATCCGGAAACAGGTGAACCGATTATGAATCCCGGTTTTCTGAACTGGAACATGCTTGCGGTGAACATGATTCAGGAGCTTACCGAAGGGTTCAGCGTGTTTGATTACCTGTAACTGATGAGATTGGATATCGTGCGAATGCTCAGAAGCGAACGCTTCGTTTGCAAGAGCTGGGCAGTTCAGCTCGGGCAAGCCGAAACAGGAAAAGTGTTTATGAAAAAACACCAGGTGCATTTTTGCTCCGGTGGCTTGCTTGTCCTTGCTTCTTTTCGCCCATCTCTAAGCTGCACTCCGCTAAGAGCTTCCTCGCATTGCACGATATCTTAAAACACTTGGGCTATAAGGAGAAGATATCGTACGAATGTCCGGAAACAGCCGCTGTGTTTGCAGGAGCGGGGCAGTTCAGCAACATGATAACAATAAAAAACACTATACCAGTTAAAGTAGCCTTTATTGCAAAAACTGAGTTAATATGGTAAACTTACTGTTAGTAATTACGAAAGGGTGTACATTTTTGGGCGTTACAATCCACGAAATTGCACAGAAAGCAAATGTATCAACAGCAACGGTTTCAATGGTTTTGAACAACAAGCCCGGTATCAGCGAGGCAACAAGGGAGAAAGTCTTTAAAATAGCAAAAGAGCTGGGCTATTCCCTGTCACCGTTGAAAAAAGCAAATTACAGGAACAATGGAAAACTTCAGCTTGCGATATACAGGAAACACTCGAAGGTGGTCACCGACACACCTTTTTTCCATGCCCTGATAGAAGGAATAGAGTCAAAGTCCAGGCACTATTCATACCAGCTGATCATAAAATACCTGTCCGACTCTTCGGATGTTGATGCGCTTCAGAAGGAGATTAAGGATAACTCGATAGACGGAATGCTCCTTTTGGGTACCGAGATGGAAGAGCAGGACTTTTTGAAGTATTCTGAACTGGAAGTGCCTGTTCTGCTGCTTGACAGCTATTTTATGAATATAAACGCGAATTACGTTGTAATAGATAATATAAGCGGCCTTTATAGGGCCACGAAATACCTTTTGGACAGGGGACACAGGGAAATAGGCTATTTAAAGAGCTCGATACCCATCCAGAATTTCAGGGAAAGATATGAAGGGTATTTAAAGGCAATGGCTGAAGCAGGTCTTGTGCCGAACAGCAGGCATACAATACATTTGCTTCCGACTATGGACGGGGCCTATGCTGATATGATGAAGGCGTTGTCGAAGAAGACCCACCTTCCGACGGCCTTTGTCGCCGATAATGATATAATAGCCTTTGGTGCGATGAAAGCATTGAAAGAGAGTAATGTCAGGATTCCCGAAGAGGTTTCGGTTGTAGGCTTTGACGATATGCCGTTCTGCACCATTACCGATCCGAAACTTACCACAATAAACGTTGACAAAAATGCACTTGGCCAGCTCGCGGTGGAAAACCTCATTTACATGATGGAAAGGGAAAAAAGAATCTTTTGCAAAACCACCCTTGGAGTGACCCTTGTGGAAAGAGACAGTGTTATCTCAATTACATAGACGGGCGTCAGAAAGCTGAAGCACCTGTATTTGACTGCAGGTGCTTTTTCATTTCACCGGAAGTTCTCACCGCCCCAGAAATCTCTCAGGCCATCTGCCAGGTTATTGCCCAGTTTAGGAGTTATCAGCGGAAACCATTCAGATGGCATGATTTCCCTGTATCTGGGCGTTGTAAACCTGTCATCGATCAGTATGACAAAACCCCTGTCATGCTCCGACCGGATCACCCGTCCTGCTGCCTGCTGAACCTTGTTAAGCCCCGGGAAGGTATAGGCAAAGTCAAAGCCCTTACCGTTCTTTTTATGGTAATACCTTTTTATTATATCTCTTTCCTCGCATATTTTGGGCAGTCCGACACCTACAACCACCACTCCCGACAGGCATTCACCCTTAAGGTCGATTCCTTCGGAAAAGATTCCACCCATAACTGCAAAAGCTACGAGGGTGTTCTCACCGTACTGTGAAAAATGCGCCAGGAATTCTTCACGCCGGTTTTCGTCCATGTTTTGCTCCTGTATGAGCAGCATGTCGTCCGGATACCTGTTCATGTATTCTCCTGCGGCTTTCTGCATATATTCGAAGGAAGGAAAGAAAACCATGTAGTTTCCTGTTTTGGCGCTGACACATTTGTGAATGCATTCAACGAGGTATGAAAGAGCATCGTCACGATGCCTGTACCTTGTTGATACGGTGTTGTCTATATAAAGATACAGGTTTTCACGGGGGAACGGGGAAGGGAGTATCAGGAAACCGTCATCTTCACTGCCGCCGAGGACCTCCCTGAAATATGCAGGCGGTGACAATGTGGCCGAGAAAAAAACCGTGCCTTTAGAATTGTCCATGCGTTTCCTCAGCATCGGCGCAGGATCTATGCAGAGAAGCTTAACGGTAAAATCCCCTTTTTCCCGGCAGTAAACGGTTGCATAGTTTTCGCCGTATAAATCATAAATCCTTGAAAAATGCACAAGTTCAAAAAACAATGCCGCAAGTTCGTCCTTGAACGGGTATGGTGTTTCGTCATTAAGCACGCTTTCGGCCTGGTACAGGAAGTTCTCAACCGGCTTGATCAATTCAGAAGGCGGGGCGTTATCATCCGTCACCCATGGGAAGGGTTTTCGGGCTGCAAACCGGGCAGATGTCTTATCAATATACGATAACAGTGCTTTGCGTACCTTCTTAAGTGATTTTGCAAGGTGAGGCAGGGGTTTCCTTATTTTCTGATAAACCGTTCTTATCATTGAGCGCCTTAATTCGGCGGAATACATTTCCCTTGCCCTGTCCGGAAGATTGTGGGCTTCATCAATCAGAAGGCAGACCTTTTCCGAAGGCTTGTCCTGGAAAAAGCGTTTCAGGTACACACGCGGATCAAAAACATAGTTGTAGTCGCAAATTATAAGATCGGCAGAAAGGCTTAAATCAAGGGACAGTTCGAAAGGGCAAAGTCCGTTCTCCCTTGCCGTGCGTTCTATATAATCCCTGTTGAAAAAATCGGTTTCATTCAGGATGCCTGAGATAACTTTTCTTGATTTCTGAAGGTAATCGGCCAGGTACGGGCATTCATCCTCGGTGCACTGTGTATCAGGTGAAAAGCACACTTTCTCTTTTGCGGTAATCTGCAATGTTTTAAGGCGCAGCCCCTTTTCAGCCATCATTTCGTATGTTTTTACGGCAACAGCCTGGGTGGTGTTCCGTGCAGTAAGGTAAAATATTTTATCAGCAAAGCCCTCGCCCATTGCTTTTATTGCCGGAAACATTGCGCCAAGGGTTTTGCCTATGCCCGTAGGTGCCTGAATAAACTGCCTGTTGCCGTCCCTTATAGCCCTGAATACTGCCGCGCTCATTTTCCGTTGGCCTTTTCTGAATTCGGGAAACGGGAAGGACAGCTCATGGATCGAATTGTTGCGCAAATCCTGCCATTCAATATGCTTTTTAATGCTGTTAATATAC
This sequence comes from Clostridiales bacterium DTU070, assembly GCA_001513105.1. Lineage (GTDB taxonomy): Bacteria > Bacillota > Clostridia > DSM-8532 > DSM-8532 > Thermoclostridium. The sequence goes on along the minus strand of LFSH01000090.1, from coordinate 10,950 downwards.
GGGAAAACAAGTGAATGAAAGAATTTCTCAAGTTCGGAAAAGGTAAGCGTTTGCTCGAACATTCGGATTTCCCTGGTTTTGCGGTGGAGATACAACAGGTTGATATTGATTTTGTTAAGACCTTTTTCCTTTGCAACAATATATGCGTAACAGCGCCCCTGGGCCCAATAAGCCGGATTGGACGAATCATCCAGCAGGTCCAGCTGCCTGTCGGTGGTTTTGATCTCGCAAAGGGTGAAAACGCCGTTCATTTCAATTAGCCCGTCCAGCCTTCCTGAAATCTGCAGCAGAAAAATGTCATGGGAAAAGGTTGTGGATACCGATACCTCCTGCCGGTATGTACCAAATGGTTCAATCCGCTGTTTCAAGAGCCCGTGTATGAACATATGGCCTTCGATGCCTTCATGAGCAGAAGCCAGTGAAAAAGTGCGCGTGTCGTCAACAGGAATAGAAAAGGAAACCAGGTCGCGCACCGATACGTTTATTTTTATAGGTTCCATTGCTCCTCCAAATAGAATCGAACATTCAGAACAAACGTTCCTTTAATATTGTACCGTATTATTCCCGGGATATCAATTGGTACCTGTAAATTTTGCAGGGCTGGATTTCGCGGGCTTTACTGCACAATCTGAAAAGGAAGCGTTCCTTTCGGCAATTCCATGATGTTATTATTCCTGTTTCAGTTTTTGCTGCAGTCAGGTTTTACAGATATCGTGGAATGAATGAAAAAAGCCGATGAATTCGGAAGGGCTGATGAGATGTTAAAATTCAGGCCTGCACCGAATGAACGGCACACCTTCTGCCAATGTACTGTTTTAACGCATTAAAAAATACCGGGTTTATATGCCATCCGGTATCAATATACTGCCGATATTCAAATTAAAAGGGTATAATCCGGAAAATGAAAAGGAGAGCGATTTGCTCTCCTGTTGTTTACCATCTGTTTCCTGCACCCTGACCATGGCTGGTTCTGTTGTTTCTCTGTGCTTTTCTTGCCCTTCTGCATTCGGGGCATCTCTGGGGCTCGTTTTCAAAACCCTTTTCCTTGTAAAAAGCCTGTTCTCCTTCGGTGAAAACAAATTCGGTTCCGCAATCCTTGCAAACTATATATTTATCAGCCATTTTACATACCTCCTTAATTATTTTGGATTAAATATTTCTTGACACTACGCTCCAAAATAATTTAAAGAGGCCGGTTCAGGGAACATATTTAATCCAATTACTTCATCTATAAAATGACTTAGCAGATTAAACTATAACATGGAAACAAAAAAAACACAAGTACATAATTGAAAAAAATGATCGCCAAAACTGGCAATAATCGACGGATATTTGGAATTCTTGTGTAAATTTGCGTTAATTCTTGGTTTTTCTGCATGAAAGGTGTGGAAAAAATAAGACCGGATATATACTGCCAACTCATAAGAATGCAGTTTTAACCGCTTAATGGGCAAAATAAAAAAGATTAGATAAGTTAAGGACCGGGTAATAAAAAATAAGAATATTGCAATGAGGGTGATTATATGAGTGAAGTAATCAATAATCGCGAATACAGGCGCGAGACGCTGAAAAAACTGATTATGCGGCTTCATGACGGTGAGCCGGTTGAGGCGGTTCAGAAGGATTTCCAGAGACTACTGAAGGGCATCACAACGGAGGAAATAGTTGAGCTTGAAAACTCGCTTGTTGCGGAAGGCATGCCGGTTGAAGAAATACAAAGGCTTTGCGACGTTCATGCCGCAGTTTTCGGCGGTTCTGTCGAAGAAATCCACGATTTCAAAAAACCAACCGAGGAAGAGGGGCATCCGGTTGATGTGTTCAAACAGGAAAACCGCGGTATAGAGGCTTTTATTGAAGACCGGCTCAGACCTGCGATGGAAGAGTTCAGGAAAAGCGTTAACGATGAAAGCACCGAAAAACTTTTAAAGGCGGTAACCAATCTTTATGAGATTGATAAGCACTACAGCCGTAAGGAAAACCTGCTGTTCCCGTACATGGAAAAGTACGGAATCACTACCCCGCCGAAGGTAATGTGGGGAGTGGACGATGAAATCAGGGATGCCATAAAGGAAGTCATTGATAATCTGAAAAACAAAAAGGACATGGTCAATATCCTGAGCAAAACCGAAAATGTAATAAACAGGGTAAAGGATATGATTTTTAAGGAAGAAAACATACTTTTCCCGATGGTCTCCGACGTTCTGACCGAGGATGAATGGCTGACAATACAGAAGGAGAGCGGGGAAATAGGTTTTTGCTTTATCGGTGACGATATGGAGGAATGGAAACCCGAAAGAGTTGATCTCGAAAAAGAGGAAAAGAAAAAAGGCGAAAAGGAAGCAGACGGGTTTATACGCTTTGAAACCGGGTTGCTGGAGATTGAAGAGCTGGAACAGATGCTTAACACATTGCCTGTTGACATTACGTTTGTAGACAGGAATGATACGGTAAAATATTTTTCACAGGCAAAGGACAGGATTTTTGCCAGGCCGAAGACAGTTATCGGACGCAATGTTCAGAATTGTCATCCCCCTGCCAGTGTTCATGTTGTGGAAGGAATAGTTAATGACTTCAAATCCGGGAAGAAAGACAAGGAAGAGTTCTGGATTAAAATGGGTGAGAAATATGTATATATCCGTTATTTTGCCGTGAGAGACAAAGAAGGGAAATATCTCGGTACCGTCGAAGTTACGCAGGATATTAAGCCGATACAGGAGATTACCGGGGAAAAACGCCTTGTAGAATAAAAAAAGTCCTGATTTGGAGGTATAAAACCAAATCAGGACTTTTTCCATTATCCGAGTATTGCCTTAAGATCCTGTTCGGGTGTAGTAATAGGCTTTATGCCAAACTTGTCAACAAGAACCTTAAGAACGTTTGAAGACAGGAAGGCCGGCAATGACGGACCAAGGTATATATTTTTAATACCGAGCGACAGTAATGTAAGCAGTATGCATACCGCTTTCTGTTCATACCAGGACAGAACCAGTGTCAAAGGCAGTTCATTGACATCGCAGTCGAAGGCCTTTGCCAGTGCCAAAGCAACCTGTATTGCCGAATAAGCGTCATTGCACTGTCCCATGTCCATGATCCTTGGAAGCCCGCCGATGGTACCCAGGTCAAGATCGTTGAAACGGTATTTGCCGCAGGCTAAAGTAAGGATGATTGTGTCCTCCGGTGAATTCCTGACAAAATCGGTGTAGTAGTTTCTGCCCGGTTTTGCTCCGTCACATCCTCCTACAAGGAAGAAGTGCCTGATGGCTCCTGACTTAACCGCTTCGACCACCTTATCGGCTGCGCTTAATACCGTGTTCCTTGCAAAACCTGTTGTAAGTTCGGAACCGCCGTTAATGCCCGTAAAAGTCATGTCCTCGGGATATCCGCCAAGTTCAAGGGCCTTTTCAATTACAGGAGTAAAATCCTTAACGCCGTTTTCGCCGTCAGGGATGTGCTTAAGGCCGGGATAGCCCACAACCGCGGTTGTAAATACCCTGTCGGCATATGAAGCCTTCGGAGGCATAAGGCAGTTGGTTGTAAACAAAAATGCCCCGGGAATCCCGTCAAATTCTTTCTGCTGGTTTTGCCATGCAGTTCCGAAATTGCCCTTCAAGTGCGGATGCTTCTTCAGTTCGGGATATCCATGGGCCGGAAGCATCTCGCCGTGAGTATATATATTAATTCCCTTACCCTATGTCTGTTCCAGGAGCTGCTTCAGATCGAGCAGATCGTGGCCGGATACAACGATGAAAGGGCCTTTTTCAACATTGGTTGTAACTTTTACAGGAACCGGATGGCCATAAGCCGATGTATTGGCTTCATCAAGCAATGCCATGCATTTTAAATTCATTCCGCCGAATTCCATAAGCAGGTTCAGCCATTCTTCAACAGTATGTTCTTCCCCGATGGCTTTCATTCCTTTAAAGAACCAGTCTGTTACTTCAAAATCATTCTTCCCCAATACATGGGCATGGTAGGCATAAGCGGCCATACCACGGATTCCAAGGAGTAATGTTGAGCGGAGAGATACAATGTCAATGTCACCGTTCCAAAGTTCCGCCATGTTGAAATCCTCGGCACCGCCAAGCAAATTCTTTTCTTTTTCCACCAGTTCCTTAAGCTCGTTGATTTTTGCTTCGTCAAAATTCACATTTGTTACCGTTGCAAAAAGTGATTTGATCATGAGAACAGCAGCATTAGCGTTCGGGCATTTTCCTCCCGATGCACGTGCAAGGCCGATCAGTGCACAGGTTAATTCGTCCTGGGCATTGGAAACTTCGGGTTTCTTGCCGCATACACCTGTTTTTATGCATCCTTTTCCTCCTGCTGTTTGCTCACACTGAAAACAAAACATTGACATAAGTATAATCCTCCTTTTCGAATTTAAGGTCAATCCGACCTCTGGTTCGACACATGAGTTTGCCGAATAAAAAGAATTTCTTCTTGAATTACGATGTTAATTGTAATATATTTAAAATGGCAAATCGGTAGCTGCGGCTACAAAATGAGGTGATTTTTATTAAAAACAACTGGACTGAAGTGCTGGCAGATTCACTGCTGTTTTCCGATATTGACAGAAAGGATATTATTCAAATGATAACCTGCCTTAACCCGAAGGAGGAATCTTTCAGCAGGGGTGAGTTTATAGCCCAGGCCGGTGAACCGATGAAGGGGCTTGGCCTGCTTCTTCAAGGAAGTGTATCGGTACTGAAGGAAAATGTGGACGGCAGCCGGATAATAATGAATATACTGAAACCCGGTGAGCTGTTTGGGGAGATGGCAGTTTTCTCGGAGGAGAGGGTCTGGCCTGCAAGCATATCTGCACTGACGAACTCGACCGTTTTGTTTATATCTCCTGACAAGATTGTCGGAAGATGTGCAAATGCATGTTCGTTCCACCGCCAGCTTACAGTAAACATGCTAAGGATACTTTCGGACAGGGCTATGAAACTGAACAGGAAAGTAGAGTATATGTCCATCCGGGGAATGAGGGAAAAGCTCTGCACCTTTTTCTGGGAGCTGTATAGGAAACAGGGCGGCAATATAATCCACCTGCCGATGAAACGCAATGAACTTGCGGATTTTTTGAATGTATCAAGACCTTCAATGTCGAGGGAAATGGGCAGAATGCGCGATGAGGGACTGATTGATTTTCACCTTTCAACGGTAAAAATACTGAAGCCCGATAAAATAGCCGAATACGTTCAATAATGCGGATGACGGCAAAAAACCGGATCATCTCTGGTGATCCGGTTTTTTACATATTCTAAACATTAAACCTGAACAGGGTTACATCGCCGTCCTGCATCACGTAATCCTTTCCTTCGGAGCGGACAAGGCCCTGTTCTCTTGCCGCACTGTAGGAACCGGCCCTGATCAGATCTTCATAAGCCACAATTTCTGCACGGATGAAGCCGCGTTCGAAATCACTGTGTATTTTGCCTGCAGCCTGCGGTGCTTTTGTTCCTTTCTTTATTGTCCAGGCTCTAACTTCGGTTTCACCTGCGGTCAGAAAACTTATCAGCCCCAAAAGCCGGTAGCTTGCCTTTATCAAACGGTCAAGGCCCGATTCTCCTATGCCGAGCTCGGAGAGAAATGCCTTTTTCTCATCGTCTTCAAGCTGGGCTATTTCCTCCTCGATACGCGCGCAGATGACAAGGACCTCGGCGTTCTCCCTTTCGGCACAGGCCTTAAGCTCCTTCACATACGGGTTTTCATCGGGATTCTTAAGGTCGTCCTCGGAAATGTTCGCGCAGTAAAGAAGGGATTTTGACGTCAGTAAAAATAACTGTTCGCTGTATTTTTCCCATTCAGGGTCAATTTCCATTGTACGAACGGGCTGACCTGACTCAAGGTGTTTATAGATGCTGTCAAGAAACTTAAGCTCTTCCTGGTACTTTTTCTCACCCGATTTGGACTGCTTCTTTACCTTGTCAATCCGCTTTTCGAGGAGTTCCATATCAGCAAAAATCAGTTCGAGGTTAATGGTTTCAATATCGCGGCGGGGCCCGACCGAACCGTCCACGTGCACTATGTTCGGATCTTCAAAGCATCTTACAACATGAACAATAGCATCAACCTCGCGGATATGGGAAAGGAACTTGTTTCCAAGCCCTTCGCCCTTGCTTGCTCCCTTAACCAGCCCGGCTATGTCTACAAATTCAATTGTGGTAGGGGTCACTTTTTTCGGCCTGTACATTTCAGCCAGCCTGTCAAGGCGTTCATCAGGCACGGTTACAATTCCTACGTTGGGATCTATCGTACAAAAGGGGTAATTGGCGCTTTCAGCACCGGCCTTCGTAATTGCATTGAACAAAGTACTTTTTCCTACATTCGGAAGTCCGACAATTCCAAGTTTCATTTTATTCTTCCTTTCAACAGTTAAGCGATATTCAGACTCTAAAAAAGTATTATAGCGAAAATATGTCAATTTGTTAACAATAATTTTTCCCGAAAAAAAACCGGGTACGATCACCAACCCGGTTTTCTGTATAATGGTTCTTATTTTATCCTGATTCCGTAAATTTTCTTGGCATATGTTCCGACAACAACCATGTCGTTGTAAATTGCAGGCGATGCCTCAACATTAAGGCCAACGGATATAGTGTATAGAATTTCCCCGTTTACAGGATCCATCAGGTGCATTTCACCTGCGTAGTCACAAAAGATCATATAAGTTTTTCCGTCATCGGACAAAAAGTCAACAGGTGAGCTCCAGCTGTAATTTGCAAGATCCTTAACCCACACTTCCTCGCCTGTTTTTTTGTTAAGAGCCACCATCTTGCCGCTTTTCCAGTCGGTTGTCTTGCATATGTTGAAAATAAAGATATCGGATATATCGTTTTTACCGAGCACCGGTGTTGACAGCAAGCCGCCGTTTACACCGTTCTGGTATATGCACCTGTATGATCTTTCCCATATAAGTTCACCAGTCAGGGCATTGAATTTACGGAGCTGGCACTCGGCATACGCCGGCTGCGGCTTTCCGATACAGCGCAGATCCACTTCATTTCCAGTGTAAAGGAAAACCCCTTCATCGGTTTCCTCGAGCACTATGGTTGCATCGGTATCGTCTTCAAGATTTGCAATCCACACCGGCTCAAGGGTGTTTATGTCAATGCACTGCAAAAGGCCTCCGTTATCGGCAAGATACAGATAGTTTTTATAGAATACCGGGGAGTTCTCAAACCCTATGTTCGGGTCAAACACACCTTCATACCTGTACTTGGTTACTTCTGGATCTATAGAAAGCTCACCGGTTTCCCTGTTGAAATCAGTATTCATTTTAATCCTGTATAAAATCCCGTTTTCGCCCGGCTGTATCAGCGTGTCGGTTTCCCTGTGCAACAGCGGCGAGGGATCAAAGGCACCCCACAGCCGGAATGATTCGGGGGTTGTTCCGGTTATCGAAAACAGCTCTGTCTGATCAATGAGGCTGAATATTCTGAACTTGTGGTGCGCAAAATTATCGCCGTTCTGGTTAAGTCCCTGTCCGGTATACAGTATGGGGTATCCCCTCGGGTCAATCATGCCGGTACCTTTGGTGGAAAAGCCTATATTAATCGGATCCCTTGTAGGTTTGCCGTCGTCAAGGTTCAGAAAATAAATATTTCCGTCCAGCGTCGGATATATAACCTCTACAAGATCGGTCTCCTTAAGCTCGGGTTTAATATTCATAAGTTTTCTTATATCCTCATCCCAGCGGATGATAAGCGGCTGACCCGTCCATCCCACACCGGGCCAGTATGAACTGCCGGTACTGACGGAGCCGATATCCTTCGTCCAGACAAGCTCAAGTTTTTTCTCGGTTACCTTTCTGGTACCGTAAGCGGCGCTGTTCCGGTAATGATTTCCCCTGAACGTGGTGATGCCTTCAACATCGGTGTAGCTTTCGGGTGCTCCAAAGTATATGTTTGGGTTTTCCACATCGGAAGTTACAATATCATTATTCAGAAAATGCCAGTATTTCAGAACGATATCACCGAATTTCTTTTCTTTTGCATATTCTGTGAAAGCATTATCCCCGTTGAATACCGGCAGAATGTCGGGATTGACATTCCTGGGGTCAATGTTGAACGGCGGGTATTCAGGTGTTACCGTTTCAATTACCGGTACCGGGGTTGGGGAAGGGGTCGGTGTTGCGGTATTATTTCCTGCGGGGCTTGTTTGAGTGGTTGTAGGCGCCGCAGCAATATCATCCGGGTCGGCATTTGCATTCGACTGCCTTTTTGAAAACAAAACCAGCAGAACACCTGCCGCAACCGTTAAAAACAGCAATAAACACAGTGTCCTTCTTATTCTCAGTCTTTTTTTTCTCGTTAATTTTTTACTCATCTCTGAATCTGAGGCTGAAACAAAAATCAGCCTTTTCCCATCCTTTCGGCAATATGTAGTAAAAACAAGAAATATTCTATCACAGGTGCATTAATCTTTCAAATCGTTGCAAGGAATGACACAAAAGCGGCTTTATCCCTGACTTTGATACATTGTTCATAAAGTACCGACAGTATATTAATCGGCTATACCATGCAGAAACTGTGCAATGCACGAAAGGCGCCGGGTTTCACCGTATTTCAAAATATCATAACGCAGAGCCCTCCCGGTAACCATGCACTGCCTTTAAGATCAGCTGAAAGCATGGCCTTTAAGAGTGCAAAATAATCATTTCCCAAAATAATGTTGACTTTTTTCACCATGTGTTCTATGGTAAAATTGTTTTAAGTTATAAAAATATTGCCATTAAAGAACTTAATGGATAAGTTGCACTGAATTTTATAATATTTATTGTCCAAAAGGGCGAAAAGTAGTTATTTTTTCATTTTAGCAGCTAAGCTGTAATTGACAGGGGTACTATTTTATAGTAATATTATACCTAGCGGTTAGCAAATTTATGTAATGTTTTTAGCGATGTTTACCAAACATAACGGGGAAATTAAACCCGGACGGATTATTTTTTGTAAATAACAGGCATATAAATATATAGACATATAAATTTATATGTTTATATATTTATAGAATAAATATCCATACAAAGGCTTAAAGGACAAGCTTAAAATTTTTAGGGGGTGCCAGTTATGTTGAAAAAATGGTGGTTTTATGTTATTGTGGCGGTAGTTATAATTCTTATAGCTGTGCCACTGTCAACCATCATAAGACTTAACAATTCCGTTTATGACGATTTGGGTTTTAACTATGTACCGTATGATGATCTGACCGAGGTTGCAAAAAGATACCTATACTATGATGCAGACTCAAAAACAGTGGAAATCGAAATTAACCAGGATTTAATCAACTCTATTATTAAAGACCAGTTGCAGCAAGTGGACTTAGGTTTACCGGACAAACTGACAATTCAGGAAGTGGCATTTAAAACAGCAGATCAGCGTGTCTATGTAAATGCAAAATACGGATCAATAAATCTTCCCATCAGTGCAAAACTTTATATTGAACCAAGTGATACAGGCATATCAATATCAGCAGGCGAACTGAATTTAGGAAAGAAAAAGGCTCCTAATTTTGTTGCCAAGCGCGTACCTCTTGATCAGTTGAAATATGTAATCAACTATTCTGATCTTGGCGTGCCGCAGATTTTCAAAGTTAAAGAAATCAAGTTCGGTACTGGTAACATGAATGCATTTATCGAGCTTGATGTCGATGCAATAAAGGAACTGGCAAAGAGCTATGTTAACGAGCTTGAGGTTGAAATAAACAGCTTTAAGCGCACAGCATCCGAATCAGTGGCAACCTTTATCGACAGGGCTTTGGCAGAAGGACTTTTGTCAGATGCAAATGTGGAAAAATATGTTGACCAGGTTCTGAGCAATGAAGAACTTGTCAACAGTGCAATAAACTTTGCTCTGGCTCCTGATCTCAATAAATATGCCAAGGGCATAGAGAAATACCAGCAGGCAATTATTGAATGGGCAGAACCTATTCAGACCGTTAAGCTGGAAGGCTCAATTGATGAAATTATTACAAGCATTATAGATAATGACGAACTGCATGATATGCTTGCATGGTTTATTCCTGCAGCAACATTGTCGGAATACGTAGACACTGCAAATACATACTACACAATTTACAAGAAGGCCGAAGGTTCATTGAATAATCTTAGCGTGGCTCTTCAGAGCGGTGATATTGAAAGGGCAATCAGGCAGCTTATTGCAGACAGGGATCTGTATCAGGCCCTTACAATGGTTATGTCAAGTGATTCTGTAGATTATTACCTCAATTCAATCCAGGGTTACTACAACATGTATGCGGATATAACCAGATCCTTCACTGAATTGCTGGATTCAATACCTGACGATGAAATTACCGAGTATGTGAATCAGGCTGTCCAATACGCATATGAAATTGAAAACGGTCAGCAGTATCTGCTTGATATCATTGCAGGTGTAGACACGAGGTATATCCAGGATATGATTTACTACCTGAATGAAGATGACGGGTATATCAAGGAGCAGCTGGATATGATAGATCCTGAGTCATATGAAATCTTCATGGCTTATGTTGATAGCCTTGATACAGTTAAGGCAGAACTTATTGCAGCAATCAAGAGTGCAGATGTTGCAGCTGTCAGGGAAGGCGCAGACATTATCAAGAATATCAACAGTGATATGGTACGCGTGCTTGATCTGTTAAGGGCTCAACAGTTCGAAAAAGCTGGAGATGCAATTAACAAGATCCGTTTTGACCAGGCAGAAAAGTTTATTCAGAAGCAGTCTCAGAAACTGAGCGCGTCTGTAAACTGACATAATATATAGAAAAGAATCCGGCATGCTCAATGCCGGATACCGATATTATTAAAAGGCGGACAATAATAAAACAGCAGTTATGTGTGATAAATGAGCGCATAATTGCTGTTTTTTTATAGCAAACTTTGGAAGCCGTGATATAAGATAATACATATGTGACAAAAAGATAAGAAAAAAGGAAAGACCTCTGATATAA
>LFSH01000041.1:38374-39573 GCA_001513105.1 Clostridiales bacterium DTU070 | reverse complement strand
CCCTTGACATCCTCCAACAGAATGCATAAATGTTATAATTATACAAAAATAAAGAAAGGAGACCCTAACTTAGAAAAGCTAAAAAATTGTCTTGACAAGTGGGGGCATTATAATTACTGTTGAAATTGCGATATTGCTTATCGTAACTGGCATCATTCGCACCTTATCAGGTGGGGCACATTGTTCAGCATACTATAGGTGTTTAGCAACAAGTGTTTTCATATTTACAGTATTGGGATATTCCATCAAAGTAAATTACACATTTATCCGGCAGTTACATCCTGCTATTTTACTTGGCATTCTCGTATTAACATTTAGTTTATATTGGATCTATCCTCCACAGGCTCCTTCCAATAAACCTTTTAAGGACAAGAAAATAGAATTAGCCTTCCACTGGTACACATTACTAACAGTTGTGATTTTATCTATAACTGCTATTGCCTTGGGGTCTAATAGCCTGCCTGCCTGGGTTATATCAATTGCACTGCTTTGGCAAGCTTTTACATTAACACCTGTGGGACATAGATTTATTGGCTTATGCGATTTCCTGCTTACTTTAAATAAGAAGGGAGGCGAATTAGAATGTTAAAATTTATTAGCAAATCTCTATTTCAAGGATTGGCAGCAGTGTTCGCTGTAGTGGCCATGACAAATATTGGAACAACGAGCATGTTTCTTATGTACCAGCCGGAGCCACCAAAGAACTTAAAAAAGTAGAAAAAACTCAAAGGCAACCGGCCATGGTAGTAGTATATAAAATATAACGATAGTAAATTGAAAAGAAATTGAAGCCTTTATGGAATAAATTAAATAATGAGCGTTAATAGCAAACTTGTCGAAAGTCAAGGACGCAAAGCCAAAGGGTCTAAGGTGCTTAGTAACACTATGATAGCCTGGTTGCCGCATTTACTGTGTGTACTAAACCTGCCCACTTTTCGTCTGGCAGGTTTTTCCCTTTTATTTTACTTGTTACGTATTGAGTTTTTAGATTTGATATCGTGTATTTGAATGTAGATAAGTAGGCCGGTGCAAAGGTTGTCGAGCTACCAATGTCTTCAAAATTGCAGTAACGGAAAACAAAAAAGGGTATCAGGCATCATTTAGTTTCCAATAAAGCTTTAACTGTTGCTGACAGAACCTTGAGATCGCGTTCATCACACTGGTAAAGCAAGCGAGTAATTTGATCTATCTCATTATTG
>LFSH01000041.1:0-38299 GCA_001513105.1 Clostridiales bacterium DTU070 | reverse complement strand
GTTATTGCTTTTTCTTGCAGCTTTAAGAATTTCACCTAAACTATCTAAATCGTTGTGCATCACTGGTTCACCTCCGATAACAGTTTACAGTTCCTGTTTAGGAGGTTAAACGATACATGAGAGCTAAAAAAATAAGAACTAATAGAGCGTACCATCAAATAACTCCATATTAGATATGGTTTACATTAAGTTATTAAGATAGACGATACCCGCCAAATAAAAAAAAGCGTGAGTTTGGTGGGGTTTTCGCATGTCTAAAGAATCCCTCTTCAGGCTTACGGGTTTGGAGGGTTTAATAATGTTTATCCAGCATAATACGAGGGGTCATCATCCGCTAATATATAGCGGTCGGGTTTGATAAAGCCGACATCATTTTTTGTCTCACAGCTAATCTCCAATTGTTAAAAAAAGCTCATTTTTATCACAGGGCAAATGTGGGCATCAAGTAGAACTAACAGAGCGTAATATTAGGAAACACAATAGCGCAGCTTTAGAAAAAGCTTATTTGGATTATATCCAAGTAGGCTTTTTTTGTCGAAAAAAGGAGAATTGTATCGGGTGCCGTTCTCCTCCGCCTCTGTTTTGGTTTTTAACTCAAAAAAATCAAAACGGAGGTTCATATATGAAAAAGATCAATTTAAGGGATTTATACCCGTTTTATAAATCTGACTTTTTTATTGAAATTGCAGATGAAGTTGTAGAACTGATCAAACAGATTGAGCGAAAAGAACATGCAGATTACGAGCGCATCCGCGTGAACAAGGCCTACTATTCTCTTGACGCTGATGATGGAATAGAAAGAGATATTGTACTGCTTGTATTATCACCGGAAGAAATCTATGAACGAAAACTGAGCAAACAGGAATTGTATGCTGCTATCAACAGCCTGCCGGAAAAACAGGCAAAACGTATCTATGCACATTTTTTTCTTGGCATGAGCAAAGCAGAAATAGCCAGGATTGAAGGTGTTAACAAATGCCAGGTATCCCGTTCAATTGATAAAGCATTAAAGAATATTGAAAAGTTTTTAAAAAAATTTCTTTAAGGGGTGCAACTTTTGGCCAAAAAATCTGCTGATTAGTAGAGGGACATATGCTACCCCCTCAAGTGTTCTTTGATAATTGAATAAGTGTTTATCCGGTACTTTCCCCATATGTCCTAAGAAGGAAAGCCAGATTGCAGGTACGCTAGGACCACCTGCCGGTATAACGCCGGTTCCAACCGAAGGATCAATTCCGTTTATGGACTGGATGAAGGTAAGGTGTGAGCGAAGAATACTTATGCAATGAAAAGTGTTGGTTACACTTTTGGCGATAACGCATACGGAGGGATAATGATACTTGCGCATAGTCGAGGTTAAGTCCCAGAGTGCGCCCCGGTCGCTGACGGGGAGGTGTGATTCCTATGAGGACGGTCAACCGCTGTCTGCCGGATATAACATAAGTATATAAAAACCAAAACAGAAAAATGATTGGGGGTTCGTCTATCTATGCAAGTATATGTGTATTCAATCAAAGGCGTAACCCCTAATACTGCTATAGCAAGAGATAAAATGGAAAGGGGGCTTAAATATGGCTAATGAAAAATTATCACAGGAAAAAGCTTATCGAATTATGTTAAAGAAATATCCTGATGTTCTTGACATGAAGCAAATGTGTGAAATTCTTGGCATTAGCCTTAAGACAGGATATGGTTTAATACAAGAAAACAAAATTGAGTGCCTAAAAGTTGGGCGAGCATATAGAATTCCCAAGCCTTTTTTATTAAGCTATCTAAGAATAGGCGTGAGTAATGAATAAAAATTTTATTCGCACATTTTACGAACCTTTTTTATTATGTTACACTCATCATGTCAACGGCAGGTGAGTGAATAATTTGAAAGGAGGAAACGCATGGAACTCACCAAAATGTTAGAAATGGTAAGGTTGACCGAGGATGAATTGATAGGAGGATTCGTAACATCTAAGAAGGGATATTACTATACAGTTCTCAACCGAAAGGATAAGAATGGGAAGCGTAAGCCGCTTTGGATTTCAACAGGGCTTCCTGCAACTGATGAAAATAAAACAGAAGCTGAAAGTAAATGTCTATCGACCAGAATTCAATATTCACTTGATTTGAAAAATGGTGTTGCCGATAAGACTTCCGCCTATGAAACACCTGAAAAAAACGTTGCTCAGGATAATGCTGATGATACCCGTTCAGAAAATCCCCTGTTTGCAGATTTATTAAAAGAGTGGCTTGAATTCAGACATCCGGATAATATCGTTGTTGGTGAAGACTTCAATTTTGATAAGACGATTAAACTGAACACTTGGGCAGGGTATGCAGAGAACATTGAGCATAACTTGTATCCAACATTCAAAGCTTATGGATGCACTGTCAAAGAAGTTACACCTGACCTGCTGAAAGGGCATTATGCATATAGACTTAAGAATGGCAAGAAGAAGTCAACAGTTGCAAAAGATTACACAGTTATCAATCAAGTATTGAACTATGCCATCAGCAAGAAAATAATTAGTGTAAACCCAAACAGCGCAATTACTTTACACAAAATTGAGAAATATAACGCAGCTACATTAAATGCCGAACAGATGCAATATTATATTGAATTCATTGTAGGCGATATCATTGAAATTCCCATATTACTTGGCGGTTTTTATGGGATGCGGCGCAGTGAATGTCTCGGTGTTAGAGAATCTCAGTTTGATTTTAAGCATAAATTCTTCCGCGCCAATCACACGGTAACAAAAGTTACTATCGGTAACAAGAAGATATATATCCCTTCAGATAAACTTAAGACTGACTTGAGCAATCGCACTTACCCCTTAATTCCTTATGTGGAGGAAAGAATAAAGGCTAAAATAGCTGAAAATAAGGAACTAAGGGAGCTTTGCGGCAACTCATACAGCAATGAATGGCTTGGATACATTTGCGTTAACCAATTGGGAGAAATCATTGATCCGGATTATATAACCAACAGGCACCGTGATCTGCTAAAAAAAGCCGGATTACTCCCTATTAGATTCCACGATCTGAGGCATTCCTGCGTAGGTTTGATGATGGCAAATGAAGTACCTATGGAGCGTATCAGAGATTGGGTTGGTCATAGCGACATCCGGACAACGGTTAACATCTATGGGCATCTGGAATACCAATCAAAGAAAAAGACAGCAAAAATCATTGAAAAATCTTTGCCGCTTAAAAAGGTAGGAGCTGCTAATCTTTGAAATTAACAGCTCCATGGCGGAGGAGGTGGGGGTTGAACCCACGCGCCGTTGCCGACCTATCGCATTTCGAGTGCGACCCCTTCACCACTTGGGTACTCCTCCAGATATTATTAACTTGTAAAACTGCCCCGGATAGAACTCGGATAGAACAGCTCAAAAATTACCTTTATTCGAACTCCGAGGGCAATAGAAACCGCATAAAATCAAGGTTTTCGGCTGCAAGACTTCCACATTGCCCAACACATTTCGAGTCAGGCTCGTTATGACCACTTCGATACTCTTCCGCGTCAGAACAATTTCGTTTAATTGTCTTATAATTTTAACGCAGAATACGGCTAAAGTCAATAACGGCCGAAACGGGAAATACCGCCATATCGTTTTTTGAATTTTTAGGTCTGAGGTTATTCTATGCTGCTTTTGTATGTAAGTACATTTGTTTCGTATTCTTCATCCATCATTGGTGAAGTAATCAGGAAATCTGCGGTGCACTCGTTCATTGCCACCGGAATTCCGTATAATACCGCTATTCTCAGGAGCGCTTTAACATCCGGATCATGGGGCTGAGCAGTCAACGGATCCCAGAAAAAGACCATAAAATCCACTTTTCCTTCTGCTATAAAGGCCCCGATCTGCTGATCCCCTCCCAATGGCCCGCTTTTATACGGCCTTACCGGAAGCCCGGTCTCTTTTGAGATCAAGGCGGCTGTTGTACCCGTCCCGCAAAGGAAATGCCCGCTCAATATATCTTTTCTGCGCCTTACCCACTCGACCAAATCCTTCTTTCTGTTATCATGGGCAATAAGGGCAATGTTTTTCTGTTTTCCGATTTTCATTTTGCCTCCTGACAAACATTATATTTATAAAAAGCATACTATGATCGGTCCGGTTTTGCAACCCCGGGCACAGGGACAGGTACCCTGTCCCACATCAAAATAATTATTTGATGTCAATTTCTCATGAAGTTTGAATTAACCTGGTTTCGGACAGGCTGCCCCGAGCCAGAAAAATCAGTTATTGTGAAATTTGACAGGAAGATTAGATATGCGGTCATGTGAAGGGAAAATTCCTGTAATATGCAGATAAATTCGATATTTCCCTGTTATAAACACATTTCCTCATTTCACGTGAAAGATACAGGTAAGTCACGATACCGGCACGGGCCGCATCCCGGACAGGGTTAAAGCCTGTATTGACCGCGGACAGGAGTCCGAATAATCAGAGAATACCTGCAGACTGCCCGGTCCGATATCGATGCGATAACACCTGAACGGTTTTGTGAAAACGAAACGGTGAATCTGATTCTGTCCTCTTTTTCGGCAAAAGCAAAAAAGTCAGGGATTATGCTTGAGAGCGATGCAAAGCTGCATGATTCTGTTCCCTTCAGTGACACCGAGCTTTGCTCGCTGTTGTCAAACGCCCTGGAAATGCGGTACAGGCCGCAGAATATTACCCGACGGTAATGAACGCATAATCCGGCTGCGTATGTATAACAGGAATAACAAGCTGTGCATGGATATCCGCAACAGTTATCATACAGAACCGGCATTTCATAACGAGATCCCCGTTTCAAAGGAAAAGGGCCATGGTTTCGGTACAAGGAGCATGGCTCATATCATAGAAAAGCATGGCGGTGTATACCGGTTTTCAGCCAGCGACGGCTGGTTCATATTCCAGGCCGCTGTATAGCTGCCTTTTCCTGTTTGTGCATTATATAACCTGATAATGGTTATAATGTAAAACAGGTGATAAGGAATGGTCAGAAGGGTAAAAAAGCCTGCAAGGATAAAAACAGAAACCAGGATTCCCGCCCATAAATATATTAGCAGTGATTCAAACCTGCCGGTACCGTCAACGGTTGACGAGGTTAAGACCAGGCTCAGCGAGATATTTTCCTGCTGCAGCGATTTTATACAGCGGGAGATTTCATGCGGAAAAAACCGGCTAATAAAAATAGTTGTTGCATACCTCAACGGCTTTGTGGACAAAAGGATCCTGAACCAGGATGTGATCCGGCCGATCCTGGACTTTCTGTCAAATGCCGCCATGAATGAAAGCATGAGTATAAGTGAACAGCTTAAAGAATGCGTAGTGGTCAACAATGATATAAAAGAAGCCTGTAATATGCAGCAGGCGGTGGACGGTATTGTATCAGGGGAAGCCCTGATTTTTATTGACGGGGAGGAAACGGCACTGGTTATCGGGGTAAAGGCCCCGCAGGGACGGCCTGTTAAGGAGCCCGATACCGAGATATCCATCAGGGGTGCAAGGGAAGGCTTTGTCGAGAACCTGCTCACAAACACCACGCTGATTCGCAAAAGGATCAAAAACCCGAACCTGAAGCTGGAAATGATGCAGCTCGGAAAGCAGACAAAAACCGATGTCTGCATCTGCTACATCAAGGGGATAGCAAATGAGGAAATTATCGGTGAGGTACGCAGAAGACTGAAAAAAATAGACATTGACAGCGTACTTGATGTCGGTATCATAGAACAATATATCTCCGACAGTAAATTCTCTCTTTTTCCGACGGTGGGAAACAGTGAAAAATGCGACAAGCTGGCAGGGAAACTTTTGGAAGGCCGCATAGCCATATTTTGTGACGGTACCCCCCAGGTCCTTACCTTACCGTATCTTTTCATAGAATCGATACAAAACACCGATGATTATTATGATCACGCCATTTTTGCAACGGTCATACGTTTTCTGCGCCTGACGGCTTTATTGCTGTCAACCCTGCTGCCGGGCATCTATGTGGCACTGGTAAGCTATCACCACGCCGTAATTCCGTTCAGGCTGATGATCACTCTTGCGGCTTCGAGGCAGGGGATTCCGTTTTCTCCTTTCATTGAGGCGATATTAATGATCATAGCCTTTGAACTTATGCGTGAGGCAGGTGTCCGTATGCCGAAACCCATTGGCCAGTCACTGAGCATTGTTGGAGCGATCGTACTGGGTGAAGCCTCGGTAGCAGCCGGAATTGCAAGCAACCTTATGGTAATTATCGTATCCATTACTGCCATCTGCAGTTTCGTTGTTCCGCCGCTTATCCGGGTGATCATGCTTCTCCGTTTTACTGTTCTTCTGGCAGCCAACCTTATGGGATTCCTCGGGATTATTATTTTGATTGTGGTTGTATTTGCACATCTTTGCAGAATGCGCTCCTTCGGGGTTCCCTATATGGCTCCTTTTTCGCCGCTTACTTCTGCTGATCTCAAGGATTCCTTCGTGGTGGTGCCGATTTGGGCTATGGTGACAAGACCGGGGATACTTCGCCAGGAAAAGGCTGAAGGTGCAAAAGGTACAAAGCGCCAGGAGGTTATGCTGAACAGTGATGTGCAGAAAGATTAAAAAAAGAACTGACAGGGTACTGATTGCCTGTTTGCTTGTTTTTTTGCTGTTTCTGACCGGTTGCTGGAGCAGAAGGGACTTAACTGAGATAAGTATTGTAGCCGGTATTGGATTGGATCGGACTGAAGACGGAAAAATTATTCTGACCGTTCAGGTGGTAGAACCTGCGGCAGTTCAGTCCACAGCCTCGGGAAAAGGCGGAAGCGCGCAGCAAAAACCTGTATTTGCCGAGAGTTATGAAGGTGAAACGGTTTATGATGCCGTAAGAGGCATACTTTCGGTTGTTGACAAGAAAATGTTTTTCGGTTCGGCCCAGGTTCTCATCATTGGTGAAAGACTTGCACAGGATGGCATTGAAGAGGTACTGGATTATTTTATCAGGGACCATGATTTTGATTATGAAATATACATCCTGGTGGCTAAAGATACCACACCAATGGAAATTTTTGAAATGGAAACCGATATAGATGCGATACCTTCCGTATATATATACGGAACGGTCGATAACACCGAGTCGCGTGGAACGGTAAAAAAGACCATGTTGATTGACTTGATAAAGGAAATGAGCGGCAATGAAAAACAATTTGCCATCGGCAGTATAACAAAGGCAGGCGAGATGAGAGTAAAAACAGAGGGTGTTGCGGTTTTCAGGGACGGAAAACTGGCAGGCTGGATGGATCGGTATGAAACGCGCGGGTACCTGTTTGCAATGGATAAAATAAAAAACGCCATAATTAATGTCCCGGCTGGTAACGGCAAAATTGCAATGGAGATTATGAGGTCAAAAGGGAAAATTAGTGTAGAATTTAACAATGGTGAGCTGTCCGCACTAATTGTCAATGTGAAGGTTTACGCCAACGTGGGAGAATACAAGGGAAAAGGCAGACTTGAAACACCGGACAGCCTTTATGAACTGGAGAAAGCCCTGGGAGAGGAAATCAGGAAAGAGATTACGATGGCAGTTGAGAAGACTCAAAAGGAATATTGCAGCGATATATTCGGTTTTGGTTCTTATGTGCGGAAATACCATCCCCGGTACTGGAAAAAAGCAAAAAGAGACTGGCTTGCCATTTTCAGCGAACTTCCTGTCATCGTTAACGTGGATGCAAAAGCAGAGCGGGTTGGTATTGTAATGAGCCCGATAGAATAAGGGTGAAAAAATGATTCTGATTTTAATGGCGTTTGCCATCCTGATGTTTTATGATTTGCGCAGGTTCATACGAAAAAAAGAAAAGGCAAAAGTCTATATCCTGTATTTTTTCTTTATGACAGTGAGTTTAATTGTCAGCCTGCTTCTTGAAGCAGGCAGAAGACCTCCCGGTCCCTCGCAGTGGATACAGGCTGCATTAAACTTAATCGGGGTTTTAAAGTAATGGAAAAAGAAAGGATATCAAACATTCAGCTGTTTTTGCATTTATCAGGCTTCCTTTTCGGAAGTACTGTTATATTGTCTCCTGCAAGGGGAGCAAAAAATGATGCATGGCTGGCCATATTGTTAGGAGGAGCAGGCGGTGTTCTTCTGACGTGGGTTTACGCGGCTTTGGCAACCCTGAACCCGTCAAAAACACTGGTTGACATTTTAAGGGAAAAATTCGGGAATATTGCAGGCAGTATTATCTCCGTTCTGTATATATGGTATTTCATTCACCTGACCTCCCTGGTGATGCGGGATTTCGGAGAGTTTATATGTACTGCTACTTTCCCTCAAACACCCATGATTGTAGTTATAGGTCTGTTTGCAATTGTCCTGGTATACGTGGTGAACAGCGGAATTGAGGTAATGGGAAGGCTGGGTGAACTTTTGGTGCCCGTTATTCCGATTGTTATTGGCATTATCAGCCTGTCGCTCATTACTACCCATGATTTTACTGCTTTCCTTCCTATACTGGAAAACGGCATGGAGCCTGTAATAACGGCGGCCTTTAGTTTCATAAGCCTTCCTTTCGGAGAGACCGTTGTATTTCTTATGCTGTTCAAGCATTTAAATAAAACCGACAAGCTAAAAAAAATTGTTATTGTAACTGCAATAATCTCGGTCATCATGGGGGTTTTGGTATTTTTCAGGGATATATCTGTCCTGGGAAGCGATTTGGTGACCCGTGCCACCTTTGTTCCTCATTTGGTATCGCTGCTTATACCCGGTCTTAATGTGGAGCCGTTGGTAGACATAAACCTCCTGATCGGAGGAGGAGTTAAAATTTCGGTTTGCATATACGCTGCAGCACGAGCTGTAAGCCAGGTAGCACATATTGACGACTACAGGAAACTAACCGGCGCAATTACCACATTCTGCGTTGTACTGTCGCTGTGGGAATATGAAAACCAGATAGAAATGTTCAACTGGGCCGAAAAGGTATGGCCGTATTATTCAATTCCCTTTCAGATTATTATTCCGCTGCTAATGTTGCTGTTATCCCTCAGATCGGGAAAAAGAAAAAGTACCGCATCTTAGGCTCAGCGTTTGGATTTGAAGAATTCAGACAGAACAAGGGAGCATTCCTCTTCCATGATCCCTGCATAAACGGTTACCCGGTGGTTCAGTTCTTTCAGCCGGAAAACATCGGTAACAGAGCCGCAGGCCCCACCCCTTGGATCAAAAGCACCGAAATAAAGGCTTCTGATTCTCGCGTTGATAATCGCGCCGGCACACATGATACAGGGTTCAAGGGTTACATATAAATCACAGTCGGTAAGGTACCAGCTGTTCAAAACTTCACATGCTTTTTCAATGGCAACAATCTCCGCGTGTGCTGTTGCCCTGTTAAGGGTTTCGCGCAGGTTATGGGCCCGGGCTATAATCTCTCCCTTATACGTGATCACCGCACCAACAGGAACCTCATCCTCCATATATGCCTTTTTTGCTTCCTCTATTGCCTCAGCCATGAACCGGTTAACCATATCCACCTCATGAATAAATTTATTTCTCCCTTCCGGGATGCCTGGCCTCTCACTGAACCATAAGCAAAACTGAAGATTCTTAACCGGGGCATAAGTTTTGTGCCCCGTTCCCCATCGGAACCAAAAACCCCGGACAGGTTCATTATACCAGATCAATCGGCCTGCAAAAAGCATCCTGTCAATACAGCTTCATTCCCTGCGGTAAAAAGATACATGTCCTCCCGGCCGGGGTTATTAACCTTATGTTTTGTGCATATATTTTTAATAGTATGTTCTTACATGATGCTGAAGCCACATGCTGGCTGAAACAGTGCTGAACTTGTCGGGCAGTTTCTTATTTTTTATTAATTCAGGCAGAGGAGGCATGCCGGTAAATGAATAATAACAGGAAGGCTCTTGTAGTGCTGCTGATTGTATGCCTGCTTATTTTTTTATCTGTTTCACGAACCCTCAGGAAGGAAGAGAAGGATAATGAGCCTGAAAAACAGCAACAAACTGTGTTCAAAGCGGATATTATAGTATATAACACCCGGAACAAGGTTATTGAGCGAATGGATCTTGATGAGTATATTGTTGGCGTTGTGGCGGCGGAAATGCCGGCCAGCTTTGAAATGGAGGCACTGAAGGCACAGGCGATAGCAGCAAGAACTTATGCCCTCGGAAGGGCACTGGGCAAATACGGAAGCACTGTCGACAGGCACCACGGAGCCCATGTATGCACCGATTCAACCCATTGCCAGGCCTGGATCCCAATAGAGCTGTACCAGGCATGGTACCCGAAATCCAACGTGGAAGAAAACTGGGCGAAAATCGAAGAGGCGGTATACGGTACAAGCGGCCTGATATTAACTTACAACGGCGAGGTTATAAACCCGCTTTACCATGCGAACAGCGGCGGGATAACCGAAGACATCCAGGAAGTGTGGAGCTCGGTCAGCGAAGTCCCATATCTTCGAAGCGTATACAGCGAAGGGGAGTCGGACTATTCCAGCTTTGAAAAAAAGGTGGTTCTGACAGGTGAAGAAATCCGCGAAAAACTGATAAAGGCATATTCGGATATTGTATTTTTGGGGCCTGTGTCCGAAGATGTTGAAGTCGTGGAATACACCAACAGCCGGAGAGTGAAGGAGATAAGGATTGGAAGCATAAGAATACCCGGCACAAAATTCAGGGAACTGTTTTCGCTGGCATCCACGATAATGGAGTTTAATTTTACCGATGAAGATGTTCTGGAGGTCACAACATACGGTTTCGGCCACGGTGTCGGAATGAGCCAGTGCGGGGCGAATGAGCTGGCGCAGAAGGGGAAAAATTATGAGTACATACTTAAGTATTATTACACCGGCGTTGAAATAGAACCCATGTCCGAAGAGATTAAAACAAGGCTTAACAGCTACTGAATCAAAAAAATTCCTTATATGTATAAATCCACTTCCGTTGGCAATAATATTTGCTGGAGGTGGACAATGTGAGACAAAAAGGTTTTTATAATGACGATAATGATTGGACCGGAAAGATAAAAGAGTTTCTGAAGGAAAGCGGTTTTTATATTCTGGTTGTTATCGGATTATGCGTCCTTGCAGTGGGGGCGGTATATTTTACAACAAATCATCTCATTTCCTCACCCGAACAGTACGAAGACGATTTGGTTCCCGACGGAGCATCCATTGAAGACGAAAGGACCGATGATTATGCTTCACTGGATGACGAAACAGCGGATGTGGATAAAGCTGCAATTGAACAGTTACAGAACCCGGAAAGGCGTTTTGACTATGAATCAGGCTTGAATACACTCCCGGGGCCCGAGAACGAAAACGATGATGATATTGCGGCCGGTAATGACGACGTGGCCGAAGACATACCCGAGACAGCACAGAACGATATTGAAACAATGGCAAAACCCACCGCTGCACCTACAGCTGTGCCTGCAACGCCAACACCAAAGGAGCCGGAAAATGAGAAACAGCCTGAGCAAAAGAGCGAATCCAGGGAAGTTGTAAACCTGTTCGGCAAAAAACCGACCTTTATATTACCCCTTGAAGGCAAGATTCTTAATGACTATGCAATGGACAGACTCCTTTACTCAAAAACCCTCGACGAATGGCGCACGCACAGCGGAATAGACATAGAAGCACCAAGAGGCGAGGCTGTAAAAGCCGTGGCCGATGGTTATGTAAAGGAGATTAAGGAAGATCCCTGCTATGGCATTACAATTGTAATTGATCATGAAAACGGCTACAAATCCGTTTATTCAAACCTTGCAAGTGCAAGCATGGTAAGCGTGAACCAAAAGGTCAAGGCCGGTGATGCAATATCAAGTGTAGGAAACACAGCGGTGTTTGAATGCGCCGATCCTCCTCACCTGCATTTTGAAATGTATAAGGACGACAAACTGATAGATCCTAAAACCGTGCTTCCGTTCTCTCAGGAATAATCAGGTTTTATCAAGAAACATAACCGCATTAAAGCGTGCATATAAATATTAACAGAAACACCTCGAGCCAGGCAGGTTCTGATGCTGTAGGAGGGAATTGGCTTTGAAGCAGTATATTGTAGAAAGGGCCCTCGAACTGGGAACATTTATAATTGAAAACAGAACAACCGTCAGGGCGGCTGCCCAGACCTTTGGAATCAGTAAAAGTACCGTACACAAGGATGTTACCGAAAGGCTTAGAAAACTTAATCCAGCCATGGCGAAACAGGTTAAGAAAATCTTGGAGGAGAATAAGGCTGAGAGACACATACGAGGTGGAGAAGCCACACGGATAAAATACAAAAAGAACGAAAAAAAGGCCGGGTGAATCCCGGTCCTTTTGTATTTGCCGGTCTTTTGCGTACAATTCCCATTTTCTGAATAACTGTAAAGGTCATCCCCCACCCTCCTCTTAAGACCGGGAAGTATCGGGTTATACCGCCTAATATCTGTATGCGTTTCATTATTTATGAATTTTTTATATCATTAGATTAAATTTCATTTGCATTCGTCTTCAAATATGATAATATAAAAACAGACAAAAGTTGACACCGTGAAATTGCTTTCTTTTTTTCTTTTTTAACGCGGGGAATATGTCTGTATATAAGTATTCATGGGTATAATAGGATATGCTTAAATGCTTTAGATTTAACTTTTGCTATTTAAAAAATACATAACGGTAAGGGGTTGTCTTGATTGGGTCTTGGTCTTGATATTGGAATTGATTTAGGAACTGCGACCATTTTGGTCTATATAAAGGGAAAGGGTATTGTTCTAAGAGAACCATCCGTTGTTGCCATTGACAAGAATACCAACAGGCTGCTTGCAGTGGGTGAGGAAGCAAGGAGAATGCTCGGAAGAACCCCGGGGAACATTGTGGCTATCAGGCCTCTGCGCGACGGTGTTATTTCGGACTACCATATTACCGCGCGGATGCTGAAGTATTTTCTTAACAAGGTATGCAGCAAAAGCCTTTTTAAACTGTTCAAGCCCAGGGTTATGATATGTGTTCCGAGCGGGGTAACCGAGGTTGAAAGGCGTGCGGTGGAAGACGCGGCCATGCAGGCAGGCGCAAGAAAGACATACATCATAGAGGAGCCGATTGCGGCTGCCATAGGAGCAGGAATTGACATTACGAAAGCCTGCGGAAGCATGGTGGTCGATATAGGCGGCGGTACAACAGATATCGCAGTAATTTCCCTTGGCGGAACGGTTGTAAGCAGCACCACGAAAATAGCCGGCGACAAGTTTGATGAAGCCATAATCAGGTATATGCGCAAAAAGCATAATATTATGATTGGCGAACGTACCGCTGAGGAGGTTAAAATAAAGATAGGAACAGTCTTCCCGAGACCCGAGGAAGTGTCAATGGATGTCAGGGGGAGAAACCTTGTATCCGGTCTTCCGAAAACAATAACAATAACTTCGTCGGAAATAATGGAGGCCCTGGAAGAGCCTGTTTCCAGCATAATAGATGCGGTGCATTCAGTGCTTGAAAGAACTCCTCCTGAATTGTCCGCAGATATCAGCGATAGGGGTATTGTAATGACAGGCGGTGGTTCCCTTGTTTACGGCTTTGACAAACTTTTGCAGCATAAAACCGGAATAGACGTTATAATAGCCGAAGATGCCGTATCATGCGTAGCCCTGGGAACCGGAAAGGCTCTTGATAACATAGAAATACTTGAAACATCGGACTCCGAAACACCCAGTTACCGTATATAATACTTAATATAAAAAAAGACTGTTTCAGGATTTGAAACAGTCTTTTTTTAATAAAAATTATTATTTCTTTCTAAAAAGTTTCCGATAAGAACATTAGAGTTGTTTTTACGGCGGGACTTTTTTGACTTTATGAAACTGCATCATTTGCGCCAATAATTCTGTAAAGGAAGATATTTATGGTCAGAGGTCTGTATACATCGGGATGGAGCATGCTGGCACTGAATAAGAAGATGGATGTTCTGACAAACAACCTTGCCAATGTCAACACCACGGGCTATAAAAAGGATACCGTTGCCCTGGAAGGATTTCCAAGGCTTCTTGCAGAAAGGCTCCACGACAATACCGACGGTACTGCAAGAGGAGTGCCGGTCGGAGAGCTGTCATTCAGCAATGATATAGGAGAGGTTTATACCTACTTCAGCCAAGGTACGCTTTTGAAAACCGATAACGGCCTTGACATGAGCATTAAGGATGACGGCAGGGCATTTTTCACCATTGCCGGGCCGAATGCAGGGCGGTTTTATACAAGGGATGGCAGTTTCAAACTTAATGCGAACGGTCAGCTTGTAACGGGCAAGGGTTATTACGTGTTGGGTCAGAACGGGATTATACAGCTTAACGGCAGCGATTTCATAGTTACCGAAAACGGAACGATAATACAGCACGGCCAGGTTGTGGACAGGCTCCTGATAACCCGGTTCCAGAACCCTGAAACCCTGAGGAAAAACGGGGAAAACCTTTTTGAGGCAGTCCAGGGTTCGGTTACCGAAGAGTTTGCGGGCACTGTCCTGCAGAACTGCCTTGAACAGTCGAATGCCGATGCAATAAGGGAAATGGTTGACATGATATCCCTTATGCGAAGCTATGAGGCCAACCAGAGGGTTATAAACGCGATTGATGACACCTTAGGCAAGGCGGTTAACGAAATAGGAAAAGTATAAATGCATGTTTATTTTAATATATCGAATAATTACGGATTAAAAGGGTGATAAATTATGATGAGGGCACTTTTTACAGCAAGCTCGGGCATGAAGGCAATGCAGTTTAACGTGGACACAATTTCGAACAACCTTGCAAATGTGAATACATATGCCTATAAAAAGGAAAGAGCCGAATTTGAAGATTTGTTGTATGTTACAATGGAAAGGGCGTATATACTGGAAGACCGCGGACGCCCGGTCAACCTCCAGGTTGGCCACGGCACCGTTATAAGATCGGTCGCAAGGGACTTTACCGAGGGAAGCCTTATCCAGACCGAGAACCAGCTGGATTTTGCCATCATCGGAAAAGGCTTTTTCAGCGTACTGCATCCGAGCCAGAATATATACTATACCCGTGACGGGAGCTTCAAGCTGTCGGTAACCGAAGAGGGCAATATGCTGACAACGGCAAGGGGCTATCCCGTTCTTGATGAAAACGGAGAGCCCATCTATTTTGACTATCCGCTGGACCAGATGATAGTGAATGAGCAGGGCGAAATCAGCTACAGGGACGAGGACGGCTTTATCATTCCCACAGGCCAGAGAATAGGCATTTTCAAGTTCAACAACCCGCAGGGGCTTGAATCGGTAGGCGGGAACCTGTATGCTGAAAACACCGCCTCGGGCTTTGCGGTTTATGATGAAGAAATGGGAGAGCCAAGCATAATAAGACAGGGGTATCTCGAGGCATCAAATGTCCAGGTTGTGGAAGAGATGGTTAACCTCATTACCGCGCAGCGGGCATACGAGCTGAATTCCAAGGCAATAACAACGGCCGATGAAATGATGAGCATAGCAAACAACCTGAAAAGATAGTTCTGATTTAAAACGACTTAAGGCTGTTCAGGCTGATGCGTCTTATTGATCAGTCAGGGAGATGCGGATGAAAATAGAAAGTATTGGTGCTTCAAATATACAGAACGGTATAAATGCCAAGCAGGTGAGTGAAGAAAAGGCCTTTGAGGAAGTGCTGAAAAAAGCGTACAACGACGGCGACAAGGAAAGGCTTATGGAAGCATGCCGGGACTTTGAAGGGATCCTCCTTGGCATAATGTTCAAACAGATGAAAAAGACCATACCCGAAAGCAAGTTTATGCCGAAAAGCTATGCCCGTGAGATCTTTGAAGACATGCTTGATGAAGAACTTGTCAACAAGTCGAAGGGCACAGGAATCGGTATAGCCGAAATACTGTACAGGCAGTTGAGTACAAATCTTGACAATATATACAAAATCAGCGAAAATGATCCGGAATGAAGAAAATTCTTAAACTGGTATTGTTCCTGTTTTTTATATTTGTAATTATTACAGGCCCATCGGAAGAAAGGAAAAAGACTTTTTTTGATGGGCCTTGTTCGTATGCCGAACCATCCCCCTCTCCTTCGCCGGTACCAGCTCCTGTTAAGGAGCCGGTTGTCTATTCGAGGATTGAACTGGAGTATGAAGGATCGCCACAGGTTCTGCATGTACTGGAACTGGACCTGTCCAACCCGGATCTGACTGTTCTTCCTGTATTGGCAAGGGAGCAGGTATTCGGGTTTGAATTATTAAGCGAAATAAATAAAAGGCATGAAGCCGATGCCACGGTGAATGCAGGCTTTAACTTTGCCTACGGCCAGCCTTCGGGACTGGTCATTCAGAACGGTAAAATATTAAGCTCTGTAAGGGGCTACGGGAGGATACTGCTAATTGATGGTCAGAAAGCCTGGTTCAGCTTTCCGCCGTTCATGGTCAGCCTGAAAGCCGGGGATATCATGATACCCGTCGACAGTGTAAACCCTTACCCGCATGAAAAGGGAATCCTGGTCTTTACCCGGGAATACGGGCCGACAAACAGGATTAACGGGAAGCATACCGTTTGTGTTGTAAGGGATAACATCGTGGAATCGGTACAGATTGCTTCTGATGAAACCGATATACCCGATGACGGCTTCCTGATCGTGGACCTGAGGCTTGAAGGCTCCCCGCTTTCCGGCCTTAAAAGCGGAGAACGGGTTGAAATCGTGTTCCAGGAGCAGGCCGAACAGGGTTACCAGTGCTCCGGCTCCCTTGTTGAGAACGGTATAAATGTTGCGAAAGACGCCGATGAATGGGCCGGGGACTTAAGAATAGCAACGCCGAGAACCGCTGTGGGAATAAAGGATGAAAGCACGCTGGTTTTTCTTGTAGTGGACGGAAGGCAGCCTGGATACAGCGTCGGCGTAACCGGAAAACAGCTTGCCGATATTCTTATATCCCTTGGTGTTACCGAGGCTTCCATGCTGGACGGAGGAGCATCGAGCGAATTAATATACAACAACGAAATTGTCAACAGGCCGTCTGCCGGAAAGGAACGGCTTTTGGCATCAGCCTTCATAATAAAGGTGTCGGGGGAGCGGCAGGACCGCTGAGTATTTTATTTTTTTCCCGGTATTTTTCTTTATGTTTACAAAGATTTCAAAACCATGTCAAACATTGACATACCGGAGCGTTACCATGGTATAATATATATGCTATTTTCAGGCGTATTGGTTTTTGTAGATCTTTTGAGTTACTTGGGGTGTGTTTTGAAAAAAGGCGTAAAATCAGCAATAGTAATTTTTTGCTCATTATTGATATTAATTAATCCCTATGCCCTGGTGTTTGCTGAAAACCAGGCCGATACAGGGCAGATTGCCGCTGAAAAAACATCAGTTCGGAAATCGGCGGGCATTGAATGCCTGTTCCCTGCGCATTTGCAGCGTGATGTTTTTTTCGAAGGTGAACTGTCTGAAGAGAATATTACATATCTTAAGAATATACCCCACGACGAAGCATTAAAATCCCTGAACGTTTTAAGAGGTGACAAGAGGGGAAACCTTATGCTGGACAAGGTTGCAGAGCGTGTTGAAGGAGCTGCAATGCTTGTTCGCCTTTTGGGTGCTGAAGAGTATGCAATGAGCAGCGCACTGTCCCATCCTTTCACTGACGTGCCCGACTGGGCGAACCCGTATATCGGGTACCTGTACCAGAACGGTCTCACAAACGGAATTGGAAATAACCTGTACGGTTCACGGGAGCTGATAGATGAAAAACAGTACCTGACCTTTTTGTTGAGGGCTCTTGGCTACAGTGACAAGGACGGAAGGGATTTCACGTGGGACACCGTAGGCAGGGCCGCTGTTGAAGCAGGCCTGATAAAACCCGGGGAAGAGGCTTTCATCGGCAGCCAGTTAAAACGCGAGCGCATGTCCCAGCTTTCATGGCGGGCCATGTTCCTGAATCACAGGGACAGGAACAAGCCGCTGCTGGTATGCCTGTATGAGCAGGGCATGATAAAACGTGAAAATCTTGCCGCGCTGTTTGAAAACAAGGATAACAGGATTATTATTCAGTGGTTTGCAAACCTTGACTCCCTTGAACAGGCTTTTTTCCGCCATGATGAGAAAATAGAGATAACTATAAGCAGGGAACAGAAGGATAACGACTATAAAAAATACCTTGAGCATACCCTTGAAAGGGTCCAGCTGAATACCGGAGTGTTCCTGCACCAGTATTACACTGAGCTATGGCAGCAGGGCGGCAGTTACAGGCTGATTCTTTACCCGACCTACACAAATAGCGCGTCGGGCGATGAAAAGCTCCGCCTGTGGGTAGATGAAATTGTATCCCGCGTTATATCCCCGGGTATGACCGATTATGAAAAGGTAAAGGCTGTGCACGATTACCTTATTACCCGGCTTGAATATGATCCAAGGGAGGAATCCATGGTTCCGGTTTCATCTTTCAGCGCATTGGGTGCATTGGAGACGGGTATTGCGGTATGTAAGGCCTATTCGGAACTTATGGCGCTTATTCTGAACAAAGCCGGCGTTCCGTGCCGGATTGTCGTAGGTTCGGCAAATGGGACGGGTCATTCATGGAACATGGTATGCATCGACGGGGAGTTGTACCATGTTGACGCTACATGGGACGATCCTGTAACGAACTACAAGGGAAATACTACAAGATATGACTATTTCAATTTATCCGACAGGGAAATAGAAGCAGATCATTCCTGGGACAGGAACAGTTATCCCGTTTGCAATGCAACGGCCCAGAACTATTTTGTAAAGAACAACCTAATTATCAGGGATTCCAGGGAGTTTAAAGCTGCAATTGCCGAGATTGTTGAAAACCGCCAGACCGATCTGTCTGTAAAATATCTTGGCGGTAACTCCGAAAAGATAGATATCCATAAAATAATCAATGATGTCAATTCCGATGCAGGCTATGTCATATCACGTTATGTTTATTCAGTTAATGAGGCAGTGGGTGTAATCAGCCTTGAGTCCATAGAATATGTGGACTGATCCTGTTCGTCTTTTTCCGGTACGTATCCGTTCATTGCCTTTGCCTATAAAAATATGACATTTTTATGGGAAAGATGTCGCATTACCATATCAAAAAAACTTCAGCAAAAGTATAATCGAATTAAGCCATATCAAAAATGTCTTGAGACGTCATAGCCCGAACCTGAAAAGGGCATATTTGATATTATGGCCCCGGAAAGCAATTGAGGCATGTATTTCGGGGTGTTCCCGGTGTTTTCGGCCCGATGCAAATAAAATACAGAGAATGATTTGATGGAGGTTAAATATGGACAGGAAAAAATATCTGAAAGAGATAGAAAGCGTAATCCAGAAAGGCCCGTTTAAGGATTCCTGGGATTCATTGTCAGACTTCAGCTCGCCCTGCTGGTTCAATAAGGCGAAATTCGGAATATTCATTCATTGGGGCGTTTATTCGGTTCCTGCCTTCAGGAACGAGTGGTATCCAAGGAATATGTATATCCAGGGCTCCGACGAGTTTAAGCATCATATCGAAACTTACGGCGAACACAGGAATTTCGGTTATAAGGACTTTATTCCAATGTTCAAGGCCGAGAAATTCAATGCCGATGAATGGGCCGAGCTTTTCAGGGAAGCGGGTGCGAGGTATGTTGTTCCTGTCGCCGAGCACCATGACGGGTTCCAGATGTATAAAAGCGAGCTTTCCCGCTTCAATGCATATGAAATGGGGCCAAAGCGTGATGTGCTGGGCGAGCTGAAAGAGGCCTTCGAAAAACAGGGCCTGATACTGGGAGCTTCGTCGCACAGGGTTGAGCATTGGTTTTTCATGGGCCATGGTAAGGAATTTGACAGCGACATAAAGGAACCGCTGAAATTGGGTGATTTTTACTGGCCGGCAATGCCCGAGCCCAATTTTCACGATCTTTTCAGTAAACCAGAACCATCGCAGGAGTTCCTTGAGGACTGGCTTTTGCGTACTTGCGAAATAGTTGATTGTTACCGTCCGAGGCTGGTATATTTCGACTGGTGGATTCAGCACAGTGCCGTCAAGCCGTATCTTAAGAAGTTTGCAGCCTATTATTACAACCGTGCCGAAGAATGGGGCATGGACGTTGCGATCACGTACAAGCATGAGGCCTTCATGTTCGGAAGCGCAATAGTGGATATAGAGCGCGGACAGTTCGCCGAGCAGAAACCCTATTACTGGCAGACCGATACCGCGGTCGCAAGAAATTCCTGGTGTTATACCGAAAACAACCAGTACAAGTCAGCTAACGAAATTATCTGCAACCTGGTCGATATCGTGAGCAAAAACGGATGCCTACTGCTTAATGTCGGTCCGAAATCCGACGGAACAATACCTGAGGAAGACAGGGCAATACTTCTTGAAATAGGCGACTGGCTGAAGGTTAACGGGGAAGCCGTATACGGCAGTAAAGTATGGCGTATAAGCGGGGAAGGTCCTACAAAAGTCCAGGAAGGACAGTTTACCGACAATAGTACAAAACAGTTTACGCCCGAGGATATCCGCTTCACGGTAAATGGTTCATGCATCTACGCGTTCGTACTGTCCTGGCCTGAAAACGGCGTGGTTAAAATAAGGTCCCTCGCCGAAAGAGACGCTTCAAGGCTCCCGCTGTTCCACGGCATTATAAAGGATGTGTCGGTTTTAGGCTTTGAAGAAAAACCTGTATGGGAAAGAAACGACGAGGCGCTTGTCATTACCGCGGAAAAGGTGAAAAGCGATAAGCCGGTAGTGTTCAAAATCCTGGTGGATTGACAGCGAGCTTTCGGAACTCGCTCGGGCTCATCTTATAATACTTCCTGAATGCCGATGAAAAATGCTCGGGAGATGAATAGCCGAGCTCGTCGGCAATGAAAGCGATGCTCCGGTCCTTGTCCCTTAACAGGATGGAGGCCACCGACATTCTCGCATCGGCCTTTTTCTGCTGGAACGACTTGCCGTAGTATTTCCATATCAGGCGCTGTGTCTGGCGCGGGCTGAGCTTGAGCCTGTCTGCAAGGTCGTTAAGGGAAAGGGAGGCATATTCGTAAAGGAAATACTCTTCTATTATAATAGAATTACTGTCAACAAGGTTGCCCGGGGAAAGATCATCCCGGACATGCCTTTTATTGTCATAGTTCCGGACAATGTAGATGATAAGCTGGGCCAGGAGGAGCTCAACCTGTTTCTGGTATCCCGTGTACTTGTATTCCAGTTCCCTGAACATCTGCTTCATAAGAGCATGGATCCCGTGATTGTCCTTCCCGAACCAGAAGGGTGTGGACATGAAGGTATTCAATATTGGCGATGCTGTTTTCTGCGTAATTTTCCTGGTTTTCAGGTAAACACAGTATTCCTGCATCGGATCGTGGGACAGCGGGAACTGGGCATGTTCTATATGCGGGCCTGTTACATAGAGTGTATTGGGTGTAATGTCATAAAAGCGTCCGTTGGCTTTCAACCTTCCATATCCGAAAGGGATGTAGTGTATTTCAAAGCAGCCCTCCCCATGGCTGTGGGAGGGAATGGTCCTCGTGAAACGCTCGAAAATGATGTTCGGGACACTGAACGATACACCGTCCATGTTTAAGTTAATATCAACATCGGAATAGGCAATTTTCATGTGCTCTCCCCTTCAACGCACCCGTTCGGAAAACAGGTGATTCCTGGATACAATCCCGTGTACTACCCGCCTAAATTATACCACAGTGCATGTAAAAGTACGACACCGAATCGCAGGAAATGTCGCGTTTTTATATAAACAAAAATCGGGCAGAAGTATAATTAAACTGTAACATCGAGTCATCGCCAATATTATGTCTTTTGTATGCCGGAAGGAAAACAGGGCCGCCGGAAAAGCAGCTGCTGACTTGCAAACAAAACCCAATACCCCTCATAGCTTCTATTATACAGCACTTTTCAGCGGCTGGGGAAAATCCTAAACTGTTGCGAATCAAAATTAACAGGTCTTGACAAGGCCGGAGGAAGGAAGTGTAATCATGAGCATTCAGGGAAAGATGAAAGGCGCAATACTGCCGGGAAACAGCACGGTGGAGATACGGGAGTTTGATATTCCAACACCCGGGTATGGCCAGGTGCTTATCCAAACAAAGGCGACCACGATTTGCGGCAGCGATATCCGCTGCATTTACAGGGAACACACCGGCAAAGGCCCCGAGGGATATATCCCTGGCACGATAGCAGGGCATGAACCTTGCGGCGTTATTGTTGAGGAAGGTAAAGGGCTGAAGCGTTTCAAAAAAGGCGACAGGGTGATTGTATATCATATTTCAGGGTGCGGAGTATGCAACGACTGCAGGAGAGGCTATTATATTTCCTGCAAGAGCAGGTACCGCCAGGCATACGGCTGGCAGCGCCATGGAGGTATGGCACCCTATATACTCGCAGAGGAGAAGGATTTGATTGAACTGCCTGATGAACTGACATACAAGGACGGCGCGCAGGTGGCCTGCGGTTTCGGAACCGTTTATGAAGCATTCGAAAAGATAGGCGTATGCGGTAACGATGCAGTCCTGGTAACCGGCCTCGGGCCTGTTGGAATGGCTGCACTGATGATTGCAAAAGCAATGGGTGCAAACAGGCTGATCGGCGTTGAGATTAATGACTACCGCATAAACCTTGTAAAACAGCTTGGCCTGGCCGACTATGTGTTCAAACCCGGGGAGGATACCCTGGACCGTATCCTTGAAGTAACCGGCGGAAAAGGGGTAGAACGGTCCATCGACGCGAGCGCCAGTGACGCGGGCAGGCAGCTTGCCATTCGCGCAACAAGGGAATGGGGCAGGATCGCATTTGTAGGAGAGGGAGGAACCTGCACCTTCCAGCCAAGCCCGGATATTATTCACGGACAAAAGACCATTTACGGATCCTGGGTAACTTCGCTGTGGAAGATGGAAGAGCTGGTGGAACGGCTGGTACGCTGGGGGATCCATCCCGAAATACTGATTACCCACGAGTTTCCGCTTGATGAAGCCGGCGAGGCCTACAGGCTTATGGCAGAGGGCAATTGCGGAAAAGTGGCGGTAACATTCGGGGATGAATAAGAAAACGGGGGAAAACGAAAAATGAGTATAGATCAGGACAGGATACCAAGAAAAACGTTATGCAGCGGTGAGAAGATCCCGGCAATAGGTCTTGGGACCTTCGGATCGGACAAATATGGTGCAGACCAGGTTGCAGAAGCGGTTCTCGGTGCCATACGGTACGGATACCGGCTTATTGACTGTGCCTCGGTATACCAGAACGAGGACCGGATTGGACAGGTTCTCAGGCAGGTAGTGCAGGAGAAAACGGTGACCCGCAGCGATTTGTTTGTCATTTCGAAGGTGTGGAATGACATGCATGCCGAAGGGCAGGTCATCATTTCATGCAAAAAGAGCCTTCAGGACCTGGGGCTTGATTACCTTGACCTGTATCTTGTGCACTGGCCGTTCCGGAATTATCATGCTCCGGGCTGCAGCGGCGATTCCCGGAATCCCGACTCAAAACCCTTCTCACCCGATGAATTCATGGAAACATGGCAGCAGTGCGAGGAGCTGGTGGAAAAAGGGCTTGTACGGTATATCGGCATGAGCAACATGACCATTCCGAAATTGGAGGCTGTGCTTCCCCGGTGCAGAATAAAGCCTGCCGTTCTTGAGATGGAACTGCATCCTTCATTCCAGCAGCCGGAATTGTTTGATTATGCGGTCTCCCGGAACATCCTTCCAATCGGGTACTGTCCTCTCGGCTCTCCGTCCAGACCCGAGCGCGACCGTACCGATGAAGACGTGGTGGATATGGAACTGCCTGCGGTTGTCGAAGCAGCCCGGGCCCATGGCATACATCCTGCAGAGGTCTGCCTGAAATGGGCCGTCCAGAGAGGGCAGGTACCGATACCCTTTTCGGTAAAGGAGCATCAGTATAAATCCAACCTGAAATGCATAACCGAGGATCCGCTGACAGAAGAGGAAATGGAAGCCATACGCCTTGAAGACAGGAACTGCCGCCTGATAAAGGGGCAGGTGTTCCTGTGGGAAGGCTCGAAAGGATGGGAAGACCTTTGGGATGTTGACGGGAAAATAACGGGCCTGGAATGAACCCGCCGGTGAAAGGAGTGGAAACTATGCTGAAAGGAATTCCGAAAATACTTTCTCCTGAGTTGTTAAAGGTGTTATGCGAAATGGGTCATGGCGACAGTATTGTGATCGCCGACGGAAATTTTCCTGCAGAATCGGTAGGCAGAAATGCGAAAGTCATACGCATGGACGGCCATGGAACATGTGAACTGCTTGAGGCCATCCTTAAGCTGTTCCCGCTGGATACCTATGTAGACCATCCCGTCCAGTTGATGCAGGTGGTACCCGGGGATAAAGTTGAAACACCCATATGGGATGAATATGTGAATATAATAAGGAAGTATGATGACCGGGGCAGCAGTGCCGTATCGCACGTGGAACGCTTCAGATTCTACGAGGAAGCCCGTAATGCCTATGCAATCATCGCAACCGGAGAGAGTGCTCTTTATGCGAATATAATGCTAAAGAAGGGTGTTGTTGTATAAGAGGAGGCGCTATATGTGCCTCCCTTGTTATAAAATTTCTAATAAATACCATTGCAAAAAGCAGAAATATATTGTAAAATAAAATCCGCAGTTTGCGTCGGGGTGTGGCGCAGTTGGTAGCGCACGTGGTTTGGGACCATGGGG
This sequence comes from Clostridiales bacterium DTU070, assembly GCA_001513105.1. Taxonomy (GTDB): domain Bacteria; phylum Bacillota; class Clostridia; order DSM-8532; family DSM-8532; genus Thermoclostridium. Next base: position 13,647 of record LFSH01000041.1, on the reverse strand, counting down.
CCGGGGGTTCAAGTCCTCTCACCCCGACCAGTAAAATGTCCTTATAGTCGGAAACTATAAGGGCATTTTTGATTTTATGCTCAGTTTATCGCCTTTTTGTAGTTCGATATATTCGCCACCCCATAGTTCCGTACTATTTTTTCAGCCCTGGAAATTGAACTGCTCAGCGCGTCGATGGCATTCTGAATATCGCTGCTGTCATCAAGAACAAGTTCTATCTCGTTGCCGTTCATGACCAATTCGCATTTCCTGCAAAGATAATACGGTGAATTAAGCCATACAAATTTAAGGCCGTCCTGCCACTGCTTCCCGGGTATGCCCCTGATCTCGGCCCGTATTTTGTATTTATCAGGCGCCTCATTCAACGTCACCGATATATGATCGAGCTCCATCAAACCACTCCCTGCATTTGTCAATAGAAATCCGTGTTACCCGTTTTATATGTCCCTGTTGTTTTTTCATGTGCCGGTACCGAAATGTTTGTAACAGAAAGAGCTGCATATAGTATTGTTTACATTGGGAAGGATAATAATTCAGATAACAACGACTTAATGTTTTTTCACTGCATAATAACGTAATTACCACCGCAAGATAAATTTTCAGGACTGAAAATACCGGCCATACAGCATTTAAAAAAGGATTTCATGTTTTGCGGGATAAATTCTTTATTTGCGATGCTGCATTTTTTCCGGTTTAAAATCCGGAGCTTTGCCCAATTCTCCTATATCCTGAAAATATGCTATAACCGGTAGTTGCAAAATGAATCGAAAACATAAATTCAGTTTTTTATTTCAGGCCTTAAAACAATAGTTGCCAGCGGCGGTATCCTTAAAATCAGGGAATACGGCCTGTAATGGAACGGGATTTCTTCCGAATGGATTCTGCCTGCGTTCACTACATTGCTGCCGCCGTACTCTTCCCTGTCGCTGTTGAAAACCTCTTCATAGTATGTGTAAAAAGGAGCTCCGATGCGGTAGTTTTCATGGGCCGCGGGTGTGAAATTGCATACAAAAATAAGCATGTCGCGCCAGTCCCTGCCCTTTCGGATGAAGGATACAACACTGTGCTCGGTATCATTGCAGTCAATCCATTCAAAGCCTTCATAGTGGAAATCCACTTCGTAAAGCGCCGGTTCCTTCAGGTAAAAATTATTCAGTTCCTTCACGTACCGGTGCATTTTCTCATGCATCGGGTAGCCTAAAAGATGCCAGTCCAGGCTTTCTTTATATTTCCACTCAATAAACTGGCCGAATTCTCCGCCCATGAACAGCAGCTTTTTCCCGGGATGGCCCATGAAATAGCCCAGTGCCGCGCGCAGCCCTGCGAATTTCTGCCAGTAATCTCCCGGCATTTTGCTCAGCAGCGAACACTTGCCATGAACCACTTCGTCATGGGACAATACAAGGATGAAATTCTCGCTCCACGCATACATGAAGGAGAAGGTTATAAGGTCCTGGTGGTATTTCCTGTATGCCGAGTCCATGCTCATATACCTGAGAAAATCGTTCATCCAGCCCATGTTCCATTTATGCGAAAAGCCGAGCCCGCCGTCGTGTGCAGGTCTTGTCACCATCGGCCATGCTGTGGATTCTTCCGCAATCATCATTACGTTCGGAAAATACCTGTACACGACACAGTTCAACTGCCTTAAAAAATCTATCGCTTCAAGGTTCTCACGGCCGCCGTACCTGTTCGGTATCCATTCACCATCTTTCCTGCAGTAGTCCAGGTAAAGCATGAAAGCAACAGCGTCCACCCTTAACCCGTCCACATGGAATATTTCGAACCAGTACACCGCATTGGATATTAAAAAGCTCCTGACCTCATTCCGCGAGAAATTGAAAACATGCGTCCCCCATTCATGGTGCTCGCCGCGGAGTTTGTCGGCATGCTCGTAACATGCGGTACCGTCGAACCGTGCAAGGCCGTGGCCGTCCTTGGGGAAATGGGCCGGAACCCAGTCGAGGATAACGCCCAGGCCGTTCTGGTGGCACGTATCAATGAAGTACTTGAAATCCTCGGGCTTGCCATAACGTGCGGTAACAGCATAATAACCGGTAACCTGGTATCCCCACGAACCGTCATAGGGATGTTCCATGACGGGCAGAAGTTCGATATGCGTGTAACCCATTTCCCTGGCATAGGGGATTAGTTTTTCTGCCAGCTGCCTGTATGACAGCGGTTTAAACCCTGTTTCGGACTCCGGATCGGGATCGGGCTGCTGCATCCACGAACCCAAATGCACTTCGTAGATATTTACCGGTTTGTCAAAAGTGCTTTCGGCTGCGCGCTTTTTCATCCATTCCCGGTCGTTCCATTCATAGTTGTCAAGGTCATACACCCTTGAGGCGGTTTTCGGGGGTTTCTCGGCATAAAACGCATACGGATCGGCCTTGATATAGATCTCATCAAAAGGGGTTTTAATTTCATATTTGTAAATATCGTTTTTCACAACACCCGGGATGAATATCTCCCAAACCCCGGAACTTCCCAGCATCCGCATCTGGTGGCGCCTTCCGTCCCACTGGTTGAAATCGCCCACAACACTTACCCGTTTTGCTTCGGGAGCCCACACGCAGAATGATACGCCCGAAACGCCGTTAATGGTCCGGATATGGGCGCCTAATTTCTCATATATCCTGTGATGGGTGCCCTCGTTGAAAAGATACAGATCGTAATCCGATACTGTGGGCCAGAATGAATAGGGATCATAGGTTTCAAAAACGTGACCGGTATAATCCGTGACCCTGAATTTATAGAAATAATCAAAAGATACACCGGGGAGAACCAATGTAAAAAATCCCCGGTGGTCCCTTTTGGTCATTGTATAGGAAATACCGCTTTTTTCAAAAATAACGTCAATGCTTTCAGCATTCGGTATGTATGCACATATCGCGGTTTCATCGCCCTGTGTGTGCATACCCAGTATCTCGTGAGGATTCCTGTGATAACCAAGAATAACCCTTTCAATACCGCCATCGTCAAAGACATAACCCATATGAATTACTCCTGAAATTTTAAAGATGCAGGCAATTCAATATGAATTATGCCCTGAAAAGGATAAATTAATCTATTTCTCAAGCACTTTAATCATCCGGTATATAATGGCAGCAGCCTCCGCCCTTGTTGCATGGTTTTTCGGTCCAAGCCTGTTGTCGCCTATCCCGTTTATAATGCCGGAATAATGCATCAGTGCGAAAGCCGACTGGGCATAAGGGTCAATTTCGGCATAGTCCGTGAACTTGTAAAGCACGTATAACGGGGGCTGGTCAAGGGTAAGGCCCGCGGTTTTTATTGCCCGGTACGAGTAATATACAATATCCTGCCTTGTTATCGGCTTATCAGGATAGAACCTGCCGCTGCTGTCGGGCTCGATTATTTTGTACCGGTATGCAGTCATAATATAACGGTGATACCAGTCATTCGGGGTCACGTCTTTAAAGCTCCCTATCGGGGTCTCGGGCAGTGCAAATGTTGTAACAAGGAGCTTAATAAACTCGGCGCGGGTAATATTTCCCGACGGATTGAAATTTCCATTTCCGTCTCCGTTTATAATTCCCATTGAAGTGAGGGTATTTATCGCATCCCTTGCCCATGCATAATTCTCAGGAATGTCGCTGTATCTGGTAACAGGCGGTGTCTGAACGGTAACCTCGTTGCTCGGGAAGGATTCGCCTGCCGCGTTCTTGGCTTTTACAATATAGGTGTATGAATGTTCAGGCTCAACATTAATGTCGGCAAAAGTGACAGCATTCCTGTCAGCAACCCCTATCAGTATGAAATCGTTGTCGTAGGCATTGCTTTTCCGGTATATCGTAAACTGATCCTCATTGTCCGACAGGTCAATCCACGTAAGAACAACACGCCCAGAACCTACGACGGTGGGTACCGAAAGGCTTGGAGTTGCGGGTATTTTAGTTGTATAGAACACCTCGTTCGTGAAGGTTTCGAATACGGGATATTCGCAATGGGCGCGTATCCGGATGGTATAGTCAACGCCGTCAGCCGGAATAAACCTGCGCATCGTAACATCCTTCGGGATCTTTTCAAGAGTGTGCCATATATCGTTCACGCTTGTTTTATACTCAATAACGTAGTATTCCTCCACGTCAGAAAAGTCGTTCCAAGCAAGATAAAGCCAGCCATCTATCATTGCTACCGCCAGTTTCCCTTCAGGCCTTTCAAATGAAATATGAATGGGCTCGGTGGATACAAAGCCCGAAAAAGCCGTATCATTTTTAACCGCGCGGATCTGGTAGGTATAGGTTTCGCCGTTTATTATATTCTCGTCGGAATACATGAACTGGCCGCTCCTTACGGTACCGATATGCTTCCATATTCCGTCCGATTCGGCCATGCGCCATATTTCAAAACCGCTTTCCACGGCCCTGTCATACTCCCATGTAAGGAACACCCTGTTCGGAACTATGCTTTTGATTTCGAAATTCTGCACCCTTGGAAGCTGTTCGGTTGAAACATAAATCTCGGGTGTGTAATCCGAATCAACGTACGCTGAGCGAAGTTTCAGACGATAACCGTTTATCGAGCCGGGCTGCACCGTATCAATGTACGAACCGGCATTTGTCAGCGTGGCCAGCTGCGTAAACACACCGCTGGAATCGTACTTTTCAAGGACAATCGTGTAATTGCCCGCGGCCTGCCTGTTCCATTCCAGGAGTATTTCGGTGTCTGAAATTGCACGCCCGTAGAAATGGGTTTCAAACAACAGCTTTGTATATGCCGATACTCCGCTTGACGAAGGTAAATACTCGGTGGTAAACCCGCCGTCATAACGGCCTTTTATCCTGTAGTAATACTTTGTTCCCGGGATAAGGTCATTGTCTGTGTATTCGGTCTGGCCCGGCCTGGTGGTATGGATCTCTTCCCACTGGCTGCTTGATGCTTCCCTTCGCTCTATAATAACAACCGAGTTGTCAGCAGAAATATAGCCTTCTCCGGGGTATTTCCACGACAGGATCATCTGTGTGCTGTAGGTCTCGGTAATGTCGAAGTCTACAGGGAACAGGAACGGAATGGTAACCTCTTCGCTGTATGCCCCGCGGTATGAGGAGCTAAACGGTACAACCCTGTAAGTATAAAGCTGTCCGTTCTCTGCGCTTTTGTCTATGAAGCTTGTTTCATTGGCCTTTGTGGAGCCGATATGTACATAGTATCCGTTTCCTTTCCTTCTCTCCACCCTGTACCCTGTTTCCTTTGCTGAAACGTCATCCCAGGTTATTTTTACCGAAGCGGTGGACAATACTACCGCCTGAACGTTCTGCGGGGCTTTCAAAAGCGTGGTTACAAGCTGGCCTGAGCTTGTGGCGGGATAGTACAGGTATATTGCAGAAACAGATGTAACTGCACGGATCCGGTAAAAGTACTTCGATGCCTCTGCAAGGCCTGTGTCCGTATAGGATCTCTCGTTTCCCGGAACCGTTGCAATGGTCTGCCATGTATTGCTTCCTTCGGATCTTCGTTCAATAACGGTCTGGTAATTTGATTCGGGAATCTTGTTTGAGGAGGGGTACGTCCATGTCAGTTCGGTTTCGGAGTCTGAAAGCGCCTTTACTGAGAGACCCGTGGGATAAAGGAATTCAACAGGAAATGAATCACGGGATCTGCCCGCCTCACCGCCTTTTGTTGCAAACACCCTGTACACATACGTGTGCCCGTTGGATATGCTGGTATCGGTGTAGGATGAAACATTTGCCGGCACATTGGCAATCGTGACAAAAGTGCCTGAATCGGTCTGCCTCTGTATTGTGTACCTCGTGGCTCCTGAAACGTTATTGTCCCAGTTTACCTGGATACTGGAGCTGTTGTACACAAAAGCATTTACATATGAAGGCGAACCGAGGGTATCGGCGTTTGAAATGCTTGCAAACAATAGTATTACAAGCATAGGGATAATTAAGTAAAGTGCCTTCCTCATACCATCATCTCCCCAAAAACCATTTACTACATGTATTGTACCATAAATATGTATGCATTTCTCTGTTGTATTTTTCTTAAGAGTTTGGTTATACGGTGTTTTTTTATACCCTCATTTTACATATCGAAATATTATGAAAAAATCTTTTGCAAAAATAACGGCAGGAATATCCCTTCTTTTTGTCAGGAAATGCAGAAAAGGCAAAAAAAAGAGGCCGACGTAAAGAAGTGCGTCAGCCAAAATAAAGGGGGTCAAAATGTATTGTGAGGTCATTAAAGAGTTTAACCTATATATGGGTTTTTATACATGATTTTATAATTTTTTTAAAATAGTTATTTGTATTGGATTAATGCTTCATATATAATATAACTGTCGGTCGGTTAAGTATGAAAATACCGGGTTTAATTTGCCTGTTACCGGGTAAAAAAGCAAGTAACACAAACTAACCAGGGAAGGAATATACAATGGAAAAAGAAATTTGGAAAAAACCGCTTCGCCAGTGCAATGTCGGCGGAGAAGCCTTAATAGAAGGCGTTATGATGCGAAACGGGAATAGAATCGCTACCGCCATCCGGAAATCCAACGGCGAAATCGTGGTTGAAACCACCGAATATGTACCGCTGTCGAAAAGGTTTTGCCTGTTTAAACTTCCGGTAATCCGCGGTGCTGTGAATATGATAGATTCCATGTTTATCGGAATGAAAGCCCTCATGGATTCGGCCGAAAAGGTGGATATCGAGGAAGAAGAAGACTCTAAACTTGACAGGTTCCTTAAGAAAGTATTCGGCGATAAGTTCTTCCAGGTTATGCTGTATTTTTCGGTTGTTATAGCGCTGTTATTCGGTATTGGCCTGTTTATGCTGCTTCCGAACTGGATAACCGGGTGGTTCAGCTTCGACAAGTCCACAACCGGCGGCTCAATACTTGCGAACCTGATAGAAGGCTTAATACGTCTTATAATTTTCTTTTCATATATCTGGCTGGTATCAAGGAACAAGGAAATAAAAAGGGTGTTTCAATACCACGGCGCTGAGCATAATGCAATTTACGCCTACGAAAACAAGGAGGAGCTGACGGTTGAAAACGCGATAAGGCATACCACGCTGCATCCAAGATGCGGAACGGCGTACCTGTTCGTGGTGATTATCACAAGCATAGTACTGTTTTCGTTTGCAAAATGGCACAGCCCACTCGTGAATATGGCGATAAGGCTGCTGCTTCTGCCTCTTGTAGCGGGGATTGCATACGAAGTGTTCAAACTGGCCGCAAAGTCCGGTTTTAAACCCTTGCGTGCAATAAGCTACCCGGGCCTTATGCTGCAGAAAATAACAACGCAGCCTCCCGACGAAAGCCAGGTAGAAGTTGCGCTTGCAGCACTGAAGGCCGTTATTGACGATTAACGGGTTGAAAGGCCCTTCCGGAGGTTTATGCCGTTGAATATTAAGGAAGCACTGGCATTCGCAGCCGAAATCTTAAAAAAAGGAAACATACAGGCCCCGGTACGAGAAGCCGGGGCTTTGCTGGCATATGTCCTGAAAAAGGATTTATCCTATATTTACGCCCATCCCGAGGAGAACCTTCCCGGCAGTATTGAAGGAGAATTTTTAAAAGCGGTTGAAAAGAGGGGCAGCAGGATGCCCTTTCAGTATATTACTAATCACCAGGAATTCATGTCACTGGACTTTTACGTGGACGAAAGCTGCCTTGTCCCGCGCCCCGAAACCGAGATACTCGTTGAGGCGGCACTGAACGTTGTAAAAAAATACGAAAAGCCCATCCGAGTTCTGGACATAGGCACCGGTTCGGGCGCGATTGCGGTAAGTATTGCGTATTATGACAGGAATACCGTTGTTGATGCAATCGATATATCTGAAAGTGCTTTGAACACGGCGATGAAAAATGCAAAACGTCATAAGGTCCTTGACCGGATAAGTTTCATTAACCGGGATTTCATGCATTTTGCCGCTAAAGAGCCCTACCGGGTTATAATATCAAATCCGCCGTATATCCCCCGTGATGAAATCAAAAACCTTATGCCCGAAGTGGCGGATTACGAACCCGTTATTGCCCTTGACGGCGGTACCGACGGGCTGGATTTTTACCGCGCCATAGCATCAGGACTAAAAAATCTTTTAACCCCGGACGGAACGGTTCTGACCGAGGTCGGAGCAGGGCAGCATGCCATGGTCCGCGGGCTTTTCGAAAAAGAAGGAATGTCCGTTTTGGTGCTGAAGGATCTTGCAGGCATCGACAGGGTAGTCGTTGGAAGTTTGTCGGAAACATTTTTCCTGTAATTTGTATAAAATCTCCTTTTTAAGATTATACTTCAATAAGTGAATAATCTTATCAGGGAGTTAATATATGAACGGAAATGTGGGTTATAACTATTCGGAGAATAAAAGTCCGGGGTTCATAAAGAAATTTCTGTACAGCTGCGAAGATGATTATGAAAACACTGTATCAGACAGTCTTCTTGTTCTGAAAAGCATTCAGCAGGCGCGCCAGGAATGGATGGAGGCTGTTGCAAATTTTGACCAGGCCGACAATGAAGAGCTGATAGACTATTACATCTACAGGATGAAAGCCTGCCAGATTCGCTACAATTATCTCCTTAAGATAGCCAAGGAAATGGGTATCCGCGGGGAATTGAACGACGCCCTGTGATTTTTCATGCGTGTTGTTTATCACGGGTAATCATAATTCCCCGTCCGGCTGAATAGAATAGTAACCGACAAAGATCCTGGGAGGTTGCAATGGATAACCTTTATATTCTGCTTGCCTGGGTTGCAGGCATTGCTATTGTGCTGTTTTTCGGGAAAGCACTGAAAGTACCTCTCAAGATTGCGTTAAAGCTGCTGTTCAACAGCCTGTTGGGCGGGATGGCCATTATTGTCATCAATTATCTTGGAAATTTCGTAGACTTCTATATTCCGCTGAACTTTTTCTCAGCCCTGATAGTGGGAACGCTGGGTCTTCCCGGAGTTATTCTGCTTATTATTCTTAAGTATCTGCTGTAAAAAGCAATAACGCCTTGTTTTCCGGGCAGGTGCAGTATCCGGCCTGCCGTTAGTTTTCCCGTTCCCGTTTTCTGTAATAATCAATATTTCCCCAGCATATAATTGTTCAGTAGACAGACATGTAAAAGCTGTAAACCCGGAGAGCCTTTTGGCCTGAATCTTTTTGCGCAGCACTGAAATTACATTCTGAAACACCTGAATTAGGAGACGGGATGTGAGATTATGCAGGAAGCAAGGAATTTGATAGAGAACAGTTATGGTATACGTATTATGGGAATAAAGCCGTATCGTGCAGGCTATATTCTTGATACAAATGCCGGAAAGAAGTACATAAAAGCCTGCCAGTACACAAAGGAACGTATCCTGTTTATCCATCAAGCAAAGACCCACCTGGTAATGAATGATTTCAGGAATATTGATCCCTATTGCCTTACCCTGAATAAACAGCCTTTTATTGAAATAGATGACGTGCCGTATACGATGGTAGACCTGATTGAAGGCAGGGAATGCGAGTTTGATGATGATCGTGATGTAATAAGGGCAACAGAAGCCCTTGCGTTAATGCATAAGGCAGCCCATGGTTTCTTCCCGAAAGGTCCGTATATTCCGAGCGGCCTGGGCAAACTTCCTGCATCCTTCAAAAAGCGCCTCGAAGAGATCCGCAAGCTGAGAAGAAAGGCCGAGAAGGAACGGAACACGTTCGACTATCTGTTCATGGAGCATTTCGACCATTTTTACAGGTCCGGGCTGAAAAGCCTTGAAATACTTTTCGCATCCAAATACAGCAAGATTGTTGAACAAACCCTCAGAACGGGCATGATCTGCCACCATGATTATTCATACCAGAACATTTTAATCAAGGGCGACATAACTTCCATTATTAATTTTGATTACTGCAGCGTGGAGCTTAAAATATACGACATTGTGAATATACTTCGCCGCAGGATGAGAAAGTGCAGCTGGGACATAGAAAAAGCCAGGCTGATACTTGATGTGTACCGTAAAATAGAGCCTCTGGACCAGGATGAAATGAAAGTAATGAAAAGCATGCTCCAGTTTCCACAGAAATTCTGGAGGGTTATAAACCGCTACTACAACAGCAGAAGGTGCTGGGCGCAGAAAAACTTCACCATAATGCTTGAAGAAGTTATACAGGAAAAAGACGCCCACAGGGAATTCATGGAGAAGTTCGACACCCTCTGAACCCGGGACAACGTACCTGTCCCGCTGTTTAAAACAGACCGGTGATTCTGCCGTCGGGCTGTATATCCATCCTGTTTGCCGCAGGTTCCTTCGGAAGGCCCGGCATTGTCATGATATCGCCTGTTAATGCCACAATAAATCCCGCACCGGCCGATACCCGGACATCCCTTACAGTCAGCTCAAAACCTTCAGGGCGTCCCAGGAGGCTTGGATTATCAGACAGCGAGTACTGGGTTTTGGCCATGCATACAGGCATTTTGTCAAGACCGATGGCTTCTATCTGCCTGATGGCTTTTTCTGCCTTGTCTGTAAATACAACCTTTCCTCCGCCGTAAATCTCCCGGTTTATAATCTGGATTTTCTCGCGGATGCTCATATTTACGTCATAAAGAGGCTCAAAATCAGACGGAGTGGTTTCAGTAAGCCTTATTACCTTGTTTGCAAGCTCGAGACCGCCCAAACTGCCCTTTTCGTACACTTCGTTAATTGCCGCATCAACGCCAAGGTCATTGCAATGATTGATAATGAAATCTATCTCGGCATCGGTATCGGAACTGAAACGGTTTATTGCAACCACAACGGGCACCTTGAACATGCGGATGTTTTCTATATGCTTGTCAAGGTTTGAAATTCCCTTTCTTAATGCATCAAGGTTCTCTACAGAGAGGTTATTCTTAGGCACGCCGCCGTTATACTTCAGTGCCCTTACCGTTGCCACCAGTACCGCGGCATCGGGTTTAAGGCCCGCAAACCTGCATTTGATGTCAAAGAACTTCTCAGCGCCCAGATCGGCACCAAACCCGGCCTCGGTAAAAACATAATCGGCAAGTTTCAGGGCAAGTTTTGTTGCGATAACACTGTTGCAGCCATGGGCAATATTCGCAAAAGGCCCGCCATGCATGAATGCAGGGGTGTTTTCAAGGGTCTGGACAAGGTTCGGTTTTAGCGCATCCTTCAACAGGAGAGCCATTGCGCCTTCAACCTTCAGGTCTTTTGCCATGACCGGCTGCCCTGCAGTATTGTATCCTATAATAATGTTTCCAAGCCTGTTTTTAAGGTCGGTTATGTCCTCGGCAAGGCACAGGATTGCCATAACCTCGGATGCAACGGTGATATGGAACCCGTCCTCCCTCGGGAACCCGTTGGCTTTACCGCCGAGGCCGACGATGATGTCCCTTAAGGCCCGGTCGTTCATATCCATTACACGTTTCCATACAATATTCCGTATATCTATATTCAGTTCATTCCCCTGGTGAATATGGTTGTCAATAATGGCGGAAAGGAGGTTGTTCGCGCTTGTAACCGCGTGCAGGTCCCCTGTGAAATGAAGGTTTATATCTTCCATGGGCACAACCTGGGCATACCCGCCGCCTGCGGCACCGCCCTTAATGCCCATAACCGGCCCGAGTGAAGGCTCCCTTAGTGCTATCACCGCTCTTTTGCCGAGCTTCGCCATGGACTGGCCGAGACCGATGGTAGTTGTTGTTTTTCCTTCACCTGCAGGGGTCGGGTTTATGGCTGTTACAAGAATCAGTTTTCCGTCGCTATAGTTTTTTACCTTTTCTATGAACGAAGGCTTTACTTTAGCCTTATAGTCCCCGTACAGTTCCAAATCGTATCTGTTCATTCCAAGACCGGCTGCTATGGTTTCTATCTGTTTCAGGTTTGCATTCTGAGCTATTTCGATGTCGGTAGGCATATTGTTCATATTCTGTTCAATTCCTCCCCAAGAACTAATATGGGCTGTGTGAATGTACCCGGAAAAAATTCAATACGTGTCCATTCTATCAAAAAATGTATATGGTATTCAATAAAAACACGCAAAATACATACACTATGTCTGTAGGATGCATCAAAAACGGGATTTCGGGAAAAACTGAGTACCGGGTGTTTTTTTGCTTTTATAAAAAATCACCAAAAATGCATGCCTGAAATCAAGCAATAGTTGTTCAAAGCGCAAATTACATAGAAAACAGGAGAAAAAATAATATAAATTAACCGGATTATACCAGAGTGCTTGTAATTTGAATAAAAACACTTGACAGGAGAAAGAAATCCGAGTATAATCAGTAATTTTATTGACAGTGGGGTGAAAATTGTGGTATAATGTCACAGACAAAAGAAGAGGTGATTGGTATGGTTGAGAAAAACGCTCTGGGTCAAATCAGAAAAGAGATGGAAGCCTGCATTGGTAAAAGGATTCAGCTGAAAACAAATAAGGGGCGGAAAAAAACCCAGGTCAGAGAAGGCATCTTGGAATCAACTTACCCCAGTATTTTCACAGTTCGTTTCGAAAATGACTTTAAGAACGTGCGTAAAGTGTCCTACAGCTATACCGATGTACTAACCAACACCGTTGAAATAAAAGTTTGTGGTAGCAACAAGATGATAGTTTAACTTGGTCTGATTATATCGGTTGGTTTAAATCTCATTAGGTTTGAAAATCCAGAAAAAATCCCGGTAATGCCGGGATTTTTGCATGTTTGGGAGTATTCCATTGCACTATAGCTCCAAACACTTGATCAGTAAAGAAAAGCTATCGTGCGAATGCTCAGAAGCAGCCGCTGCATTAGCAAGAGCTGTGCGATTCAGCTCGGGCAAGCCAAAACTCGCAAAAATGCTATAAGAATAAAAAAGTATGTAGCATTTTTGCTCAAACAGTCGGTTTGCTTATCCTCGCTTCTTTTCGCACATCTCTAAGCTGCACTCCGCTAAAAGTTTCCTTGCATTGCACAAATATCGCCACACATGACGATTAAGCAAAGCTATCGTACGAATGCTCGGAAACAGTCGCTTCATTTGCAAGAACTGCGCAGTTCAGCTCGGGCAAGCCAAAATTCGCAAAAATGCTATAAGAATAAAAAAGTATGAAGCATTTTTGCTCAAACAGTCGGCTTGCTGTTCCTCGCTCTGACTGCGCATTTCTAAGCTGCACTCCGCTAAAAGTTTCCTCGCATTGTACGATGGCTACAAACACTTGATCAGTAAAGAAAAGCTATCGTGCGAATGCTCAGAAGCAGCCGCTGCATTAGCAAGAGCTGTGCGATTCAGCTCGGGCAAGCCAAAACTCGCAAAAATGCTATAAGAATAAAAAAGTATGTAGCATTTTTGCTCAAACAGTCGGCTTGCTTATCCTCGCTTCTTTTCGCACAGCTCTAAGCTGCACTCCGCTAAAAGTTTCCTCGTATTTACACGATATCTCCAAATAGTTGACCAGTAAAGAAAAGCTATCGTGCGAATTTCGGCTTGCCGGTCCTCGCTTCTTTTTGCCTATCTCTAAGCTGCATTCCGCTGAAAGTTTCCTCGCATTGCACGATATCTTCAAACACTTGAGGTAAAGATATCATGCGAATACTCGGAAACAGTCGCTGCATTTGCAAGAACTGGCGAGTATTAGCACGGGCAGGCCGAAACCCGCAAAAATGCTTAATGCGTTCCGCCAACCCTGTAATCATCGCTTGAGCGTTTGTCCGTGTCATAGAATACAATGTC
>LFSH01000065.1 GCA_001513105.1 Clostridiales bacterium DTU070 | reverse complement strand
GGATTCTTAGTTTATCACGTCATGCCTTCGTTGTCAAGTGCTTTATGTCTACCAATTTCTGTCGGTTCCCGTTCTGCCGGTTCATATCATTTATTAAGTCTTTCCGCTTTGCCGTCCGAATCAGCAACGGGAATTATAATTTATCACGTTCCGGTTAAGTTGTCAAGGGTTTTATGTCTACCAATTTCTGCTGCCCTTTCCTTTTTGCCTGTCCCGTATAAACCTTTAATACTGCAGGTTTATCAGGAATTTCGCAGACAGCTTTTATATATTATCACGGCATTTTATCTTTGTCAACACTTTATGTTAACCTGCACATTCCATGCAAATACAGCGACTTTTTCCGGGCATTCGTACGATATCTTTACATATTAAGCTACCATTTAAGCTACCATCAAGTGTTTGGAGATACCGTGCAAAGCAAGAAAACTTTCAGTGGAATGCGGCTTAGAGCCGCGCAGTCAGTGTGAGGATAAGAGTGATGAACAGCAAGAAGCAGCAAAAGGCAAGCTGATACGGCTGTATAATAAATGAAACATAAAAAGACCACAGGAAACCTGTGGTCTCAAGAAATGCAAAAATCATGTTTATCTTACAACTCTTGCGCTTCCTCCTGCCATCAGCTTCTCCACTTCCTTAACATCTGCCATGGAAGTGTCACCAGGCGTTGTCATAGCCAACGCTCCATGAGCGGCACCATAGTTTACCGCCTTTTCGGGATCCCCGGTAGTCATCAGTCCGTATATAAGCCCGGAAGCAAAACTGTCTCCGCCGCCGACCCGGTCCATAATCTCCAGGTTATTGTAGTCCCTTGCTTTGTATATCCTGCCGTCAGCCCAGCAAATAGCGCTCCAGTCGTTAATTGTTGCAGTATGAACAGTTCTCAAAGTTGTGCCCACAACCTTGAAATTGGGATATGTTTTTACAACTTCATTGATCATCTTTTTATAACCTTCAATATCCAGTTTCTTAAGATCCTCGTCAACGCCTTCTACTTCAAAACCAAGGGCTGCCGTAAAGTCTTCCTCGTTGCCTATCATTACATCTATATACTTCGCGATTTCCCTGTTGACTTCCTGTGCTTTTTCCTTGCCGCCAATAGCTTTCCACAGCGAAGGCCTGTAATTCAGGTCATATGATACGATTGTTCCGTATTTCTTAGCTGCCTGGACGGCTTCAATAACAACATCGGGAGTGGTTTCTGACAGGGCCGCAAAAATTCCACCGGTATGGAACCAGCGTGCACCATACTTTCCAAATATGGTATCCCAGTCAATATCGCCTTTCTTCAGCTGCGACGCAGCAGTATTCGCGCGGTCGGAAACGCCAAGGGCGCCCCTGACGCCAAACCCGCGTTCTGTAAAGTTCAGCCCGTTCCTGACCTTTCTTCCTATACCGTCGAAGGGAACCCATTTGATAAAGCGGGTATCCACTCCGCCCTGCATAATAAAGTCTTCCAGCAGGCGTCCTATGTCGTTGTCTGCAAAAGCCGTTACAACGGCAACATCCATGCCAAAGCATTTTTTCAGACCACGGGTAACATTGTATTCTCCTCCGCCTTCCCAAACCCTGAAATGGCGCGTGGTGCGAATGCGGCCTTCACCGGGATCAAGCCTGAGCATTATTTCACCAAGGGATATACAGTCGTACATGCATTCACTTTTGGGTTTTATGTTCAGTATTGCCATAGTTAATTCCCTCCTAATCATTTTATTAAGCAATGTAACGGTCGGCCTGATTCATCCTGCCGTTTTTTAGCCTCTTGCTTCCTTGATTCTCTGTATGAACAGCTTCGCAGTTTCGGTTATCTTAGCATAATCACCGGTTTTTGCCCCTGCAGTCAGACTGCTTCCTGCCCCCAGGGCAACTGCCCCGGCCTTAATCCATTCTGCAGCGTTGTCCACGGTAACACCGCCTGTTGGCATTAATTCAGCCTGCGGTACCGGCCCTTTAATAGCTTTGATAATTTTCGGCCCGAACAATTCGCCGGGAAAAACCTTAATAATATCGGCTCCTGCCTCAAGGCATTCTATAACCTCGCGAACGGTCATTGCACCCGGCATACAGGCAATACGATACCTGTTGCACAGTTTTACGGTTTCAATGTTCAGGCTTGGGCTTACAACATACCTGGCACCCGACAGAATTGCGATCCGTGCGGTTTCAGGATCAAGTACCGTTCCTGCGCCAAGAATAATCTGTTCGTCCGTAAAGCGGGCCGCAAGTTTTTCAATAACCTTATGTGCTCCGGGTACCGTAAAAGTAATTTCAATAGCCGGAACACCACCTTCAAGACATGCCTCGGTAATCCTGAGAGCCTTGTCCTCATTCTCAGCTCTTACCACGGCGACCAATCCGGTTTCACGAATCCTTGTAATAATTTGTTCCTTATTCATCAAACCACCCCTTCTGCATTATTTTAAATCTATAGCCGTTATTGATTTTGTATATTTTTCAAAATACCCCAGGCGCTCCGAGATACCCGAAGCGGCTTTAACCACCAGGCTGCCGTAATACTCGTCCTTATCGGGTGAAATTATGCTCTTGCTGCCCGTTATGCTTATGGCAGCAATAACTTTTCCCGTAAAATCGTTTATCGGTGCGGCAATGCAGCGGATACCCTCTTCGTGCTCCTCGTTGTCGACAGCCCAGCCCCTTTCCCTTACTTTTTCAAGTTCATCAGCAAGCTCATCCCTGTTTGTAATTGTGTTTTCGGTATAGCGAATATATTCGGTTTTTTCCAGGATGAGCTCCTGGTAATCACTGTCCTGCCACGACAGCAATACCTTGCCCAGGGCTGAGCAGTATACAGGCACTCTTTTCCCTATCTGCGAATACATCCGAAGACTTTGAACAACATCTATTTTTTCTATATAGACAACTTCAGTTTCATCCAATATTGCAAGATGTGTAACCTGACCTGTTGACTCAGACAAATCCCTCATAAAAGGCGCTACCTCTGTTTTCAGCTCAATTTGCCTGAGGTGCAGACTGCTTATTTCAACGAATTTCAGGCCTATTTTATACAGACCGGTGTTCTGATCCTTTTCAAGATACCCGCGTTTAACCAGCGCATTTATCAGGCGGTATACAGTACTTTTATGCAGACCTGTCTTCTGCCCTATCTCTGTAACGCCCATTCCGTTCGGAGTTGTTGCGAGTAATTCAATTATATCCAATGTTCTGTCAAGGGTTTGCACACTATTGTCCTTCATAGCCGATACCCGCTTGTTTCATTATACGAAACACTGTTTTGCAATATGATACTATAATTATAAAATACCTGCCCGATATAGTCAAGAAAGAACAGTTATAGTATTTGAACATTCCTTCCTGAATAAGCGGGATTTCCTGCATTTTTCGGATAGACCGACTTTTCAGGGAGGGTACGGACAAATATTAATAAATCAGTGTAAGAAAATTCCATACAATTTCCTACGCTGCTTTATTATGTTATAATAAAGTCTGAATCTGAAAACAGTAAACTTAATGAGTAAATTGATAATAAATTCAGGAAAGGTGGTTGTAGATATGGTTTATGTAATGCTTGCAGACGGTTTCGAAGAAATTGAAGCAATAACTGCGGTTGACGTTTTAAGAAGGGCGGGAATTGACGTTTATACGGTCTCAATATCTGATTCAAAGACTGTTACCGGATCTCACAAAATACCTGTTATCGCCGATATTCTCCTGCCTGACGCCGACCTGAACTCTGCCGAAATGATTGTTCTTCCGGGCGGCATGTCGGGTACAAACAATCTCTACAATAACAGCGAACTTGAGAAAAGCATTGCTCACAGGATTGAAAACAACAAGTGGATTGCCGCTATATGTGCAGCACCGATCATACTTGGCAAAAGAGGATATCTTAAGGGTCTGGAAGCAATATGCTACCCCGGGTTTGAAGAGGATCTCGCCGGGGCTTCGATAAAAAATGAAAAAGTGGTAATATCCAAAAACATTATAACATCAAAAGGACCGGGAACTTCCCTGGATTTTGCACTGGCCATTGTGTCGGTGCTTAAGGATGAGAACACAGCGAAAAAGTTAAGAGCGGGCATGCAGGCAGATTGCTGAATGCTGTTGTCCAGGGAACATGACTGTTATGAAGCATAAGGAAATAATCAGAAAAATTGAACAGAATCCAATAATTGCTGCTGTCAGAGACGAAAGCCTGCTTCAAAAAGCAATTGAATCCACTGTTTCAACTATATTTTTATTGCATGCCAGCATTTTCAACATCAATCGAATGGTTCATGCAATAAAGGATTCAGGCAAGTATGCGATGATCCATATCGATTTCCTTGAGGGCATTGGACGGGATAACACTGCAATAGACTATATATGCGATGTTATTGAACCTGACGGAATCATCAGCACAAAAAACAGCAATATCAAGTATGCCGCCGACAGGGGAATGTTTACAATACAGCGGTTTTTTCTAATTGACAGCATGTCATACGATACCTCTGTCAAAACGGCACATGCGATAAAACCGCATATGGTTGAAGTACTGCCCGGAATCATGCCCAGGATTATAAAACGCATCAGCAGCCAGCTGCCGATGCCTGTAATAGCAGGAGGTCTTGTTGAGACAAAGGAGGATGTGCTCGAGATACTTAACTCGGGAGCAATAGCAACCTCCACCGGCTCACAGGAGCTTTGGCAGCTGTAAACCCGGATTACCTGCCGTAATAGTAAATCATCAGGGTCACATGAATCAGAAGTCATCTCTTCTGTTTTGTGTGACCTTTTATTTCCGTATATGCTGAGCAATATTTTTACATAAATTCACTTTTAAAAACCCGGAATATTTGATATTATCACGTTAACAGCCCTAATGCACAGCATAAAACAGCATTGTGGAGGCTCGTTAAAATTACATGGGAGGATATGCAGGTGGTAAATGAAATCAGCCTAAAAAAGAAAAAACTATTCGTATTGGACATGGACGGAACCTTTTATCTCGGCAACAGGTTAATCGACGGTTCGCTGGACTTTATTGAAAAGGTTGTATCCAAAGGAAAGCAGTATCTTTTCTTTACAAACAACTCATCCAAAACCTCGGATTTTTATATCAGGAAACTTGCATCAATGGGACTTAACATAAGGAGGGATCAGATAATCACTTCGGGTGATGTTACAATAAACTACCTTAAGAAATACTATGACGGCAAAAAGATTTATCTGATGGCAACAGATATTGTTGAAGAAAGTTTTCGCGAAAGCGGGATAAACCTGTGCAAAGATGGCGCGGACGCCGTTGTTGTCGCCTTTGACACAAGTCTTACCTATGAAAAGCTCACAACAGCCTGCACATTAATTAGGAACGGCAGCGACTTTATTGCAACCCACCCGGATTTTAACTGTCCCACGGAGGATGGCTTTATTCCCGACTGCGGGGCAATGTGTGCATTTATAACCGCGTCAACGGGCAAAAAGCCGAAATATCTCGGGAAACCATATAAGGAGACCATTGACTGCATACTTGATCATACCGGTCTTACCACAGACGATATTGTATTCATTGGAGACCGGCTGTACACCGATATCGCTACGGCGTATTATCACGGGGCAACCGGGCTTCTCGTTCTTTCCGGTGAAACAAAACCTGAAGATCTGGAAAACTCGGATGTAAAACCCGATTTTGTATTTGAAAGTCTGAAGGAAGTGGCTGAAGTGCTTTAAATGGCTTTGTTAACTTAGTATGAAAGAAATGAGACCTGAAAGGCCTCTGGTAGGTTTAAAAAAGGGAAAAACCTACAAATGGAAACGCCTAAGTGTAAGATAACACGAAAAAAAGATACG
>LFSH01000015.1 GCA_001513105.1 Clostridiales bacterium DTU070 | reverse complement strand
CATAAATTTACATAATTGCACCTTAAAAAGCTGATTTTGCCTAACCTTTTCGGACAGTCTGGATAATGACGGGGGGAGTTTCTTTCTAAACAGCAGTTCGAATTATGTTTCACTTGAAACGGTATTTTCAGGGGAGAACGTGCCGGATAATTACCGTATTGCAGATGCGATTTCCATGCCGAGCACGCTGGCTTACGGTTCGGTTTCAGGAACCAATATAAGAAAGCCGGTCATTGTCCAGGTCGGTCACTGGTTCAACCTTGCCAATACCCTGTGGGATTTTGTACCGAATACCTCCATCAACTTTGCCAGCGACTATAACCCGTACAAATATGCCGACAGCGCGGTGGGCTTTGTCTGGAACCCGGTTCGTACAGCCGCCGGTGCTTCGGGCAGGGTGGAAACCTTTTATGGTATAGGGGCATTCACAGAAACAGATACTCAGGCTGACGATATAATTATCAATGTCACGCAGGAAAAACCCCTGAAAGTCAATGCAGACGGAACGGGTTATGAGGACGACGGCAGGGTTGTTCTGAATGTGATTATTGACAATACTTCGCCCAATTCGGTAAACCTCGAAAATGTAAAGATAACGTTGAAGTTCCAGGACAAGGAATACGATGAAGACGGAAATATTGTAAAGTGGCCTGAACTGTATGTGGAATCGGGCAAGGAAGAGGATGAAGTCATCAGTGTAGGGAATATCGGCAGGGGAATGGTGTCAGGCACCATTCCGATCGTGCTGAAGGCAAAACCGCAGGAGAAGAGCATTGTACGCAAGGTTATGCTGGAGGTTTCGTATGAAGGCCAGCCGTATCCTGCCACGGCAAGCAAGTTTGTCACGCTTCCTTCAATTAAGAACAAGATGCCGTCGCTGAGCTTTGTCTCTGTAACGCCTTCAAAAATCTATTATGAAGATCCGGCTGTAGTTACGATAACCGGTGCCAAGTCTGAAGGTTCACAGGAAGCATTTTCGCTCCTCCAGGACAAAAGCGCATGGAAAGTCTATCTTGTCCGCCAGGACGATAATCTGAAGGTCCCGGTGGATACGGAAAATATCAGTATTGACGTTAAAAACAGGCAGATCCTGTTTGTAGTGGATATGGAAGGTGTCGTCGGAAGATTCAAGGTACATATGGAATTTACCGGTGAAGCCCTTCGCGGAATACCCAACTTTGTATCTTCCGGGTATGTTGAATCGGTTACTGACGAGGAGTACAAGGACAGGGGTTACAGTGTCGTAGTGCTTACCCGTAAAGGGGACAGGACTGATTTCGAATGAAATAAAATGTTTTTCGCAGCTTAACGCATCTGACAAACCTCCCGAGATGCTGTTCGATGACTATAAGGAGGCATTGGATGAGGAAAAGGATGAAGTTCTTATCGAGCTGAGAGGTACGTTTAAGCCCGTTCTCAATAAAGCTGAGGAAGTAGTCGGATATGACGGCCTCAAGTCATCCGACCCTGTCAATATCAACAGGATCCTTCATTACAAGAGCAATACTCCGCTGACAATCAGAAAAGAGGAAATCGGCGGCGTAGAGCATATTATAGTGAGGGGCGACGGTGATCTCAGCGTTGTAAGCGCGCTGAAGATCTGGCAGTGGCAGTTTGAAATAGACATTGATACCAGCAGGTATATGACATATGACACCGATGATTACCAGCAGACGAATGATGTTGGTTTTACCCCGCAGCTGCAGCTGCTGGGTCTGGGTTATGTTGTCCAGAACCTGCACGGCCTGTTCTTTGATCTGAAATACGGTGAACTTGGCAAAACCGACGACGGGCGGTATACGATAGATTTCGGCGGGTCGGTGTCGGTTCCGCTGGGATTTGATGCAAAAGCCTTTAAACCGGAGGCAAACACCGGGTCCGGAGGTACGTCGACCACAGATCCTTCTTCATCGGCAGGATCGGGTTCATCCTCAGGCGGTTCCGGTTCTTCGGGCTCAGGTTCCGGATCCTCTTCAGGCTCGGGTTCGTCCACAACGCCTCCGGGCTCCGGTTCATCTTCATCAGGCTCAAAATCAGTAAAACAGGCGATCAAGGACTTTTCAAACAATAATAAGGATAAAATCAATGCCTTTGACGGAAAATTTGCCGCCAGTGTTGATTCGGTGCTGTTCGGAGAACGGCCGGACAAAGAGCCGGGCTTTATCGGCGTGGCTGTTACAATAGAGTTTGAGCTACCGGAAGGCATACTGCCGGGCGGCGGAAAAGAGGATAATGACCCTGCCGTTATAGCCGGAACAACACAAGCCAACCTGACCGCTGACATGGAAGATATATCTGACGCAATGCATAAGTTGTTTGATGAGGATGATTCGACAATGACCACTTCGGGCGGCGAACCGGTAAGCAAGCCGTCCAGAAAGCTAAGCGGTTTTGAAATGGGTCTTACGATCAATACTTACGAAAACCTGTACAAACTTGCTCTCGGAGTAGGTGTAGGGCCTATCAAGTCGGCATTGAGGATAGCTTTCAGGGAAGTGGAAAAATACCCGATAATGCTCGATGAATTCTATTTCGAGATTTCAGGTTTTTCTATACCGATTATTACCCCGGTGCTGTCCCTCGGCGGCCTTGGAGGAGGATTCAGCGGACTTGCGGAAACCCTGAACGGTGGTGACGCAGTTCCACCGCTGACGATTTATGTAATGGTCATGATGAAACTGGCAGAGTTCGTCTACCTAAGGGGCGACCTGGCTGCGTCCGCAACCAATTTCGACCTGACAATAACCGGAACGCCGGTGGGATTTGACGAGATTAAATTCATGGGATACATGAGTGCCAACTGGAGCAAGGGTTTCAGGCTGACCCTGGGAGTCAATGTGAGCATTGTGGATCTTATCAAGGGCGGAGTTTCGATCAGGATTGTCACTTCACCCAAGTTCTCGTTCCTTGGCGTGGGAGAGGTCAGCCTGACCATACCGAAAATCGGTGATGTTGCGTCTGCAAAGGTCGCAATGAGCGACAAATACATAGGCGGCGCCGTAAAGATACTGATTTTTGAAGCTGGTGTGCTCTATTATTTCAAACCGGGACACTTTACATTTTCATCCTTTTCCGAGATCGACAATCTTGTGACAACGGCGATAGAAGACATGGAGACCGGTGATGATGACAAGGACAAGGCAAAGGCGATAAAGGACAGCAGTACGCAAAGTTTCCTGACCCTTGCCGAGGTAACCGATCCTTCAACGGGAGAGAAAGGTTATATGGGTTTCGGCCTTGGTGCGAAGGCCATTGCTACAACCAATAAGGACTATCTGCCCATTGACGGAAGAATCCCTTCGTTTGCCGTGCTTGAAGCCGCAGATCCGTATGTATACGAGTTTGATGTAACACCGGAAATGGCACAGGACGAGAGCCGGTATATTGTACTGAGAATTGATTATGAAAAAGGGGAAAAACCGGTTTTTACCGCCGAGAAACCTTCAGGCGGGGAATATGTGCTTGTTGAATTCGACAGAAGCCGGACACAGGAGTGGAATGACGCCCGCCATGCAAACCTCGTGTATATGAGCGAAGCCGATAAGGATTATGCATACATCACCATACCGGTCGGAGAAATAAAAGAGGGCAGATGGAAGATAACCGCGGACACCGAAATAACAGGAACCATGTTCACGATACCGCTTCCTGCAAGCATACAGAGTGTTACCGCCGGCTATGACGCGATAAATAATAAAATTAACATTACAGATCTACGGTTATCAGGAACAGATAATGTGAAGGTAAGCCTTGCACTGGTGCCTGTCGATTCCGAGGGCAATCCTGTGAAGGAAACACTTACAAATGAGGACGGAACTCCGATAACCGAGGAGTATACCGATGAATACGGACAGATCAGGTACCGTGAGGTCCGGGTTGAGCATGTCGGCTACCCGATAACCTCAGGTATGGACCCGGGCGAAATAGCAGGCAGTTACAGCATACCCGACAGTATTACAAGCGGAAGATACAAACTGAAAGTGGAAGCTGAGTCCCTGAACGGATGTATTTATACGTCAAAGATTGTTGATGACTTTATAGTTGAATTCAGCAATCCTTACCAGCTTGCAATGCCGACCAATGTCAGTCTCACGCCTGCAGGAGACGGCGGCCTTCTTCTTGAAGCCGATGTCGACAAAAATGCAGACGGTGTAGTATGCACTATTTTTGAGCGGATTGTTACAGGATATAAGACTGTAAACGGTGAAGAAGTGCCTGAATATGGTTACAGGGCATTAAAAGGCGTCGGCGGATACATTGCCGCTGAAAACGGGCATATAAGCACTATTCTGAAAGGTACCGTGACCATGACAGACAATTACGGGGTACCTGTGGACAGCGAAGGATTCATACCGGGCAGGGAATACAGCGTTAAACTCGTATCGGTCGTCAATGACCCGTCCAGCCCGTACCTGGCCAGTGAATTCACCCAGAATACCGATTATGTCACGATCCCGATACCGAAGCCGCCGGTTCTTGATGTCCAGATCACACAGGCAGGAAACGGAGAAAGGCTTTTGGAACTGACAGAGGAAAGTACAGGATACAGCTATTTTAAATCTGCCGATGAGGATATGCTGCTGGCCTATACGATAACAAACCCGGACACGACGGATCCGAAACTGTGTTCGTTTGAAACCGAAGTATATATTGATGACATGCCCTTCTGAGACATAATACAGAACAACGAAACCGCCGGGTATAAAGGATACGCGAAATTCAGCCTTACCGACGGGGAGCATTACGTGAAACTGGAACCAGGAACGGGTATGGCGACAAGAATGTTTACAGTACTAAAATCGTTGTTGATGCAACGCCGCCCGATCTGAAGCTGGAAAAACCTGAAGTCGGTGAGCTTATCAATGCAGATGAAGGCATAACCATTTCGGGGCAGACCGAATATGGTGCAAGGATTTCTGTACGCATAGACGGCGGAGAGGAATATGTACTGACAGGCGCCGATATTAATCCCGACGGGTCTTTCAGCGTAACAAGGCCTGTAACTGATAAAGGGAAGCTCGAATACAGTGTCCTGGTTAAAGCGGTTGACAGTTCAGGACACGGGACCGAGGCCGTTGTAAGGGTCAATAATGAGAAGCTGCAGTCAATGAGAAGTATAAAACTCAACCCCGTTGTGAACAGTAATTCGTCCGTTGTAGAAATCTATGCTGTCGCGCAGGATGAAAACGGAAAGGATTTGTTCCGGATACCGAAGTCTAATCTTCAGTGGCAGCTTTATACCGATGAAGGAAACATTCGCCTGGATACCCGCAGCGCAGAAAATGTGATTCTCATGCCGGGCTCATATACCGGTGACTACGCTGTATCCGCAACCTGGGAAATCAGGGACGATTTCAGCCTTACCGATGTCCTGATGAAGTCGGACATAGCAAGCGGAGATGTGAAACCTGAACCCACGCCGGGTTCGGATGAAGATTCGGGCTCCGGACAGGGAAGCTGGGAACCCACGCCTGGCAGCGGTATCTATTGGGACGTTTATTCAGCATTCCGGAAGGAAATGAGCGGCAAAGCAGCCATATGGGCAATTCCTGTTTATCCGCGGACCGACAATAATATCAACAGGGACGGCCTGAAAGTAAGCATTCCGGTGCAGAGCCTTGTTCAGTCAGACTACATTGTACTGGGAAAAGATCCCGATACCTCAGGGTATGAGTCAACCCTCGGGAAAGGCATGAGATTCGTGTCTGATATCGTTCAGTTCCAGGCAGTCAGGCATGACAACGCGTTACCCGGGCAGTATACCGTGACGATACCATATAAAGCATCGGAGGTATCCGATTTGTTCGGCATCAGCGTATATGCTTACAGCGAAAAACTGGGCGGATGGGTTAAGATAATAAACAGCGAGGTTGACCCGATTAACAGTGCAGTAACGTTTACAAGCCAGTATTTCGGAAGATTCGCAGTCATTGAAGACAGCAGGACCGTTGAGTTCAAGGATGTTGACAGCTTGATGTGGTCGGCATCAAGAATAAACGCACTGGCACTGGCCGATGTCATCAACGGATACTACGGAAACGACGGACTGCTGTACTTCGCGCCGAAGAGGGAAATCACACGCGGTGAGTTTATTAAGCTGCTGGTTGCTTCAACAGGTGAAGCGCTCGATTCTGACATGGATCTGTCAATGTTCAGCGATGCGGGCACCGTGCCTGAATGGCAAAAACCGTATATCCGGAAGGCGGTTGAAAAGAGCTGGCTGAAAGGAAGAGCAACTGCTGACGGCAAACTGCTACTCGCGGTGAACAGCCCGATTACACGCGAGGAGGCATTTACACTGATTTACAGGGTCTTCGCCGACAAAGTGCCCGATGATGTGGAAAAAGCCGGGTTCGTGGATATGGACAGTGTTTCGGCTTATGCAGTTGATGCCGTAAACTACCTGGCCCAAATCAATATTCTTTCGGGAGACGGCACGGGAAGAGTCCTTCCGAAGAACAATATCACCCGGGAGGAAACGGCCAAGGTATTGTATGAATGCATCAGGTGGGTTGCCTATAAAAAAAGATAAACGGGTACTTCGTAACGTTGGACATCAGATCGTACCGATACGCATTAATGCCGGAGGTCCCATGAAAAATAGGCCCTCCGGGAGTATACAGAAATACCCTCGGACTGGTTAACTAAGCTATAATAACAGATAGCCTGCATGTTAAAAATATATATAGTCAAAATATATTAAAGCCTGTATCGTAAATTTTATGGTAATAAACGATACAGGCTAATTCTTTTTTAACTGTTTTTTCCGGGCAAATAACTTTAAATGTGAAAGATTCACCTCCGCTGC
This sequence comes from Clostridiales bacterium DTU070, assembly GCA_001513105.1. Classification (GTDB taxonomy): domain Bacteria; phylum Bacillota; class Clostridia; order DSM-8532; family DSM-8532; genus Thermoclostridium. The sequence continues at coordinate 10,657 of LFSH01000015.1, read as the reverse complement.
AACCAAATACGGAATTGTTCCTGTAGTCAATGTATGTATTATATTTTACCGTCGGGTCCTGCTGTAGCNNGGGGTTCCTTATTATATTTTCCGCGTATCGTAGTAATTCCGCTCATAATGAGATACACCGCTACAATAATCGAACCGATCAAATCAACATACAGTGAAGCAGGTGTTCCCGGTGCTATTGTAACAAATGCCAATGCTGTTACAACGCAGGTATCAACAAGGGATTTTGCACGGTAGAGACTGCTTTGTGCAGAGAGTATTGCATTTGGTTTTTCGCGGTTCAGTTTCCTGTAACGCAGCCAGAACCATGAGTTGGTTATAGCGCCCAGCAAAGCTATAACCAGGCCGGGAATAACATTGCCTTTCTCCGGGCCGGAAGACAGTATTGCCATGATAATCATCGCCGTTCCTGACAGGCACATAGCCGCACCTACACACAAATTAGCATTACGTTCGAGTTTTTCCTTACGCGAAGCGTCAAAACCGTCATTCCTGTTTATGATGCGGAACACTGCCCACGATACGATTAATGCTATAAGTTCCGATGTCCGGCGAATAAAATCGGCAAGCTGAGTGGATGAACGGCCGTAAATCAGGGAAATCCCGATTACCAGGGGACCGGGTGAACTCAGTAATACCGAAGCGAGGAGCGTGCGTTCTCCGGATTTCTGCTTCAAATAATCAATCCTCCCCATAAATAAATCATTGCTATCAACACTGCAGCTGCTGCCAGGGGACAGGTTATTGTGTCCATACCGTTCCTTGTATAAAGCTCAACCACCGCGCTTACCGCTGCAGTAATTACTGCGGTCAGAACAGCACCGTACCATTTCAGTGAACCGTGTACGATCAGCACAACCAATACCGCGGCAAAGGAAACAGCAAACATTGCAACAGTGCCTTCAACGCTTTTGCGGCCTTCAACAAGTTTACCCTCAATATGGTGTTTCCCGAAATGTTTTCCAATCAGTGCCGCTGCGGCATCGCCCAAACCCCAGGCAAGAACCGACGCTATTACAAGGTATTTCTGTCCAAGCAGGCCCCAGCAAACGCAAATCAATACTGCAAACATTGAAAACGCTGCAATAAGGCTGCGCTTGATTTCGCCCGGTTTGCGCTCTGTAAGCAGTTCGGAATAGGTTTTAAGTTTGCGTTCCGCAATCGCAAGAATCGGAAAAACCATAACAACGAAAACCATTGTCCCGATTGCAGATATCCACCAGGTATTGAATGCATATACCCAGACAAACACGGAACATAAAAGTATCATGTGCAGGATCTTGCGGAATACCTCGGTGGGCAGTACAAGGCGCCTGAATGCAAGTGCGGTTATTATAGCAACCACGAAATAGGCGAATAATATTCCATAACCTCTTAAAAACTCGATTAACATTAAAAGGCCCTCCGCTAAGAAGTTTAGCTGACAAGTATTGTTACAGATTAATTATAGGTAATGATTACTGACAAATCAACCAAATACAATGCAGCGGCGCTGTACCCATTAGTATGACCNNAAGTTAAGCATTCTTTCGAACAAATACTTTTGAATCCGTCTGAAAAAACATACTGAAGAGCTGAAATTCACCCCGCTGGAAGATAAAGCTGACTTCTCGTCAAAATATACAAAATTATATGTTGACATGCGGGGATAATATGTTATAATGATTGTAGCATGTGAGATGTAAGTTGTGCTACAAGTTAGCCAAATTTCACAGATTACTTGCATACATAAGTGGAATATTTCCATTCCCAATATATTGCAGAAAGGAAACGTGAGTAATTATATGATTGAGAAAATAAACAGAATCAATGTCGTTGATTATGTATTTGAAAGTATGATGAATATGATAGCGTCCGGGGAATGGAAAGTCGGCGATAAAATACCATCCGAGAACGAGTTGAGCGAGAAGTTCAATGTAAGCCGAAACTCGATCCGACAAGCCATACACCGCATCTCAGCTCTTGGCCTTCTTAAATCAGTTCAGGGTGAAGGCACTTATGTTAACCAAATAGATTTATCATTTTATATGAACATACTGATTCCGCATNNTCGTCCTTGGAACGGATAATGCAATTATGCTGTTTCAACTGCAGCGGGCTATCCAGGTGGAAAGTGCACATCTGGTGTGTGAGAACCGTAGCGATGAAGAAGCTCGCAGGCTGCTGGAACTGGTCGATCAAATGAAAGAGTATTACAAAGCCAAAGATGAAACCGGCTACCTTAATGCAGACCTTGATTATCACTCTTTGTTTGCTGAAATGACCAGGAATACGTTATTCGTAAAACTTACCGACATAATAAGACATATGCTTTATTATACATTGCGGGATGTTGTTCTGCAGTTTGATTGCGTAAAAAGTATCAGTTTCCATGAGAATATTGCAAAAGCAATTATTCGCCGTGATCGTCAAACAGTCATAGAGTTGATGGAAGGTCACATGGATGATGTTATCGAGATGATTGCAAATTTACATACATCAGAAAATTCTCAAAAAAAAGCAGTGATCAATAAATAAAGCAGAAAAATTGATTTACTGCTTTTTTTGTGGCTTTATCCGGACAGAGATAACATGTTTTTTGGTTATCTCCTGGGATATGTTGCGCTTTTTTTGGTTATCTCTCAATGAAGAGATAATATAAATATTTTTAAATTGGGGGGGTCTACCATGAAAATCAGGAAAGTGTTTGCTTTCGTCCTGGCACTGATTATGCTTCTATCCATCAGTGCATGTAACGGCGAAACTGCGAAGGACAGCGGTTCTTCAGGAAATCAAAAGGAGGGGGAACAAAAAGCGGCATTCGGAATGGCTGATCCTGAATCTTACAAAGCCACTCTTACCATGTGGTCGCATACTTCAGATCAGCCTAATTTCATGATTAAACACTACAACGAAGTCTATCCTAATGTGAAAATCAATTTCGACGTTATTCCGGGTAATGAACATCAGCACAAAGTTCAGGCCGCAGTAGCTGCAGGTGTTGACGTCCCGGATATTTACACGGTGAAAACGGATTTTATAAAGATGATTGCCAACTCTGACAAGTATTATGACAATCTTCTTGCAGAACCTTATAACGCCTCTCATCTGCTGGATAATCTTGAACCGTACACAATAGAATTAGGCAGTGATGAAAATGGCGGATTGCGTGCATTGACATGGCAGTGCCCGGTTGTTGCAATCTATTATCGCCGTAGTCTTGCCAGGGAACTTTTCGGCACAGACGATCCTAATGAAATCTCCAAATTATTCAAGGATACGGATTCTATAGTTAAAGTAGCACGTCAAATCAATGAACTGTCAAACGGTGAAATAAAAATGATAGGTTCCTTTGATCAGCTTCGTCCGATCTATGAAAACAGCATGTCGGATCCCTATGTAAAAGATGGTGTGATAAATATTGATCCCATGCTGATTGAGTACTTTGAAACCGCGAAGATTCTGTACGACGAAGATCTGGATCAGAAGACCAAGAGCGATAATCCGAATTTCTCGGCACTTATGGCCGAAGGCAAAATCTTCTGTTTGATTTCTGCCACATGGGCACTGAATTACCAGTTAATGCCGGTATATCCTGATACCGAAGGCGACTGGGGGCTTGCTTCTCCGCCGGTACCAGGTACTATGGGAGGCACATGGATGGGAATCTATCCGGGCACGAAGCATAAGGAAGAGACATATACATTTATAAATTATGTTTTCTCGAATGAAGATTTCCTCTTTAAGTATGCGACTGAGCTTGGTGACTATGTTTCAAATCCCAAGGTTCAAAAGACCATTGCAGCACTCCCGCCTGAAGAAACTGCTAAACTGCCTGTTTTCAGATTCTGCAATAACCAGAATGTTTATGAATTCTTTAACAACGAACTGGCAAAGGGTGTCAGGGCTGAGCTTTTCACTGATTATAACTACAACATTACAAATACGGGAATTCTGTTCTCAGCAATTGATATGTATATAACCGGGCAGAAAACACTTGATGAAGCAATTGCTCAGTACTGCGATGACCTGATTGCAATTTATCCCGACCTGAAACGCCCGTAATTAGGTACTGTATTTTCCCGGGTTGGTTGCACCTGCATGCCGGGTAAACCGATTTCGGCTTCAGTATGGGTTACGGTTCGATGCTGAAGAAGATTTACAGAATGCCTGCGGTACGTTAGACACAACGCAGTATAGGCGCTGAACCGCCCGAGTTATCGCACGCAAATCANNGTAAGCGCTCATTGATTAATTAGGTAATGGAAACGGCTGCTCCTGTTGCTGTTGACGGAGCAGCCGGATAAAAAAGCCCGGCGGTTCTGTAAGCAAAGTTTCACCCGAATGGAAGGGCAGAGTTTCCAATATGGTTGGACATTCGGATATGAATTATAAAAAGTAAGTTATTGCCGGACATTCTGCCTGTAAGGAAAACAGGGCAGAACCATGCCAATGATTAAAATATAAGAGGAGAGAAAGAAATGCTGATTACAGGAAGAACTTCACGTCTTAATCATAAATGGTCATTTGACGAATGTGTTCGTTTTTTTAAAAAGGTCGGATTCGACGGAATAGAATTCTGCTTTGAGGACTACTATTTTAACGTAAGGCCCGATTATGCCGAAAGGTTTTTTGCAAGACATGCAAGAGAGTTATGCGATGAACTGGGTATGGTTATCGGTTCGGTCGGAAATCATATGGATTATGTATATGATGACGACAATTTTGAGCTGATTAAAAAGACCATACCGGTTATGCAGGAATATGGTACGGACATACTGATAACCGCAACTCCCGATTTAAAACATTTTCATAAATATCACAGACGCGAAGAATATACCGAAAGGTTTGAAAAACGCCTGAAAGAGCTTCTGGAACTGGCATCCGGTTACGGCGTTAAAATAGCCATTGAACCTGAAGTTCATAACCTGATTACCACCACTAAGGATTTTCTTAATTTATGTGAGAAAATGGGGTACGATAACCTGGTCTGTAATTTTGATGTAGGCCATGCTTTTCTTACTGACGAGGATATGTTCGAGAGTATAAAACTTCTTGGAAATAAAATAGTACATGCCCATGTTGAAGGTATGAACCGAGGCGAACACACCCATTTGCTGCCGGGTGACGGTGACATGGATTTGCCGGCTGTAATCCGGGCCATGAAAGATGTTGGATTCAACGGTGCAATGGCACTGGACATATATATTTATGAATATGACGAATATGCTGAAGAGTCAGTTCGCAGACTGAGGGAAATGCTGTAAGAATTTTTGGAAGACATTTCTCATATTCCATGTTCCGGGTTTGAAATAAATATGAAAATTACAGATTTGGCTTTGTAAAGTTAACGGAAAGGGGTTTTGCGATTGTTCGGTAATCGTTTTACAACCTTGACAATACCGGTTCTGAACCCCTTTTCGGTCTTCACATGGCTGAATGGATCAAAAAATAATGACAAATTAAAGACTTTAATATTTCTGTTGACTGAGACCTTAGAAGATTATGTCACCAGGGTATGCAATTAATCAGTCGCTGAAGGAGGGGAGAGAGGTTTATGTCGGGAGCAGATAACAAGGTTGAATCACTCCGTAAAGGAATATTTCGCAAATACATGAATAAGGTTATCTCCTCAAAATCTGATTATGGCAGAACAGGTTTGCTGTTTGTTTTGCCTTTCATGATCGCCCTTGTAATAATGAGGATTTTGCCGATGATCTACACCATTGATCTTAGTTTTTATTCATGGGACGGCTTAAACGAAAGGGTTTTTGTCGGACTGGACAATTACCGGCGGCTACTGCAGGATAAAGACTTCTACAAGGCAATTTACAATACTTCTTTTATATGGTTTTTGAATATCTTTTTCCGCCTGGGAGTAGCCCTGATTTGTGCTGTTGTCTTCGCTCAGTCACATTTGCGCGGAAAACAGTTTTTCAAAGCGGTTTATTATTTTCCGAACCTGGTTACATCGTCATCCGTTGCAGTGTTTTCATACCTTGCCCTTGACTACCAGAACGGGTTTATAAACCAGATCCTGCTGAAACTTGGTTTTTCAAAGAAAATTGACTGGCTGCATATACCTATATTGGCCCAGTCCTCGGTTGCAGCAATAATCTGGTGGATGTGGTTCGGGTATGCTACCATTCTGTTGACCACAGGTATTCTGAGCATTCCCAGGGATGTAATAGAGTCTTCGATCGTTGATGGCGCCAACGCCTGGAAACGTTTCTGGAAGATTACCATGCCGCTTCTGAAGCCAATCTTCACGTACGTATTTATAACATCATTCATAGGCGGGTTACAGAACTTTGAAATACCGACACTTCTGACAGACGGGCGAGGAGCACCTGATAAATCGCTGCTTACAATGGTTATGCAGTTGTACAATCTCACCTATAAGAACTTCCAGTATGGGTATGGTGCAACATATGCTGTAGCGTTGTTTATTATAATAGCCACCGTCAGTGCTTTTACTTTCCGGGTAATTAACGGCGGGGGAGATGACAGGGGCAGAGGAGGCGCGAAATAAATGAAGGATCTTAAAAAGATGACAGGCAGGTTTATTCAATATTTTCTGCTGATGCTGCTTGCAGCCATATGTATAGTACCGTTCTATGTCATGCTGATAAATGCGACAAGGACGAATGCCCAAATATCGGTATCTATATCGTTCCTGCCGGGCACTAACCTTCGTCAAAACATTAAAAACATGAATGAAACGATTAATATGCTGGTTTCATTCAGAAACAGCATAATAATATCATTGCCATCGACAATTCTTGCCGGATATTTCGGGACAATGGCTGCCTATGGTTTCTCAAAATTCCGTTTTCGCGGTCGAAACCTTATGTTTGCAATAGCCCTGGCAACAATGATGATTCCAATGCAGCTAAGCCTTTTGGGTATATACCAGGCTTCAGCGAAGCTGAAACTGCTGAACACATATTGGCCGATAATTCTGCCATGGATTGCGAATACAGCTACCTTGTTCTGGCTCCGTCAATATATAGACAGCACCATCGACAACGGGTTTATCGAGGCAGCCCGCATTGACGGTTACAGCGAGTTGGGCATATTTCACAGAATAATACTTCCTCTTTCCCGCGAGGGGATATTTACAATTTCGATATTTAACTTTGTTCACGCATGGAATGACTATATATCTCCGGTATTGTTCGTCTCGAAAAATGCAAGGTTTCCTCTGTCAGTTGCAATTGCAGTTGTCAAGGCAAAAGACTTCCAGGATCAGGGTGCTATTTATGCAGGAGTTGCAGTATCTGTGCTTCCAATATTGATAGTATATTTGTTTTTAAACTCCAGGATTACCGGCGGTCTTACAGCCGGCGGCATAAAAGGCTGATGACGCAAGATCCGGAGAATTGCGGCGGGAAAAGATTGGGTTTAGCTTTTTAAGCCTTAAATTTGGCAGAAATAATTAAAACATTAAAACGGGGGGTTTTTATATGAATTATAAAATTCCGGAAACAATGAGAGCAATGGTGTTAACAGGACCGGGAGAATTCGAAATCCAGACTGTTCCTGTTCCGGTTCCGGGACCGGAAGAAGTTCTTTGTCTTATCGGTGCAGTGGCGATTTGCGGCAGTGACCCCGAGATATTCCGGGGAGATATTGCAGGAGTTTGGCCTCCGGGCTATCCATTCATTGCAGGGCATGAATGGGCAGGCAGGGTTGTAGCTGTAGGTCCCGGTGTAACGAAGTTCAAAGTTGGAGATCGCGTATGCGGAGAAGCCCATAAAGGGTGCGGTCACTGCCGTAACTGTCTTGAAGGCAATTATACCACCTGTTTGAATTACGGCAATTACGAAAGCGGACACAGGCACTATGGCTTTATTAACAATGGCGCGTATTGCCAGTATAACGTGTACCATGAAAAATCGTTGACCCATATGCCCGATTCGGTTCCGTATAAAGTAGGTGCAATGGCAGATACCGCAGGAGTTGCCCTTCACGGAATAGAACTGGCATGCCAGGTGCCCGGGAGCACGGTAGCCGTAATAGGCCCGGGGCCTATTGGGATGATGACAATGAAACTTGCCAAGGCACTTGGCGCTGCAAGGGTTATTGTGGTTGGACGCGGTTCACGCCTGCAGTCTGCGATAGAGCTTGGATGCGACGATGCTGTGGATTTCACAAAATGCGACCCCGTGGAAAAGGTCAGAGAGCTTACAGGCGGGCAGGGTGTTGATATCTGTTACGAATGCTCCGGTGCCAAGGGCACGATAAACCAGGGGATACGCATGTGCCGCCGTAAAGGCAAGGTTGTTATGCTGGGGGTAGCGCCTGACAATGTCATGGAAGAGATCCCGTTAAGGTATACAACGGCCAATGAAATATCCATTCTCGGCTCCAAGGCAAATCCAAACACAGGATGGAAAGTTATGGAGCTTATCAGCAGAGGCAATATTTCTGTCGACAGTTTGGTAACCCACACCTTTGACCTTGAGCACATTGCTGATGCCATAGATACTTTTGTAAACAGAAAGGGCAACGCGATGAAAGTGGTTATTTATCCAAACGGAGGGGAAGATGTCTGATGAACAGGGATGCCGTTGTTATAGTAGGCTGCGGGATGATGGGCAGTGGCATTGCAGCCGTAAGTGCCATGGCCGGAGAAAAGACGATAATGCTTGATGTCAATGCTGAACGGGTAAAATCCGGTATTGAATCAGCCAGGGGTTATATAAAGGAAAGGCTTGAAAACGGTCTTGCCTCCAGGCAGCAGGCAGAACGCGCTTACGACCTCTTATTGGGTGGTTCAAAAACAGAAGAGGCAATGGAAAGGGCAACACTTGTAATTGAAGCGGTTTACGAGAACCTTGAGCTGAAACNNGAACCTGTTCGAGAAAATAGACTCGATACTGCCGGAAGAAATACCGATTGCTTCAAATACATCAGGGCTCAGGATAACCGATATATCATCGCGTACGGTTCATACCGAACGCACCCTTACGGCGCATTTCTGGTTCCCTGCTCATCTTGTGCCCCTGGTCGAAGTGGTCATGGGTGAGAAAACCGATGAAGCCGTAGCAGTTATGGTAAAAGAACGCCTGGCAGGCTGGGGTAAGGCGCCTGTGCTTGTAAGAAAGGACCTGCCCGGACAGTTGGCCAATCGAATTTTGCAGGCGGTAATACGTGAAGCCGTAAATATTGTTGAGATGGGACTCGCATCACCTGAGGATGTTGATACGGCTGTAAAAATGGGTATGGGCATACGTTTCCCTGCATGGGGTCCGCTTGAGCACGTTGACGGTGTGGGTGTCGACCTGTGCTGCTCGGTACAGGATACCGTATTGCCTGTTATCAGCAACAGAACCGATGCTTCTCCGAAGTTCAGGGAATTAATTGAAAAAGGCGAACTTGGTTATAAATCAAAAAAAGGCTTTTATGACTGGACAAAGAAAGATATGGACGAATTAGCCNNAAAAACGCAATGAATTTATTATTCATGCGCTGAAAAAGTTAACATGAGGGTGAAATAAATGAGCAAGGAAATGTTGTATATCGGGACATATACGTGCCCTATCCTTTTTGGCACGGGTGAAATACTGCAAGGCAAGGGAAAGGGTATTCACATATATGAAATGGATACGGAGACAGGTGAGTTAATACCGGCTGCTGTGGAGGAAGGAATTGATAATCCGTCTTTTCTGGCGATTTCGCCCGGAAAGGACTACCTTTATGCCGTAAATGAGCTAAAAGAGTTTGAGGGTTCTGAAGGCGGTTCGGTGAGCGCATTTGCAATTGAAAAAAATTACAGGCTGCGTTTCCTGGACATAATGTCCACCGGGGGGCAGGATCCATGCCATGTATCTGTTGATGGAACAGCAAGGTTTGTTGTAGTTTCAAACTTTATGACAGGAAGTGTTGCCGTTTTTGAAACAGCAGAAGACGGCAGCCTGTGCAGGCGTAGTGAATTTATCCAGCATAAAGGCAAAAGTTTAAACAAGGCACGCCAGGCCGGCCCGCATGCCCACTCCGCGGTTTTTTCACCCGATGGCAGGTATCTGTATGTCCCCGATTTGGGGATGGATAAGGTGGTGGCGTACAGGCTGACTGATGACGGCAGGCTAAGGGAGCTGCCTGACGCTTCATATAGCTGTGAACCAGGCTTTGGGCCCCGATTTTGTGAATTTCATCCCGAACTACCTGTGTGTTATTTAATTGGCGAACTTAGCTCGGAAGTGGCGGTTCTGGCATGGGATTCAAATACCGGCGGTTTTCGTGAAATCCAAAAGGTTCCGACGCTTCCCGGGAATTTCTCAGGCAGCAATATTTGCGCCGACCTGCATGTATCAAAAAACGGGCGTTTTCTTCTTGCATCCAATCGCGGGCACGACAGCCTTGCATGTTATGCTGTCTCTGCTGACACCGGGAAACTGGAGTATTTAAGGCATGTTCCCAGTGGAGGAAGAACTCCGAGAAACTTTTCCTTTTCACCGGATAACCGGTTTGTACTTGTAGGAAACCAGGATTCCGACATTGTCAGTGTTTTTGCTTTTGATGCAGAAAAGGGAGAATTGAAGCACATCAGTGATTACAACGTGCCTACACCCGTCTGCGTGAAATTCCTTAATGCATGAAAAACAGGGCTTGAACCATATAAGGGGGGGATATGGGAAAAGCCTTATGTTTCCACGGAGTCACG
>LFSH01000038.1:58562-87234 GCA_001513105.1 Clostridiales bacterium DTU070 | reverse complement strand
TTTGGCAGCCAGGAAAACTGTCTCCAGGAAATGTATTTAGAAAGACAACGCTGCCTTGCGCTTCTAAATCTGTTTGACAGCCAAATGCTAATATGTTATATTAATTTAGTTGTAATGTGTTTTTTTTTGAATCGTGTGTGAATGGTTGTTAGCGGAAGGAGGCATAGAGCGATGTCAGATGCGAAAAAAAGAGAAAACAAAGAGGCAAACGACAAGAAGATTGTAAAGCCTTTTAAAAGAAAGTCCAGAAGGAAAGTTTGTCAGTTTTGTGTGGATAAGGTTGAACATATAGATTATAAAGACGTAGCAAGACTTAAAAAGTTTCTTTCTGAAAAGGGTAAGATCCTTCCCAGAAGAATCAGCGGAAACTGCGCAAAGCATCAGCGTCAAATGACAACCGCTATAAAACGGGCAAGACATATTGCACTTCTGCCATACACGACCGATTAAAAAATTACAGCCTATAGAGAATTCTATAGGCTGTATGTAAATACCACCATTTCTGAAATTAAAAAACGGCACGGGAAATTTTAAGTAAATAGTCAGCCGGTGCTATAATTTTTATTGACACCGGTAAAGATATCCCCGCCTTTACCCCGTCGCTTGAATCAGCTGCACTGAAATTCGGCGCGGATATCTGGTTACGGATAAGGTTTAACAGAACCGGAACGCATCTGACGGGTATGCTTCAATCCGGTTTTGGATATTACAGGGCAGTTTCTTCCGTTTTAATAATTTACATGAAAGTGGTGGTATTATATGAGTGGCGGACTTGATGTCACAAGGAATTTGAGGGTTATCGAGAATCTGAAGAGTGAGCTTTTGGAAGGTATTGCGGCATTATACAGGCACCTTGCCGATCCTGTTCTTGAAGACACCCGGGATATTGCAGCAGACACCCTTTCAGAGATGATAGTTATCAGTTACCTGCTGGGAAAGCGCTTAGGGGTTGATTTTTCCACAATGGACAGGCATATATCGAAAAAGATACGGCTGGGGCTTATTAACGAGAATGAAATAGAGAAATATTTCGGTGATTTGTCGGAACTGGCGCGCGTGCGTTCAGGCGAGATGCAGAAACGATAACCCTGTTAATCAGGCATAGTTGCCTTTTTTAAAACAGACCGGAGGTATGAAAATGAAAGTAATTCTGTTACAGGATGTAAAAAACCTTGGCAAGAAGAATACCCTTGTCAATGTCAGTGACGGATATGCCAGAAATTATCTGATTCCGAGAGGCCTGGCTGTGGAAGCTACACCGTCGGCTCTTAACGAGATGAAAATGCGTGAAAACGCTGAAAAAACACGAAAAGAAAACGAATTGTCCAGTGCACGCAAATTAGCCGACAAGTTGAATGGTGCCAGAATAACCATTGCCACAAAAGCAGGAGAAAACGGAAAACTGTTTGGTTCCATTACCACGAAGGATATTGCGGACAAGATTGAACAGGAACATAAAGTACAGGTTGACAGGAAGAAAATTGTACTTCCGGATGCAATAAAATCCATTGGCGATTATGATATAGAACTGAAATTGTACACAGGGGTTTCAGCAACCATTAAGGTACAGGTTGTAAACCAGGAATAGAGCAGCTTTTATTGGTTTGATTTTAGTTAACATTCAGGGGTGCCGAAATGGATATTGGTTTTGTGGGAAGAGTGCCGCCGCATAGTACCGAAGCAGAACAGTCGGTGCTTGGCTCAATCCTGTTGGACAAGGAAGTATTGCCCGATATTGCAGGGAAACTGAAAAGTGAAGATTTCTACATGGAACAGCACCGGGAGATATACGAGGCTGTTCTTGACCTGTACGAGCAAAATCAGCCCGTTGATTTGATTACTGTTTCGGAACAGCTGGTAAAAAGAGGTACCCTGCAAAAGGTAGGAGATTATGAGTATCTTTCAAACTTGGCTACATCGGTACCTACCACTGCAAACGCCAATTATTATGCCTCGATTGTTGAGGAGAAATCCCTGCTGCGGAAACTAATCCAGGCATCGGGCGAGATTTCAAGGAAAAGCTATGAATCGGGCGAAAGCGCCCTCGATGTTCTTAGCTATGCCGAGAAATGTATATATGACATAGTTCAGAACCGCAACAATACCGGGCTTGTTCCGATAAACGACGTGCTCGACACCACCTTTTCGCGGCTTGAGGAATTATACAACAACGCAGGTTCACTTACCGGCGTGCCCAGCGGCTTTACAGATTTGGACAGGAAGACCTCGGGTTTTCAGAGATCGGATTTGATACTGATTGCAGCAAGGCCGTCGATGGGTAAAACATCCTTTGCGTTGAACATTGCTTCTTATGCGGCGATCCATCACCATATACCGGTCGCCATTTTCAGCCTTGAAATGAGCAAGGAGCAGCTTGTAAGCCGTATTATTGCCTCTGAAGCCCTTGTCGACATGGAGAAAATGCGAAGCGGCAGGTTTGAGGACGAAGACTGGGTTAAAATGGCCCAGACAATGGGCCCGTTATCAAAGGCTCCGATTTACATAGATGACAACGCGGGTATAAGTATAATGGAAATGATGTCCAAGTGCCGCAGGCTTAAAATGAAACGCGGGCTCGGCCTTGTAATGATCGACTACCTGCAGCTGATGCAGGGAAGCAGACGTACCGAGAACCGGCAGCAGGAAATCTCAGAGATTTCCAGGTCACTGAAAATAATGGCTAAAGAACTTGAGATTCCTGTAATAGCGCTTTCACAGCTAAGCCGTGCCCCTGATGCAAGGCAGAATCACAGGCCCATTCTGTCGGACCTGCGTGAGTCGGGTGCAATTGAGCAGGATGCCGACCTGGTTATGTTTTTATACCGGGATGATTACTATAATGAAGACAGTGAGAAAAAGAACATCACCGAGGTAATTATTGCAAAACACAGGAACGGCTCGATAGGCACCGTTGACCTGGCCTGGATTCCCCAATTCACTAAATTCGGCAACCTTGAAAAAGGAATTTGATTGTCAGATGAAGGATGAATTATTAGAAAAAGTTTACTCATGGGCGGACGAAAATGGTGTATTGAAGCCTGAAACCCTTGTTGTTGCAGGTGTTTCAGGAGGTGCTGATTCGGTATGCCTTTTTCATGTTCTATATAAGTTATCTTCTGCAAGAGCTTTTTCCATTGTTGCGGTTCATGTGAACCATATGCTCAGGGGTGAGGAATCCGACGGTGACGAGGATTTTGTAAGGGAACTATGCGGCAAATACGGGATACCCCTCCACGTATTCAGGGAAGATGTTGCTGCGTTTGCAAATGAAAATCATTACTCAACCGAGGAAGCCGGAAGACTGATCAGGTACAGGTGCCTGAGAGAAGTTGCAGATAAAGTGTGCGCTTCCTATATTGCCGTTGCACATCACAGGGATGACCAGGCTGAAACGGTTTTTCTGAACCTGCTGCGTGGAACGGGGATAGACGGATTGTGCGGAATGCCTGAAATCAGTGGGAAAATAATCCGTCCCCTTTTGAGGTTCGGCAAACAGGATATAGAAGCATATATCAGGAGGAACGGGCTTACATACAGAACCGACAGCAGCAATTACGAGAACGCTTATTTGCGCAATACAATAAGAAATATAATATTTCCCGGGATAAAACTTCAGACAGGAACTGATATTTCAGCGTCATTAATAAGGATGCAGAAACTGTTGAGAACCGACAGGGATTTCCTGAACGGGTATGCAGGGAAAAAGTTTAATGATATATTGATACTGGAAGAAAATAATAGGGTGGTGCTGGAAAGGAATGAGCTGAAAGGCCTTCACCCTGCCATTGCAGGCAGGATTATCCGGATTGCATGGGAAAGGGTTTCAGGAAGTTTAAAAGGACTTGAATCGGTGCATGTGGATATGGTCCTGGACATTGTTTCAAAGGAAGGAAACAGGACTGCGGAATTGCCGAAGGGTGTAACGGCTGCGGCGGAGTACAACAGGGTTGAAATCTCAGCCAGGGCTTCCCGTGAAAAGCCAGGACCTTTTTCAGTGAGATTGGAAGTGCCGTCAACGGTTGATTTGCCTGTTTTTAAAATAAGAATGGAATCCGGGATTTTTTCAGCAGAAGAGTTTTCAGAAAAGTTCGGAAGAATCGAAAAACCACGGGAAAACAGCCTGACTCAATTGTTTGATTATAGTAAAATAAAAGAGGGAATATATATAAGAAACAGGAAACCCGGGGATATTTTCTTTCCGTACAACAGCAGCGGAAGGAAAAAGCTGAAGGATTTCCTTATTGATCAGAAAATACCCGTAAGTATGCGGGACAGCATACCCCTGCTGGCAGACGGAAAAAACATAGTCTGGGTTATAGGGGTAAGGACGGCGGATAATTATAAAGTAACCGGCTCAACCAATACAATACTGTACGTTAATGTTATGAAACTGAATGATTAAAGGACTATACTGATGCTTTTTTATTTTTATAGAGTTATCAGGGATATGATAAAAGCACCATGGAGGAGTACATTATGAAATTTGAGGTTTTGGTTACAAAAGAACAGCTTGAGGCAAAAACTGCAGAGCTGGGAAAAAGAATTACGGAAGACTATAAAGGCAAGGAACTGGTACTTGTGGGAGTATTGAAAGGCGGATTCATATTCCTGGCAGACCTTGCACGAAAGATAGACATGGAGGTAATGATTGATTTTATCTCGGTGTCCAGCTATGGAAACTCCACCCAGTCATCGGGTGTTGTCAAGATACTTAAGGATATAGACATGGATATTACAGGAAAGCATGTCCTGATAGTTGAGGATTTGATAGATACGGGTTTAACGCTGCAATACCTCAAGGAACTGTTCAACACGAAAGGCTGCGCCAGTGTTAAACTTGCGGCAATTATGGATAAACCCGATCGAAGAAAAGTTGACCTGAAGGTGGATTACGTAGGCATTGAAATTCCTGATGAATTTGTAGTAGGGTATGGACTCGACTATGCCGGAAAGTACAGGAACCTGCCCGAAGTTTATGTAATACGGGAAACTTGAGATTGAGTTTTCTGGTTAATTATGCTAATATAACAGAAAGCAGGTACTTCTTTTCGGTGAATACGCCCATGTTCCAGGATACGGCAGGATTCTTCGGAAAATATAATTCCGGAATTATTTAATTCGTGTTTATTGAGAAGAATAGTAACAGAAACCGGTGATGGTATTTCTCTGACGGGAGGTTTGACCCATTGAAAAATTTGCGAGGAATAAGTTTTTATATAATCTTGTTTATTATTGTTCTTTTGATCATAGCCATGTGGAGTGATTTCAATAATCCCATGGTTATGAAGTACAGTGAGTTTAAAGCGGAACTGGACAGGGGCAATATAAAGAGTCTTAGGATACAGGGGCTGGATGCCCAGGTTATATTGAAGGAATCTTCCGTTTCGGGTGTTTACAAGGAGAATGTTACCTACAGCACAAGTTTTCTGTCTGATAAGCATATAGCGGAAGTTATTGATGATGCAATAGAAAAAGGGCTTTTGGATGATGTTTATTATCCTCCTGAGGCAAAGGTTCCCTGGTGGCTTTCAATATTGCCTCCGATTGTTCTTGCAATTCTCGTTGTGCTGATCTGGGTATTCTTTATTCAGCAATCCCAGGGCGGGGGCGGAAGCCGTGTTATGTCCTTCGGAAAAAGCCGTGCAAGAATGGTTTCCGATGATAAAATCAAGGTTAAGTTTGATGACGTCGCAGGAGCTGACGAGGAAAAGGAAGACCTGATGGAGATAGTCGAGTTCCTGAAAGAACCCAGGAAATTTGTAGAGCTGGGTGCCCGGATTCCGAAAGGAGTTCTTCTTGTTGGACCTCCGGGAACAGGAAAAACCCTGCTGGCCAAGGCTGTTTCGGGTGAGGCAGGAGTTCCCTTTTTCTCAATAAGCGGTTCGGATTTTGTTGAGATGTTCGTTGGTGTTGGTGCATCAAGAGTACGTGACCTGTTTGAGCAGGCGAAAAAGAATGCGCCATGTATCGTTTTTATAGATGAGATAGACGCTGTGGGCCGCCATCGTGGTGCCGGCCTGGGCGGCGGCCATGATGAACGGGAACAGACACTGAACCAGCTGCTTGTTGAAATGGATGGTTTTGGTGTAAATGAAGGGGTTATAATTCTTGCGGCTACGAACCGTCCTGATATACTCGACCCTGCACTGCTGAGACCCGGGCGCTTCGACAGAAGGGTTGTTGTAGGTCTTCCCGATATAAAGGGCCGGGAAGAGATTCTGAAAGTGCATTCGAGGGGAAAACCGCTGGGGCCCGATGTGGATCTTAAGGACCTTGCAAGAAGTACACCCGGTTTTACCGGAGCCGACCTCGAAAACCTTCTGAACGAGTCTGCACTTTTGGCTGCACGCAAGGGTAAGAAGCAAATAACCATGGAAGAAATAAAGGAAGCTACGTTTAAAGTGGTAGTCGGACCTGAAAAGAAGAGCAGGGTAATGAGCGACAAGGAGAAGAGGCTTACCGCATATCATGAAGCCGGCCATGCCATCGGTGTTAAAGTTGCGTCCACGACAAACAAGGTGGATCGTGTTTCAATCATACCCTCAGGAATGGCGGGAGGATATACCGCTCATAAACCCGAGGAGGATATATCCTACAAGACCAAGTCCCAGCTGATGGAGGAAATAATCATTTCCCTTGGCGGGCGCGCTGCAGAAGAACTGGTACTGGGCGAAGTAAGCACAGGTGCCTACAGCGACCTGAAACATGCCAATACCATTGCACGCAACATGATTACCAAGTACGGCATGAGCGAAGATCTTCAGAATATGTATTTCGGCGATGAAAACGATGAAGTCTTCCTCGGCAAGAGTTACGGCCATTCCCAGTATTTCAGCGAGCAGATGTCGGCAAAGATTGACCAGGAGGTCAAGAAAATCATTGATGAGGCCTACAGCAAGATTAAGACCATCCTGACCGAGAATATGCAGCGCCTGCATGATGTGGCCCAGGCTCTGCTGGATAAGGAAAGACTTGAGGGGTATGAGTTCGACCAGATATTCAATGAAGGGTATAAGCCTGAGAACAGGACAGAAGAACCAAAGGACGAACCCGAACAGTTAAACTGAATGAATAATTACGATAAAAACAGAAAGAGCATGGATTGCATTTGCATTCCGTGCTTTTTTATTTGCCTTTTCCTCATGCTGAATATCTCAGGTTAAACCCGGGTACTGTGCTGAGTTGCCATTAATATGGTTATTCTTTAACTTTAACTGAATATAATAGTGAAATAATTGTACTTGATTGGATATAATATATTATGGTAAAATAAATAAAATTTTTATTTTTCGGGGGCTGAAGTGAACCGGATTAAATTCTACAGGAATGTAAAGACTCAGTATAAAAAGAGCCTTATATACACAAGACTTGGATACGAAAAGACGAATACCGTCATAGAACCCGGCAGAAAACGCGAGCTTGACAAATGGATATCCGAGGCTGAGGCTTTATGCAAAGTTGACATAGTGTACCAGGTGGCTGAAATAACAGGTATTGAAGAAAACACGGTCATTCTTGACAACAATGAAAGGATAACCAGTTCGTCCCTGGCAGCCCTTCTCAGGAATTCCGGCGAAGCGGTTTTAATGGCAGCTACGTCAGGCTCATTTATAACCGAACGGATAGAGCAGCTTCAGCAGATCGGGGAAATGGCAAAAGCGCTGGTGTATGATGCTGCTGCATCTGAAATAACCGATGCCGGCCTTGACTGGCTTATGGGTTTTTTAAAACAGCAATACATACGCGAGGGAAAGACATTAACCCGTATGCGGTACAGTCCGGGGTACGGGGACCTGGATTTATCAAACCAGGATGTTTTTTACCGCAGGCTGAATCTGAAAGGGCTTGGAATTGAACTTACATCAAGGTACATGCTAATTCCGGAAAAAACCGTTACTGCAATTGCCGGGATTGAGTCCTGATATAACTGAATTGGGGGAATTGAATTGACAAAGCAGAAGTTCGGTGAAATGGTATCAGAAGGTATAGTAATTCTTGACGGGGCAACGGGAACACTCCTTCAGCAGCGGGGAATGCCTGCAGGAGTCTGTCCTGAGAAATGGGTTCTTGAAAACCCTGAATCCATAGTTGATATCCAGAGACAATACATTGAAAGCGGTTCAGATATAATCTATACCTTTACATTCGGTGCAAATGAACTGAAGCTGAAGGAGTTTGGCCTAAGCGATGCGGCAGTCATAAACAGGGAGCTTGCACGATTATCGAGGAAGGCTTCGGGCGGCAGGGCGCTGGTGGCCGGGGATATGGCACCTACCGGGCAGCTTATGGAACCCTTCGGTTTTTATACCTTCGAGGAAATTGTTAATGCCTATAAAAAACAGGTCATAGGCCTGCTTGAGGGCGGAGTGGACCTGTTCGTGATTGAAACAATGATGGATATCCAGGAAGCAAGGGCGGCACTGCTTGCCGTAAAGGAAACCTGTGATCTGCCCGTCATCGTTACAATGACATTTGAACGCGGAGGCCATACCATAAACGGAACAGATCCGCTGACAGCCCTTATAACCCTGCAAAGCCTCGGTGCTGATGCGGTGGGATGCAACTGTTCCACCGGACCCGAAGAAATGATTGATATAATAAGGAAGCTGAAACCGTATGCGAGAGTTCCTCTCGTAGCAAAGCCAAATGCGGGAATGCCGAAACTGGTCAACGGGAGAACGGTATTTGACATGAGCGCCGATAAGTTTGCCGGTTTCACCGAGCGGTTCATAGAAGCCGGGGTTAACCTTATCGGCGGCTGCTGCGGTACAACACCCGAATATATTAAAGGGCTCAGCAGAATTGCAAAGGGCAGAAAGAGCCGCGAAAGTGATTGGAAGAACAGGGATTTGATTCTGTCATCAACGCGAAGGACAGTCGCAATTGGACATAACCTGCCGGTCTGCATTATAGGTGAAAGGATTAATCCGACGGGGAAGAAAAAACTCTCCGAGGAGCTTAGAGAAGGCTCAATGGATTTGGTCATGGAACTTGCGATGGACCAGGTTGACCAGGGCGCACTGGTCCTGGACGTCAATGCCGGCATACCTGAAATTGATGAAAGAGAAATCCTGACCAAAATAGTAAATACCTTAAGCCCTATGGTTAAAGCTCCGCTTTGTCTTGATTCATCGTCTCCTGAAGCACTGGAATCCGCATTAAGGGTATATCCCGGCAGGGCGCTGATTAACTCGATTTCTGCAGAGAAGAAAAAACTTGAACAGATACTGCCTGTGGCGGCAAAATACGGTGCGGCTTTTATCCTGCTTCCCGTTGATGACAGCGGGGTTCCCGAAAAGGCAGAGGACAGGATAAGAATAATACAGGATGTATACGAAAAAGCAGCTGAATACGGATATACAAAATCAGATTTCCTCGTCGACGGACTTGTTCTGACTGTTGCAGCAAATCAGCAGGCCTGCCTTGAAACTCTTAACGTAATAAGGTGGAGTACTAACGAATTCGGCGCTAACACCGTAATCGGCCTTTCAAATGTTTCATTCGGGCTCCCGGAAAGAAAGTGGATAAACGCGGCCTTTCTTTCTATGGCAATGTCCCAGGGTCTTACCGCCGTTATCATGAATGTGCAGTCCGAGGAGACCATGCATATAAAAAGGGCAACAGATGCTTTAGCGGGCAAGGATCATAACAGCATACACTACATCAAAACCTATGGAAAGCAAAATGAAGCAAACGGGGACAGAAAGGGAGACAGGATATACAACTGCATCCTGGAAGGCCGGAAGTCTGAAGTTACCGATTCAATAAAGGCTGAACTTGAAAAGGGTATACCGCCGGTAACAATAGTGGACGACCATTTGATACCTGCCATAACACGTGTCGGCGAGCTGTACCAGGAAAGGGTATATTTCCTTCCCCAGCTTATTCAAAGTGCGGAAGCAATGGAAACGGCTATGGATTATATAACTCCGCTGCTCCGGGAAAGCAAAAGCACAAGGGAAAGCAAGGGGAAAATTGTTCTTGCAACCGTAAAAGGTGATATTCATGACATTGGAAAGAATATGGTGGCTTTAATGCTCAGAAATTACGGCTTTGATGTTATTGACCTGGGGAAGGACGTTGATTCGGAGGTAATCATCAAAACAGCGGTTGAAGAAAATGCCGATATAATCGGCCTTTCGGCGCTGATGACAACAACCATGGAGGAAATGCAGAAGGTAGCCGAAAAGTTAAAGGAACGAAATATTAATGCAAGGCTTTTAATAGGCGGTGCCGCCGTTGATGAAAACTATGCACTGGAGATAGGTGCGTCCTATGCGAAGGATGCATATCTTGCGGTAAAGAAAGCTGAAGAACTTGCGCTTAGTAAATAATACTGAAGGGAAGAATTGCGGGAGGTAAATTAGATATGGGTGAAATACCCGATGAGATAAAAAAATTCTTTAACAAAAACAATCAGCTGAAGCAATGGCCTTCAAAAAAGAAAGACAAATTATTGGTACTGGAATTTTTATCAAAACTGTTTGAAAACAATAAAACATACAGTTAAAAAGAAGTCAATGAAATTCTGAACAGTGTACATGTTTTTAATGATGCTCCCTTATTGAGGCGGGAACTTTTTGACAATTGTTTTCTGGACGGGACAAAGGATTGCAGGCAGTACTGGAGAAAGCAGGACAAATAGTCAGGCAGCCTGGCAGAACTCATACCCGGACCGGAACTAATGATATTACACATAATCCTGCCATGGTAAGTTATGCACCCGTGACAAATATTTTAACCAAACTCTTGACGAAACAGAAGGTGCATGCTAAAATAAAAAAGCGTCTTAACCCAACGCAGGATATGGCGGTGTAGCTCAGTTGGCCAGAGCATGCGGTTCATACCCGCAGTGTCGGTGGTTCAAATCCACTCGCCGCTACCATTGGAAGTGAGGAGTTGTGTATTGGTTACTCAGGCACACCCCCCACTTCTTACATTTATGGCCCATTGGTCAAGAGGTTAAGACACCGCCCTTTCACGGCGGTAACGGGGGTTCGATTCCCCCATGGGTCACCATATCTTTTGTGTGGGCGCATAGCTCAGCTGGGAGAGCACCTGCCTTACAAGCAGGGGGTCATAGGTTCGAGCCCTGTTGTGCCCACCAAAAAACCTCCGGATGGATTGCCTGTCCGGAGGTTTTTATATGCTTATAATTTTTCCCTGTCGTAGTAAGGAACCTTTTCCTTTATGATCATTGTTCCTATTCCCCTGTTTGTAAACATCTCAAGAAGTATGCAGTGCGGGATTCTGCCGTCGACTATATGGGTGCGCTTTACACCGTTATCAAGAGCCTTTATGCACCCCAGCACCTTTGGAATCATACCTTCAACTATTACGTTATCCTCTATTAGTTTTTTTGCCTCACTGATTGTAAGGGCATTTATAATTTTTGTACCTTCCCTTGATGTTTTTACACCTTCTACATCCGTAAGGAGAATCAGTTTCTCCGCCTTCAATGCGCATGCCAGCTCCGCTGCTACGGTATCGGCATTGATATTATAGCTTTGCCCGTTCTTGTCAACGCCTATGGGAGCAACAACCGGAATATACGGGCCCTGGGACAGGACATTCAGGATATGGGGGTTTATATTAGTAATCTTCCCGACGAACCCCAAATCAAGTTCTTCTCCGTTTTCCTGCGTGATTGTCAGCTTCTCGCACTCAATCAGGTTATCGTCGATCCCGCAGATGCCGATTGCTTTACCGCCCATATGATTAAGCAGGGATACTATTTCCTTGTTTGTCTTTCCCACCAGCACCATCTGCGCAATCTCCATCGTGGTTCTGTCGGTCTTTCGGAGGCCGTTCACAAACTCGGATTCGACGTTAAGGCGTTTAAGGATGCGGGTTATATCCGGCCCTCCGCCGTGAACAACCACAGGGTTTACGCCAATGTACTTAAGCAGTGTAATATCTTCCATAACGGAGTGTTTCAGGTCATCACTGATCATTGCATTGCCGCCGTATTTGATTACCACGGTTCTTCCGTTAAGCGCCTGTATATAAGGCAATGCCTCAATAAGTATTTCTGCTTTTTTGATTATATCTTTCATTTCGCACCTCGTATCTCAGTTCTTTTTTTCATCCCGAACAGCAGGCATCCTGTTGACCTACAGGTAATAGGCCGGATAGGTCAGCCCGGTTTTTTCATCAATGCCGAGCATAAGATTCATACACTGGACAGCCTGGCCGGCAGCGCCTTTCCCGAGGTTATCCAGCGCACTTACAACTATTGCCCTGTTTGTGCGGCTGTCGTAATTAACACTGACATCAATAAAATTCGAACCTGAAACATTTTTGGTTTCAGGAAGGGTTCCGGGTTCCAAAACCCGTACAAAGAACTCGTTCCTGTAGAATTCCCTGTAAACCTCGTAAAGGCTTTCGGATGTCCAGTTAGTGTCTTTCAGGTCCAGATAACTGGTACACAAAAGTCCCCTCTTCATCGGGATCAAATGAGGTGTAAAGGATATAACTACATTTTCTCCGGCAAGCGCCGACAATTCCTGTTCTATCTCGGGCGTATGCCTGTGGCCGGCGACACCGTACGCCTTATAGTTTTCGTCCAGTTCACAGAAGGAATATGGCAGGTCAGATTTCCTGCCGGCTCCGGAGATTCCCGATGCAGCATTGATAATTATACTGTCGAGGCAGACAAGTTTATTCCTTAAAAGCGGAGCAACGCCCAGGATTGCGCAGGTCGGGTAACAGCCCGGGTTACCCACAAGGTCCGAACCGGCTATTTTTTTCCTGTATAATTCGGGAATGCCATATACAGCCTTTTTTAAAAGATCTTCCATACCATGCGTTGTTTTATACCAGGTTTCATACACGTTTTTATCCCTGAACCGGAACGCCGCGCTGTGGTCAATAACCTTTCTGCCTCTTTTTATAAGTGCGGGAATTATGTCCTTTGCTGCGTCGTGGGGTAATGCGGTAACAAAGAGGTCTGCCTTCTCGCACAGAAGATCCGGATCCATATCCAAAAGGGTTTCTTCAAACAGATTCCTGAAATTGGGGTATATTTCCGGGTAGGACCGGCCTGTGAAGCTCTTAGAAACAACAGCACCTATTTCAATATCGGGATGCTGAACAAGCAAACGGATAATTTCGGTACCAACATAACCGGTGGCACCAATTATGCCAATCTTGAACACAAGTAACCCTCCAGTGTATTTTTATACATAATTATATATTTGTATGCATAAAAATGCAACCATAACGTATAAAATAATTTTTTCTTATGGCTTTTTTTGAAAAATGATTATTTATATTATGCAAAGTCACTAAAAGAAAAAAATCTTTTTTGGTTAAAAAAGTAGTGGCAACCCGGGACCGGTTCATGTTACAGTATTGTTATGCCAAAAAGATTGTAATGTATTTATTTTAGGAGGGGATTAAATGGCTGGCGTAAAATTAGTAAACGTCTATAAGACATATCCCGGCGGTGTTACAGCAGTCAGTGATTTTAACATTGATATTCAGGACAAAGAGTTTATAATTCTCGTTGGACCTTCCGGATGCGGAAAAACAACAACTCTCAGAATGATTGCAGGTCTCGAGGAAATAACTGAAGGTGAACTGTACATAGGGGACAAGCTGATGAATGACGTTGCCCCGAAGGACAGAGATATAGCAATGGTTTTCCAGAACTACGCTCTTTATCCTCACATGACGGTATTCGATAATATGGCATTTGGTCTTAAATTGAGAAAAACTCCGAAAGATGAAATAAAGAGAAGAGTTCACGAAGCTGCAAGAATTCTTGATATTGAACACCTGCTGGACAGAAAACCGAAGGCATTGTCCGGTGGACAGAGACAGCGTGTTGCCCTGGGACGTGCGATTGTGCGTGAACCGAAAGTGTTCCTTATGGACGAGCCTCTTTCAAACCTTGACGCGAAACTGAGGGTGCAGATGAGAACCGAGCTCAGCAAGCTGCATCAGAGACTGCAGACAACATTCATCTACGTTACCCACGACCAGACAGAAGCTCTGACAATGGGTACAAGAATCGTTGTTATGAAGGACGGCTTTATCCAGCAGATCGACAGTCCTCAGGAGCTGTACGACAATCCTGTTAATATGTTCGTTGCAGGGTTTATCGGAAGCCCGCAGATGAACTTCGCAAATGTAACGGTTATCAAGGAAGATGAGAAATTGTACCTGAAATTCGGAGAAGACAAACTCGAAGTTCCTGCCGACAAGGCAAAGGTTATCGAGAAGTCAGGATATATCGGAAAAGAAGTTGTATTCGGTATTCGTCCTGAAAATACCCATGACGAGCCTCAGAATCTTGAAAAGTGGGCGAATGCAACTGTTACTGCCAAGGTTGAAGTTACAGAAATGCTTGGTTCAGAAACATACCTGTATATGGTTATCAATGGCATTAACTTTACTGCAAGAGTTCATCCGAAATCAACAACCAGGCCGGGTGACACAATAAAGATTGCCTTTGATATGAACAGTATGCACTTGTTTGACAAGGAAACCGAAAAGACGATTGTCAACTGATAATAATATTATTCTGCATATACAGCATATGAAAGCGGAGATGTTCAGATCTCCGCTTTTTCCTTTCATTCTGAACGGCGGAATCCGCACGTTTTTCCCGCTGAAAAAGTATGATAAATAATAAATTATAAACAGATTATCCCGTTGGTATGGTATAATGTGGTTACCATTATGGCAGCATTATATTGAAACCTGCTGTGCCGGTTCGCCGGACGGTTTTTTGGTTTCTTTGCTCAAAGCCTGACTAAATGATTTGGAGTGAGCTTTATGCGTGTGGTAGGTTTTGTTGGAGCCAGCGGTACCGGAAAAAGCTACAGGGCTCTTTGGGTGGCCAGGGAAAGAGGTATCGACTATATAATCGATGACGGCCTGCTTATTCATCAAAACCGTATTATTGCAGGAAAGTCGGCTAAAAAGGAACCTACGAAAATAGGTTCGATAAAAACGGCATTGTTTTTGGATCAAGTACACAGAAGCCAGGTTACTGAAGCCATTAAAAAAAACAATCCCGAGGCAATACTGATCCTGGGAACTTCTGACGGTATGGTGGAAAAAATAGCCGAAAACCTCGGCATCGGAAAGGTCAATGAAAAGGTCTATATAGAGGATGTGGCAAGCGACCTGGAAATAAAACAGGCTATTAATACAAGGCTGGGCCAGGGAAAGCATGTGATACCCGTACCGAGTATTGAACTGAAAAAGGATTTTTCAGGGTACTTCCTTGATCCTCTTCAGATTTTTAAGCGTAAGGCAAAAGGACATTTCCAGAGCATCGGTGAAAAGTCGGTGGTACGCCCGCCTTTCAGCTATAACGGGAAATACACCATATCCGATTATGCAATTTACCAGGTTATAAACCATATTATTACCGGAATGGATGAGATGGATAAAATTACACGGTTCAGGATAAACAAGGGCGATGACGGTGTTATTATTGATATGGATGTTATAATGGTTTATGGATATGACCTGGTAGCGGCAATAAAAGAAGCGCAGCAGAAAATACGGGTTGAACTTGAACGTTTTGCAGCCCTGAACATCCGGTCAATGTATATTACGGCAAAGGGGCTTGTCTTGAAGAAGTCAGAGCCTTGACAGTGTACAAGCAATAACATATAATTTTCAGTAAGACATATTGCCAATTTAGTAAATTTTTCGGTTTTTGGTTTTTTTGTGCTCCATGACAGAACGGGAGAAGTTTATATATAACCAAAATAATGTAAAGCAAAAGGACTGGGAGACAGAAGTGGTAACAGGATTAAACACGGAAGAATACGCAAAACTTGAAGATGAAGAGATAGTTTTGCTTGGCCGGCGCGGGGACAAAAACGCCACCGAATTTCTGATTAATAAGTATAAGAGCCTTGTGAAGGCAAAAGCAAAGACTTATTTCCTAATCGGCGCTGACCGCGAGGATGTGGTACAGGAAGGGATGATAGGGCTTTATAAAGCAACCCGTGATTATCAGCGCGATAAGTCCATGGCGTTTAAGACCTTTGCCGAGCTGTGCATTACAAGGCAAATGATAACTGCTGTAAAAAACGCAACAAGGCAGAAGCATATTCCGCTGAATACGTATGTTTCCCTGAATCGCAGGGTTTATGACGATGACTCCGAAAAAACCTATTACGACATGATCTCGGATAAGATTATACTGGACCCGGAGCAGCTATTGATAACGAAGGAAGAGGTCAGCGGGATAGAGAATAAAATGGGGGAAATACTCTCACCCTTTGAATGGGAGGTTCTTTCCCTTTATCTGAACGGCAAGTCCTATACCGAGATAGCCAATCAACTGAACAAACCTGTGAAATCTGTTGACAATGCACTTCAGCGGGTCAAGAAAAAAGTTGAAAAGCATGTTTTCAGGAATAAAACAGGTAAATGATTCATGTGCCCCTTTCCGCTGAAACAACAACAGATTCTCAAGCAAAAACAGTTTGCAACAGTCCTAATCCAACTGCTGCTGTGTATCTACACAGCAGCATTCTTATTTTCTGCTTGTCCGGGAAATATAATTTATATTATACTGTAAAGGTCATTTTGTTTACAGGAGGATACCTATGGATATCAGGGCTGTTTTACAGAAAGAATTTCAGCTGAGCAAAACGCAGGTTAACAACGTTATCGATCTTATAGACGCAGGTAACACCATTCCCTTCATAGCCAGGTACAGGAAGGAAATGACCGGCTCGCTGAACGACCAGGTACTGCGTGAAATCAATGATCGCTATTCATACCTGAAAAACCTTGAAGCGCGAAAGCAGGATGTGTACCGCCTGATTGAAGAGCAGGGCAAAATAACCGAAGAAATATCAGCATCAATTGAAGCTGCCTTAACCCTGCAGGAGATAGAAGACATTTACAGGCCATTCAAACCCAAACGCAGGACAAGGGCGATGATTGCCCGGGAAAAGGGCCTCGAACCTCTTGCTTCTTTAATCCTGCCCGGAACTGTCTCAGACGATGATATAGAAAGCAAAGCCATGGAGTACGTGGATCCTGAAAAGGAATTAAACAGCGTGGATGATGTTCTGCAGGGAGCACGGGACATAATAGCCGAGGAAATCTCGGATGATGCCTCGGTGAGAAAGGAGATCCGGAGCATTTTCCACAACTTCGGCATTGTGGAATCGAAAGCTAAGAAGGAAGAGGATTCGGTCTACAGGCAGTACTATGATTTCAGGGAACCTGTAAAATCCATTGTAAGCCACAGGATACTGGCAATTAACAGAGGAGAAAAGGAAGAGTTTCTGAAGGTTGACATATCTGTACCCGAGGAAAAAATCATGTCCTTTTTGTTCAGCGCTTACGGCATAACGAACAGGGAAAAAAGAAAGCATATGTCAGCAGCGATAGAAGACGCCTATAAAAGGTTAATCCAGCCGTCCATTGAACGGGAAATAAGGAATGAACTGACCGAAAGGGCTGAAGAACAGGCCATGGTTGTTTTCAGGAAAAACCTAAAAAATCTGCTGATGCAGCCGCCAGTCCATAACTGTGTTGTTCTCGGGCTCGATCCCGCATACCGTACGGGGTGCAAGATCTGTGTTGTTGACGAAACGGGAAAGGTTCTTGCCACCGGCGTTGTATACCCGACACCGCCGCAGAACAAAACAGAGGAAGCCAAAAAAGTGCTCAAGGGGTTGATTGAAAAACACAAGGTTGACGTAATCGCGATAGGCAACGGCACAGCAAGCAGGGAATCCGAGATTTTTGTTGCCGACATGCTTAAAGAGATTGACAGGGATGTTAAATACATGGTGGTAAGCGAAGCGGGTGCGTCGGTGTATTCCGCATCAAAACTCGGAGCGGAAGAGTTTCCGGACTTTGACGTATCCTTAAGAAGTGCTGTTTCAATAGCAAGGCGCCTGCAGGATCCGCTGGCCGAACTGGTAAAAATAGATCCGAAGGCCATAGGAGTTGGCCAGTACCAGCATGACATGAACCAGAAGCGCCTGAGCGAAACCCTTGGTGCGGTAGTCGAGGATGTTGTAAACAAGGTCGGAGTGGATTTGAATACCGCATCTGTATCGCTGCTTTCATATGTTTCGGGAATTAACAGGAGCCTTGCGGCAAATATCGTTGCATACCGGGAAAAGGCAGGCAGGTTCAAAAACCGCGAGGAGCTTAAGGAGGTTCCGAAACTCGGTCCGAAGGCCTTCGAGCAGTGTGCCGGTTTTTTGAGAATCCGCGACGGAGACAATGTACTGGATAATACGGCTGTCCACCCCGAATCCTATGAAGCGTGTGAACGGCTCTTGGCTAAACTGGGCTATACCCATGAGGATGTATTGAACAATAATCTTCATTTACTGGATTTGGCGGTTCAGAAAACAGGCGTTAAAAGCCTTGCTGAAGAGCTTGGTATAGGAGAGCCGACTCTCAGGGACATAATTGAAGAACTGAAAAAGCCGGGCAGGGATCCGAGGGAGGAACTGCCGCCCCCGATGCTGAAGCTGGATGTGCTGCAGATTTCTGATTTGAAGCCGGGTATGGTGCTTACAGGAACGGTACGGAACGTGGCCGATTTCGGCGCATTTGTGGACATAGGCGTGCACCAGGACGGACTGGTCCATATATCACAGCTTTCAGACAGGTTCGTTAAAAATCCAATGGAAGTGGTTTCTGTAGGTGATATAGTCACAGTGAAGGTTCTGGATGTGGACACCGAAAGAAACAGGATATCGCTTACAATGCGGGGGGTATAGCAGCGGCTGATACCCCCTTTCTGCATTTTGAAACCACATTCTGGTTAAGGTTTCCCTGCGTGGCAGGGATATGCAGATACCAGGCAGTGACCGGCAGAGATATTGTGCAATGCCCATATACGGCTGTATTTACCGGGGGTTGCAGTTCGGTGCGTTTTTTATTGAAGAATGACATTTTTATGTGATATACTGGTTGTAAGTAATTCAAGTTTTACCAGTGTTAAACCGATAAGTTAACTAAGATGGTAAAAATATGTCCTTGTATTATCTGAGTTTATCTGTGATTTTTACCGTATTATACGAAAGGAAACAGGAGTTGATCAGATGGCAGGCAAGAATAAAGTAATTGTACGTATCGCAGGGAACGAGTATACTGTTTGTGGTTATGAATCTGCCGAATATATGCAAAAAGTTGCATTATATGTCGACCAGAAGACATCTGAGATCATGCGTGCCAACCATACTTTAAGCACTTCCATGGCTTCTGTTTTAACCGCAATTAATGTAGTTGATGAAATGTTCAAGATCTCCGAGGAAAAAGAAACCTTGGAGAGAGAGCTGGAGCTTGCGAAAAAAGCCCTGCAGGAAATAAAGCAGGAAAGGGATATGCTGTCACAGCAGCTACAGAAGGCAAACGAAGAAAACAAGCATCTTCTCCTTGAGCTCACAAGACGCGAGGCTGAGCTTTCAGAGGTTAGAAATGCTCTTGCAAAGGCCACAGGAGACAATTCCCACAAGCCAAGGTTACATAATATCAAGTAAAAAACGGTGATTACTGGAGGAGTTTTGTATGCTGGATTCAACAATTACCTGGGGTGACCTGTTCAAGGTAGTGCTTTTTGTCCTTGCCACGGGTGTGTTGTTTTATCTGCTGCTGGCAACTGCCAACCTGGTCGGTATTTTGAAAAACCTGAACAGAATACTGGAGAAAAACCGCAAAAACATTGACGATACCCTTGAAAAACTTCCGGAAATTACCGACAATGTAGCAGCTGTATCGGACATTCTGAAGGATGAAATGGAGTCAATACAGAAGGTTGTAAATAATGTCGGGAAAATATCGGAATCGGCGAAGGATGCGGCCGAATTGTTAAGGAAGGATGTTTTGGTTAAGGCAAAGGGAATTTTGGATATTATAGACTGGATTAAAAAATTATTTGAAAAAGATCAAAAGAAAAAGGAAATAGTATATAAGTACAGGTATAAACCCGGGGAGGAAACAGTTGTCGCTGAGGTGCCCGGTGATCCTGAAAAGGAAGACCCGAAAGGTTCGGGATGCGGCGAAGATGACGCTGTTTCCGACAGTGGGCAGAAGGAAGGAGAAAAGAATCTGCAGGATGAAAATCAGCAGGGTGCAGGAGTATGAAAAATAAGAGGGCAGAGCTGCTGGCTCCGGCAGGAAGTCCCGAAGCGTACAGGGCGGCAGTTGCAGCAGGCGCGGATGCGGTTTACCTGGGTGCAAAGGCTTTTAATGCAAGAATCAACGCCGGCAATTTTGACAACAAAGCTCTTTCGGAAGTTATAAAGGATGCTCATACCAGGGGTGTTAAGGTTTACCTTGTTTTAAATACATTAATTGCAGACAAAGAGCTTGAAGAAGCCCGACAGTTGGCTTCTTTTGCATATAATGAGGGAATTGACGGAATTATTGTCCAGGACATCGGCCTGATAGAGATTCTAAAGGAAACTGCGCCCGGATTGCCTATCCATGCCAGTACACAGATGACAATACACAATACCGACGGTGTGAGAGCGGCGCAGGCTCTTGGCATCAGCCGCGTTGTGCTGGCGAGGGAGTTAAGCCTTACGGAGATAGAAAGCATTATACGGAATACTGGTATCGAGGTCGAAATCTTTATACACGGGGCATTGTGCATTTGCCGGTCGGGCCAGTGCCTTCTGAGCAGTTTTATCGGCGGGAGAAGCGGGAACCGCGGAAGATGTGCCCAGCCGTGCAGACTGCCTTATAGGATTGACGGGCTGAGTACTTCGGGCGATTACCTGTTGAGCCCGAAAGATCTGATGACCCTTGGGCTTTTGCCTGATATTCTTAATACAGGTGTTGCGGCGCTTAAAATCGAGGGCCGCATGAAATCCCCTGAATATGTGGCCGCAACGGTTATGATATACAGGAAATATCTTGATCTTGCAATGTCGGATCCATCATCATACCGGGTGGAATGCCGGGATATCCGCATACTTGAACAGGTCTTCAACCGGGGCGGGTTCACCGCCGGGTACCTTAAAGGGATGGATAAAAGGATTCTCAGTATTGAACACCCGAAGCACAGGGGGATCCGGGTGGGCACCGTTGCAGAGCAGGATAAAGGGGAGCCCCGGAAGTTTTTCGGAGGCAGGAACGACAGGCTGATTAATGTCAGGCTTGATGAACAGGTCAGCATCGGGGACGGAATTGAAATATGGGACAGGGAAACGCTGTCCGCCATTGTCAGCGTCATGATTAAGGACGGAGAGCATGTAAAAAGTGCCGGGCAGGGTGACCTGGTACTGCTGGGCAATTTCAAATCCTTTGCGGCGCCCGGCAGCCCTGTTTACAAAACCTATGACAAGGAGTTAATGGAATACCTGTCCGGATTTGCGGCGAAAAATGTACCGACAGTACCTGTCACTGGCGAGTTCAGGCTGTTTGCAGGAGAGAAACCCCTGCTTAGTGTTGCTGACAAAAGCGGGAATACTGTCCATGTTGAAGGGGCGGAACCCAGCGAAGAGGCGGTAAATAAACCACTGACCGAAGAACGTATTGCCGGACAGCTGAAGAAAACAGGAGATACGCCGTATTATTTTGAAAATATAAAGGTTCTTACCGACAACAGCTCTTTTGTTCCCGTATCTCTTATAAATGAAATGCGAAGGGACGCGTTAAGCAGGCTGTCGGAAAAGCGCAGGGATAC
Organism: Clostridiales bacterium DTU070; assembly: GCA_001513105.1. Classification (GTDB taxonomy): domain Bacteria; phylum Bacillota; class Clostridia; order DSM-8532; family DSM-8532; genus Thermoclostridium. The sequence continues at coordinate 65,597 of LFSH01000038.1, read as the reverse complement.
AGCCGAAAGGTATTTCCCGGCTGAAAAAAAATATTTCCCGGGAAATGCGCAGGTTCTGTCGGAACAAAGGAAAATCAGCGTATTCTTTTATAAAACACCGCCGGCAGAATTACGGGGTACTCTTCCAGCCGACAGGGTATACCTTAAGGCGGAGGCATTTGATGCCGCTGAAGAGTTCAGGAATGCCGGAACAGAGGTTTTTGCGGCAGTTCCTGCCGTTCTTACGGACAAACAGATGGATATGTATGTTAAGAAAATTGCATCGGTGAAGGATAAAATAGACGGTATCCTTGCAGGGAATTTAGGGGCGCTTCATCGTATGCGGGAAGAGTTTCCCGATATACCCGCTGCAGTTGACTTTACAATGAACATTTTCAATACACCGGCAGCGGTTATCCTGGGAAAATATAAACCGTCGGGGATAATGCCTTCCCTTGAGCTTAATTTTGAAGCGCTGGTAAGACTCAGGTCGCCGGGTATTCTCCTTGAGGCCTGTGTATACGGGGCGATACCCGTCATGACGCTTGAATACTGCCCTGCAAGCAATAACGGGAGCTGCGGCCGGAAATGCGGCACATGCATGAACAGGCAGGGATACCTGGCAGACAGCCGAGGGAAACGCTTTTTGTATATTACAGATCCCGTGCATGGAAGAACAACGCTGTATAACAGCAGCATACTGATGGCAGATGATGTAAGCCCCTTCGAAAAAACCGATGTAAAGATTTTAAGAATCGGCATCATGGATGAAAGTCCCGGGGAAATAAGGGATATATGCGCCTATTACAGGGATCTGTGGATTGATGGAAGAAAACCCGGAGCAGAGCACCGGAACCTGCTTCTGAGCCTGAAGAGCAAGAACCTGACACGGGGTCATTACCATCGCGGCGTGGAATAATATAAAATTTATAACGGAATGGGGGCTGGTTGCTATGAAAGAAATTGAAGTTGCTGTGGAAATATGCAGAGAGGGCGTTACGTTGCCCAGGTACAGGAATGAATGGGATGCTGGAATGGATGTATGCGCCGCAGAGGATGTAATAATTCACCCGAATGAAACAGCCATTGTTCCAACCGGGTTAAAACTTGCAATACCTCCGGGCTACGAGATCCAGGTCCGACCCAGGAGCGGTATTTCACTGAAAACTCCTTTACGGATTGCAAACTCGCCCGGAACAATAGATGCAGGGTACAGGGATGAGTTGGGGATAATAGTGACGAATACATCCGCCGGGGCAGGCGGTGATGAGTACTATACCGTTGACAGCAGCGGGAACAAACAGGGTATATATTGCATTAGAAAGGGCGACAGGATTGCACAGCTGGTTCTGCAGGAAGTCCCCAGGATGAAGTTAAAGGTTGTTGATTCGGTAAGCGGTATCGGGACAAATCGCGGCGGCGGTTTTGGCTCTACCGGTATAAATGAATAAAGCGGCTTTAAGGATTATAAATATTATAAAAAGGGAAGGGAATTTATAATGAGCAGGGATTCAAGTAATGTAAATACCGAAAGGCTTGTCAAAACCTTTTGCGAACTGGTTGAAACCGACAGTACCTCGGGAAATGAACGGCAAATGGCCGATCTGATTAAAAGAAAACTTGAAGAGTCAGGCTATGTGCCGGAGGAGGACAATGCCGGGGAAGCAATCGGGGGAAATGCGGGAAACGTTATTGTAAGGATTCCAGGAAACACGGATGCTCCGGCGCTTCTTTTCATGGCGCATATGGATACCGTTGAGCCCGGTATGGGCAAAAAACCCGTGATAAACGGGGATATCATTACAAGCGACGGTACAACCGTGCTTGGCGGTGATGACCTTGCCGGTGTTGCTTGCATACTGGAAGCGGTTAAAGTCCTTGATGAACAAAACATACCGCATGGTGATGTATACGCCGTATTTTCCATTGCTGAAGAAACCGGGCTGTATGGCGCAAAGGCGCTTGACACCTCAAAGATACCGGCAAAATATGCCTTTGTGCTGGACGAGGGAGGTCCCATCGGCACTGTTGCTATAAAAGCCCCTTATCATAACAAAATAACGTTTGTTGTCAAAGGTAAGGCAGCCCATGCCGGGGTCTGTCCCGAGGAAGGGATTAACGCCATCCGTGCGGCGTCAGCTGCCATATCAAATCTTCCTTTCATGGGCAGGATTGATGAGGAGAGCACATGCAACCTGGGCATAATAAAAGGCGGAAGAGCCACTAACATTGTCCCCGATGAGGTAATTATCGAAGGGGAGTTAAGAAGCATATCCGAGCAGAAACTTGACGAGTATACAGGTAAATGGGTGGAGTCTTTCAAAAACAGTGCAGAGAAGGAAAAAGCAACGGTACAGGCCGAAGTGAAAAGAGCTTACGGAGGCTATTTCATTCCCGACACTCATCCGATTATGGGTCTTTTGAAAAAGGCAACCGACGCGCTGAATCTTCCGCTGATACCCCAGTCAACGGGCGGAGGCAGTGATACCAATGTCCTGAACACCAAGGGGATTCCGGCCGTGAACTTAAGCGTTGGAATGGCGAATGTACACGGAACAAATGAGCAGATTGCCATTTCGGACATGGTTAAGGCAACTGCGCTGATCGTGGAGATTATTAAAGCAAACGCTGAAAAATAAAAAAGCAGGTAACGAAGGCTGGGCCAAAACAGGGATGCATGGGCTGAAATCAGGTCTCACGCTTCATTATATCCGTAAAGTGACAGGATACTGAATATTTTATTATTGGAGCTGATAAAACCTTTGTTTTTCAGCCGTATCGCTGTCTGCGACAGGAAACTGTTGACCCAGCCGTTTTCAATAAGTTTCTGGCAGTACGATGCAGCGGTGGAATTCCACACATCCCTGCTGCTGCAGAAGTAAAGGAATTCCCACATGGTTCTCCGGCTGGGAACGAGCTGCCTTTCATTAACGTTCGAGAACGCGTTCATTACCTTTTCCATGTCATGCTGGGCCATGAAACAGGTGAGAAGGAAGTTTACATAATCAACCTTATATAAATTTTCAGGTATTGACTGGAAAAGATCAGCAATTTTAGTGTCCCTTAGAATGGCAGGCTGCTTCTTTGAAAGTATATTGACAAGATCCCATCTCAGCCTGTCACAGATGCCGTCCAAGCCCACGCACAGGTTGTATAAAGCAAATGCCCTGTCATCGTCCTTTTCTTTTTTCAGAAAATACATGGACAGAAGGATATTAACAACGGGATTTTTTGCATTTGCATTATACATTTTCTGAAGGGCGCCGATTTTTTCGTCAAAAGCGAATATCGAACGCAGCTTCCCCAAGTGGACCGAGAAACTGCGCAGAAGATATATCCTGCTTACTGTACGGTGTACCCGCTTTGCGTATATTCTTTTTCTCTCGAAACTCTCCCTGTTTTTCTGGTAGTACCGCGCCGCGGCTACATATCTTTCCTCTGCAAGAAGTACCTCAAGTTTCCCTGACTTTGCCGGAACATAACCTGGATTCTTCTTAAGGGCCTGTGTAAACATTTTGTCGGCAAGGCCCGGTTTTCCCGCAAGCATGTACTGGATTCCAAGCCCGTAATATCCAAAAGGCCTGTCAGGCTTCCTGCGGATATAGTCCTGGAACTTCAGCATTCGGATGTCCAAGCTCATCTTCAGATCCATCGATATCCTCTCCAAGTTCTGTCTATTCACTGAAACCCGATTCTTCAAGATACTCCCTGATTATGTTCTGTACATGGGTGTCCTTGATGGTTATAGAAATCTGGATACGGCGGTTTTTAGTCTTGGCTGCCTCGGTCAGACCTGAATCAATCGGGCGGAATTCAGAAAATCCCGTCGCTGCGAAATACTGGCCGTACTTCTGCTCAAGACGGGGGTTTTTCGCCATCATTGTGTTTATTACGGCATATGCCCGCTCACAGGACAGGGCATAGTTGCTCTGGAATGATCCGTCTATATCTGCGTGACCTTCTATGTTGATTGAATCAATATAATCGCGTATGCTTTCGTCGTCAAGTATTTTTTCGAATGCAACGGCAAAACGGCTCAGCAGTGCCTGGCCTTCTGTGGATATTTCTGCTGACTTCTTTGCAAAAAGGAGCTGGTTATTGATTATGAGGTTTGCATTGCTGTCGATGGCTACAAGGGGTTCACCGTCAGGAGTGGTGGAGGTTCCTATTTCGTCCTCTATGGATTTCTTAACCTCTTCAAGAATGCTTAACCTTAATACCGATATATTCTGAAGTTTGCCCCTTAGCTCTCCAAGTTCCCTGTTACTGTCGGCTATTATCTTTTCCTGCTCGCGCAGTTTTTCAAGAGAAACTCTGAGCTCGCGCTGACCCTGCTCCACTTCGGCTTTAAGTTTCTCAGCCGTGTTCTGCATTATGCGCAGAGCGTCCTCTTTTTCTGAGATTTCAAGTTTTTTAAGTTCCAGTTCCTTCCCTGCAAGGTTTAATTCCTCTTCGGTGGCCAGAAGTTCTGCCTTTGCCTGGCTCAGCCTCTCATTCCAGATAGAAACCGAAAACATCTGCTGGAAATAGGCTAAAAATATGAGAAAGAACAGTACCAGGACTATAGTGGACATAACATCAGTAAATGAGGGCCAGAAATGCTCTGTTGCCTCAGGTTTTCTGAAATTACGGTTCCTTACCTTCATCTGCAACACCCCTTGTGGTTAATCCTGCTGTTTTGCAGCCATCTCCCGTATTTCTTCAAGCTGGCGATCAATCTTTGACGCTGCAACCTGGTTATATGTCAGAACTTGCTCGGGAAGGGACGCAATGGTTTTTGCAAAATGAACCTGGTTTTCACGGAACTGCTCCAAAAGCTGGAGTATGCCGTTCAGACTCTCTTCCAGTGATATTTTCATCTTCTGGCTCATTTCGGCGCTTGCACTGTTCAGAGCCTCGGAGAAAGAGGTTGCAGCAAGTTTTCCAAATTCCTTTATCTCGTCGTTGGTTTTCATCATGACTTTTGTAAAGTGTTCCTGGTAAATCTCAAGATCCCTTGTATGCTGCTGCATGTTTGTGTCCATCGCACCGGCAAGTTTTTCCACAACCTGGACGGTGGATGTCACTTCGCCTACAAGACTGCTTATATCGCTCACAAGCTGGCGGTTGTATTGCGTCATTTCATCGGCAGCATCACGGATATTCTTCGAGAAATTCTCAATGCTGTTGTAGTTTTCCACCACAATATCCGAGGCCTTTGTGAGAGCTTCGGCAACTTTTATGAAGTTTACATCCATTCTCTCAATATTGTTGCGCATGTTTATGTTGAACTCGTTCAGATCCTTCATGTTCGAGGCAAAATTGGCAAGGGAGGAATCGAACTTGTCAACGGTTGCATCAAGGGTCTGGCTTGAAACATTAACATCCATGACAACGGTGGTCAGTTTCTGTCCGAAATCCTCCACCGCTTCCCTTAATGAAGCCTGGATTTTATCACCGAACTCCATGAAGGTTTCCCTTAAGATATTGTTCATCATGGTGTATTCGGTTTCCTTATCCTGAGATACAACCATGGCAATCGTATTATCAAGGTATTCCTCGATCTGGACCATCAGGTTTTCCCGGGCCTCTGCGGCACTGAATATAGTAAGAAGAATTGTCAGTATGATTGAGCATCCTACGCCCACAAGACTTGTAACAAATGCAACCGACATTCCCTCAAGAGAGCCTATGAGGTGGCTTAAAAGCTGTTGTATGCCGGAGTTTTCGATAAGTTCGGAAACATCCATATTGGTGAATATTCCAGCGAGCTCTGCAACCGCGGTAGTCAGTCCTACGAATGTTCCAAACAGGCCAAGTGTGATTAGAAGGGTATTTGTGTTTTTAATAAACCGTTCACCTAAGGCAAGACCCCGTAAACGCAGGTTGAAGTTCTTTTCGATTATCGCCTGCGTGTTTACCTCGCTGTAACTTTCAACCGCCGTGGTTTTGTATTCCTCAACAATCCTGTTAAGTATGTCGGAATGGAATGTGGCTTCTTTTTTCCTGTGCCAGTCGAGCAAATCATCAAGAATGACAAGATACTTTCTGCGAATTACGAGGTTTGCAATAAAAGCCACAATAAATATTACAAACGTGGTAATTATTATGTACAGTCCGAATCCCTGGACCTGCTGATAAATGTTAAATAGAGTATCACTCACTTCCAATCACACCTTTCAAACCAAAATACCTGATGAAATGCCCTGAAGTGTTGCTGATAAGTCATTTATTAGAATAAGTATAGCATATTTTTCATACAATCACGTTACAAATGCATTAAATATACCAAAGATGCTGCTGTTTTTATTTTGAATTTAAGACTTGTTTCTGCTGAAAAATGTTCCATTTCCGAGGCGGATTGCAATAAAATGTGTTAAAATGTCAAAAAGAAATGCGGGGAGATATAATGATAAAATCAATCATTTTTGATCTTGGAAGGGTGCTTTTGACATTTGAGCCCGAAGACTATGTTTACAGGCTTTACGGCAAGGGAGAAAAGGCACGGATACTGTATAAGGCGGTATTCGGCAGCAAAACCTGGCTTGACCTTGACCGGGGGACTGTTGATTACGGGGAAGCGGTACGCATAATGTCAGCTGACTGTGAAGATTATGCGAAAGATATAGAATATCTTTTATACAACTGGGTTGAAATAATGATGCCCATAGAAGAGAACGTAGACCTTCTGAAAGAACTGAAAATGAAAGGTTACAACCTGTATCTTCTTTCGAACTTCCATGAAAAGGCGTTCGGAAGGGTTTTCGAAAAATACGGCTTTTTTGAATTATTCGACGGTATTTTCATATCATCGCACTACCGCCTTCTGAAACCCGAACGGGAAATATACCAGGAAATGCTTGAAAAGTTCTCTTTAAACCCCGATGAATGCATTTTCATAGATGACACTCCTGCGAATGTTTCGGCTGCGGAGGAGCTCGGCATTAAGGGGATTGTGTTCAGGGATCCGGAATCATTGAGGCAGGAGCTGAAAAATCATGAAATCCTGTAATACGCTGAAAGTTTCCTCGCATTGCACGGTATTTCCAAACACTTTAAGGTAAAGATATCATGCAA
>LFSH01000038.1:0-58541 GCA_001513105.1 Clostridiales bacterium DTU070 | reverse complement strand
AGTAAAAACAGGTTTTATTGCAAATTCTTCAATTACTGATATAATGTTTTATAATAAAGTTTTGAGATTTGTGCTGTTATCTTTAATAAACCGTTGAACCTGAATAAATGGGAGCGATTGGATATGCCTTTGAAAACAATTGATGAAATAAACGAAAAAATACGCGAAGGAAAAGCCGTTGTTGTAACCGCCGAGGAAATGATCGGCATCGTGGAAGAGAACGGGCCCAAAAAGGCGGCACAAATGGTGGACGTTGTTACAACCGGAACTTTCAGTCCAATGTGTTCAAGCGGTGCTTTTATAAATTTCGGGCATTCGTCTCCGCCGATACGCATGACGAGGGTATGGCTAAATGATGTTATGGCATACGCAGGTATTGCGGCAGTTGATGCATATATCGGCGCAACCGAGTTATCCGAGAGCCAGGGAATGGCTTACGGGGGAGCACATGTTATTGAAGATTTCATAAGCGGCAGGGATATCCGGCTTCGTGCTGAAAGCTACGGAACCGACTGTTATCCAAGAAAAAGCATTACAACTACGATAAATAAGTACAATGTGAACCAGGCATACATGTTCAACCCGAGGAATTGTTACCAGAACTATGCGGCAGCCACGAATTCAACCGACAAAACCATTTATACATACATGGGAACGCTGCTGCCCAATTTCGGAAATGTTACATATTGTACTTCGGGCCAGCTTAGTCCTTTGCTGAACGATCCCGAATACCGGACGATTGGCATAGGAACCCGTGTATTTATCGGCGGAGCCCAGGGCTATGTTGTTTTTGAGGGTACGCAGCATTATCCCGGCCAGGAGCGGATGCCGAACGGCACACCTGTGGGGCCTGCCGGTACATTGGCAATAATCGGGGACATGAAAAAAATGTCCACCAGGTTTGTACGGGCTGCGATATATGAGAAGTACGGAACGACGCTGTTTGTCGGCGTGGGCATACCAATACCTGTGCTGGATGAAGATATGGCAATGAAAACCGCAGTGTCTGACAGGGACATTTATACCGTCATAGTTGATAAAAGCGGGAAAACCTCCTTTTCGCAAAGAGTTTCCTACCAGGAACTCAGAAGCGGTTATGTAACCATCAACAACAGGAAGGTACCCACAGCACCTTTGTCCAGCATGGTAAAGGCGAGGGAAATAGCCCAGCTGCTGAAAGAACAGGTACAAAAGGGAGAATTCCTGTTAACGGCGCCCGCGGAGAGACTGCCGCAGCACTCAGAACCGCTTAACAGGCTGGAGGAAAGAGGGAACTAATATGAAAAAGGAAAAAGTGAGTTTGACATTTCCGCCTTCGAAAATAACATTCCCACTGATGACTTTACTGGTGCGGAATTTTGATCTTGAGGTTAATATACTTCATGCTGATATTCATTTGAACAAAACCGGCAAACTGATCGTGGAAGTATCAGGAGAAGAGGATAGTATTGAAAAGGCGCTTCAGTTTATCAACGAGCAGGGAATAACGTATCACCTGTTTAACGGTACGCTTACATGGCAGGAGGAAGAATGCGTTCACTGCGGGGCGTGTACGTCGGTATGCCCTTCAAGGGCGCTTTCGATAGCCGGGCCTGATTTTCGCCTGACGTTTAACAAGGAAGAGTGCCTGGTATGCGGTTTATGCATCAAGGCATGTCCTTTAAGGCTTCTGCATCTGGCTCATAGAGGGAATGAGACGGCATAGGCATGAAAAAATTCGGATATGAGCAGGGTAAAGTATATGAACAATAGCGGTGAACAGCGATTTTACAGGAAAATTTTCAACAGCAGTGACCTGGTATATTTTTCAGGCAAGGTCGAACAGACCGATTTATATATAGGAGCCACTCGTAATCTGAGTGAAGAGGCTTACAAAAGCATCGTCAGGTACCGGCAGCAGGTGGAGGATTATATCCGCAGGCAGCCGGTTTTTTTAAGCAGTCTTTCACCTGTGAAGCCTCTGCCCGATGCCCCGCTGATAGTAAAACATATGTGCCGGGCGGCAGAAATTGCCGGGGTTGGGCCGATGGCCGCCATTGCCGGCGCAATCAGCCTGTATGTCGCCAACGATTTGCTGAAATATTCAAAGGAACTGATTGTTGAAAACGGCGGCGATATATATATTGCCGGAACACAGGAACGAACAGTGGGTATTTTTGCCGGTAAATCCCGTTTATCAGGAAAACTGGGCATAAAAGTGCCGCCCGAAGACCTTCCGATAAGTATCTGTACTTCGTCGGCAACGGTAGGTCATTCGCTGAGTTTCGGAAAAGCAGATGCCGTTACAATACTTTCGAAGGATGCCTGTATCGCAGACGCCGCGGCCACCGCGGTCGGCAACATCGTTAAAAGTGCCGGTGATATTGAAAAAGCCCTAAAAAAAGCCCGGAATATAAGCGGGGTTATCGGTGCCTTAATAATCATTGAGGACCGGATTGGGGCCTGGGGGAAAATACAGATGGTCAAACTTTAACCGGCCTGAATGGAAATGCTTAAAAAAGGAGCAGTTTTTATGGAGCAGGCAGGTATACTGATACCGGTTATATGTGCTGTTCTGGCTGCAATGATTCTGACTTATCTGTTTGCAAACGGAAGAAGGTGCAGGACAACCGACAGTTATATGCTGTGTATTACCCTGATTCTTTTCTGGAACATTGCGGAAATCCCGTTGCTGATGGCGGATAACATCGAGCAGGAAATGCTGGCACTTAAGGTTAAATTCCTTCCGGTGGTTTACCTGGGTGTGAGCTGGCTGTATTTTTGTCTTACAATAGCCAATTGCAAAATCTTAAACAGCAGGATTTTCAAAATTGCAATAATATTATTTCCCGCCGTCTGCTATGTTTTTTTGCTTACAAATGAACACCATCACCTGTTTTTCAGAGAGGGCGCATTCATAACAAGACCGTTAAAGGGCGAGGTTTTGGGGCCGGTTTTCTGGATACATGTCGTTGAGTCATATCTCTGCATCATCACAGGAACAGTCATTATTATAAAAAATCTTAGGAAAGCCGGAAGAAAGTTTAGTAATTACATCTTGTTAATTCTGTCGCTCCTGCTTCCACTGGCAGCAAACATCCTGATCCTCGCAGGCATAATACCCTACAGGAGATTTGACGTTACCGCGCAGGCCATACTGTTAACACTTGTTATTTTCGGCATAGCCGTTTACCGTAAAAAGTTTCTTAACCTGATTCCCGTAGCGGCAAGGCATTTTATTGAGAACATGTCGGACGGTATAGTTATTATTGACAACGACAATGTTGTGGTCGGACTTAATGATGCAATAAATGAGGCATTCCCGGGTTTGAACCTGAACATATACGATCCTGCTCGGAAATTGTTGGATTTTATAAGGGATAATTCAACCGGCGGCATGCGGGACACAATAGTCGATATACTTGAATCGGGAAGCGGGAATTGCTGTGTAAAGGGCAGGCTGGAAATCAACGGCGTGGATTTTTACGTGGAAACTGGAATACTGACCGATTTTAACGGGTCCTGCTGCGGAAGAATGGTAATATTCGAAGATCGAAGAGAGGAACAGCAGCTGCTGAACGAAATAAAAAACAAGAATATACAGCTGACGAATATAAACGAACGGCTTATTGAGGCGAACAAAATGCTGACCGAAGCAAACTACAGGCTGGAGGAGTACTCAAAAACAGCTGAAGAGCTTGCAGTAACAAGGGAGAGAAACCGGATGGGGCGTGAAGTTCACGATACGGTGGGCCACACCCTTACCCTGCTGATTGCCCTTACAGAAAATGTGAAATCAAGGCTTGAGGGCAGGCAGGAAGACTTAAAATGCATTCTTGACAAAGGTATTGAAATTTCAAGGCAGGCACTTAACGATATCAGGATCTATCTGAAGGGATTGCATGAAGAATCTTTTGAAAATACGAACCTGGTTGACCTTCTGAATGATTTGATGAACAATCATCTTTCATCTGGCACGAGAATAGAAGTTTCAATATCAGAAAACCTGCCCGCAATAGATGCTGTTAGAGCAATGGCGGTATACCGGATTTGCCAGGAAGCGGTTACAAATGCAATAAGGCATGGGCAGGCCAAAACGGTTAACATAATTATTAAGGGTCACCCGGAAGGAATAAGGCTTTACATTTTTGATGACGGCAAAGGCTGCGATGAGCTTGTCAAGGGGTACGGATTAACCGGAATGGAAGAAAGGGTTGCGAAATTAGGAGGAAATATTACCTTTGGTTCCGACGGGGAAAAGGGATTTAATATCGTAGCCAACCTGCCGGTATGATAACTCTCAGGGAGGTGTGCATTACGACTGAAGATAAAGTCAGGGTCATTATTGCGGATGACAGTCTTATTTTCAGGGAATCCATGAAGATGCTTTTGTCGCAGGATCCCGGGATTTCAGTTGTGGCTCTTGCATCAAACGGTTCCGAGGCCTTTGATTTATGCTGCAAACACAGGCCTGACATAGTTATAATGGATGTCAGGATGCCTGTCTGTGACGGGATTGAGGGCACAAGGCTTATAAAAAACCATATGCCCGAGGTAAAAGTGATAATGTTTACAACCTTTGAAGACGAGGACTATATTACAGAAGCCATAAAACACGGGGCCGAAGGATATGTGCTGAAGGACTCGGGCCAGGAACATATAAGAATGGTAATCAAAAGCGTTTACAAGGGCTACCCGGTTTTTCACGAGAAGGTGCTTAATCCTGTAATCCAGTCACTGTCAGAGAACAGGACCGAAAAAGTCAGAATGGATCTGTCCCAGGTGGAGAAGCAGATACTTAAACTTGTAGTGGAAGGTAAAAGCAACAAGCAGATAGGAAATCTGCTGATGCTCAGTGAAGGAAGGATAAAGAACATTATAAGCGAGCTTTTTGAAAAGACAAACACCGGTGATCGTACGCAACTTGCAGTTTTTGCTGTCAGAAACGATCTTGTGGATTAACAGGTTTAAAAAAAAGTAGGTTAAACTGTAGGGGGGCAAAGGAAATTACAGTTCAACCTGCTCAAGTAATAAAACATAGAACAGACACAATAATAACTTAATTTGGTTTAAATTTGAAGTACCCTGTTGTCACTTTTTAGTAAACCCAGAAATTGTAATGGTTAACATTGGTAATATCCTCAACCCCCGTACCTGTTTATCAAAGCCTTATGGTGCAGGCTTTGTTTTTTATACTCAAGAATTGAGGGGATTATTTCGGATTTTTTCAGGTAACGGTGCCTGATAGTAACATGGTTTTCAAAGTTATTCTGCTGAACCAGCTTCATTATTGTCTTATGATCAATACGGTGCCGGTCCATCAGTTCCTGTACTGTGATGTAATCATCGATGGGCCTTGGGATAAGAGGATCCCCGCCGAAATATTTTCTGCACAGGGATGATATGGTGGTGGGATTGCTCTCAAGCCTTGCAGCAATCTCTGCATATGTAAGGCCTTCTTTTCTGAGCTTCCGGATTTCTTCCGGGTCAATTGGTTTTTGTTCGGCCCTGGAACTTTTATAAATGAAACCAAACTGCGCAACAAGTTCGTTTATTTTCATTCCCCGTTTACTGGCGCAACGTTTCAGGTAGGAATACAATCCGCTGTTTGCATGAAGGTTGTATATGTATCTGCCCGTTGAGACCTGTGAAAGGCGCTTTTTTATAGTTTCATCCTCTCTTTTCGTCGTGGCTTTCCTGATTTGCTCCTTGAGTTTCTCCTGGTTTTCAGTATTTCCAATGGTTCTGTAGAAATAAAACTCCTTTGCGATAAGGGGCTTGCCGTCAAAAAGGGTCAAAAGCATGCTTATAAGCCCTAATTTTCTGAAACCGGCATTGTTCAAAAGCATTATATCATTATCGCAAAGACGGTTTTCGGAAAACACCCTGCTCATAAGCCTGAAGGCGTTTTCGTACGATTCCCGCACCGAATCTGTTCTCCATTTGGTTTTGTATTTGAAGTCGGCAGGATGAAAACGTCCGGGATAAACAAAATCAAAAAGCTTGTATATGCACCAGTCAAACCGCGATAAAATATTGTATATCCCATACTTCAGCAGACGTTTTTTCCAGTCGTATTCGGGTATAAGCTCAACCCTGCGTATGCCCTCCCTTAAAACCATATACTGGACGGCCTCTATTACATACTTGTCATTCTTCCAGGTACCGTGCCTGCTCCACATCCATTCTGCCAGGGTTCTCTTTTTGAACTCATCAGGATAAGCGTTTTTAAGGACTTCGACCACGTCGTTATTGAAAACGGTCTGCAGCATTCCCGATAGCCTGTTTTTTGCCAGTATTTCCTTGAGCTGCTTTAAGTTATAGCCAGGAAGCATATCAGGTGTTATTCCTTCAATATATTCGAAACAATATCTTGTTATTACCTGGCAGTTGGGATGAATACCGGTTTTCGTTTTTTCGTCCTGCCAGAAATTCCTTCTGAAAAACTGCCCTTTATCGAGAACATCCCTGTATTCAGCCAGGGCTTTGAGCTGTTCCCTGTTCATATCAAACAGTCTTAACATAAACCATCCCTCAGGCCGGTGATTGTGCTTGCCAGGAAATAGACAGCGACTTGAAAACATTTTGCAAACGTAATAATAGTATTATATAATAATGGTAAAATATTGCGCAAGAATCATATCTTCCGGAATTTTACTTTATTAATAAGCAAAGGCTTGATCCGGGTAAATCAGTAAGACCTGATAATATTTGTTTTGACAACAGTCAATCCGTCAGGAGGAGCTTATGGCGGCTGTATATTTTTATGTTCCGGCTGAAAAAGCCGATGATGTGGTTGAGTGCGGTATGAAACTTTCTGAATGGAAGGACAGGGAACAGCAAACACCCTGGAGTTACGGACCGAGGCCCTGTTTTTGCGCACTGCTGCATCCTAATGATGACAGAAGGAGCAAGGATCCGGCTTACCGGTGTATAAAGATTAGCATTCCCGCCGAAGACTGTGTTATAGCAGACGGGGATCTGTACAGGCTAAGCATGGAATATCCTGAAATCAGGCAGAAATACATAGACACCATGGTTCCGCTCAGCAAATACAGGTTTGGATCCTTTCGAAACCCTGAATGTCTTATTTTCACAACCATTCTTGGAGATCAGATAAGCGTTTATGGAAAAGGGCTGGATGATCCCATTCTGTACGAAAACTCGGAAGCACTGTATGTAAACAACATTCTTGAAAGGTTCAACGACAGGTATGACAGGGTTAACCAGGTATTACTGTACTGCCTTCTTATGGAACAGTTCAAGAACGGCCTGGTAGAAGGTTTTTTAAGTGAAAGCAAGGGGCTGTCTTTTTTCTTGGACAGGGAAACCGAGAAATATATCACTATTCCGGTGCCCGATCTCAGGAAATACAAACTTGGCATGATTTAAACTTTTGATTTCTGAAAGGCAGGGTATACAGGTTGAACACAAAGGACAGGATTCTTAAGATGCTGACAGACAAGAAAGGCAGGTTTGTATCGGGCGAGCAGATTAGTGAGGAACTGGGGATATCCCGTACGGCCGTGTGGAAACACATTCTGAAACTGAAAGAGGAAGGACACAGTATTCAATCAACTAACAGACTTGGATATCAGCTTGTCAACAGCGGGGACATATACGACAGGAGTTCGGTTCTCAGTAAGCTGAACACAAAAATTCTCGGAAGAAACCTGTTTTTCTTTGACGAAATTGATTCAACGAATGACGAGTTAAAGAAAATGGCTGCTGACGGAGCCCCTGACGGCACAGTGGTTATAGCCAGGTACCAGTCGGCAGGCAGGGGACGCAGGGGAAGGACATGGCAGTCTGATGCAGATGCCGGAATATACATGTCGGTTCTTTTAAGGCCCGAGCTTGCTCCGGACGCAGTGCAGTCCATCACTCTTGCGGCTTCGAGTGCGGTATGCAGGGCTCTTGAAAAGTATGTCCCGGACAGGATGGGCATAAAATGGCCGAATGACATCCTTATCAACAACAGGAAGGTCTGCGGCATTCTGACTGAAATGACGGCTGAACCCGACAAGGTACAGGCAATTATCCTTGGAATTGGCCTGAATGTCCTGCAAAAGGAAGATGACTTTTCAGGTGAACTGAAAGAAACGGCCACATCGCTGTGCCTCAATACCGACAGGGAAATCTCACGGAGTTTGCTTGTGGCAGAGATTTTGCATGAGCTCGAGGACCTTTATCTCAACTTTATTGAAAAAGGCTCAGGTGCAAAATTCATGGATATCTGGAGAAGCTTTTCAATAACTATCGGTCGTGATATTATAATATATCAGGGTGATAATAAATGGCAGGCAAAGGCGCTTGACATTCTGGACGACGGCAGGCTTCTTGTAGAAACGCCGGATGGCATGCGCCATACAATACTTTCGGGGGAGATATCCATACGCAGTTATGGCGGTTGAACCGGAAGGTTCCGGCATAAATAAAAAAGATGATTTCAGAAGGAGTGAAAATATTGTCGAATAACAAGCGAAATATGAATCAGAGCAGAAGGAGCGGCAATTATAACAGGCAGGGGAATACCAGGAAAAACAGGCCGCAGAATGATGCCGGCGGTTCAAACAACTATGCAAGAAAAAGCAGCAAGGCAGAATACCAGAAAAAATCCTCCCAGCGTTATAATTCCGATTCTGTTGTATCGAGGATAGCCAACCCTAAAAGGGAAGAGACCATTGAGGATATCAGGATGGATATAGAGAAACTTGAAAAGGAAATCCAGTTTGAAATCAAGCAAATCCGCAGTACAAAACTTGGACTGTAAGAGAATGTTCGCCAGGTTGCACGGCTTTATGCTTTTTTTCATGCTGCTCACATAAAAGGGGAGGATAACCTTGCTACTGACCATAGACGTTGGAAACACCAATACAACCCTTGGACTTTTCTCAGGGCATAATCTGAAATATAACTGGGTTTTTTCAACCGATCCCGACAAGACATCCGATGAAATAGGCATATTGTTTCTTTCCCTGTTCCAGTACACAAAAGAAGATATTAATTCGGTCAGGGATGTAATCATCTGTTCCGTGGTTCCGCCGGCAATGGATTCCCTCGTAACAGCGGTCAGAAATTATCTGCACAGGGATCCGATAATTGTAGGACCAGGAATAAAAACGGGAATAAACATAAAATACGAGAACCCGAGGGAAGTAGGTGCAGACAAGATTGCAAATGCCGTCGGAGCAATCAGGCTATACGGGGCACCGGTGATAATCGTTGATTTCGGTACGGCCACAACATTCTGTGCAGTAAGCGGCGGCAGGGATTACTTAGGTGGTGTCATATGCCCCGGAATAAAAATTTCAGCAGAAGCATTGTTTGAGAAGGCCTCCAAGCTGACCCGCGTTGAAATTGCAGCGCCGTCCCATGTAATCGGCAAAAACACTATAGCCAGCGTCCAGTCAGGATTATTTTACGGGTATTGCGGGCAGATTGAGTATATCGTTGAAAAGATTAAGAGGGAAATGAAAGAGGACAATATAAAAACAGTGGCGACGGGAGCCCTCTCAAGGCTTATCGCATCCCAGTGCCGGTGTGTGGACGAGATTAACACAATGCTTACCCTTGAGGGCTTAAAGGAGATATATTATTTGAATACCAGGGATAAGATAGTATAGTGTTGTTCCGAAACGCATATACTGGTTGTGATGTTTTATCTGCATATTATTTGCATTTTTTGAATATACTTAAGTTTTAACAACCTCTGTTACCCAGGTTTATACGCAAAATGGCAATAATAGAAGAAAACTAAAGTAATTACCGGATAAATTCAGATAACCGCACTTGGTGCGGATATTCGAGGAAATACATAAAGTAAATATGTTTGCTACAAAAAAGAAATCCTTATAATATTGTATTAGCACTCGTTCACAACGAGTGCTAATAAATTTGTTGAACAGTGTTTTCCCTACATATTTAATTTAAATTGAACAAACGAATATTAAAGTATTAAACCGGTTTGCCGGGAACTAAATTAAGGAGGGTATATCGCATGAATATTAAACCTTTGGCTGACAGAGTGGTAGTTGCAATGGTAGAAGCAGAAGAAACCACCAAAAGCGGAATAGTTCTTCCGGGTTCTGCAAAGGAAAAGCCTCAAATTGCTGAGGTAAAAGCTGTAGGACCTGGTACAGAAGAAGTCAAAATGCAGGTTAAAGTGGGCGACAAGGTTCTTATCAGCAAATATGCAGGGACCGAAGTGAAAATTGACGGTGTTGAATATACCATTTTAAAACAAAGCGATATTCTTGCAATAGTTGAATGAGGAGGGAATATTTGATGGCAAAGCAGATTATCTTTGGTGAAGAGGCCAGAAAAGGGCTCGAAAAAGGTGCCAATAAACTTGCAGATACAGTCAAGGTTACACTTGGACCAAAAGGAAGGAATGTTGTTCTTGACAAGAAATACGGTGCTCCGCTGATTACCAATGACGGTGTTACCATCGCAAAGGAAATCGAGCTTGAAGATGTATATGAGAACATGGGAGCCCAGCTGGTTAAAGAGGTTGCAACGAAAACAAACGATGTCGCAGGAGACGGTACCACGACAGCAACTCTTTTGGCCCAGGCCATTATCCGCGAGGGTCTGAAAAATGTTGCAGCAGGCGCCAATCCCATGATTTTGAAGAAAGGAATAAGCAAGGCTGTTGAAGTTGCGGTAAAGGGAATTGAGGAAATCAGCCAGAAGGTTAAGGGCAAAGAGGATATTGCCAGAGTTGCCTCCATTTCCGCTAACGATGAAGAAATCGGAACGCTGATTGCAGACGCAATGGAGAAGGTTTCAAATGACGGTGTTATCACCGTTGAAGAATCAAAGACCATGGGAACCGAGCTCGAAGTTGTCGAAGGAATGCAGTTTGACCGCGGATATATTTCATCATACATGGTTACAGATACCGACAAAATGGAAGCAGTGCTTGAAGATCCATATATCCTTATTACAGATAAAAAACTCTCCAATATCCAGGAGATTCTCCCGATACTCGAGCAGATTGTTCAGCAGGGCAAAAAACTCCTGATCATTGCTGAAGATGTTGAAGGCGAAGCTTTAGCTACACTTGTTCTGAACAAGCTCAGGGGAACATTCATGTGCGCAGCTGTAAAGGCTCCGGGCTTCGGCGACAGAAGAAAGGAAATGCTGCGTGACATAGCTATTCTGACAGGCGGCCAGGTAATTACCGAAGAGCTTGGCCTTGATCTGAAGGAAACAACGATGGACCAGCTCGGCCGTGCTTCAAAGGTAGTTGTACAGAAGGAAAACACCATTATCGTAGACGGAGCAGGGGATCCGCAGGCTATCAAGGACAGGATTGCTTCAATCAAGTCACAGATAGAAGAAACCACTTCGGACTTTGACCGTGAAAAACTCCAGGAAAGGCTTGCAAAACTTTCGGGCGGAGTGGCTGTTATCCGTGTAGGCGCAGCAACTGAAGTTGAAATGAAGGAAAAGAAATTAAGGATTGAAGATGCTCTTGCCGCTACCCGTGCTGCCGTAGAGGAAGGTATTGTTCCCGGCGGCGGAACGGCATTCATCGATGTTATTCCGAAGGTTAATGAACTGGTTAATACGCTTGAGGGCGATGAAAGAACAGGTGCGATGATTATTCTGAAGGCCCTCGAGGAACCCGTACGCCAGATCGCAGTCAATGCAGGTCTTGAGGGCTCGGTTGTTGTTGACAGGGTTAAGAACAGTGAAAAGGGAATTGGTTTTGACGTATTGGCTGAAAAATATGTCAATATGATTGAAGCCGGTATAGTCGACCCGGCAAAGGTTACCCGTTCGGCGCTCCAGAACGCCGCATCGGTATCTTCGATGGTACTGACCACCGAAAGCCTGGTTGCAGACATTCCTGAAAAGGAACCCGCAATGCCGGGAGGCATGGGCGGAGGCATGCAGGGAATGATGTAATCTCCTGACCTTGCTGATAAGGGTTTGTTGAATAACATCCGGACCATCTGAAAAGCGGTCCGGATGTTTATTTTTTCTTTCTTTTTAACCGGGAATATATCGTGCAATGCCCGGAAAACAGGTGTTATGCCCGGGGGATTTGCATACAGGTACCGAAGTGATGTTTGCGGTACAAAAATATCATGTGCTATAATCTATTTCAGGGTATGTTTGAGGGGGCGAACAGATTGGGTTCCGAATTATTTCCGAAAACGTGGCAGGAATTTATGCACAGCTCGGGGTATATGCCTGTGGTTATAAACTCCATTGAGCGCCATTTCAGTGATGACTGGTCGCAAACCCACAGCAACCACGAGTATTATGAAATGGTATATGCAAAAAAGGGTATATCGGTCTTTGAAATAGAAGGCATAAAAGTTACTGTCGGACCGAATGATATCATTATTATAAAGCCCCACAAAATGCACACCCTGAAGGTCCGAGAAGGCAGCACCTGCGAATTTATTGTCCTGCATTTTTCCTTTGCAATGAGGGACAGCAGGAAAGGTATTACCTATCCTTCGGATATATCCATTGAAGATTTCATTAACTTTTACACGGGGCAGCATACCGGCCCTTTTTTGAAACTGAAGGTTAATCATAAAAACGATATAATTACGCTGCTTAACCGGATTGTTGCAGAGCAGTCGGAGGAGCAGTTCGGAAGCGATTTCCTGGTGCACCTTCTGATACTTGAACTGTTTGTAATGATATCAAGGGTTTTAAAACTTGAATGGGAGAGGAGCATCCTCGAAGACAGCCCGCAGCAGAAGGAACTTGTAAACCTGGCTGTACAGTTCATCCGGGATCATTATGAACGGGAAATAAGCCTTAACGATATATGCGGGTATGTTTTTCTGAGCCCGAGCTATTTCGCCCGCATATTCAAAAAGGAAACAGGTTATTCGCCTATCAGCTTTTTAATAAACACAAGGATTGAAAGGGCGAAGGAACTGCTGGCCAATACCGATGAAAAAGCAAGCGAAATAGCCTTGAGCGTCGGGTTTTCAACCCAGCAGCGGTTCAATGAAACCTTCAAAAAAATAACAGGCATGACTCCCCTGGAATACAGGAAAAAGATGCGAACCTAAAAAATACCGAAAGGAAGGGAGCAGATCCCCGAATTGCAATGGCGGAGATAGTTTGTCAGGATATTCATAAATACTACGGAGCAAATCATATTCTCAAAGGGATTTCGTTTGAAATATATGAAGGTGAAAGAGTTGGGCTTTTGGGCAGAAACGGAGCGGGAAAGACAACTCTTTTCAGGATCCTTGGCGGCAGTGAGCCTTTTGAAGAGGGCCAGGTGTTTATAGCCAGGGGCAGGCAGGTTGAAGTACTGGATCAAATCCCGACATTTCCCGGTGATTATACTGTAAGGGATGTGCTTAATACGGGGTTTGAGAATCTTCTGGCCATACAGGCCAGGATGAAGGAACTTGAAGCAAAACTGGATCTTAACCAGGATCCTGCCTTGCTGAAGCAATACGGTGAGCTTTCCACGTTGTTTGAATCAAAAGGCGGTTACATGATGGAAACCGATCTCGCAAGAGTCTGTGAAGGCCTTTCAATAGACCCGCGCATGCTGGATGAACCCTTTTGCAAACTGAGCGGCGGTGAACAGACTAGGGTAAACCTTGGCAGGATAATACTGAAAAAGCCTGATATTCTGCTGTTGGACGAGCCGACAAACCACCTTGATGTAAAAGCGTGCGAATGGCTTGAGGAGTATCTTGGTTCCTTTAAAGGGACGGTTGTGGCCATATCACATGACAGGTATTTCCTGGACAGGGTTGTTACAAGAATTATTGAGATAGAACAGGGCAGGGCGGTTCTTTATAACGGTAACTACTCGTATTATGTTAAGGAAAGGGAGGAGCGTTACCAGAAACAGCTGAAGGCATACGAACAGGAACAAAAGAAAATACAGCAGCTTGAAGAGGCTGCCAAAAGGCTGCATGACTGGGCAAACCGGGCAGACAACAAGAGCATGCACAAACGAGCCTTTGCAATGGAAAAGAGGATCGAATGGCTGAAGAAAACCGAAAAACCTTTCCATGAAAGAGAACTGAAAGCTGTATTCAGGGAAAAGAACTTCTCGGGAAAGGATTTTATAAAAATCCGGAACGTCAGCAAGGCCTATGGTGAGCACGAGGTGCTGAAGGACATTTCCCTGGTGGTAAGGAACGGCGACAGGATAGGCCTGCTGGGGCCGAACGGATGTGGTAAGACGACCCTTTTGAATATTATAACCGGAAACCTGGAACCCGACACGGGTGAAGTTATTATTGGAAACAGCGTCAATTTTGCCTTTCTGCCGCAGATAGTAAGGTTCGAGAGGGACGATCTGACAATGCTGGACACAGTAAGGTACGAAATGGAATGGAGTGAGGATACGGCAAGGAACAGGCTGGCGGCTTTTCGGTTTACCGGTGAGGAGGTATTCAAGCCGGTTTCCGCCCTGTCAGGAGGAGAAAAAAGCAGGCTTAGGCTCTTTTTGTTAATGCAGCATGAGATAAACCTCTTAATCCTGGATGAGCCGACAAACCATCTTGATGTTGCTTCCAGGGAATGGATTGAACGGACCCTCGAATCATACGGCGGGACATTGCTTTTTGTTTCTCATGACAGATACTTTATATCAAAGTTCGCAACAAGGATATGGGATATGAATGGCGGTGAAATTACTGATTTTAACGGCACATATGAGGAATACAGGTTATGGAATGCAACGCGGAGAAGCATGCAGGCAGAAACTGCAAAAGAAAAGAAGAAACCTGAACAAACAGCTAAGAAAAGAGTAAACCCGAAAGAAGCCGAAAGGAAACTTAAAGCAGTTGAACGTGAAATCATGGCATTTGAACTGGAAATGGCAGAAATAGACAGGGAGATGGAAAAAGAAGCAAGCAATTATGAAAGGCTGCAGGAACTTATCGAGGAAAAGGAGAATCTTAAATCAAAAATAGACAGCCTGTATGAGAACTGGGTAGAGCTTTCGGAAAAAGTATACTGAGAATACGGAATATGGCATTGCAAATATCCCTTTTCTGAGAAAATTCCTTGACAAAAGGAAGGTTACAGTGATACAATAGTTCAGTATTAAAATCAGCATGGCGAATCATGCTGTTTTTGTGTGAAAAGGCTTTTTTTGACATATCAGCTAAAAGTGTAATCAATATACAAAGGCTGGGCAACTGGATGCTGTAATTGTTTACAGCCTGGTATTAAAAGCCGGAAAGAGGTTTGTCTGCTTATTATTTAAAGCAGACTTTTTATAGCGGAATTGACTGAAATATTGATTTAAATAAAACCGGGTTTAAAGATATAAAAACGGAGGGAAAAATAGTCGTGCTGGACGACCTTAAACATCACAGTAAGACAGTGGGGTTGAAGCAGACCATGAAGGCTTTGGCAAACAATAAGGTTCGTGTGCTTTTCATTGCAGAGGATGCGGAGGAAAGGCTGGTGTCAAAAGTTCTTGAGGTCTGCAACGGTAAAGATATTGAAGTTTGCAGGGTTGAAAGCATGAAACTGTTGGGCAGGAAATGCGGCATAGATGTCGGAACTGCGGTAGCCGCAATAATAAACGATTAAGTATGCTGAAGACTGTCTGTTCCGCCGCCGGTTGGCGGCGTTGAATATAGAGAATTTGTAAGAGGAGGTGAATGATAAATGCCGACGTTTAACCAGCTGGTGAGAAAAGGGAGAAAAAAGGTTATGAAGAAGTCAGACTCTCCTGCTCTTCTGTATGGAGTTAACTCCCTGAAGAAGGAAACCACTCTCATTAACAGTCCGCAGAAGCGTGGCGTGTGCACGGTTGTTAAGACCGTTACACCGAAGAAGCCTAACTCAGCTCTCCGCAAGGTTGCCAGAGTACGCCTGTCAAACCAGATCGAAGTTACAGCTTACATTCCAGGTATCGGACACAACCTGCAGGAGCACAGTGTGGTATTGATCCGCGGCGGACGTGTCAAGGATCTCCCAGGTGTTCGCTACCATATTATACGCGGAACTCTTGATACAGCAGGTGTTGCGAACAGAATGCAGGGGCGCTCGAAATATGGTGCAAAGAGACCCAAGAAATAAGCATAATACTGCGATTTTTGAAAACTTTAATAACAGGATGCTACAGCGCTTTCAGGCGTTGTTTCATATATAACGAGGCTGCAGATTCGTTACTTCAGAGAGTATTATATGTCCTGAACAAGCCTGTTTTTATATTTGAGCAACTTACCGAGCGCTGACGTGCCGTTACTGCGGTGCGAGTACCTGTGATACGATGGATTTATCCGTCAGTTATCATGAAAAGGAGGGAAGAAAGTGCCAAGAAAAGGACATGTGCCCAAGCGGGATGTTTTACCCGATCCAATGTATAACGACAAAGTGGTTACAAAACTTATCAATAACGTTATGCTGGATGGCAAAAAAGGAGTTGCACAGAAGATAGTTTATGGTGCGTTTGATATTGTGAGGGAAAAGACCGGCAAAGATCCCCTTGAAGTTTTTGAGCAGGCGCTCAACAATATAATGCCTGTTCTTGAAGTTAGGGCAAGAAGAGTCGGAGGAGCAACCTACCAGGTACCTGTAGAGGTTCGTCCTGAAAGAAGGCAGGCTTTAGGTCTTCGCTGGCTGACAAACTATTCACGCCAGAGAGGCGAACGTACCATGAAGGAAAGATTGGCTGCTGAAATTCTGGATGCGGCAAACAACACCGGAAATGCGGTTAAGAAGAAAGAAGATACTCATAAGATGGCTGAAGCCAACAAGGCATTTGCGCATTACAGGTGGTAATCTGCAGTTTTTTCACATTGAAAGGAGGACATAGATGCCCCGGGAATATAGTCTGGAAAACACAAGGAATATCGGTATAATGGCACATATCGATGCGGGGAAAACAACCACCACAGAAAGAATATTGTTTTACACCGGAAAGGTTCACAAACTTGGGGAAACTCATGAAGGTGCTGCAACGATGGACTGGATGGAGCAGGAACAGGAAAGAGGCATCACCATTACATCTGCTGCAACCACCGCTTACTGGAAAGGTACAAGGATAAACATTATAGATACGCCGGGACACGTTGACTTTACGGTTGAGGTGGAGCGTTCGCTGCGCGTTCTTGACGGAGCGGTTGCTTTGTTCTGTGCAAAGGGCGGCGTTGAACCTCAGTCCGAGACCGTATGGCGTCAGGCTGACAAGTATGGGATTCCGAGATTAGCCTATGTTAATAAGATGGACATCATGGGGGCGGATTTTTTCAATTGCATTGAGATGATGAAGAACCGCCTCAATGCCAATGCAGTTCCAATCCAGCTGCCGATAGGTAAGGAAGATCATTTTGAAGGGATTATTGATCTTATCGAAATGAAAGCCTATTATTACCTTGACGATCTGGGCAGGAATATTGATGAAAGGGAAATTCCCGATAATATGAAGGATCTGGCCGAGGAATATCATGTGAAGCTGCTGGAATCTGTTGCTGATTACGATGACGAGCTTATGATGATGTATCTTGAGGGAGAGGAGATTCCCGAGGATCAGCTGAAACAGGCCATTCGCAAGGCTACAATACATGTTGACATTATTCCGGTAACCTGCGGCTCATCCTACAAGAACAAGGGCGTGCAGAAACTGCTGGACTGCATTGTTGAATATATGCCTTCACCTTCTGATGTTCCGCCCGTCAGGGGCCTTCATCCTGATAACTGGGACGAACATGAAGAACTTGTACGGCACTCAAACGATAATGAGCCTCTTGCAGCACTGGCATTTAAGATCATGGCCGACCCGTACGTCGGAAAACTGGCGTTTTTCCGGGTTTATTCGGGTACTTTGAATTCCGGTTCCTATGTATTGAACTCTACAAAAGGTAAACGTGAGAGAATTGGAAGAATCCTGCTGATGCATGCCAATCACCGAGAAGAAGTCGAGACAGCCTATGCCGGGGATATTGCTGCAGCTGTCGGGTTGAAGTTTACAACTACGGGAGACACACTCTGCGACGAAAGCCACCCGATAATTTTAGAGTCCATGGAATTTCCGGAGCCTGTTATAAACGTTGCCATAGAGCCAAAAACGAAGGCAGGACAGGAAAAAATGTCGGTTGCTCTCCAGAAACTTGCGGAAGAAGACCCGACTTTCAGGGTTTATACCAACCCGGATACCGGTCAGACAATTATTGCCGGAATGGGTGAACTGCATCTTGAAATTATTGTCGATCGTCTTCTGCGTGAGTTCAAGGTAGAGGCAAATGTAGGCAAACCCCAGGTTGCATATAAGGAAACCATACGCAAGGCAGTCAAGGCTGAAGGAAAATTTGTCAGGCAGTCAGGCGGCCGCGGTCAGTACGGCCATTGCTGGATCGAAATCGAACCCCTTGAAACAGGAGGCTATGAATTTGAAAACGCCATTGTTGGAGGGGTTATTCCGAAGGAATACATTCCGGCCGTGGATGCCGGTATCAGGGACGCAATGAATACCGGTGTCGTGGCAGGGTATCCGGTAATTGACGTAAAAGTCAGACTGTTTGACGGCTCGTACCATGAAGTGGATTCGTCCGAAATGGCGTTCAAGATTGCGGGCTCAATGGCGTTCAAGGAAGCCATGAAAAAGGCTGACCCTGTACTGCTCGAGCCTGTTATGAAGGTGGAAGTTACAACCCCCGAAGAATACATGGGTGACATCATAGGTGACCTGAATTCACGCCGCGGACGTATCGAAGGGATGGAAGCCCGTTCCGGAGCACAGGTTATAACAGCCTTTGTACCGTTAAGTGAAATGTTCGGTTATGCAACGGAACTGAGGTCCAGGTCCCAGGGAAGAGCAGTTTATTCAATGCAGTTTGATCATTATTCCGAGGTTCCAAGGAATATCCAGGAGCAGGTTGCAGGCATCAAAAAGCCCTGACGGCAGGGGAATGCCTGAATATTGACAGATAAAGCTAAAATAGTATAGTATAGTTTATAAGTTAAACATTAGTTGAATTTTTAACTAATTAATAATATAATTATCAACAGTTACCGAACTGTGTAAGGAGGAGAATTTCGATGGCAAAAGCTAAGTTCGAAAGAACAAAACCCCATGTTAACATTGGAACTATTGGTCACGTTGACCATGGAAAGACCACTTTAACTGCAGCAATAACAAAAACTCTCGCATTAGAACTCGGAGACGTGGAAGTAAAGTCATACGATCAGATTGACTCTGCTCCCGAAGAAAAGGAAAGAGGAATTACCATCAACACCTCTCACGTTGAGTATCAAACCAAGAACCGTCACTATGCTCACGTTGACTGTCCCGGCCACGCTGACTACGTTAAGAACATGATTACCGGTGCTGCCCAGATGGACGGTGCCATCCTGGTTGTATCAGCAGCCGACGGTCCGATGCCCCAGACACGTGAACATATTCTTCTTGCTCATCAGGTTGGTGTTAACTATATTGTTGTTTTCCTTAATAAGTGTGATCAGGTTGACGACGAAGAACTGATCGAACTCGTTGAAATGGAACTGAGAGATCTGCTCAGCGAATACGGCTTCCCCGGAGATGAAATTCCCATTATTCGCGGCTCAGCCCTGGAAGCCCTGGAATGCGCATCAAACGATGTAAGCGATCCGAAATACAAGCCGATACTGGATCTGATGGAGGCTGTTGATAATTACATTCCTACGCCTGAACGTCAGATTGACCTGCCGTTCCTGATGTCTGTTGAAGACGTATTCACAATTACCGGCCGTGGAACAGTTGCTACCGGTAGAGTTGAAAGAGGAACTCTGAAAGTCGGAGAAGAAGTTGAAATTGTTGGTTTGACCACCGAGAAGAGAAAGACAACAGTTACCGGTGTTGAAATGTTCAGAAAGACCTTGGATCAGGCATTTGCCGGTGACAATATCGGTGCTTTGTTAAGAGGCGTTCAGAGAACCGAAATTGAAAGAGGACAGGTTCTGGCTAAGCCCGGCAGCATTACCCCGTACACCGATTTTACTGCTGAAGTTTACGTTCTGACCAAGGAAGAAGGAGGAAGACATACTCCGTTCTTCAATGGTTACAGACCTCAGTTCTTCTTCAGAACAACCGACGTTACAGGTACCATCTCACTCCCCGAGGGTGTTGAAATGGTTATGCCTGGTGACAATATCACAATGACAATAAACCTTATTTCACCCATCGCCATGGAAAGAGGACAGACATTCTCTATCCGCGAGGGCGGAAGAACCGTTGCTTCAGGACGTGTAGCTGACGTTCTTAAATAATGACGGTAAATTCAAAGATCTGAGATAAAGGGCTGTCACAAATCAATTATTGTTGATTTGGGCAGCCCTTTTTATGGTATATAAAAACCGGAGCATCAGTTCGGAACACAACAACTGCGGCGTAAATCCCTGTCCTATAACCTGCTATCATGTCCAGAATAAAACATTGAAATTGCTCCTGTAAGACGCTATAATATAATAGCCTTGTATAATTATTTAAACGCTGACGTTCAAATCCACATTGCACTCTTGGTAATTTATAGTACATAATAACTATGCTTTTGCTAAATCCAAAGGTTTTCAGGATCACACACATATATTTGCTAAGAGCTGGTTATTAATTAACCGGATTCGGATCCGGGACAAGCCCGGATTTGAAAAAGGGAGATATTGAAAGGATTTGATACCGATGACACAGGAAAAGAACAGGCAAAAAACAATAACAATTCCACTTCTGCCACTGAGGGGAATTGTTGTGTTTCCACATATGATACTTCATTTTGATGTTGGCCGGGAAAAATCAATAAATGCCCTTGAAGAAGCGATGATGAAGGATCAGAGAATTTTTCTTGCGGCGCAGAAAGATCCTGCACTTGACGAACCGGGACAGGATGACATATACACGGTGGGAACAATTTCCAAGATAAAACAGCTTCTGCGGCTTCCCGGCGACACCATCCGCGTGCTGGTTGAGGGACTGGAACGGGCCAAAACTCTTGAGTATGTTTCCGACGACCCGTTTTATAAAGTAACTGTACGGGAGTGTCCAAGCCCGAAGCATCTGGCCAGGGATTCGGAAACAGAAGCCTTGGTAAGGCAGGTTGTGAGCTATTTTGAAAAATATGCGAAGCTGACCAACCGTATTTCACCCGATACAACATTTACTCTGTCAACGATGGAAGATTATGCAAGGCTTTCAGATGTAATTGCCGCGAATATGGTTATAAAGCTCGAAGACAAGCAGCGTATCCTGAACGAGATATCACCCAGGAAGCGGATGGAAAAACTTCTGAAAATTCTTGTAAATGAAATAGAAATACTTGAGGTTGAAAAGAATATTAACAGGAAGGTTCGCCAGCAGATTGACAAAAGCCAGAGGGAATATTATCTCAGGGAACAGCTTAAGGCGATACAGAACGAGCTTGGCGAAGGCGGCCAGCAGAGTGATGAAATAGAGGAATACCGCGAAAAAATAAAGAAACTGGGTTTGCCTGCGGATGCCGAGAACAAGGCTTTAAAAGAAGTGGACAGGCTTTCAAAAATGCATCCCTCGTCAGCTGAAAGCGGTGTTATCCGGACATACCTTGACTGGATTATTGATCTGCCTTGGAACAACAAAACCGAGGAGAACCTGAATCTGAGCGATGCTGAAAAAATCCTCGACGAGGACCACTACGGGCTTACAAAGGTAAAGGAACGGATGGTGGAATACCTCGCAATAAGAAAACTGAAAAACAGCCTGAAAGGTCCGATTATATGCCTTGCCGGCCCTCCGGGAGTCGGGAAGACATCGATAGTACGGTCCATTGCGAAGGCACTTAACCGGAAATATGTGCGTATGTCCCTCGGCGGAGTGAGAGACGAGGCTGAGATCAGGGGGCACAGGCGGACCTATGTGGGCGCCATGCCCGGAAGAATCATAAAAGCCATAAAGCAGGCGGGTTCAAAGAATCCTCTTATTCTCCTTGATGAAATAGACAAGATGGCGAACGATTTCCGGGGCGATCCTGCGTCTGCATTGCTTGAGGTTTTGGATGCCGAACAGAACAAGGAATTCCATGATCACTACCTGGACATGCCCTTTGATCTTTCGGATGTCATGTTTATCACCACAGCAAACTATAAGGATGCAATCCCGCGTCCGCTGCTGGACAGGATGGAAGTAATAGATATATCAGGTTATGTTGAGGAAGAAAAAGTTCAGATCGCAAAAAGGCATTTAATACCCAAGCAGATAAAAAACCACGGACTGAAGACATCTGAACTGCGTTTTGATGAAAGCGCCATCAGGGATATTATAAACTATTATACCCGCGAGGCAGGGGTCAGAAACCTTGAAAGACAGATATCCACCGTATGCCGGAAGGTTGCAAGGCAGATAGTGTCGGGTCAGAAAAAATCGGTGCGCATAACGTCAAAGAACCTGGATAAATACCTCGGACGCAGGATATTCCTGTATGACAAGGCCAATGAGAAGGATGAAGTGGGTATTGTACGCGGTCTGGCCTGGACACCGGTCGGAGGAGACACCCTTTGCATCGAAGTTAACCTTATGCCCGGTGAGGGTGCAATGGAACTGACAGGTCAACTGGGAGATGTTATGAAGGAATCGGCCAGGATTGCCAGGAGTTATGTCCGTTCCATTGCTGAAATGATAGGGATTGATAAGGATTTTCACAAGAAGTATGATATGCATATACACGTTCCGGAGGGTGCCATACCGAAAGACGGGCCTTCTGCGGGAATTACCCTGGCAACGGCAATGATTTCGGCCCTGACCAATATTCCGGCAAAAAGAAATGTTGCAATGACGGGCGAAATTACCTTAAGGGGAAAGGTACTGCCGATAGGCGGTATTAAGGAGAAGGTCCTTGCCGCACACAGGGCGGGGATCGATACCATTTTGTTCCCGAAGGATAATGAGAAGGATATCGAGGAAATACCTGAAAACGTCGTCGAAAAACTGAACCTGATACCCGTTTCGTCCATGGATCAGGTGATAAAACATACATTAGTCCGCTTCCCTGTATCGGAGAACAGAAATAAAACAGAAGAGGAGAAAAAGGACGTGCATATTGATGTCCAGAAAGCTAAGGATGAGGCAGCGGTCGGAGTGGAGCACTGAGACGGCATAGCCGGGTTACGGGATGAAGTTCCTTGATTCTGAAGAACTTCATCCCTTTGTTATATTATTCCGCAAAAATTTAAACTGTTTGTTAGGCAACTTCACGTGTGTTATAATGGGTATGATTTTAAGAAATAGAAACTGCAACATACATATAATGCGTGATTCATAACGGAGGACTTTATGCTTATTATTAACGGAAGAATTTACACAATGGCTGAAAACGGTGATGCACAGCATGAAACGCTTAAGTATGAAAACGGATATATCCTGGTAAAGGACGGAAAGATTGCAGCAGTCGGGCCAATGGATGAGTGCCCTGACGACACCGAAATAATTGACGCGAAAGGAAGGTTCATCCTGCCGGGCCTTGTAGACGCCCATACCCACGCAGGGATACTGGAGGACTCGGTTGGCTTTGAAGGCGATGACGTTAACGAAATGACCGATCCCGTTACACCGCACTTACGCGGAATAGATGGCATATACCATGCCGACCGTTCCTTCGAAGAGGCACGGCAATGGGGCGTAACAACCGTTCTGAGCGGACCGGGAAGCGGCAATGTTATCTGCGGACAGTTTGCGGCATTGAAAACCTTTGGCCGTTCTGTTGACGAGATGATACTTAAAGAACCATGTGCACTGAAAGTTGCATTCGGGGAGAACCCGAAAACGGTATACCATGAGAAAAACCATGCACCGAGCACAAGGATGGCTACGGCAGCAATTTTGCGCGAGCAATTCTACAAGGCGAAGGAATACATGGAGGAATGGGAGGAATACAGGAAGGACAGAGAAAACAATGACAAACCCGAGTTTGATATGCGTCTTGAAGCTCTCATCCCCGCCCTGAAGGGGGACTTGATTGTCAAGGTTCATGCCCACAGGGCCGATGATATTCTGACAGCCATCCGCATTGCAAAGGAATTCAACCTGAAAATAACAATTGATCACTGTACCGAGGGATATTTGATTACTGACATACTGAAAGAAAATAACGTTAAAATAATTGTAGGTCCGATGCTTACCGATCGTTCGAAGATAGAACTCAGAAACCAGACCCTTGCTGCGCCCGGTATCCTTGCAAAAGCGGGAATACCCGTTGCAATAATGACCGATCATCCGTGCGTCCCGGTGCAGCATCTGCTTTTGTGCGCTGCAATTGCTGTCAGGGAAGGAATGCCCGAAGAAGATGCACTGAAAGCAGTGACAATTAATGCCGCAAGAGCGGCAGGAATTGACGACAGGGTGGGAAGCCTTGAGAACGGGAAGGATGCCGATATTGTTATTTTTAGCGGACATCCCTTTGATTACAGGACAAAGGCCGATTTGACAATAATAAACGGGAAGGTTGTTTATTCCAGAGCATAAAAGAAAGATATCGTGCAATGCCCGGAAACAGTCGTTGCGTTTGCAAGAGCTGGTAAGTATCAGCTCGGGCAAGCCAAAACTCGCAAAAATGCTGTGAAAAAATATGGTATGTAGCATTTTTGCTCAAACAGTTGGCTTGCTGGTCCTCGCTCTGACTGCACATCTCTAAGCTGCACTCCGCTGAAAGTTTCCTCGCATTGCACAATATCTGCAGACGTTTGGGGTAAAGATATCGTGAAACATGAGGGGCAGACGTTGTGATAATAATTGAAACGGGCAGGATATGCTGATGAGGCTGATTGATGCAATTACAAACCTGTATAAAAAACAGGTTGACAATGCCTTTATTGAACTTAATAAATGTGCAAAACCGGGCGGCATTGTGTTTGTCGGCGACTCCATTACCGACTTTTTCAGGCTGAACGAGTTTTTCCACGGTGCATATGTTATAAACCGCGGTATAAGCGGGGACACAACAGATGGTGTCCTTAATCGCCTTTCCCAGAGCGTTTTTGAGCTGTCGCCGTCGAAGGTGTTTCTCCTGATAGGCACAAATGATATTGGTGACAATAAAAGCGAAGATTACATCATCGGCAATATATCTGAGATAATAGGCAGGATTCAGGAGCAATGCCCCGAAGCAAGGATTTACCTTCAGTCTGTTTATCCAGTGTCAAAGGCAAAGGACCGGAAGATAAAGAGATTTATTGTAGGCAGGAGAAACAACGAAAAAATATGCCGTGTAAATGAAGGCTTGAAAAGGATTGCACAGGAAAAGGGAGTTGTATATATTGATGTATACAGCCGCCTTATTGATGAAACAGGCAATCTTAAATCAGAGTATACGGTTGAGGGACTTCATCTCACAGTGGAGGGATACCGGGTCTGTGCGGATGTTTTAAGGCCGTATGTTTTTGAAAATATCTGTTGATTATTTTATAATTAGATATAAAAGGACAATATATTTCCATATATTATAAATAATAAGGAGGTTTATACTATGAAATCATTAAAAGGAACCAGGACAGCGGAGAATTTGCTTAAGGCCTTCGCAGGAGAAGCCCAGGCCAGGAACAGGTACACTTACTATGCTTCTGTAGCCGACAAGGAAGGCTATAAGCAGATAAGAAATATTTTCCTTGAAACAGCGGACCATGAGAAAGAGCATGGCAAAAGGTTCTTCCAGTACCTTGTTGACGGTTTTGCAGATGAACTGCCTGCTATGGTTACCATTACCGAAGCAACTTACCCGGTAGCCAAGGGTAGTACGCTTGACAACCTGAAAGCTGCTGCTGCAGGCGAGCATGAAGAATGGCACGATATGTATCCTGCTTTTGCTGATATAGCCGAAGAGGAAGGATTCCCTGAAGTTGCGGCCACATTCAGAAAGGTTTGTGTATCCGAGCAAATGCACGAAGAAAGATATAAGAAACTTGCTGAAAATATTGAAAGCGGAAAAGTATTCAAAAGAGAAGAAGAAGTTTTATGGAAATGCGGCAACTGCGGCTATATTCATAAGGGAACCGAAGCTCCCGAAAAATGCCCGGCCTGTGCACATCCAAAGGCTCATTTTGAATTGTTCGTCGAGGCATATTAATCGCTTGGTCTGTTTATATCGTTGAGCTGCTGAAAATATTGAAAAGGGGTATACAAGGTACCCCTTTTTTTACTGCGCCGGATACGCCGGCCTTGTTCTTTTTCAGGTGCGCAGGCCGCCCGAAAACTCCGGCCGGACAAAAGATAAATTCTTGATATTCCTTACAATTAGGATATAATTAAATTATTGGTAGAAATTATGGCAGAACAGTTATCAGGAGCAATCCATGAAAAAAGACAAATGGTTAATGTTGGCTGCATCAACTATTTTATCTTTGTCACTGGCTGCCTGCAAGTTTTCGGGAGACAAGACATCCATCGTAATTCCGGAAGGGCAGGATAAAGTCACGTTGCGTTTTATCAGCAGTTGGGGCGGTGTGGATTCCAAGGCTGAAACATTACAGGAGATGCTTGCCCGTTTTACCGGTTCTAACCCCGACATTGAAATTATAAATGAGTCGCTGTTTGGTGAAGATTTTCTTCCTAAAATAAAAACAGATTTTGCTTCGGGAAACAATCCTGACGTTTTTGGAATATGGCCCGGCTCCGATATACGGGCACTTATTCAGGCGGGCAAGGTTGCCGACTTAACCGGACTTATGGAAGAGAATTCTGAATGGAAGAGTTCATTCAAAAGCAGTATGTTTAAATACACCACGTACGACGGCAGGTTATATGGTTTGCCCTTTGAGATTATTTTTGAAGTCATGTTTATCAACAGGGATCTTTTTGAGAAATATGACGTTCCTGTTCCCTCCACATATGAAGAGTTGAAAGATGCAGTAAAAATATTCAATGAAAACGGTATAGTGCCCATTGCATACAATTCGCTTGCTGAGGGTACCTACCTGTATCAGAACATGATTGCACTTCTTGCCGGGAAAGAAATTGCAGAGAACCCGTTACATCCGGAGTTTGGAACCTATTATAAAAAAGCATTGGAATATATGCGGGAACTTTACCTGATCGGCGCATTTCCTGAAGACGCCTTTACAATGACTAACCACGAAAGGAATACCATGTTCCTGGAGAAAAAAGCCGCGATGATCGTGCAGGGCTCATGGTTTATAGGGAACATCCCCGTAACCGATGATACTGTGGACATAATATACTTCCCCACCTTAAGCGACGGAAAAGCCCCGCCGAATACGATGATACACGGGCTCGGAAACGGTTGTTTCCATATAAGCTCCGAATCATACAATGATGATGTAAAAAGGGAAGCATCCATCCGTTTATTGAGGTTTCTTACATCAAAGGAGACTGCCGCCGAATTTGCAAGGCAGACAGGAATGCTGAGCTGTGTTGATATCAGGGAGTACCAGGTCGATTATAACAGGCTTACGAGGAAAGGCCAGCTTCTTATCAATAACAGCAGGCAGTTCATAGGCCCTCCCGACAGCTTTATAGACAGAACTGTCTGGGAAGAGGTAATTGTTGCCGGAATGCCGTATGTCCTTGAAGGTGAACTTGAAATTGATGAATTATACGACAGGGCTGTACGGGAAGGATTATTGTCCCGCTGAACAGACAGGTATCAAACATCCCTTTGCTGATTAAGGTTTAAGGATTCCATGCATTGCACAATATTCTCTGAGGTCCTGAGGAGCATATTAAAACAGGCAAAAAACAGGTGAAGCAATTGAAAAACAGGATAGTAAAATTCTATAAGGATTTATCCATTAAGAAAAAGCTGCTGCTGGCTTTTTATATCCAGATAATAATACCGATGATTTTTATGGGTTTCTTAAGCTACAGGAATTCTGCAGAAACAATAAAGCAAATGTCAACGAATTATGCGAAAGACATACTGCAGATGATTGAGCTTCGCTTCAATGATTATTTGTCAAACCTGAGCATAATATCCCAGGACCTTTTATACGACAAGACAATATATAACGCACTGGTTCAGAAAAATACAAACGATCCTCTTTTGGATTACGAGATCGAAAATGAAATCAGCAACTCGATGAAAAAAATAATACTTTCAAGGCCCGAAATCCAGTCCATAGCAATTGTGTCCAATGACGGCAGGTTCTATTATGCCGACGACAATTCCTCAAGAAACAGCATTAAAAACATACTGCCCTATGATGAAGTGCTGGAAAAGGCCAGGCAGAACCAGGGAAAGGTGACCTGGTATACCGAAAGCAGCAATGGTGTTGTAAATCACATATATCTTGTCAGGACCATATATCACCAGGATACCTTCAGGGAAATCGGCCTGCAGGCAATACTTGTAAACAAGAATTTCCTGAAAACGGTCTATGACGGTCTTACAAGAAGCATGCAGAATATAATAATCCTGTCCGACAATTACGATTTAATTGCCGCAAGAAACAGCAACTACGGTGAATTCCTGAACGATTCGTCGCTGGGCAGGCTCCGCAATGAAAAGGACTCCAAGATTGATCCTGAACTTAATGCACTGGTATCATACACAACCATAACCGAAACGGGGTGGAAAGTGATAACCTACGTTCCGTTGAACGTGCTTTATCGTGATGCCTATACCCTTCGCAGGAACTTACTCCTTCTGTGCATAATAACCGTTGTCATCCTGTCGGCTTTCAACCTGTCCATAGCAATGAGTTTTATAAACCCGATAAACCGGCTGGTGAAAGGTATGAAAATGGTCCAGAAGGACAACCGGATTGTGTACATAGATGATGAAAGAGATGACGAAATAGGCTTTTTGAATAAAACATTCAACGAAATGTCCCGGGAAATAAACCACCTGGTAAACTGGGTATACAGGGAGCAGATAACAAGGAAAGAGGCGGAGCTTAAGGCGCTTCAGTCACAGATTAATCCCCATTTCCTGTTTAACACCCTTGAATCGATAAACTGGATGGCGCAGCTCAACAATGTGCCCGAGATCAGTGAAGCGGTCACAGACCTGTCTGACCTGATGGAAGCCAGCATCGGAAGGGGAGACAGGCTGATCACCGTTGAAGAGGAATTCATGTACTCTGACAAATACATATCGATAATCAAAAGAAGATTTGAAGACAAGATACAGTTCAGGAAAGAAATATTAAACGGAGCGGGGAAAGTCAGAATACCGAGGCTTCTGATTCAGCCACTCGTTGAGAACGCGGTTTATCACGGGATTGACAGGCTGCGCGGAAAAGGCGAGATTATACTGAAGGCATATATTGAAGGTGAAAACCTTCTCATTGTTGTAATGGACACAGGACCGGGCATCGGTATAGCGGAGCTGGATGCCTTAAACAGAAGGCTTTCGCTGGATAACGATACATATTTCAAAAATCTCAGGACCGAATCAGGAAAAAGCATAGGAATAGAAAATGTAAACCGAAGAATAAAGTTATTCTATGGAGATAAATACGGGCTTAAAATTGAAAGCGAGAAAGGAAAATACACCAGGGTAATTGTCTGCATACCGGCCAACAGCGAGCCAACGGAGGGGTATTATGTTCAAGGTAATGATAATTGACGATGAACCGATAATCAGGAAGGGCATAAGGAATATACTCAACTGGAAACAGTTCGGCTGCGAAATATGTGCTGAGGCATCCGACGGAGAGGAAGGCAGGATACTTATCGAAAAATACAGGCCCGACATACTTATAACAGACATCCGCATGCCCGAAGTTGACGGTCTTAAGATGATAAATGACGTGAAAGATATAATACCCGACTGCAAAATAATAGTTCTGACAGGTTACAGGGATTTTGACTATGTCCAGGAGGCATTGAAACTTGGTGTTTTTGATTTTGTCCTGAAACCTTCAAAGATAGAGGATTTAACGGCAATAGTCCAGAGAGCGGTAGAGGAACTGAAGAGGCAGAAAAACAGGACAGAGGAGTTTGACAAGTTGAAGAAACTTTTTGAACAGAATATTCCCGTACTGAGAGAAAAACTCCTATACGACCTTATATATGAGATTTATCCGAACGGCGAAGACATCCTGGCACGGGCTGAACTTTTAGGCGTGAATATAGCCGATTTCTTCCTCCTGGTAGCTGAAATTGATACCGAAGAGAATGAAAACCTGAGCCAGTATGATATGAACCTGTACCAGTTCGGAATAATAAACACCTTTATGGATGTGTTTTCCGACAGCTTCAGCGTAGTTAATATCCCGCTGAAGGACAGCAGCGTTGCATTCATACTGCAGGGTAAAGATAATATTAACGACTGTTACGACCGGATAAACGACAAGTGTAATTATCTCCAGGAACTCCTTGTCAACTGCTTCGGGTTTACCGTGACAATAGCGGTAAGTTCGGAGGGCAGAGGTATTCTGCAGCTTCCGAAAAAATACAGGGAATGTATTGAGGCCCTTGAGCGGAAGTTTTATATAGGAAACAACTCTGTTATTTTCTATAATGACCTGAGCGGCTTTTTCAGGGTTGATGACTATTCGGCCCTTGAGAAGTACCAGAGGCTTCTGCTTGAGGCAATAAAGACCGGAAACGAGTCAATAGTGTCAAAAAGGATTCAGGATATATCCGAATACATAAACAGCCTCGAGAACATTAACATGAATTACATAAAAAGCTTTTACTGCGGTATTATAAACCATATAAACAATATAAGGCTTTCAATAGCCCAGGCTTCCAATGACAAGAAAGTTGAAAGCATCAATGTCGTCAGCCTTCACAACATGATTAACGAAACCAAAAGCCTAAGTGAGCTTAATGGACTGTTAATGGATGTATCGATGAGTATTGCATCGAAAATAAACAGTTACAACACTAAAAGTATTAAACTTGTTTTACGCAATGCCATAGACTTTATCCATGAAAACTACAACAAGCAGATCACTCTTAATGATGTTGCAGAGCATGTTTATGTGAGCACATCATACCTGAGCAGGATGTTCAAAAAGGAACTTGGCAAGAATTTCGTGGATTACCTGAACGGGCTTAGAATTGAGAAGGCAAAGGAACTTCTGATGGATCCCAGGTATAAAACATACGAAGTGGCAGAAATAGTCGGAATTCCGGATGCCCACTATTTTTCGCGCCTGTTTAAGAAATACGAAGGCCTGTCTCCAACAGAATACAGGGATTCCTCTGCTTCAGAGTAAAAATATGGTGGATTTTTTTGTTGTAAAATTTTGCATATAATCTGGTCAATATTTTGCAAGATAGTTCAATATGTTCCATTCATACGTAAACCAGTCTCTGGTATTATATTTGTAATAAATGTAATATAATTTTAATATTTCTTTGTCTATTTTCTCACAAAAGATATCAGGTACTTTCATTAAAAATAAAAAGGGGTTTAGGACAATGCAGTCAAAACAGGGGGATACTACCATTATAAAACCGTCGTCAAACAAGGGCTTTTTCTACGAACTGAAGAATAACTGGCCTCTTTTTGTCATGCTGATTCCCGGGCTGGTTGTTCTGATTATAAACAACTATATACCAATGTTCGGAATTATAATAGCCTTCAAGAGATACCGCTTTCACGGCGATTTTATAACCAGCGTTATCAAAAGCGAATGGGTTGGATTCAAGAATTTTGAAATGTTCTTTAAAGGCCCGTATGCATTTAATATAACTCGGAATACGATACTATACAATCTTGCCTTCATCCTGCTGGGCTTGGTTATTCCTGTAGCTTTTGCGATTATGCTTAATGAGATGACCAACAAAAGAACCGCGAAGGTTTATCAGAGCGTTATGTTCCTTCCGTATTTCCTTTCGTGGATTGTGGTCAGCTACCTTGCATTTTCATTTTTCAGCATTGAAAACGGATTCCTTAACAGGTCCCTGCTTGATGCGTTCGGTATTGAGCCGGTGAAATGGTATTTCGAACCGAAATATTGGCCCTTTATAATTACCTTCTTCCAGCTGTGGAAATATACAGGCTACAATACGGTTGTGTACCTGGCGGCAATATCGGGTTTTGATCCCGAGTACTATGAAGCTGCGGAAATCGACGGAGCTTCCAAATGGCAGCAGATTAGGTATATTACAATACCGCTTCTGCGTACACTGATGATTATCCTTACATTGCTTGCAATAGGAAGGATATTCAATGCCGATTTCGGTTTGTTTTACCATGTTCCGAGAAACAGCGGTCAGCTTTTTACAGTGACCGACGTTATAGATACCTATGTTTACAGGGCGCTGAGAAACAGCAACAACATCTCGATAGCAGCGGCAGCAGGCACCTATCAGGCCATCGTAGGCTGCGTCACGGTATTTACCGCAAACTTCATTGTTAGAAAAATAGACAGTGATAAAGCACTGTTTTAGGAGGCAATAGAATGAACGCAACTGCTG
Source organism: Clostridiales bacterium DTU070 (assembly GCA_001513105.1). Lineage (GTDB taxonomy): Bacteria > Bacillota > Clostridia > DSM-8532 > DSM-8532 > Thermoclostridium. The sequence continues at coordinate 26,275 of LFSH01000038.1, read as the reverse complement.
AAGCTAAAAAAACCGGTTTTTTGAAAAGGTTAGTAAGCAGAAGAGTCGGAAATAAAGTATCTCCTGCCGGAAATATACTGATAAACCTGGTATTCATCATCTGCAGCATAGTATGTATAGCTCCGATTATATTAATAACGATAATTTCCTTCACCGATGAAAAAGAGCTGCTTGCCAACGGCTACAGTTTCTTTCCGGAGAAGTTTTCAGTTAAGGCATACGACTATGTTATTACGGCCGGTGACACAATCTGGAGGGCGTATGGAGTTTCAATACTTGTAACATTGCTGGGTACTTTTTTAAGCCTTATGGTCATATGTTTCTACGCCTATCCACTGTCCCGCAGCAGCTTTAAATACAAGAACTTCTTCTCATTTATTGCTTACTTCACAATGATATTCGGGGGGGGGCTCGTACCCTGGTACATGGTATATACACAGCTGATACCGCTTAAAAACACTATCTGGATTATGATAGTGCCTTATCTCATGAATGCGTGGTACATGATTATAATGAGAACATTTTTCAAAACCACCGTTCACGAGTCGATCATCGAATCAGCAAAGATTGACGGAGCGGGCGAGTTCAGAACCTTTTTCGTCATAGTGTTGCCGCTGTGCAAGGCAGGGCTTGCAACGATAGGACTTTTCTGTACATTGGGATACTGGAACGACTGGTGGCTTCCTCTTGTGTTCATAACCGAACACAGGCTTTATAACATCCAGTACCTGATGTACCAGACACTGAACAGTATTCAGTATCTTGCAAGCGGTAGCGCATCATTTTCAGAGTCTGCAAAGGTTCTTGCCGATTTGCCGAGTGAAAGCGCAAGAATGGCAATAGCTGTTATATCCATAGGACCAATTATATTTGCCTACCCGTTTTTCCAGAAATATTTCGTCAAAGGTCTTACCATTGGCGCTGTAAAAGGTTAAAAACCGGCTATTCGGTTTTAATATTAAAATTAATTTAAGGAGGGAATTTTATGTCAAAGACAAAGAGAATTTGCAGCTTATTGCTAATTACAGTGCTTGCATTTGCTCTCGTATTATCAGGGTGTACACCAATAGGGACCGGAACTGACGGTGGAGGAACAACTCAGACTGATGGCGGAGAAACAGGCCAGACAGGCGAAGCACCGGTTAAACTCACCTGGTACCTTGTTGGTAACAGACAGGAACCGGATACCCCGAAGGTTCTTGAAGAGGCAAACAGCTATCTTAAGGATAAGCTGAATGTAACACTTGATCTGTACGTATTCGGTTGGGGTGACGATTACGACCAGAAGGTTAACACAGCATTGGCCGCAGGCGAACCTATAGATATAGTATTTACTGCAAACTGGGCGGCAAACTACAATGTAAATGCGGCTTCCGGCTATTTCAAGGAACTCAACGCTTACCTGGATAAATATCCTGCAATAAAGAATATCCTGGGTGAAGACTTCCTTAACGGTTCTGCAATCAACGGCAAGAACTATGCAGTTCCCACAAACAAGGAAAAGGTACATAACTGGGGATGGCTTGTAAGAAAAGACCTTGTTGAAAAATACAACATGGATATCAGCAATATTAAGTCAATAGAGGCCATTGAACCGTTATTGAAGATTATAAAGGATAATGAACCCGAAATTACACCATTGTGTATTGCAACAATGGACGCTCCGTTCCAGCTCCTTGACTGGGACCGTATCAGTGACGACGACGTTCCCGGAGCTTTGTATCCTGACAACAGGGATTACACAATCATTAACCATTTCCTCGCACCTGAAAGCATTGAGCATTACAAACTTATGAGAGACTGGGCAAACAAGGGATACATCCATAAGGATGCTGCTACAATGCAGAACCAGGTTGAGCTCATGAAGTCGGGCAGATATTTTGCAGCCTCCCAGTCGCTGAAACCCGGAAAAGATGCTGAAATGACCGCTCAGACAGGTATTGAGTGGCTGCAGATTGATGTTACAAGACCTGTTATGTCAAACCGTGAAACAACAGGTGCTCTCCTTGCAATTCCTGCAGGTTCCAAGAATCCTGAAAAGGCATTCCAGTTCATAGAAATGCTGTACACCGACAAGTACCTGAAGAACCTGCTGAACTATGGTATTGAAAATGTTCACTACAAGAAGATAAGCGACAACGTTATTGAACTCATTGATCCTGACAACTCCGGATATAACCCGGGCCACGGCTGGAAATTCGGGGATCAGTTCAAGGACTACCTGATGAGCAACGAAGATCCTCAGAAGTGGGACAAATTCCTGAAATTCAACGAAGAAGGCCTTGTACTGAACAGTCTCGGCTTCATGTTCGACAAGACAAATGTTGAAACAGAAATTTCAGCATGTAAGAATGTTGTTCAGACATACTACAAGCAGCTGTTTACAGGTGCTGTTGAAGTAGAGCCCACAGTTGAACAGTTTGAAAAAGAACTTAAGGCAGCAGGCGTGGATGAACTGATTGCCGAAATGCAAAGACAATACGATGATTGGCGCAAATCCAAATAAACTGTTGTAATACTCTGCTCTCGGACCGGTATTCCCGGTCCTTTTTTTTATGGATTGATCTTTGGGCATACCGGTTTTCATGGTCGGTGATACAGCCAGTATGAATAAACCGAGAATGAGCGATAAAACCTGTTCCGGCTCATTTGGAAAAAAATTTTGTCACATTTCCGGGACCTGCATATAATAAATTAGACAAGTCAATGAGTGGAGGATTGCTTATGCACAGGCTGATGCAGGCTTTTGAGACAAAAACGTTCTTGGGTGCACTGGTAGTTGTTGTTGCATACGTTTCCAGCTCAATGCACGAAGTTTTTGTAATACTGGCTGTGTTCATGGCACTGGATTATTTAACCGGCATTATCAGCGGTTTGGTACGCAACGGAGGTTTCAGTTACAAAAAGGGTATAACGGGAGCTTTAAAAAAACTGTCATACCTTGTTCTCATACTGATCACAATACTGATTGAGTTTATTATCAAGTACCTGACAAACGATGCGGGATTGCACCTGCCCATTGAGAATTCCATAACAATGGCGGTATATATATATCTTATCGGAACCGAAGGGTTAAGCATAATACAGAACCTTATCATCCTTGGAATCCCGGTTCCGCAGTTTATGATTAAGCTGTTCGGACTGGTAAAAGACCAGTCGGGGAATATTATAAGAAAACAGTGAGGTCCGGCCCCGGACCTCATTTCTTTCTTATAAAACGGTGAAGAACGCAGTCAGTTACGGTATGCCCGCCGTAGTTCAAAAAAGCAATTGTAAAATATATTTACATAAAATATACTTTTAATATGGACAAACGAACGAAAGGGGCATTGGACCATGATTGTGGCATCTGACGGGAGCGGCGACTACCTGTCGCTCGGAGAGGCTTTAAAGGACCTGGAGAAGAAAAGCGAAAAAAACGGCAGAGTCGTAATTCACTTAAAAAAAGGAGTGTACAGGGAGAAACTGCACATAACAAGACCAAATATTACACTGGTTGGCGAGGACCCTGAATCAACAATCATCACATACGACGATTATGCAAGGAAACTGTTTGATAACGGTGAAGAATACGGCACTTTCAATTCATATACGGTACTGATCACAGGCGATGGGTTTGAGGCGAGCAATATAACTTTTGAAAACTCCGCTGGACCGGGAAAAATAAAAGGGCAAGCCCTTGCCGCATACGTGGATGCAGATCGTGTAATATTCAGGAACTGCTGTTTTAAAGGGCATCAGGATACTCTTTTTACAGCACCACTTCCGCCCGAACCCGTCCTAAAAAACGGATTTAAGGGTCCCGGGCAGAACAGGGAAAGAAGAATGGGTGCGCATTATTACGAGAACTGCGTAATAGAGGGGGATGTGGATTTCATATTCGGCTCGGCTACGGCGGTTTTCAAAGGCTGCACAATTATATCACTTGACAGAGGTGAACCCGAAAATGGCGTAAACGGGTATATTACTGCCGCATCAACCCCCGAAGGCGAGAAATACGGTTATGTGTTTATTGACTGCAAACTCGTGGGAAACTGCAAGCCTTCTACGGTGTATCTCGGAAGGCCGTGGAGGAATTTTGCGAAAACGGTTTTTATAAACTGTTACATGGACAGCCATATTAAGAGTGAAGGCTGGCATAACTGGAACAGGCCCGAAAGCGAAAAGACTGTTTTTTATGCTGAATATAAAAGCCATGGTCCTGGTGCAGGAACCGGCAAAAGGGTATCATGGGCCAGGATCCTTACCGATGATGAAGCAAAGGATTATACTGTCGAAAAAATTATTCCATGGGCGGTAAGATAGGAATAAATACTTAGTTTTAAGCAGTTCTTTCCTGTGTTATAATATGAATACCATGGCTGTTCGGTCAGAAGTTTAACTCCATGCAGGGCAGAACTTCTGCACAGGCAGCGGCATTAAGATTATGGAGAACGGGATGTACTCAGTAATATCGGAACGTGAAGAAGATACCGTTAAACTTGGTGAAACTGTGGCAAAGCAGCTAAAAAAGGGTGACATTGTTGCTTTGTCAGGGGATTTGGGTACAGGTAAAACCGCATTTGTCAGGGGCCTGGCCCGCGGATTCGGAATAGATGAATACATTACAAGCCCGACCTTTACACTGGTGCAGAGTTATAAAGGGCCGGGTTTCAGTCTGCACCATTTTGATGTCTACCGCATTTCAGATGAGGAAGAGTTGTTTGAAACAGGGTTTGAAGAGTATTTGTACGAAGGGGATATCTGTGTAATTGAATGGGCAGACCTGGTAAAAAACCTGATACCGCCCCGGTCGGTATGGGTATATTTCGAACGCCTAAATGACGGCGAAAATAAACGGAGGATTACAATAGAGGGGCTGGATAGGGAATGATAATACTTGCTCTGGATACTTCAGCAGCAACAGCGTCTGCAGCAGTTGTAAAAGACGGATATCTTACAGGTGAAATTTCAATCCGCAACGGCAAAACTCATTCGCAAAAAATTATCCCCATGATTGAGTCGCTGTTGAAAATGCTTGATTATAAGCCTGAAGACCTGGATCTTTTGTCAGTTGCGGTCGGGCCGGGTTCGTTTACCGGTTTGAGAATAGGTGTGGTTACGGTCAAGGCGATGGCCTATGCTCTAAACAAACCTGTTGTGGAGGTCTCAACCCTTATGGCCCTTGCATGCACCGTGAATGAACAGGACGGGCTGGTATGCCCGATAATGGATGCAAGGAACCGCCAGGTTTTTGCGGGCTTGTATAAAACATCCGACGGTTCGGTATCGGTTCTGCAGGAAGATTCGGGTCTGGCAATAGATGAGCTGACAAGCCTGCTTAAAAGCTATGATGCGCCGATACATTTCGTAGGGGATGCGGTACCGCTATATAAGGATTATATTAAAGAGCAGGGTATTAACGCGCGTTTTGCACCGGACGAAATTTTTACTCACCGGGCTGCAGCGGTGGCACATCTTGCGTGGCTGATGCAGAAGGAAGGCAAGGTAACCGATGCCTTTCGTGCTGTTCCAAATTATCTCAGAAAATCTCAGGCCGAAAGAATGAAGGACCTGATGTCGGGGAGTTAATCCTATGGAAAGCGAAATTGTAATAAGAAAGATGAAGTGTGAAGATTTGGACCGTGTAATGGAAGTTGAAAAAAAATCATTTACAAGTCCATGGTCGAAACTGATGTTTTTTGATGAACTGCAGAATCCCCGTGCCCATTATTTTGTAGCTGAAATATCAGGTAATATTGTTGCCTATGCAGGCTTGTCGACAATAATAGATGAAGGGCATATCACAAATATTGCGGTTCACCCCCTGTACCGAAGAATGAAAATAGGCTCAAAGCTCATGGAGACAATCATTGAAATGGCCAGGAAAAGCAAACTGAGGGGTCTGACGCTCGAAGTCAGGGTAGGCAACACCGCGGCTATATCAATGTACAAAAGGTTTGGTTTCAAAATAGAAGGCCTGAGAAAAAACTATTACAGTGACAACCAGGAAGACGCGTTTATAATGTGGTATTACCTGGATACGTAACTGTTTAACGATGATACCACGAGCCTGGCTGCATCAGAATAGTACCATAGACTCCACACAGACATAAATATTATTATTAAAAAAGGTTTAAGTAGGGCACTTTATGACGGACTTATGCCTGATGAGACCGTAGCAAAAGCAGACTTTAATTTTTCCTTTCACGATCAAAAAATTTTATAAAAACTACTTGTCATGATAAAAAAACTATAGTATAATGTTGCCTGTTGTGACATGGCATACGATGAAGTTGGAGATTGCCGGATATCCGGGGAACTTCAATGGAGAATGTCCGATTCATTGAAACCGGGCGACAAGTCACTGTACATCTTGCATCTGCGCATATATTCATGTATATGCGTAACGTATGTTGCTACAGAGCCCAGGTTATGCAAGTTAGAATTAACTTGTTTGTTTTTCCTGGGTTTTATATATTAACAGTTACGACACACCCGGCAGAGTGTACAGAGAAAAACTTGTTGCGTCATCACAAAAGTGCTGCTTGCACAAACAAAAAAATGCTTTTCAGCCGGATACCCTGCTGAAGGCATGGAGTAGGAGGCATATGTATGGCGAACAAACAAAAAATTCGTATTAGGTTGAAAGCTTTTGATCATCAGGTTTTGGATCAATCTGCTGAAAAAATAGTTGAAACAGCTAAAAGGACCGGGGCGAAAGTTTCAGGTCCGGTGCCGCTGCCAACCAAAAAGGAAGTAATAACTATTTTACGTGCTCCGCACAAGTATAAGGATTCACGTGAACAGTTTGAAATGAGAACTCATAAAAGACTTATTGACATCCTCGTTCCAACACCGAAAACAGTTGATGCTTTAATGAGGCTTGATCTTCCTGCAGGTGTGGATATTGAAATCAAGCTGTAAGAAATATATTTGTTATGTTCGATTAAAATCGAACCAATGACAGGAGGGAAATAAAAAATGCAAAAATGTATGCTTGGCAAAAAAATAGGTATGACTCAAATCTTCACTGAGGACGGAACCCTGGTTCCCGTTACTGTTATCAAGGCGGGACCGGTATCGGTAATTCAGAAGAAAACAGTGGAAACAGACGGATATAATTCAATTAAAGTAGGATTTGAGGATATCAGCGAAAGGAGAGTCAATAAACCTGACAAGGGTCAGTTTGACAAGGCGGGTGTCTCTCCCAAAAGGTATTTGAAGGAATTTCGCATTGAGAATATTGATGCCTTTGAAGTAGGCCAGGAATTAAAGGTCCAGGATATGTTCAGCGAAGGTGACAAGGTTGATGTATCGGGTATTTCAAAAGGTAAAGGTTTCCAGGGTACCGTGAAGCGTTTTGGTACCGGGCGAGGACCTGCAACACACGGTTCAGGCTACCACAGGGGTGCCGGTTCAATGGGTGCCAACTCGGATCCAAGCCGTGTATTCAAAGGCAAGAAACTTCCGGGACACATGGGAAATGAAAAGGTAACGGTACAAAACCTGGCTGTTGTCCGTGTTGATGCAGACAGGGGATTGTTGCTTGTCAAGGGAGCTGTTCCTGGTCCAAGAGGCGGACTCTTAATAATCAAGGATTCGGTCAAGGCGTAAAGCATTTACGATATGGAAGGAGGACCAGATATGCCAAAAGTGGATGTTTATAATATGAAAGGCGAAGTCGTAGGGGAAATAAACCTTAACGATGATATATTCGGTGTAAAGGTAAACGAAGTTGCCATGCACACAGCAGTGGTAAACCAGTTGGCCAATATGCGCCAGGGAACCCAGTCAACCAAGACTATAAGCGAAGTCAGCGGCGGCGGCAGAAAACCCTGGAGGCAGAAGGGTACCGGTCGCGCCCGTCAGGGAAGTATCCGCTCTGTCCAGTGGAAAGGCGGAGGCGTGGCTTTTGCTCCAAAGCCAAGGAGCTACAGGTACACAATTCCTAAGAAGGTCAGAAGACTTGCGCTGAAAAGTGCATTAACAACAAAAGTACTGGACGGCAACATTATCGTTTTGGATGAACTGGTATTGAATGAAATCAAGACGAAGGAATTTGTAAAGGTTCTGAACAATCTGAATGTCAAAGGGTCAGCATTGGTGGTGCTTCCCGCGGTTGATGAAAAAGTTGTAAAGTCAGCCAGGAACGTGCCGGCTGTTAAAACAGCCCTCGTGAATACAATCAATACTTATGATATTCTGAAGCATCAGAAGTTTATTATAACGAAGGATGCTGTTGCCAAGGTTGAGGAGGTGTATGCATAATGAAACTTGCTGAAGATATTATTATCCGTCCATATATTACAGAAAAAACCTACGATAACATGGCTGACGGCAAGTACACCTTTATCGTGGATTACAGGGCGAACAAGACCCAGATCAAAAATGCCGTGGAGAAACTTTTCAATGTAAAGGTTTTGTCTGTGAACACCGTGAACTACAGCGGTAAGGAAAAAAGACTGGGCGTACACCTTGGAAAAACATCAAAATGGAAGAAAGCAATCGTAAAGATTGATACTAATCCTCAACCTGTAACCTACCTGGACAAGGACGGAAAACAGGTAAGCACAGGCAGGAAGTATAAGACCGAAATTGAGGAATTCGGCGCAATGCAGTAATCCGATAATACTGATAAGTTAAGGCAATCGCAATCAAAAAGGTTGCAGCAGCTATTCGGTTGAATAGGTTTACAGTCGGCCTGCTAACGGATAGTTGTAATTAACGTAAAGGAGTGAACGTAATGTCGATAAAAAAATACAGACCTACTTCTCCTGGAAGAAGAAATATGACTGTGTCCACCTTTGAGGAAATAACCAAAAAAGAGCCCGAAAAGTCTCTTTTAGCTCCTGTCAGGAAAACAGGAGGAAGAAATTCCTACGGAAAGATAACCGTAAGGCACCGCGGCGGTGGAACAAAAAGACAGTACAGAATTATAGATTTCAAGAGGGATAAGGATCATATTCCGGCAAAAGTCGCTTCCATAGAGTACGACCCCAACCGTTCCGCACATATTGCTCTGCTTCACTATGTGGATGGTGAAAAAAGATACATTCTTGCACCATACGGTCTTAAAGTAGGGGATACGGTTATGTCGGGCGAAAAAGCCGACATACGTGTAGGAAATGCGCTTCCGCTTGCAAATATTCCGGTTGGTTCGGTTATTCACAATATAGAACTGAAACCGGGAAAAGGCGGACAGCTTGTACGTTCTGCAGGAAACATGGCACAGCTGATGGCAAGAGAAGATGACTATGCACAGGTAAGGCTGCCGTCGGGTGAAGTGCGCATGATCAGCGTGAATTGCAAAGCCACTATCGGACAGGTAGGAAATGTGGAACATGAAAACATTAGAATCGGTAAGGCCGGAAGAGTCCGCTGGATGGGCAGAAGACCGCATGTACGCGGTGTTGTTATGAACCCGAGCGACCATCCTCATGGCGGTGGAGAAGGTAAATCTCCTATTGGTATGCCAAGCCCTGTTACTCCTTGGGGTAAGCCGACACTGGGTTACAAGACAAGGAAGAAGAAAAAACAGAGCGATAAGTTTATTGTTAAGAAACGTAATACTAATTAAGGTATCGGGAGGAGGTTTGTTCTGTGGGTAGATCATTAAAAAAGGGACCTTATGTAAATGAAAAGCTGTTAAAGAAAATTGAGGCCATGAACGAAAAAGGTGAGAAAAAAGTCCTGAAAACCAGGTCAAGAGCATCTACCATATTCCCTCAGATGGTTGGTCACACCATTGCAGTTCATGATGGAAGAAAGCATGTACCAATTTATATATCTGAAGATATGGTTGGCCACAAACTGGGTGAATTTGCGCCTACCCGTACCTACAGAGGTCACGGCAAGGATGAAAAAAGCAGCAGGCTGAAATAATGATTATTGACTGATTGATAATATAAAAGCACAAGGATCCGGGTTTTGGATTCGTTGTTCGAAACCACGCAAAATATCGGGTACAATTGCCAAAAGGAGGAATTGACGTGGGCAGAAAGGTTATGTCGAGGGACGAGCTTCTGGAGAGAAAAGATGAAATTATAGCTCAATACCGGCAAGTGCGCAGAAAATCCGCAAAGCTTCCCGTTCTGACAAAGAAGGAAAGAAAGGCTTTAGGGATTGGAAAAGATGAAGGCAGAGCCGTATTGAGGAATGCCAGGGTATCATCCAGGAAAGCCAAACTGGTTATAGATTTGATACGCAACAAGGAACTTGATGAGGCTTATGCTATTTTGAAATACACACCAAGGAAGGCAGCAGAGATACTCGAAAAATTGCTGAAATCTGCAGAAGCCAATGCCGTTAACAATAACGGATTGAATCGTGACAATTTATATGTGGCCGAAATATATGCAACACAGGGACCGACACTGAAGAGAATAAGACCAAGAGCTCATGGACGCGCATACAGAATTAATAAGCGCACGAGCCATCTGACCTTGGTTTTAAGGGAAAAGGCGTAATAATAAGGAGGTTTTCTAATGGGCCAGAAAGTGAATCCGCATGGACTGAGAATCGGAATCATTAAAGACTGGGACACCAAATGGTACGCGGGAAAGAAAGACTTTGCCGATTTTTTGGTTGAAGACTACAATATCAGAAAATATATAAAGAAAAAGCTGTATGCAGCTGGTATTGCAAGAATTGAAATCGAGCGTGCCGCCAACAAGATTAAGCTGAATGTTTATACCGCAAAACCGGGTATTGTAATAGGAAAAGGCGGTGCCGGCATAGAACAGCTGCGCAAGGAAGTTGAAAAATTAACGGGTAAAAGTGTATTGATAAATATTACCGAGATTAAAAACCCTGAAACAGTAGCACAGCTGGTTGCCGAGAATATAGCCGGCCAGCTTGAAAGAAGAATTTCCTTTCGCAGGGCTATGAAACAGGCAATGTCAAGGGCCATGAAAGCCGGCGCAAAGGGAATCAAAACTTCTGTATCCGGCCGCCTGGGCGGTGCAGAAATAGCAAGAACAGAGCATTATCATGAGGGGACTATACCTCTTCAGACACTGAGAGCCGACATAGACTATGGATTCGCAGAAGCTGATACAACGTACGGCAAACTTGGTGTCAAGGTTTGGATATACAAGGGTGAAGTACTTCCCGTTAAGAAAGACAAAACGGAAGGGGGAGACAAATAATGTTAATGCCCAAGAGAGTAAAATACAGACGTGTTCAGAGAGGCAGAATGAAGGGTAAAGCAACGCGTGGCAACGTGGTAGCATACGGAGAATACGGTCTGCAGGCCACAGAACCCGGCTGGATCACCAGCAATCAGATAGAAGCAGCGCGTGTGGCAATGACACGTTATGTCAGAAGAGGCGGAAAAGTTTGGATTAAGATTTTTCCCGACAAGCCCATATCCAAGAAACCGGCTGAAACCCGTATGGGTAGCGGTAAAGGAGCGCCTGAGTATTGGGTTGCTGTTGTAAAACCGGGTCGCGTAATGTTTGAAATTGCAGGAATAGATGAAGAGACGGCCAGGGAAGCATTGCGTTTAGCTGCTCACAAATTGCCGGTCAAGTGCAAGGTAGTAGCGCGTGAAGAGGTAGGTGGAGCAAATGAAGACGAGTGAATTGAGAGAAAAAAGTATTGCTGAATTAAACCAGGAGTTGCAGGACTTAAAGAACGAACTCTTTAAGCTGCGTTTTCAGCATGCAACAAATCAGTTGGATAACCCGATGAAGCTGAAAAGCGTTAAAAAAGATATTGCCCGTGTAAAAACAATAATACGGGAGATGGAACTTGGTATTAAGCGTTAAGGACCGGAAGGAGGTTTGTTCCACGTGGCTGAAAGGAATTTAAGGAAAACCCGAGTGGGCAAGGTAGTCAGCGATAAAATGGATAAAACCATAGTAGTTGCTGTAGTGGATAATGTAAGACATCCTCTTTATAAGAAGATCGTAAAGAGAACATATAAACTGAAGGCTCATGATGAAGAAAACATCTGCCGGGTCGGCGACACCGTTCGTGTTATGGAAACCAGACCGTTGTCGAAGGAGAAGAGATGGCGCCTGGTGGAGATAGTTGAAAGAGCTAAATAAACTTCTATTGTATATATATTGAGTGTTATACGGCACAAATATAACAAAAAACCAACTGTATTACGGATATGTAACACACGGAGCTAAAATGGATTGAGGGAGGTGCCTGAATTGATTCAAATGCAGACAATTCTCAGGGCAGCTGACAACACAGGAGCAAAGGAACTTATGTGCATAAAGGTGCTCGGCGGTTCTAAAAAGAAATATGCAAATATTGGAGATGTTATTGTTTGCTCGGTTAAAAATGCAACACCTGGCGGTGTTGTAAAGAAAGGTGACGTAGTAAGAGCAGTTGTGGTCCGCTCTGTAAAGGGCTTAAGACGCAGTGACGGTTCATATATAAGATTTGATGAGAACGCTGCGGTAATCCTCAGGGATGATGGCAGTCCAAGAGGGACCCGTATTTTTGGGCCTGTTGCAAGGGAATTAAGAGATAAGGATTATATGAAAATTATATCTCTCGCTCCCGAGGTAATTTAAGGTAACAGGCGAGTAATGCCCGGTTTTTGTATGGTCCTGTTAAGATTCAGGAGCAGGAAAACACGGTGAAAATGCAAAAACCAGTCAGAGGGGAGGCACTTGAATGAAGAACAAGGTTCATGTAAAAAAAGGTGATACTGTTTACGTCCTTAACGGAAAGGACAGAGGTAAAAAAGGCAAAATAATAAAAGTACTGCCATCCAAACGCATGGTAATTGTAGAAGGAATAAACATGGTAACCAAGCATGCAAAACCCAGAAGCCAGTACCAGCAGGGTGGTATTATACACAAAGAGGCACCTATTTATGCTGACAAGGTAATGCTGATTTGCAATAAATGCGGTGCTCCTACAAAGGTGGGCAAAAAATTCCTGGATAACGGATCGAAGGCCCGTGTTTGCAAAAAATGCGGAGAGGTTATCGATGTCCTGAAAGAATCCGGGGAGTAATTTGAAGGGAGGTTGACCGACAATGCCAAGATTGTTAGACAAATACAAGGAAGACGTTGCTCCGGCACTGAAAGATAAATTTAACTATAAAAGTCCGATGCAGATACCAAGGCTTGAAAAAGTTGTTATAAATATGGGCGTTGGTGATGTGAAGGAGAATCCAAAGGCTTTGGAAGCGGCAGTTAACGAGCTTTCACTGATAGCAGGCCAGAAACCTGTGGTAACAAAGGCTAAGAAGTCCGTATCAAACTTCAAGGTCCGCCAGGGTATGAATATCGGATGCAAGGTTACACTCAGGGGATACAGAATGTACGAATTCGTGGATAAACTGTTTAATATAGCTCTTCCAAGGGTTCGTGACTTCCGTGGGATAAACCCCAACTCATTCGACGGACGGGGAAACTTCTCAATGGGCGTGAGAGAGCAGCTGATTTTCCCTGAAATAGATATTGACAAGGTGGAAAAAGTACGCGGCATGGACATCACTTTTGTAACCACCGCCAAAACTGACGAAGAAGCGAAAGAATTACTGGCACTCTTAGGAATGCCGTTCAGCCGCTAAGGGAGGTATATGGTTTGGCAAAAAAATCGTTAATCCACAAACAGAAATTAAAACCCAAATTCTCAACCCGTTATTACAACAGGTGTAAAATTTGCGGAAGACCTCATGCATATATGAGGAAATTCGGTATATGCCGTTTATGTTTCAGGGACCTGGCTTATAAAGGTCAGATACCCGGTGTGAGAAAAGCCAGTTGGTAACAGTACCGAAAGGAGGTCGTAACCATGAATGCAACCGACGTAATTGCGGATATGCTTACAAGAATCAGAAATGCAGCGAGTGCGAAGCATGAAACTGTTGATATTCCTGCGTCCAGGCTGAAAAAAAGAATAGCCGAAATCCTGGCTGAGGAAGGATACATTAAGGGTTTCACTGAAATAGACGATAAGAAACAGGGTATTATTCGCATTACGCTAAATTACACTGAAAACAAGCGCAATGTTATTTCGGGGATAAAGAGAATATCAAAGCCCGGTCTCAGGGTTTATGCCGGAAAGGATGAACTTCCGAAAGTACTTGGAGGTTTGGGCATTGCTATAATTTCTACTTCGAAAGGCGTCATGACTGACAGGGCAGCCAGAAAAGAAGGAGTAGGCGGAGAAGTGCTTGCTTTCATATGGTAAGCCTGTGCGGTCACAAAGCAGTATTTAATATTAAATTAATTATTGAAGGTTCTGAAAAGGATGGAATGAGAGCATAGATTCCATCTTCAATGTAAGGACGGAGGTGTAAACAAAATGTCCCGTGTAGGAAATATGCCGGTGGTTATACCGTCCGGTGTGGAAGTAAAAATGAATGGACATGAAATTACGGTTAAAGGTCCAAAAGGAACACTCACTCAGGTTTTTCACCCTGATATGATCATTGAAAAGGAAGGAAACAATATTATCGTTAAAAGACCTTCCGAATTAAAGAAGCATAAAGCTTTGCACGGTCTGACCCGTTCACTTATCAACAATATGGTAGTAGGCGTAACACAGGGTTATGAGAAGAAACTTGAGATAAACGGTGTCGGATACAGAGCGCAGAAACAGGGTAAAAAACTTAATCTGACCCTGGGCCTGTCTCATCCGGTTGAGATTGAAGAGCCCGATGGAATTACAATTGAAGTACCTGCTCCCAACCAGATTATTGTCAAGGGTATTGACAAGCAGCTGGTGGGCGAAATAGCGGCCAAGATCCGCGAAAAGAGACCGCCTGAACCCTATAAGGGCAAGGGAATCAAGTATGTTGATGAAGTAATCATCAGAAAAGAAGGTAAAGCAGGGGTTAAGAAGTAGTAGAAAGGAGTGAGTGGCTGTGATTAAATTTGAGGATAGAAACGAAGTCCGGAAAAGAAAACATTTCAGGGTACGCAAGAAGATCAGCGGCACTGCTGAAAGACCCAGGCTCTGTGTTTTCAGAAGTTCAAAGCATATTTATGCCCAGGTAATTGACGATGTGTCCGGACAGACTCTTGTTGCTGCATCCACGCTGGATGAAGCGCTCAAAGGCAAACTGGCCTATACCGGAAACAAGGCCGCAGCTCGTGAAGTTGGAAAACTGATTGGCGAAAAAGCCATTAAGAAGGGAATAAAAACTGTTGTATTTGACAGAGGTGGATACCTCTATCACGGAAGAGTTCAGGAACTGGCTGACGGCGCAAGAGAAGCCGGCCTGGAATTCTGACGCTTGGAACAAAGGAGGGGAGTCACTTGCAGAGAATTGATGCCAGCACATTAGACCTGAAAGAAAAAGTCGTAAATATCGGACGTGTAACCAAGGTTGTTAAAGGTGGCCGTAATTTCCGTTTCAGTGCTTTGGTTGTTATTGGTGATGAAAACGGACATGTGGGCGTTGGAACAGGAAAAGCAGCCGAAATACCCGATGCAATCCGTAAAGGTATAGAAGATGCGAAGAAGAATCTTATGAAGGTTCCTTTGGTTGGAACAACAATTCCTCACGAAGCCATAGGCGTATACGGGGCAGGCAAGGTATTGCTCAAACCGGCTGAAGAGGGAACCGGTGTTATTGCCGGAGGACCTGTACGTGCAGTTCTTGAGCTTGCAGGTATTCGTGATATCCGTACGAAATCCCTGGGTTCGAACAATCCTACCAACATGGTTCGTGCTACCATGGAGGGGCTTTCTCAGCTTCGTACCGCTGAGGAATACGCCAGGTTGAGAGGAAAAACCGTCGAAGAAATCTTGGGATAGGAGGCTTTTCCATGGCTAATTTGAAAATAACACTTGTAAGGAGTACTATAAGATCGAAGAAGGATCAGAAGGCCACCGTTGAGGCTCTTGGCCTTCGTAAAGTTGGAAGCTCCGTAGTACAAAAGGACAGTCCACCGATACGCGGAATGATTAAAAAAGTAGAACATCTGGTTGAAGTGGAAGAAATATAGGGAGGTGAAAACCCATGACTTTGTCTGAATTAAAACCCGGTGCACCTAAAAAACTTCCGAAGAGAAAGGGAAGAGGGCCTGGCTCAGGGAATGGCAAAACAGCCGGAAGAGGGCATAAAGGGCAGAACTCGCGTTCAGGCGGCGGTGTAAGACCCGGCTTTGAAGGCGGTCAGATGCCTCTTTACAGGCGAGTACCCAAGAGGGGCTTCAATAATATATTTGCGAAAACATACACCGAAGTCAAGCTGTCAGACCTTGACAGGTTTGAAGACGGAACTGTGGTTAATGCTGAACTTTTACTGGATAAAGGAGTCATAAAGAAAATAAATGACGGTATTGTAGTGTTGGGTTCCGGAGAGATAAACAGGAAACTGACCGTGCAGGCCGCCAGATTTACAAAAACAGCTCAGCAGAAGATTGAAGCTGCAGGAGGAAAGGTAGAGGTGGTATAATATGGCGAATAACATGGTAGCATCCATCAGGAATGCATGGAGAATTCCTGATCTTCGAAAGAAGATGCTGATGACGGTATTGATGCTGTTGATTTACAGACTTGGCGCACATATTCCGGTTCCCGGATTAAGTGCAACAGCATTGAGAGAACTGGCTGAGGGCGGAAGCTCACTGTTTGGTTTTATCAACATTATTTCCGGTGGAGCTTTCAGTAATGCAAGTATTTTTGCCATGTCTATTCAACCATATATTACAGCCTCTATTATAATTCAGCTGCTAACCATTGCCATACCGAAACTGGAACAGCTCGCCAAGGAAGGTGAGCATGGAAGAAAGATACTGGCCCAGTGGACACGTTATGCTACCGTAATTTTAGGGTTTATACAGGCTGCAGCTACGTATACGGGTATCAAGGCTGCTGTTATAAACAGAAATGTCTGGTCATTCATTACAATAACCCTTACCTTCACGGCCGGTACGGCATTCCTGATGTGGCTGGGTGAACAGATTACCGAATACGGTATCGGAAACGGAATTTCGCTTTTGATTTTTGCAGGTATTGTAAGCAGAGGACCTGCCCTGGTGAATATATTATACCAGTATGTCGTTTCAGGACAACTTGGACAGGGAGCTGTCGGTTACATTGTTCTTGCTCTTATAATCCTGGTAGCTTTGGCAATGATCGCCCTGGTTGTTTATGTCCAGGAAGCTGAGAGAAGAATTCCCGTCCAGTACGCAAAGAGAGTGGTTGGACGGAAAATGTACGGCGGACAGAGCACACATATACCCATTAAAGTTAATCTTGCGGGTGTAATGCCAATCATCTTTGCAATGTCGATTATGACATTTCCGCCTACAATCATTAACCTTATATGGGGTACCAGGGAAACAGGCCCGTTCCTGACTTACCTTAAGGAAATTGATAAAAAACCGTGGTTTACGGTTGCATATGCTCTTCTGGTTATGTTCTTTACATTTTTCTACACAATGATTGCGTTCAACCCGATAGAGCTTGCAAACAACATCAAGAAAAACGGCGGTTTTGTTCCGGGAATAAGACCGGGCAAACCTACAGCAGACTACATTGCCAAGGTATTAAACCGTGTGACATGGTTCGGAGCATTTTTCCTTGCTCTGATCACCATACTGCCAAGCCTCCTTCAGACCTTTACGAAAATCACGGGTGTATGGTTTGGAGGAACTTCACTGCTGATCATGGTCAGCGTGGCAATGGAAACAGTCAGACAGATAGAATCGCAGCTTATGATGAGACATTACAAGGGATTCCTTGACTAAACCATGGATTGAACTGATGTGGAAAGTGAGAAACCTTTTCTCACCTTCCACATTTAACCTGGCATATAGAAGGTGCGGAAGACATGAGACTTATTCTTTTGGGAGCTCCTGGTGCAGGCAAAGGCACGCAGGCGGTAAATTTATCAAAGAGGCTGAATATACCTCATATTTCAACCGGGGATATTTTCCGGGCAAACGAAGGTACCGAACTGGGCAGAAAAGTAAAGCAGATCATTGATCAGGGGATGCTGGTGCCCGATGATTTGACAGTCAGTATAGTGAAGGACAGACTAAAAAAAGATGATTGCAAAAACGGTTTTCTGCTGGACGGTTTTCCGCGTACCATTCCCCAGGCCGTGCAGTTGGATGAGGTATTAAGGGAAATGGGTGCGGAGCTGGATGCGGTAATAAATCTCAATGTACCTGACGAGGTTATTGTCAGAAGAATGGCAGGGCGCAGGGTGTGCAAAGGGTGTGGAATGTCCTACCACATTGTTTCAAACCCGCCGAAGTCCGAAGGATTATGTGACGTATGCGGCGAAGAACTGAAAATCCGTGATGACGATAAGGAACAGACGGTACTGGAAAGACTTAAGGCATATTACGAGAAAACAGAGCCGCTGGTAGAATATTACGAAAAAAAAGGTTTGCTGCTACATTTTGACGGCACGAAGGATATAACTGAGACCACCGAAGAAATAATGGATAAATTGTTAAAAGAGTAGGCGGTTTTAATGATAGTAATAAAATCACAAAGAGAGCTTGACCTTATGCGTAAGGCCGGCTATATAGTTGCAATGGCTCACCGGAGAATAGAGGAACTGATAGCTCCCGGGATAACAACAAGAGAGCTTGACAAGGCAGCAGAGGAAGTCATTTTGAAGGCAGGCGGTTTTCCTTCTTTTAAAGGTGTGCCAAACCCGTACGGCGGTATTGATTTTCCGGCAAGCATATGTGCATCGGTTAATCACGAAGTCATTCACGGAATACCAAATGATATACCTTTGAAAGAAGGAGACATTGTAAGTATAGATATCGGTGCCATATTTGAAGGTTATCACGGGGATGCTGCAAGGACCTATGAAGTAGGCACCGTGTCACCCGAGGCAAAAAGGCTTATTGAAGTTACAAGGGAGAGTTTCTTCAAGGGTATCGAAATGGCCAGGGAAGGCATGAGAATACGTGACATATCAAGGGCCATTCAGCAGTATGTCGAAGGAAACGGATATTCGCTGGTCCGGGATTTTGTGGGCCACGGTATCGGCACTGAGATGCATGAAGAACCGCAGGTTCCGAATTTTGTGACACGTGAGAGAGGGCCAAGACTTCAGAAAGGTATGACGCTGGCTATTGAACCGATGGTAAACGAAGGCCACTGGGAGGTTGAGTTGCTGAAAAACAAGTGGACAGTGGTTACCAGTGATCGAAAATTGTCGGCTCATTACGAAAACACCATTGTTGTTACAGAAAACGAGCCCGAGATACTTACCGCGGGGTAGAAAATTTCATTAAGAGCTTGAAAAATAGCCTGACTTACTTTAAAATAAAATAGTTAAGCCTTTAAAAGGATGATTGTAATGGAATGGTCGAATCCTGTAATCGGCAGGGTCGCATATTCGAGAGCGGGCAGGGATAAAGGAAGACTGTTCATTGTTATAGGCGTAGTGGACGAAGATTTTGTGCTGATTAGCGACGGGGATTTACGCCCTGTTGAAAAACCGAAAAAGAAAAGAATTAAGCATTTAAAATATACGGATTTAATGGCTGAAGACATTGTGGAAATTTTAAGGAACGGCAAAACGCCTTTAAACGCGGACATTCAAAAAGCCATTGGCAGAATTCGAAATCTTTTACAGGCTATATAGAAGAAGGAGGGTTTTTGCTTGTCAAAAGAAGATGTAATTGAGGTTGAAGGTAGAGTTATAGAAGCAATGCCTAATGCAATGTTCAGAGTTGAACTTGAAAACGGCCATAAAATCCTAGCTCATATTTCAGGAAAACTGAGAATGCATTATATCAGGATTTTACCCGGTGATAAGGTCACAGTGGAGATGTCGCCATACGACCTTACCCGAGGACGTATAACCTGGAGAGGAAAATAAAATAAACATTTTAGCACAGCGATGACGGGAGGGTCGGAAATGAAAGTAAAACCTTCAGTAAAGAAAATATGCGAAAAGTGCAGAATTATACGCAGAAAAGGCAGAATAAGGGTAATCTGTGACAACCCGAAGCACAAACAGCGCCAGGGTTAAGTTTAATATGTTTTTGCCGTAAGAGCGGAAAAATAAACCATACATGGTTCCGGGGCTTCCGGAACCGGAAAGAAAACAAGGGTTTCTTCGGCGCGGCTGAAACAAATGCAAATTTGTTGCCGGGAACCTTTAACATAGATAAATTTGTCATATTGATTAATTAAACGTTAAAATAATATAATCACTGAAAACCTTGCAGAACATGCAAGGTACATGAAAAAAACCGGAAATGAAAAAAAGGTCATAAAAAGTGATTACTTTCGGAGGTGTAAGACATTGGCTCGTATTGCAGGTGTTGATCTGCCAAGAGAAAAAAGAGTTGAAATAGGGCTGACCTATATATTCGGCATAGGCAGAACCCGTTCAAAGCAGATACTGGAAAAGACAGGTATAAATCCCGATACCCGCGTTAGAGATTTGACTGATGATGAGATCAGCAAGCTCAGGGAGACTATTGAAAAGGAATATGTCGTTGAGGGAGATCTCAGAAGGGATATAGCTTTAAACATTAAACGTCTGATGGAAATCGGATGTTACCGCGGAAGAAGACACAGGATGGGATTACCGGTGCGTGGTCAGAGGACAAAAACCAACGCAAGAACCAGAAAAGGCCCTAAGAAAACAGTGGCCAACAAGAAGAAGTAACAGGAGGTTGGTAGTTAAATGGCAGCTAAGGTTGTTCGTAGATCAAGAAAGAAAAGAGAGAAGAAGAATATTGAGCGTGGATGCGCACATATCCATTCCTCTTTTAATAATACCATTGTAACAATTACTGATGTACAGGGGAATGCAGTTTCATGGGCAAGCGCAGGCGGACTGGGCTTCAGAGGCTCGAAAAAGAGCACGCCTTTCGCAGCACAGCAAGCAGCTGAAACAGCCGCAAAGGCAGCTATGGAGCATGGAATGAAGACCGTTTCGGTATATGTCAAGGGACCCGGTTCAGGCCGCGAGGCTGCTATACGTGCACTGCAGGCTGCAGGCCTTGAGGTTAACATGATTAAGGATGTTACACCCATCCCTCATAATGGTTGCAGGCCTCCCAAGAGAAGAAGAGTTTAATTCCTTGCTGATTATATTTTCTTATGTAATTTGGAATGGAAATAACATATATTGGCGATAATCTTGTAAACGTACAGGCCCATATATATATTATTATGCAGTTGAGATATAAATATTAAGCATTATGACTGAATTCGGGCCGAACTAACAGTGATTTGATTATTATCGGAGGTGTAAATACAAATGGCAAGATATACGGGTGCATCTTGTAAACTTTGCCGCAGGGAAGGCCAGAAACTTTTCCTCAAGGGCGAAAGATGCTATTCCAATAAATGCTCGGTAGACAGAAGGCCTTATGCGCCTGGCATGCACGGGCAGCAGAGAAAGAAATTATCCGAATATGGTATTCAGCTTCGTGAAAAGCAGAAAGCAAAGCGTTTTTACGGAGTTCTCGAAAGCCAGTTCAGAAAATACTATGAAATGGCAATCCGTAAGAAGGGGATTACCGGTGAAATTTTGCTTCAGATTCTTGAGAGCCGTCTGGATAACGTAGTGTACAGGCTTGGTTTCGGTACCTCAAGGGATGAAGCTCGTCAGTTGGTTACTCACGGCCACTTCCTGGTTAACGGAAGAAGAGTAAACATTCCTTCATATCTCGTTAAAGAAGGCGATGTAATAGAGGTGGCCGAAAAGAGCAGGAAACTTGAACGCTTCAAGGAAATACTTGACATCACCGGAGGCAAGGTTGTGCCGAAGTGGCTTGAGGTAGACCAGGAGAACATGAAGGGCAGGGTTATTTCCTTACCTGAAAGAGAAGACATTGATCTGCCGATTCAGGAACACCTCATCGTCGAATTGTACTCGAAGTAACCGATACAGCCTCACACAGTATGCAACTGAATTCACGGTTGCCCTCGTATCGTGGTTTTGCATTACGAATGCAGGCCGCTTGATAATCAAAGTAACAGGGAGGGTCCTGGAATGATAGAAATTGAAAAGCCAAGAATTGAATGTGTTGAGATGGCAGATGACTTCACCTATGGGAAGTTTGTTATTGAACCTCTCGAAAGAGGATACGGGATTACTTTGGGGAATTCCCTGAGGCGTGTATTATTATCTTCTCTTCCGGGAGCTGCGGTCACTTCAATAAAGATAGACGGCGTGCTGCACGAGTTTTCAACCATTCCCGGTGTTGTTGAAGATGTAACCGAAATTATACTGAACATTAAGGAACTTTCGCTGAAAGTTCATTCAGAGGGACAAAAGGTTGTTTATATCGACTATGAAGGTGACGGCGAAATAAAAGCAGGAGATATCAAGACAGACGCAGACGTGGAAATTCTGAACCCGGACCTTCACATAGCAACAATAAGCGGGAATCATCGCTTATACATGGAATTGATGGTGGACACCGGACGCGGGTATGTACCTGCTGAAAAGAACAAGAAACCGAACCAGCCAATAGGTATTATTCCCATTGATTCCATTTATACACCTGTCAAGAAGGTAAACTACACGGTGGAAGATACCCGTGTGGGGCAGGTAACCGACTATGACAAGCTTACCATAGAAGTGTGGACAAACGGAAGCATCCAGCCGGATGAAGCAATCAGTCTTGGCGCAAAAATACTGAGCGAACACTTAAACCTGTTCATTAACCTGACCGAACATGCAAAAGATGCCGAGATAATGGTGGAAAAGGAAGAGACAAAGAAGGAAAAAGTGCTCGAGATGACCATCGAGGAACTGGATCTTTCGGTACGTTCATACAACTGTCTGAAGAGAGCAGGAATCAATACTGTTGAAGAACTTATTAGCAAGACGGCAGAAGACATGATGAAAGTAAGAAACCTGGGGCGTAAGTCTCTTGAAGAGGTTGTTTCAAAACTTGAAGCCCTGGGATTGTCTTTGGCCCCGTCTGAAGACGCTTAACAAAAACCATAAGGAGGGAACCCAAAATGGCTTGGCAAAGAAAACTGGGAAGGCCGACCGATCAGAGAAAAGCTATGCTGAGAAGTCTGGTAACTTCACTGATTCAATATGGAAGAATTGAAACAACGGAAGCAAGGGCCAAAGAAGTTGCGCCTATTGCAGACAGGTTGATTGCGCTGGCTGTGAAGGAGTGCGATAATTTTACCACAAAGCAGACAAAAATAAGTGCACCGGTACTTGACAGCAAGGGCAAGAAAATGACTGTTTCAAAGAAATCAAAGAATGACAGAAGCTACGAAGTTGTTGAAAGAGAAGAAAAGACTGAAATGAAACCGGTAGACAGTCCTTCACGGCTCCATGCAAGAAGAATTATTATTTCCTGGCTATACAGGGTCAAGGATGAGAATAGCAAGAACATAAATCTCGCAAACAAGCTGATGGACGAGATTGCCCCCCGCTACAAGGAAAAGAACAGAACAAGCGGATTCACGAGGATGTACAAGATAGGGCAACGAAGGGGAGACGGGGCAAACATGGTGATACTGGAACTGGTAAAAGAATAAACATGGAGGGGAGAGCGGAGAAGTTCGTTCTCCTTTGTTTTAGGAAGAACTTTTATGTCTGCAGCAAGGCTTATGAATAAGCCTGTTTGCTTTTGTTCAGCAAAAATGTCTTTGGAGTATCGCAGATGAAAGCAATTGATGTTAAGGACCTGGAATATGTATATATGGCCCGCGGCGACAGTGAACCTGCCCGGGCGTTAAACAATATATCTTTTTCGGTTGACGAAGGCGAATTTGTTGCCGTTGTGGGAAGGAACGGATCGGGTAAATCCACCCTTGCAAGACACTTAAACGGTCTTTTGCTTCCTGCTTCAGGCACTGTTTGTATCTTCGGGAAATTCACACATGCGGAAGATTTAATCTGGGAAATACGGAGCCAGCTTGGAATGGTGTTTCAGAACCCGGATAACCAGCTTGTAGCCACTACCGTGGAAGAGGATGTAGCTTTCGGACCCGAAAATCTTGGAGTACCACCTGCAGAAATACGCAAACGCGTGGACGAATCCCTCGAAAAGGTGAACATGTTGAAATATATAAGCCACTCACCCTATATGCTTTCGGGAGGACAGAAGCAAAGGGTGGCGATAGCAGGGGTTCTTGCCATGAACCCGAAGTGTCTTGTGCTTGACGAGGCTACTTCAATGCTTGATCCGACAGGCCGCCGGGATGTAATGAATATACTCAAAAAACTCAATAAAGAAGACCGGATTACCATTGTCCTGATAACCCATCATATGGATGAAGCCGCACAGGTCGACAGGGTTTTGGTAATCGACAATGGAAGGCTTTTGCTTGATGGCACTCCAAGAAGCGTTTTTTCAAACACCGAAATTCTGAAAAAAGCAGGTATCGACATACCCCAGGTTTCTTATTTCTACATTAATGCAGTCAATGAAGGGCTTATAGAGGGCGGGCATATGCCTGTGCACATTGATGAGGCGAAGGAGCTCTTTTCCAGGTGCAGTTTTTCTGCCGGTGAGAGCTTAATATCGCCTGAAGGCCCTGCCAGCGAAGCTGAAAAAGAGAAAGTTATTGAAATAAGAAATCTTTCATTCATATATATGCCGGGTACACCCTATGAAAAGCAGGCTCTTAAGGATGTTTCCCTTGATGTGTACAGGGGGGAGATACTGGGGATTATAGGGCACACCGGTTCGGGTAAGTCTACGCTTATCCAGCATTTAAACGGCCTGCTGACGCCTACCGAAGGAAGCATAAGTGTTTCGGGCATTGCCCCGAAGGGAAAGGCACTGAAAGAGTTAAGACGGAAAGTGGGCCTGATTTTCCAGAACCCTGAAGATCAGCTGTTTGAAGAAACGGTTGGTAAGGACATTGCCTTTGGGCTTAAAAAAATGGGTGTTCCGGAGGCAGAAACAGAGAAGCGTGTGCTTGAGGCTGCCGAGATCACAGGATTACCCGAGGATGTCCTTGAAAGATCTCCTTTTGAGCTTTCAGGAGGCCAGAAAAGAAGGGTTGCCATTGCCGGTGTAATTGCAATGAATCCCGAGATCCTGGTTCTTGATGAGCCCACTGCAGGCCTTGATCCGGCGGGCAGCAGGGAAATATTCAAATTCCTTCTGAAGCTCAGGGAAGAGAAAAATACTACGATAATAATTGTTTCACACACAATGGAGCATATCGCCAATTACTGCGACCGTGTGGCGGTAATGGACCATGGTGAGCTGGTTCTGACGGGCAGCACGAGGGAAGTGTTTTCAAACAGGGAGCTTCTTGCTAAAACAGGCCTGGATGTACCGCAGATAACCGAACTGTTCTATTACCTTGCCGGGATAAATCCCTGTGTCAGAAAGGATATTCTGACAGTGGAAGAGGGAATCGCCGAACTGAAAAGATTGCTGAAAAAATAAACCGTTTATGGATTAATGTATTTTGGATAATTATATTATCAGGGACATAAAGTCTGAGGGGGAATTATGCTAAAAAACATTACCATGGGTCAGTATATCCCGGGAAATTCGGTATTGCACCGGGCAGACCCGAGAACTAAAATAATCTGGACCATTGTTTTGATTATCGGGCTTTTTGCTGCAAACAACATATATGGTTATGTCATGATGGTCGCACTGGTCGGGATTATACTCATTATATCCGAGGTTCCCGTAAGATTCACACTGAGGGGCATTAAACCGCTGTTGCTTATTCTTGCAATAACTTCCGTAATAAATATTTTTGCCTATCCGGGAAATACCGTACTTATTTCCCTTGGTTCCATAAAAATTACCCTTGAAGGGATATTTCAGGCTGTTGTAATTGCTGTAAGGCTTTCTCTTATGGTTACCATAGGATCGGTTCTTACTCTTACCACAACACCGATTGCACTGACCGACGGCATGGAAAAACTATTGTCACCACTGAAAAAAATCAGGGTTCCTGTTCATGAAATGTCAATGATGATGTCAATTGCACTGCGTTTTATTCCGACATTATTAGAAGAGACCGACAGAATTATCAAGGCACAGTCATCAAGAGGAGCTGACTTTGATACAGGTAACTTTATAGAAAAGGCTAAGAGTTTCATACCTGTTCTGATACCGCTTTTTGTCAGCGCCTTTAAAAGGGCTGAAGAGCTTGCAACGGCAATGGAATCAAGGTGCTATCGCGGTGATATCGGGCGCACAAGACTGAAAGAACTGACCTTTACAAGGGTTGACAGAAACATTAGCATATTATTGATTTTGTTTTTTGCCCTTTTTATAGTTTCGACATTTTTCATTTAGAGCATTTTGACGGGACTTTACAGCTTCCAATCCTACACCCTGGCTACTGTTTAATCGGGCTGAAAACCATGCAGTCCTGCGATGAATCTTCATAATTCCGTGCAATAATTTTTACAGGTCGGGAAATACCG
>LFSH01000055.1 GCA_001513105.1 Clostridiales bacterium DTU070 | reverse complement strand
TGCAAAACTAAATTCCGCTCTTTGCCTTCAAGGGGTGGAATTTACTTTTTCAAATGAGGTTACAGTTTATTACAATAAAAAAGTTTCAAATCGTTATTGACAAAGCGGCAATCCTCCTGTATTATATTAATTGTTCGTCTTACGACAAACATGAATATCATACGGGAGAGTTCCCGAGTGGTCAAAGGGGGCAGACTGTAAATCTGTTGCTTGTCAGCTTCGGTGGTTCGAATCCACCCTCTCCCACCAGATACGATGTGTAGAACAACACATCGTATTTTTGTATACGGGCATGTTACGCAAATATTTCTATTTTAGTCTATTTTAGTCTATAAAAGAGGTTTAATATATGTTATACGACATAGCAATTATTGGGGCGGGCCCAGCAGGCTGCACACTGGCAAGGCTTCTGGACAGAAAATATAAGGTTCTGCTGATTGATAAGAGAGATATTACTTCAGAAAACTGTAATTCAAAATGCTGCGGCGGTTTACTGGCACCTGATGCACAGGAAATGCTCGGAAGGATGGGCCTGGTTATTCCGTCATCCGTCCTGGTGGATCCCCAGCTTTTCCTTGTAAGGACAATAGACTTTGACAATCGTATAGAACGATATTACCAGCGGTTCTACTTTAACATGGACAGGCTGGTATTTGAACAATGGCTTTTGTCACAGGTTCCTGCAAATACAGATCTTGCCCTTGGATGCACGTTCAAAAACTGTGAATATATCGGCGAAGGTGTGCGTTTTTCTTTTACATATAAAGGTAAGAGCTACAGGGAAAACGCGAGGATTATTATCGGTGCGGACGGGGGACATTCCCTTGTAAGAAAATCGGTATTTCCGGACAAAAAAATGCCCGAAACCTATGTAGCTGTCCAGGAATGGTTTGAGACTGAGAATTCCATGCCCTGGTATGGTGCAATTTTTGACTCGACAATAACAGACTTTTATTCATGGACAATAACAAAAGGCAAGGTTTTGATAATTGGTTCGGCTTTAAAAAAGAACAATCTTGCCCTTGATCGTTTTAAAATGCTAAAAATGAAGCTGAGGGACAATGGACTTGTATACGGCAAAAAAATACTGAGGGAAGGAGCTTTTATTCTCAGACCCAACAGTATTTCTTCGATTATAACCGGAAATGACTACTGTGCATTGGTTGGAGAAGCGGCCGGTTTTGTAAGTCCAAGTTCGGCAGAGGGGATAAGTTATGCATTAAAAAGCGCTTACCATCTTGCAAGCGCTTTAAATGAAGGGTTGGACAATTTTCAGTCCCGTTATTCGAAGAGTGTTTCAAAGCTGAAATTAAGCCTTTTCGGCAAGAATCTGAAATGCCCCGGCATGTACAACAGGTTCCTGCGCGGAATGGTTATGAGAAGCGGGCTTATGGCAACAGATATCCTTTTCTGATGACCCCCGAAGACTATTTGTCTTCTTCAAAATTCCTTGTTTCTTTAATGATATACAGGGGCCGTTCCTTAACTTCGTCATAAATACGCCCGATATATTCTCCCATTATGCCAAGCATCAGAAGGGTTATCCCGTTAAAGAACAGGCTGACCGCAAGGATGGAGGTCCAGCCGGGCTGCACCGTTTCAGGGAAGAATATTCTCTGCACAAGAACATAGATCATATAAAGAAAACTTAACAGGGATAGTATCGAACCAATGTAAGATGCCAGCTTCAGAGGCTTGTATGAAAAAGTCGTAATGCCGTCAAGGGCAAGTTTTAACATTTTTCTCAAGGGATATTTTGTTTCCCCTGCAAAGCGCTCTTCTCTTTCAAATTCAACGGCGGTCTGTTTAAACCCGAGCCAGCTGACCAGTCCTCTTACATACCTGTTACGCTCCCTTACACGCTTTAACGCGTCACAGACTTTCCTGTCAATCAGCCTGAAATCACCCGTATCGACAGGAATATTCACATCGGTCATGTTCCTTAAAAAACGGTAGAAGGCGGCTGCAGTAAACTTCTTGAAAAAGGTTTCACCTTTTCTTGAGATTCGTTTCCCGTAAACTACATCGAACCCGCTTTTCCATTTTTCTATCATAACAGGAATCAGTTCGGGCGGATCCTGGAGATCACCGTCAATAACAACCACGCATTGCCCCGATGAATAGTCCATGCCCGCCGTTATAGCAATCTGGTGCCCGAAATTCCGGGAAAAATCAACAAGTTTGACACGCTTATCCCTGTCGCATATTTCATTCAGCAGCGAAGCTGTATTATCCCTGCTTCCGTCATTAACGAAAACAATTTCATAGCTGTAGCCGGTTTTTTCCATGACCTCCGTAAGACGGCTGTATGTTTCGGATACAACAGCTTCTTCATTATACATGGGAACAACAACTGAACACAGTATACTCATAAACTTCATCCTTTCATTTGTTTTAACAGTAACATGGTCAGTCCCTAAGAGAAGGAAAATGCTCCGATATTTCAAGACCGCTGCGTATTGCATAATTCTGCCCGCGGTCCTCGGGATATATTTGCGACATTGATGCCAGGTATAAACCCTTCATGGGGGTTTCTGTACCGGGAATCAGCCTGGAATAACCGGTTCTTACAACGGGTTGCGCATCCCTTGTCCTGTTAATATGATACTTTTTAATCCATTCTTCCCTGAAAGCCGGGAATATCTTTTTAAGCCAGGAAACAAACAGTTCCCTGATGCTTTCGTCGTCTTTCGTATACAGTTCGTTGGCCGGATCAAGGTACCTTGACAGGTAAACTATGTGAGAGCCGTATTTATGGTTTTTAACAAGATTGGTGTGTTCAATGACCAGGACAAAAGGTATTTCCCTGTCTGCAACGGTCATCCAGTAGTTCGGCATCAGGCTCTCCGCAAGTTCAAGAATCATGCAGATGTTTGCCTTGTATTTTATTTTTCTGAGGCTGTCCAGGTAATGCTTTCCCATACCCTTTACAACATAGGACAGCTTTTCGGGCGAAGCCGTGAAAATTACCGAGTCGTACTCGTCGGTTCCGGACCGGCTTTTTATTTTAAAGGTATCATTGCTTTTGTATATTTCATTCACAGCATCGTTCAGACGGATTTCACCGCTGCCGGCTTTGATTATTTCAGCCATCCTGTTGTAGATCCTGATAAAACTCCCGTCCATGTATCCAAGGAGTTCCTTGCTTATATTTTTGCCCCTGCTTGAACCCCTCAGCTTGAACTTGTTCCATATCCATGTGGCGGATATTTTATCACTGTCTATATCAAATTTAGAATTTAAAAGCGGTTCCCATACAAGATTATAGCATTCCTCGCCGCCTCGCCTGATTATCCATTCTCGGGCGGTTATATCTTCAATAGCGAGATAGTCTTTTACAAAACGTGCCTGTAGTACCATAAGGCCCATGCGAATCCTGCTTATGAAAGACAGGGGTCTGAACATTAAAAGATCCATCGGCGTTGTAAAGGGATAGATTGTATTGTTCAAATATATCACGTTGGAAGGTTCATACCATTTAAGGTCATTTTCAAGACCAAGCTCCTTTATTACGTCAATAATAACGGTGTCGTTTGTAAAGATGTGATGGTAATACATCTCAAGCATATCATCCCCGACCGGGATGGCGGCAGTAAGGCCTCCCAGCCTGTCATTCTTTTCGTACACCGTAACAGAATGACCTTTTGACGATAATTTCCATCCGGCGGTAAGGCCGGTGGCACCTGCACCTATAATTGCTATTCTCATTTGTCATGACCCTCCGAAACATTCAAATTTTTTGACTTTAAATACTGTAATGCCATTATCCTGGAAAACTGTATCAAAAGTTTCATAAAATATCTCTTCATTAAGAACATAATCCTCCGCAGTTCTGTTCTGCTCTTCAATAACAATATAATCAATACCTTCCGACACCGCAAGGTTTCTTAACTCATCAATATCGGTAGCGCTGTAAATTCTTTTCATGCATTCCTCTCTTTTACTGATGTCATAACCTGCAGTTACCGTAAAGTATGGATAACCGTTATACACGCTTCTGCCGGCAAGCATAATGGACATTGGCGCGCCGTAATGGGTCATGTAATGGGTAAGAAATATATCTTCGGGGTTTGTTTCATTTTCCACCCAGACCTGCAGATTTTTCTTTTGGTTATATGATACGCTGCCCTTATCAAGGTTATAGAGGGTAATCAAATCCACAAAACCTGTACAGGTAAGAAGCAATACCAGGCAGAGTGAAACAATAAATGAGGTTTTTGTCGTAAACAAGCCGGTTAACAGATCTGAAACCGGAATATTCAGAAGTATTACAGACAGGATGATATATTTATGGTTAACAGTTATATCCGGAGTCAGCTGTAGCGTTGTTGCAAGAATAACCGGGGCAATAAAAACAGGTATGAGCCATAAGGATATTTTTTTAATATCAACGCATCTTGCATAGATTAGGCATGCATAGCACAGAATCACCGGTAATATTGCAAGCAGGGTCCACAAAAGACCTATTGACGGCATAAACATCTTCAGGAGCAATACAAAAAGAATGGAAAGGAAATAACCGGCCCATTTTTTGCTGCGGGATGAAAAATAAATCAGGATTCCTCCGAGAATAAAGGGCAGCATGCCCAGGAGTTCAGTATAATAGGAGAAAATGTGTTTCAAACTTCCAGATTCGGCCAAAAAGCCGGGAGTGTATTTAAACGATACAACACCCGTTCCGTTGCCAGAAAAGATCCTTGTCTGGATTACAGAAAGAACAGATGTTATTGTTGCTGTTACAAGGTATCCAATCTTTTGTCGTGACAGTGCGGCCATAATGAATAATACCGATATTCCCGCTATCACTACCGCACCGTTCCAATAGGCCGTAAGTCCAAGTATAATTCCCGACATAATGCATGGAATTAGTGACTCAACTATCCATGCCTCCCTCGAAAATAAAACCGTTTTTATGTAATGGTGAAAAATGCTTTCCTTTTGCTTCGGGCGATTCTTTCCGGAGCGCCCGGCTTTATGCGGTTTTGCAATTCGTTCCATCGTTTCAATAAAAAGAGGAAGCATAAGGAAAAGAACAAGTATAAAAAGCCCGAAGGCAAAGGAAAGGTGCCGCTGGTTAATATATACTTTTTGAGCCCAAAGCCCCCAGGATTCATTCATTGTGTTTCCAATATGCTCCCTGTGTTTTCCGTCTGCGTCCAGGTTTTTAGCTATTGCATTGATAAAGTCATTAGCATTTGAAAAACCATCAATAAAGGTAAAAAAGGCAAAAGAGCTTCGAAATGCGAACAAAAAACATGTCAAAATGCCTGCTGAAGGCTTTTTTGTCAGGAAAGCTGCAAGGGCGTATAAAAGCATGCTGAAACTTACAAGGGAAAGAATGCTTGGAATGTTTAACGCCTGTGGTAGGGAAAGCCCCAGGTATTCAAGGTTTGCTGCCATGAAATAAAACATGAAATGATAACGCATTGTTCCATCAGGGAAATGCGGGTATTGGGCAGGGAAGTTTTTACCGACAGAAAAAGAACGAATTACGGGCAAATGTGCTCCGAAATCACTGAATGCGGATACTCCTACATGGAGAGTATCGTATTTCATATAGAAGGAGCGGCATATGAAATAAGTCCAGAATATAAATGATGAAACTATTATAAACCATTCGGAGGAGTTTAGTTTAAAACCAATCCCGTATTTTTTGAATTCGTATATGAACCTTCTCAAAGGCTTACGGCTAAGTACGGCAAGTACTGCCAATACCAGCATTGATATGATTAAGGAAATTATATTTGCATACAGCAAAGGGTCCTTATAGTCTTTAAACATGGTTGCTGCAAAATAGGTTATCCAGGAGAGAATCAAGGTTCCAACAAGATATGAGGAAGGGAAAAACAAAAACACAGGACTTACAATTCTGTTTTGCCCGTTCAAAACATCGATTCCTTTTTGCCAATATGTTTTCAGGCACAGTATAACTGCGCCTCCCAATGAAACAGAAAGGAATATATATAAAAAAGCCATAGGCATAACCTCCGCTTAATTCTTATGCTAATCTTTATAAATGACCTTATTGTACAGTATAAAGTTCCAGGACACTATAAATACCATTATAAGTATTTTAGGAAGGTAATACGGTATCCATGGTGTATTGGGGAAAAGAAGTTTCAAAAGTTCTGTTATGGCCATGAACAGAAGTATATTCCCAACCACCATGTTGAATAAAAACAGAATCCCATAAGACAAAAGCTGTTTTTTGAAGTTTTTATGGGATTTAAACGTAAAAAACTTGTTAAGCAAAAAATTGAACCAGAATATGAAAGCATATACGAATATATTGGTTACAACATCAGGCAGAGGCAGGAGCTTTCGAAATACAAGAAACAGAATGTATTCAACAGTAAAAGTTGAGACTCCGACTATTAGGTATCTGATGAATTTCTTAATGTAATCGGGATTTAAAAATTCATTGGCTATTCTTTCTTTAAGTGCATGTATCCGGCTCATAATAATTCTCCTACTGTAAGTGGTGTTAAAACTCAGGCTGCTACCTGTTTATTATAAAAAATGAAAAACTTTTTATGACTATATAAGTAAGTGTAATCATAAAATCCGTGTTTTCAAGATAAAATCTGCAAATTGACAAAATTTATTATATCCAATAGAAAATATTATATCATCTGGAAATCTATAGCGCAAACAAAGGTGAACATTACTTGAGTATTTTTTACCGTACTGGTATAATAACATTACATATTTTGTTGAAATTCGGATGATATTGATAAAACAAAGGAGCTTCTTCAGAAATACCAGGTGGGGTATATAGTTATAGGAAAAACTGAATATGCCAAGTATCCCGGTTTAAAGAAGGATAAACTTATAAGCCTTGGAACCATTGTTTTTGAAAGACCCGATGTAATGCTGATAAAAGTAGGTCCTTAGAGCTTAAATTGTAAAAAAGCAAGCTAATGACATACTATAAGGTATACTGATTATATATAATGTGCTTTAAAAATATTACGAAATAAATTAGAATTACTTAGAGTATAAAAAACTTCAGATACATGCTAAGTTGCTTTTATATTACATAGTTTGTGATGAGGTTTACTGTTCATTTAGTTGTAAGGATAAAGCAAACATGGTAAGAGCATTTACAGGAGGCATATGTATGAACAAGGTGTTATCATTTCTTAAAACCCCGGTAAAACTGATACCGTATTTACTACTGCCTGTAACTTTTATTTTTTGGGCAGTTATTTTAAGAAGTGATTTTCTGTATGTTCTGAAATGGTGGATTGTTTTACTTTTCATCGGCTTTTTGTTTTTTCCGGTGTCTTTTAATATTTTTCCGACCTTTACGGATAAAGGCTTTATATTTTCAAAAACAATCGGGCTTGCAATAAGCTCATATGTTTTCTGGCTTCTTTCATACTTAAAATTGCTTAAAATAACCTCTTTTAACTGCTGGTTTGTTACAGCTGAAGTCGGAGTTATGCTTTCTGCCGTATCCCTGGCAAGGAACGGAGGGTTGAAAAGGTTCAGAAGTTATTTTGACGAGGATTCAGTTACCTGGATTCTTACAGGCGAAAGTATTCTGCTTTTTTCCCTGTGTTTCTGGACCTATTTGAGAGGATTCAATCCCAGTATATTGGGACTTGAAAAATTCATGGACTACGGATTTGTAAACAGCATCCTTCGTTCAGGATATGTGCCGCCGAAAGATATGTGGTTTGCGGGCGGTTCGATCAATTATTACTATTTCGGTCATTATATCTCAGCATTTTTAACCAGGTTAAGCGGTATTGCGACCGAAATCTCCTATAACCTGATGATGGCCACCCTTTTTGCTGTAAGTATGGCGCTTTGCTTTACCATTGTTTCGAATATGCTGAAAGGGCATGGGATATTGAAAAAGACACCTGTTATAACCGGAGGCTTGGTTGCATCTCTGCTTGTCTGCCTTGGCGGAAATCTTCATTCGTTTTTTTATGGTTTCCTGGCCAAGTTTACAAAAGACGGAGACAAATACTGGTTTCCCGATGCAACAAGGTATATAGGATACAACCCTGAAACGGACGACAAGACAATCCATGAATTCCCTGTCTATTCCTATGTTGTATCCGATTTGCACGCCCATGTTATTAACATGATTTTTGTTCTGACGCTTATTGGGATATTGCTTGCAATATTCAGAAAATTACAGATGCGAACCAACCAGGAATTTACAGCCCGAAACAGGTTTGAAGAACTGTTTTTGCCTGAAATGGCGTTAACAGCACTGTTCATATGCATATTTCAAATGTCTAACTACTGGGATTTTCCAATATACCTGACTGTTACATTATTTGTATTATTATGCGCAGGAATACGGCAGTATGGATTCAGTAAAAGGACAGCAGCAGATACCGTGATACGCTTTTTTGCGGTATTGGTATTATCAATGCTGTTTGCGCTTCCTTTCAATTTATCCTTTGACCAGATAGCTTCGCAGATCCGTTTCGCCAAAAATCACTCATTGCCATACCAGTTATTTGTTCTATGGGGTTACCAGCTGTTCTATGTGGTTGTTTTCCTTATTCTTATCCTTTATGCAGAACAGAATATCAGCTGGAAAGAGGCAAAAGGGATGGAAAGATATAAAATACGCAGCGAACTGACTTTTTTTGCAAGGATAAGAACGGTTCTTGAAAAATATACCCTCGAGGACGTATTTGCGGTTATTCTTTGCGTATCAGCCGTTGGACTGGTTATTATACCCGAGCTTGTCTATGTTAAGGATATTTACGAGAGAGGATACGCAAGGGCTAATACCATGTTCAAACTCACATACCAGGCGTTTATAATGTTTGGCCTTGCCTGCGGATACATTTTTATGCGTATCGGGAAAACGCCGTACAGGAACCCGAAATTACTGATAGCCAGGGCAATTACCGTTATTTTGCTTATACTGCCGATGATTTATCCTTTCTATGCGATACCAAGCTGGTATAAAAACCTGGACATGAAGGAATATAAAGGGCTTGACGGTCTTGCTTTCATGAGAGAGGAATACCCTGATGATTACGAGCTTGTCTGCTGGCTGCGTGAGAATATCCAGGGACAGCCTGTAGTACTGGAGGCTGACGGCGACAGCTACACTTACAATTGCAGGATATCCATGGCCACAGGGCTTCCAACCGTTCAGGGATGGGAAACTCACGAGTGGCTGTGGAGAGACGACTATAACGTTGTCCGTAACCGTATTGAAGAAGTAAAAACAATATACGAATCGGATGATATTGAAATAACTGAGGAGATTCTCCGGAAGTACCAGGTGGAGTATATAGTAATAGGTAAACCTGAATATGACAGGTATCCCGACTTAACGAAAGATAAGCTCATCAGCCTTGGAACCGTTGTTTTTGAAAGGCCGGACGTGATGCTGATACAAGTGAACCCCTGATACTGAAAAAGTGTAAAAAAAAGCACACTTACGTATGTACTTATGAATATAATTGCGTTACAGTAATGTGCTTTTTTTTAATTTGATGTCAACTAATATCAACTCAAACAACATCTATTATTAAAAGGAGGAACAAAATGAAAAAAAGTTAATGAATGTTGTCATGTTTGTAGTATAACACAATTATGATAAAATTTCCATTAAGAGTAGATTAAAGTTGTGAACAATTCGTGAACAATTTATCTTTCATTTTAATCTGTGCAGAAAACTGTGCAGATTGTCCGGTACTCAAAAATTTTTTGATTTTTTGCATGTTTTATATTATATTATCATTAGCTTTATCAGAAAGATTAGTATAGTTGAAAGAAGGATACATATGAGATATAAAAGCACACGCGGAGGGCTGTTTGATATTGCCTCGGCTGAGGCAATAAAAATGGGTATTGCCCCTGACGGCGGATTGTTTGTTCCGGGTGAAAAAGTAAGCATTGATAAAGTATTTATCGACGGCCTGGTTAATGACAATTACCGGGAAAGGGCAGAAAAAATACTGTCTTTTTTTCTGACGGATTTTGAAAGGGAAGAGCTTCGTGAATGTGTAACAAAGGCTTATGGGGATAATTTCTCGTCACCGGATGTTGTACCGCTTGTCCGGCTTCATGAGCATCTTCACATGCTTGAACTGTGGCATGGACCCACATGCGCATTTAAGGATATGGCACTTCAGATACTACCGCATTTTATGGTGAAGGCCATTGAAAAAACCGGAGAAAAGGCGGATATAGTTATACTTGTAGCAACATCAGGAGATACGGGTAAAGCAGCCCTTGAAGGTTTTGCAGATGTGGATGGAACACATATTATTGTCTTTTACCCGAATGGAGGGGTAAGTGAAGTTCAACGGCTTCAAATGGTTACGCAAACAGGCCGAAACACAAATGCCGTGGCCGTGAACGGGAATTTTGACGATACCCAGACAGGCGTAAAGCGGATTTTCAATGACGAAGGAATCTGTAAAGCAATTGAGGAAAAAGGCTACCGGTTTTCCTCGGCAAATTCCATCAACTGGGGAAGGCTGGTACCCCAGATTGTTTATTACTTTTCCGCCTATGCCGAGTTGCTGAAAAATAAAAGTATCAGGTCAGGGGATAAAATAAACTTCGTGGTTCCGACAGGGAACTTCGGTAACATTCTTGCCGCCTGGTATGCAATGAGCATGGGGCTTCCTGTGAACCGGCTGATATGTGCCTCCAATGAGAATAATGTTCTTACTGATTTCATAATCAGCGGCACATACGACAGGAGGAGGGAATTCCATAAAACCCTTTCTCCTTCAATGGATATTCTTATTTCAAGCAACCTTGAAAGGCTTCTGTATGAGCTCAGTGGAAAGGATTCCGGCCTGATTCGCGGATACATGAATGATCTTATTGAAAAAGGTTTTTACACGGTAAATGACTCAATCAGGGAACAGATCCAAAGTAAATTCTGGGCAGGGTTTTCCAGCGACAGAGAGACTATTGAGTGCATCAGGAGCGTTTACCAGGATTACGGTTATGTTCTGGATACCCATACGGCGGTAGCCATGGACGTTTATGACAAGTATGTTATTTATACCGGGGATCTTACCCCGACGGTAATTGTTTCCACTGCAAGCCCGTTCAAGTTTAACCAGAGCGTGGCAAAAGCACTTTTTGAAGATGAAGCGGAAGGCCTTGATGAATTTGAACTTTTAAAACTTCTGTCTGAAAAAACCGGCTGGGAGATACCAGTGGGACTGAAAGACCTCGATAAAAGGGAGATAATCCATAAGACGGTTTGCGATAAGGATAAAATGGGCGATATTGTAATGCACTTTCTTAATGTGTAATACCATTCTGGGATTAACCGGCGGGAATAAGGGTAAAATCAGAACGGCGGGTGATTATTATGTCGGATTCATCATATAATGTTACATTAGGAAGAATAATTAGTGAGTTCAAGCTGGAAGAGCTGAACTATGTACCCGGTTCCTATGATGTTTTAATTAAAACGGCTGATATTAACCGTCCGGGGCTGCAGCTTGCAGGTTTCTACGAGCATTTCGGATCGGACAGGATCCAGCTTATCGGAACGGTTGAGATGGCTTACCTGTCTTCACTGTCTTATGAGGACAGGTACGCAAGCCTTAAGGCTTTTTTCAGCCATGGTTTTCCGTGCGTGATTATTGCAAGGAAAAAGGAACCATTTCCCGAAATGGTGGAGCTGGCAACAGAATACGGTATACCGCTGTTACGGACCGAAGAAGAGACATCAAGGTTTGCAAGCTACCTGATACTGTATTTGAATGTTGAACTGGCACCCCGTATAACAAAGCACGGGGTTCTGGTTGAGGTATATGGCGAAGGGGTTTTAATGCTGGGTGAAAGCGGAGTGGGAAAAAGCGAAACAGCGCTTGAACTGGTGAAACGCGGACACCGCCTTGTGGCCGATGATGTTGTAGAGATCCGGAAAGTTTCAAACAGGACGCTTGTGGGCAGCTCACCTGAAATCATAAGGCATTTTATAGAAATCCGCGGAGTGGGTATAATTGATGTAAAGAACCTGTACGGTGTCGGTGCGGTAAAGACGACCGAAAACATTAACCTGGTTGTAAACATGGAATCATGGGATACAAACAAGCAGTATGACAGGCTTGGAATAACTGATGAGTATACCGAAATCCTCGGTTTGAAAATTCCTTCAGTTACGGTCCCGGTAAGGCCGGGCAGAAACCTTGCAATTATCATTGAAGTTGCTGCGATGAACCACAGGCAGAAAAAAATGGGGTACAATGCAGCAAAGGTACTGAACGAAAGAGTTATGCGGGAAATCGAGCGAAATTCTATGAGGAACATAAACGGTGATCAATAAAGTGGGTAACCTGGATATAACAGAGGGTTTGGATATGGATTCCGACATGGTAATGGATGTTGTGAAGGAGCTGAACAGGATTATCGCGGACGATCAGATACTGCTGGATGTCCCGATGAAGGACTATACGTCAATGCGTGTGGGCGGAAATGCAAAAGTCCTTGTACTTCCTTCAACTGTCAGCGAGATAGCAGAAATAATCAAGCTCCTGAATAATTACATTATTCCATACTATGTCATTGGAAACGGTACGAACCTGATCTTCAGTGATTACGGCTATAACGGCGTAATAATAAAACTTTCAGACAATTTCTCATCAATGACGGTTGATGGAAATGTAATAACGTCAAGATCCGGAGCATCCATAGTCTCTGTTTCAAACCTGGCCTGTGAGAATTCATTGTCGGGTCTTGAGTTTGCGGCAGGTATTCCTGGAACGGTAGGCGGGGCAGTTGTAATGAATGCAGGAGCCTATGACGGGGAAATGAAGGATGTGGTTTTTGAAACCACATGTATTGACAATGCTGCTGGAATTGTCCGCCTGGGCTGCGAGGATATGCAGTTCGGGTACAGAACAAGCCGGATGCAGAAGGAGAACCTTATAGTACTGGAAGTGAAAATGAGACTCAGGGAAGGAAACAAGGACGAAATCAGGAGCAAAATGAAGGAACTGAACAGACGCAGAAGGGAAAAGCAACCATTGAATTACCCCAGTTCAGGCAGTATTTTTAAAAGGCCTGCCGGGCACTACGCAGGGAAACTGATTGAGGATGCAGGGCTGAAAGGATACAGAATCGGAGGTGCCCAGGTATCCGACAAGCACTGCGGTTTTATTATCAATACGGGGACTGCAACGGCTTCGGACGTAATCGAACTGATTGAACTGGTTAAGAGAAGAGTTTTTGAAACTTCCGGCGTAATATTGCAGCAGGAGGTTAAAATACTGGGAGGATAAACGGTGGAATTTCTGATTATTACCGGTATGTCGGGCGCAGGCAAAAGTCTTTGCGTAAAATACTTCGAAGATATTGGCTATTTTTGTGTGGACAACCTTCCGCCATCACTTATTCCGAAATTTGCAGAGATTTGCCTGCAGGGGCAGAATAAAATGGACAAGATAGCCCTGATCATGGATATACGGGGCGGAACGCTGTTCTTAGAGCTGTTTCCCGCCCTTGAATCACTGGCTTCTTATGGCATATCATATAAAATCCTGTTCCTGGAAGCAAGTGACAATGTTCTGGTAAAAAGGTTCAAGGAAACCAGGAGGATGCATCCCCTGTCACCAGAGGGGCGCATTCTG
Source organism: Clostridiales bacterium DTU070 (assembly GCA_001513105.1). Lineage (GTDB taxonomy): Bacteria > Bacillota > Clostridia > DSM-8532 > DSM-8532 > Thermoclostridium. The sequence goes on along the minus strand of LFSH01000055.1, from coordinate 22,291 downwards.
GACGGGATTAAGGAAGAACGGCGTATTCTCCAGGCAGTAAAGGAAAAGGCGCATTATATTATAGATACGTCAAACCTCACTCCAAGGCAGCTTAAACAGGAGATACTGAACCTTTTTGTTGAAGGAAAGCCTTTTTCGGGACTTATCATAAATGTAATTTCCTTTGGTTTCAAGTACGGAGTTCCGATAGACTGTGACCTCGTGTTTGATGTCCGGTTTATCCCAAACCCTTATTACATTGATACTTTGAGGGATCTGACAGGAAATGATGAGAAAGTAAGCGATTATGTCATGAGTTTTCACGAGAGTACGGTTTTTTTGTCAAAACTTGTTGATATGCTTGATTTTCTTATTCCTAATTATGTAAAGGAAGGGAAAAATCAGCTGGTGATAGGTATAGGCTGTACAGGAGGGAAACACCGCTCAGTTACAATTGCAAACCGGCTGTATGACATATTAAGGACCAAAAACAGCAGTATTGTTCTGGAGCACAGGGATATAGACAAAGATAACAGGAGAATGAAGAATGAATCCTATTAAGTTTATTTGTGCTACATATAAGTACAGGAAATGGCTGTCAAAAGGAATTGCCGGTCTGCTGTTCATAATTGCCGGAATCATCGTACTGGTTTACCGGGCAAATATACATACGGTCCAGTTGATCCTGGCGCTTTTGCTGTGCGGGATCGGAATAGTGCTTTGCTTTTTCTGCTTTAAAAAGATTCTGCTGGCACTGTTGCAGATTAACAGCAATGGCCTCACACAGGTTCCGACAACAATGCTGGACATAGGCAAAAAGATCTACCACCGTTCGCAGCTCAGGGAAGGGCCGAATATTGCCGTTATTGGCGGTGGAACGGGGATTTCCACATTACTTAGAGGATTAAAACAGTTTACTTCAAATATATCTGCAATAATAACCGTGGCCGACGACGGCGGAGGTTCGGGTATGCTCAGAAGAGATTTGGGCATGCTGCCGCCCGGGGATATACGGAACTGTATCCTTGCACTGGCCGATACCGAACCCCAGATGGAGAAACTTCTGCAATACCGCTTCCAGGAAGGAGACTTAAAAGGCCAGTCTTTCGGGAATCTTTTTCTGGCAGCGATGACCGGGATCAGCGAGAGTTTTGAAGCAGGAGTACGAAACATGAGCGAAGTTCTTGCCGTTACCGGCAGGGTACTTCCGGTTACGTCGGAGAATATCAACCTGGTAGCCGAGCTTGAGGACGGATTGATAATCAAAGGCGAATCAAAAATAGGTGAGCATAATAAATTTCATCCGGGACGAATAAAAAGGGTATATCTGGATAAGAATAATGTAAAGCCGCTTAAAAGTGCACTTGACGCGATAGATGAAGCATCGGTAATAGTTCTTGGACCCGGAAGCCTTTATACAAGCATAATTCCGAACCTGCTCGTGGACGATGTTGCTGAAAGAATTGCAAGGTCAGGTGCAATAAAAATCTATGTTGCAAATATAATGACACAGCCCGGCGAAACGGAAGGCTACACGGTTTATGACCATATAAATGCGTTATACCGGCATGCAGGCTGTGACGGCTTTATCGATTACTGCATTGTAAATACGGGCAGGGTACCCGACGAAATATACAGGCGATACCTGGACGACGGTGCTTCAATGGTCAGGCTCGATGCCAACAGGGTTAAGAAACTTGGGATCAAAATCCTGGAACGTGATTTGCTGCAGATAGATAAAGGTTATGTACGGCATGACCCCGTAAAACTTGCGAAAGCTGTCCTTGAAATCGGAGGTTATAAGGCAGGGAAACTTTGAATGCTGTTTGGAAAATCATACTGGACAACACCTGAACAGGGTATCAGAAGAGAATGGCTGTTAACAAACGGAATGGGCAGTTATTCCTGTGGTACAATTATCGGAATGAATTCAAGGCGCTATCATGGCCTGTTGATTGCCTCACTTAACCCGCCTGTGGAACGGCATCTTATACTGTCCTCGATAAACGAGACTTTCCTTATGGATAACGAAGAGTTTCACCTGCATACATTCATGACTCCGAACTTTACCGCGCATGGTGAATACAGTCTTGAGACTTTCTGCTTTAACGGGCTGCCCGAATTCAGCTACCGCATAGGTTCGATGAGAATAGAAAAGAAAATATGCCTCAGGTATGGAAAAAACCAGGTAGCAGTTGTATACCGGGTAAAGGATCCTGTAAGATGCAAAATACAGTTTACTCCCCTGGTTAATTTCAGAAATTATCATTATCTTTCTCAAAGCAGGTTCATGAATTTCGCAACTGAAATAACCGACAAAGCAATGTATCTCACCCCGCTTGACACGGACAGGAAAATCATTGTCGCATGCTCCGACGGGAAACCGGTAAAGAAACATTGTTTCTTTTATAACATGGATTATGCCTATGAACATGAACGGGGTTTGAACGGAACCGAGGACCATTATATCCCGGGTTTTTTTGAAACCGAAATAAATGAGGGCGAAGACAAAACAATTACTATAATCTGCAGTATTGACGAACCCTTGGATACACTGGACGGAGAAGCAATTGTAGAGGAAGAGGTTAAAAGACAGAAGACTCTAATTGAAGTATGTGGAATCAGTGATGACCCGTTCCTAAGACAGCAGATTCTCGCGGCTGATAATTTCATAGTTCGCAGGAACTCCACGAATTCAAAAACCATCATTGCCGGGTACCCATGGTTTACAGACTGGGGCCGGGACACGATGATTGCGCTTCCCGGGCTTACCCTGTCAACCGGAAGATTCAGGGATGCCCGTGATATCCTGTATACATTTTCAAAATACGAAAAAGACGGGCTTATACCTAACCTGTTCCCCGACAGGGGAGATGAGCCTGCATACAATACCGTTGATGCGGCATTATGGTTTTTCCAGGCTGTTTACAAGTATGTTCAGTATACCGGTGATATTGATTTTGTAAAAAAAGAACTGCTGACGGTAATGAGCAATATAATTGATTCTTACAAATACGGCACCCTTTTTGGCATAAAAATGGATGATGATTCTCTTATATCGGCCGGAAACGAAAACACACAGCTTACCTGGATGGATGCAAAGGTAGGGGACTGGGTTGTAACGCCGCGCCATGGCAAGGCCGTGGAGATAAACGCCCTGTGGTATAATGCCGTAATGGTTATGTCCCATATTCTTGAAAAAACAGGTGAAGACAACACTGAATATATTGAACTGGGTGAAAGAATAAGGAAAAACTTTATTAATGTTTTCTGGAATGAGGATGAAAACTGCCTGTATGACGTTGTAAATGAGAATGGAAGGGACGGAAGAATCCGGCCGAACCAGGTACTGGCCGTAAGTCTTTCCTTTCCTGTTCTTGAAGGCAAGTACGCAAAAGCGGTTGTTGACACTGTTTATAAAAAGTTATACACTGCCCTTGGTCTCAGAACTTTATATAACAAGGATCCTGGCTACAGGGGAATATATGCAGGGGACCAATACCACAGGGACGGTGCGTATCACCAGGGAACGGTCTGGGTTTGGCCGCTGGGACATTTTATAACTGCCTACACCCGGGTATATCGTGATGATAAAAACCTTGCCGGGAGAATTAAGTCATTTTTTGAACCTTTTCATGATCATTTGAGAGATGCGTGCATAGGAAATATATCCGAGATTTTCGACGGGAACGAACCATTGATTCCACGGGGATGTTTTGCCCAGGCGTGGAGTGTTTCGGAAATTATCAGGTCATATACCGAGGATTATCTTCCCTTGTTGGAGCAATAGCATTTATTAAATCAAACGGATTTTTATACAGAGAATTTCACAGACCGGAGGGGGCATATTATGTCATTTTCGTCGGACATAAAGGATGAGTTGTGCAGGCTTCAGAATGAAAATCAATGCTGCAGGTTTGCCGAACTTGCGGGTATTTTGCGGACAGGCCTTATAATCCGTGAAGTACGGAACAGGAACCTGCTTTTGTTTATTACCGAGCATGCGTTGGTTTCGAGGATGGTATACAGCAGGATAAAGGAAATAGTACCTGACGGAGTGGAAATCAGCGGTGAAAAAACAACACGGTTTAAAAGACACGTGGTATACAGGCTTAACCTAACCGGAATAACAGCGTTTAAGGAAGGAAATGAATTACTGGGCTCGGTTGGCATAAATATCAGCCTGCCAGAGAAAACAATAGAATACAGTGATTTTGACATTAGTGAACGGTGCTGCATCCGCGCCTATTTAAGAGGTGGTTTTTTAGCCGTTGGCTCGGTAACAAACCCGGATAAATCATACCATGTTGAGCTGGCCTTTACAGACAGTAGAATTTCTTCTGAATTTATGAAGTATATGGAGTATTTCGAGCTGAAGCCCAAACTTATTCAGCGAAAAAATTACGATATCGTATACATGAAAGAGGGCCAGGACATAGTGGATTTCCTGAATGTGATAAACGCTCATAATGCTTTGCTTGAAATGGAGAATATACGTGTTCTGAAAGATATGAGGAACCAGGTCAACCGGCTGGTTAACTGCGAAACTGCAAATCTTGAAAAAACGGTGAATGCATCATTAAAACAGGTATCATATATAAAATACCTTGATGATACTGTTGGTATAGAAAATCTTCCTGCAAACCTGAAGGAGGTAGCACGCTTAAGAATGGAACATCCCGAAGCCAGCCTTTCAGAACTTGGCAAAATGCTAAATCCTGCGCTTGGAAAGTCCGGTGTCAACCATCGCATGAGAAAACTTGAAAAAATTGCTTCGGATTTAATGCAGAAAGAGAAATAAAGGATTTTTACGGGAAATAAAGAATAAGAGGAAAAGAATGGAGTGATGGCATTGGATATTACAATTAAACAGGAAAACCAGGTTCTGACCGTTTATCTGAAGGGTGAACTGGATCACCATGCAGTTACAAAAATAAAGGATGCAATTGACCTGAATATACTGAAAGCACCCGTGAAAAAACTTGTTCTGGACATGGGCGGTGTTACATTCATGGACAGCTCGGGCATAGGATTGATCGTGGGAAGGTTCAACCGCATGAAGAGTATTGGAGGCAGCATGACGTTAAAAAATCCGAGCCAGACACTTTTAAAAATACTGAAAATGTCGGGAGTGGATCAGCTGATGAAAATCAACTGACAGATACATGGTTTAAAGGGAATACCGCATTATAAAATATTGTGAGGTTTGAAAAGATGCAGCCGATTAACAGGATGAGAATTGAGTTTGACAGTAAATCAACAAATGAAGCCTTTGCAAGAGTGGTAGTAGCTGCTTTTGCCGCACAGCTGGATCCTACGCTGGAGGACCTGGCTGACTTGAAGACTTCGGTATCTGAAGCGGTTACAAATGCGATAATTCATGGTTACGAGCAAAAACCAGGAACAATTTACATGGAGTGTATACTCTACCCTGACAGCATAACGGTTATTATTGAGGATCACGGAACAGGCATTGAAGACATAGAGAAGGCTAAAACCCCGGCCTATACGACAAAACCCGAACTGGAGAGATCGGGAATGGGTTTTTCGGTAATGGAGAGTTTTATGGATACACTCCTTATTGAGTCGGAAAAGGGTAAGGGAACAAGAATAACCATGACCAAAAAGTTTTCCCGCGATTAGTATCGTCTGATCAGTCGGAATTTTACTATTATGGAACAGGAGCTTTATTGGTGAATGATAAAATTTCTGGATCAAGGAATATGGATAGCCGTACCCTTGAAATGATACTCAGGGCGCAAAAGGGTGACCAGGAAGCCCAGAACACACTGGTTGAGGAGAATATCGGGCTTGTATGGAGCCTGGTTAAGCGTTTCAAGTGCCGGGATGCAGAAACCGAAGACATTTTCCAGGTAGGATGCATCGGGCTTATAAAGGCCATAAAGAAGTTTGATCCGCAGTTTGAAGTTAAGTTTTCAACATATGCGGTACCGATGATAGTTGGAGAGATCAAACGCTATTTCAGGGATGACGGAGCCATCAAGGTGAGCAGGGCTTTAAAGGAACTCGGCCAGAAAGCCAACGCAGTAAAGGAGCAAATTGAAAAGAATACCGGCAGAACACCTACCATACATGAACTGGCTGAAAAGCTCAATGTCGAGCCCGAAGAACTGGTGCAGGCCATTGAAGCCAACTATCAGCCCGAATCACTGTACAAAACGATTGGTGAAAGTGATAACCCGATGTATCTGATTGACCGTCTAAGGCTGGATGATGAAGATTCAAGGGAATCTGCCATTCTTGAGCGCCTGTCGCTGACAAAAGCCCTGCAGAACCTTGACGAGAAATCAAAGCAGATAATTTTCTTAAGGTATTTCAGGGAAGAAACACAGCAGATGGTGGCTGAGAAGATGGGGATATCCCAGGTACAGGTTTCAAGGCTTGAAAAGAAGATCATGGAAGAATTAAGGAGCAGGTTTTTATAACGGTCTGCGTGTAAATGCTCCTGTCCGCGATAAAAATACCTCAAAACCCCATGCAAAAAGAATCAGGGTGGATGCTTTTTCCACCCTGATTCTTTTATAATCGACCCATTCGGCCCAGACACCGGCAAACGCTGCTTTCAGCCATGATGCATAATAAATGCTCTGTTCTTTAAATGTATGGCCAATGTTCCCGTAAACCCGTAACAAGGTGCCTTATTTTTTGGTTTATCGGAAGCAACGGACCAGACATCAACAACTGAAAAACTAAAAGGGCATACTGTTCTTCCGTTTTATAACGCGAAGAAAAAACTGTGCCCGAAAGTTTTGCCGAAGCAAAAAAATGATTCCGGTAATATAATGTATTGGGACATTAATATAAAAACTGGTACCGACATGAAAACACATGTTTATAACAGGCAGGATGCAGTAAATTATGCACATAAATGGGCATTCGGCAGAAACCCGGCCTACTTTGATTTCAGCAAACTTGGCGGCGATTGCACCAATTTTGTTTCCCAATGTCTTTATGCGGGATGCAGAGTGATGAACAACAAGCCCGTTTACGGCTGGTATTACTATAACAGTTATAACCGTACCGCATCGTGGACCGGTGTTCAATACCTTTACGAGTTTCTTACAAGGAATGACGGGGCGGGTCCCTTTGCGAAGGAAGTCCCGATATCCGAAACCGAACCCGGCGATATAATCCAGTTGTCCTTTGACGGAAACATATTCAGGCATTCCCTGCTTGTTGTTGAAACAGGGAAAATGCCTGGTTTAAATAATATAAAAATAGCCACTCATACATATGACAGGGATTACTATCCGCTGTCAAACTATGTATTTAATAAATACAGGTGCCTGCATATTGAAGGTTATCGCAAATAGCCGGAAATGATTTTCCTGCATTCGAGGTAATAACGTTTTTCCTCTGCTTCACCCATTGAAAAAGTTTTCCTTGGCAGGGCCCCGTCTAAAATAACGGTCCGGAAAAGATCACTTTTATTCATTGGTGAAAGCAGGAAACCCAGATTTCTTTCATTCCTGCACAATTTTTCAACTATTTCGGTTCCGTGAACGTAGTCAACAGCCGCATCCGGGTTTGCTCCAAGGTAACTGTCAAGAAAATGCTGAAGCGTTCCTACATCAATTGAAAAAATCGGATTACCAACCCAAACATAGCCGGTTCTGCCGCCGCTTATAAAGGCTATTGAATGTTTTTTCGAATCGGTTCCGTGAATTTTTCCGATATCTTCGGTATACTCATATCCGCATGGAATACCTTTGTCACTGTAAAACTTAACAAATGCATTCAGTACTTCATCTGCATCAACATTAAAAAGAATCCTGTGTATTGGTTCAAACTGCAGTGCCGGATCATGTATATTAACAAGCTCAACAAGGGCATACCTTGCAGGATGACGGTTTTTTTCCTCATCAGAAAGGGATTTTTTTATATTATCCCAGCATGCTTTTGCAGTTGCAAGGGAATGGTTGCCGTCTCCCACTGCAAACAGAAGTGGGCTTACCGACGCATCAACATTATATTTGCCTGAAAATGAATCCTGCGACTTCAGGTTCATAAGGGCTTCATAGATATTCTGAAGGAGCACGGGATCATTTACCTGGTATCCCTCAATGAATCCGCCTTCCATCATCAGGTTGAAGGAATACAGTTTCCGCATTCTTTCCTTGCATTCTGCAACGGGTTCGATTACTGAACAACCGGGATCGTCTACAAGAAGCATTATATGGGGAAGTTCAAGGCAGGCCTTTTCCCTTATTTGAATTCTTGGAGGCAGTCTGTCAAGAATGGTTCCTTCAGTTGCCCGGACCAGGCTGCTTGAGCCCCTTGAGAAATCATACAGTTCCAGGTCAATTGCAAAAAGCAGCCCTTTTCTTTTTTTGCCGCTCTTAACAGTCCTTTCTATGTATACAAAAGAGTTTTCTATTTCTTCAAAATAATCATTGTCAAGGTAGTCGCGCATGGTTTTGTTGATGTTGTCAATTCTTTGCCTTTTTTGTTCAGCGTTCTCTCTTTCAAGGTATACTTCCGGGAAAATGAGACGCAGTGTTGAAGGTTCATTTCCTACAAACCTGTCAACTTTCTCCCAGTATTCAGGTTCGGATGTGTATTGATCACAGGCAATAACAGCCCATTTGGTTAATGAAATATTTTCCTTCGGAATCAGTATTGATGATATATCAATACCCAGGTCTTTTTTGAAGCGGTTTACCATTCATTTTCCTCCTCTTGCTGATGATGTATTGCATACCAGGCAAACAAGGACATGCATTCTTATACAAACACGTAATCACCCGGCTGAAATTCAGATTTATGAAAATTTATAAAGTTAATTCTAATAGAATATGTAAATTTAGTCAATTTAAAAATCACTGCATTCTTTTATGTGTTTCATCAAATAATATCAATGAAACCTGTAATGAAAAGAGGGTTTTTATGCATTACTGGTCCGAGGCTGTCGGTACTCCCGTGTTTATAAACCGGAACAGAATAGGGCATATAGAAAACATAATGATTGACCCCGCAAAAAAAACCGTTGTAGGTTTCATACTGGAGAGAAAGAATACCGAAATAAGGCATCGCTTTTTCAGGTTTACACAGATTGAAGAAATGAAACGCGACAGTGTTCAGCTGATAAATGGATCCGAAATAAAAATGCTGCCAAGGGATTACAGGAAAAACACTCTTTTGGCCGAAGACCTGCTGAGCAAATTACTGGCAGACGAGAAAGGAAAATGGATTGGTCGCGTGGCTGATTTTGCTTTTAGTGCTTCAAACGGCACAATCCGTGAACTGATAATATCCAAAAGCCTTGTTGAAGATCTCTGGCTGGGCAGAAAAAGAATGCCGGTTTTAAGCAATGTTGAATTTTCACAGCAGCTAATCCGGATTGACAGGGATACCAAAGAGGAAATAACAGGACTTCAAAAGGGTTTGAAAAAATGGTTTAATATGGATTCAATATAAAGGAGGAATTATTAATGAGAACAAGTTTTACAAGTGGTGTTGTTATTGGAGGAATCGTCGGCGCCACAATGTCTATGATGATAAACGGTGACATTGACATGAGGAGAACCCTGAAACGCATTATGCGATTCAAAAAAGATGTATACAGGAAATCCCGGCGCATCATGTCTGATATCTGCAGCATGATGCAATAAATCGTATTAAAATCTTCCCTTTTGAAAACCTTTTCTTAAAACCCGGCGGTTTTAGGAAAAGGTACATATTCGGAGGTGCTTGGTGAAGGCAGTTCGATGGGTTAAAACAGGCATACCTGCTGCCCTGCTGGCAGGGTTTCTTTTTTTTATCGTTTTTTTCGGAAAAGAGATAATTAAAGCAATGGTTCCGTTGGGAATAGCAACAGCAATATCTTATATTTTATTACCCGTTGTTGATTATTCTGAAAAACTGAAAATGCCGAGAACAGTGGGAATTATAATCTCAATCCTGTTGAGCATGGTTGTAATTCTTGCGGTATTTGTCTGGATTATCCCGATTCTCGCCAATAATATCAGTGACATATCAAGGGCGTTGCCCGAGCTTTTCAACTCTGTTTTCAATAATATTGTTTATTTTGTTGAAAAAAACGCACCCGATGACTGGCACAATGATATAATGCAGGAGATCAACAACCTGTTTTCAAGACTGCAGCAAGAACTGATTACAGGGCTGTACGGCTTTTTCTCGATATTGCCCGAAACGTTGTCAGTAATAATCGACATACTTGTTGGATGGATACTGTCGTTCTATATATTAAGGGACAAGGAACTGATTGTAAGGAAACTGAAATATGTATTCCCTGAAAAATACAGGGAGGAGATTATTTGCTTCCTAAGGGACATACATAGGGTTGTAATAAGATTTATACAGGGACAGATATTGATAGCCGTTATAATAGGCATCATTGAAACCATTGGCCTGTATATTGCAGGTATACCTTATGCACCCCTTCTTGGGATGATAGGCGGTATATCAAATGTTATACCGTACTTCGGCCCATATATAGGTGCCGTACCTGCAGTTGCAGTAGCACTGACCATATCACCCTGGAAAGCTGCCCTGGCAATTATTGTTTTTGTAATTGTTCAGCAGATTGACAATATAATTCTGTCACCAAGGATAATCAAGGGAAAATTAGGTTTGCATCCGGTTACAACAATCATGTCGGTACTTGTCGGAGGACGGTTGTTTGGATTTACCGGACTGGTACTGGCCGTACCGTTGACGGCTATGGTTAAAATCATTCTGAAAAAAGCGTACCGTATAATTTCAGGATAAAGAAAACTGATAAAACATTCCGTCTATAAGTTTCATTGCATAGAAACTGCATTGTCTTTTCCCTGCCAAACGGTGAGACAGCATCCTGCCCCGGTTGCTGCTGATATAGCACGATAATTGTTTTCCCTGCCATACTGTGAGTTAAAGCTGTTTCATGACAACTTCACACTTGACGCAATTCCGCTGATTTTAGTATACTTGAGTAAGCGAAATTTTAGTAATCTTCAGTAATTGCTGTAAAATAAGTCAGATTAACTGAAGGTACAATTATTGGGAATACTCCGCCGGGCGCCGGACAAAGGAGCCACGGGCAGAACTTGCTGTCCGGTACGGAACCTTTGAAAGTGCCCGTTAAGTGTATTATATTAAAGGAACTGAAGTGAGGGTTCAACATGCAGAAATTTGGTCTAAATGAGTTAAGGGAGAAATACCTGGCCTTTTTTGAGAGCAAGGATCATTTAAGGCTGCCCAGTTTTTCGCTGGTACCCGAAAATGATCCGAGCATATTGCTGATCAACGCGGGAATGACACCACTAAAACCTTATTTTACCGGACAGATGGTTCCGCCTTCAAGAAGGGTCACAACCTGCCAGAAGTGTATACGAACGCCCGATATTGACAACGTGGGAAAAACTTCCAGGCATGCAACCTTCTTTGAAATGCTTGGTAATTTCTCCTTTGGTGATTATTTTAAAAAGGAAGCCATTACATGGGCGTGGGAGTTCTTTACCAAGGTGCTGGAATTACCGGAAGACAGGCTTTATGTTTCGGTGTATCTCGAAGATGATGAGGCCTATGATATATGGAACAAGGTAGTGGGTCTTCCGAAAGAGAAAATATTCAGAATGGGCAAGGAAGATAATTTCTGGGAGCATGGAACAGGCCCATGCGGACCATGTTCCGAGATTTACTTCGACCGCGGCAGGGATAAAGGATGTGGTAAGGAAGACTGTACCGTCGGCTGCGACTGCGACCGTTTTATTGAAGTTTGGAACCTTGTTTTTACGCAGTTCGATCGTCAGGAAAACATGACGTATTTACCACTCAAGTCAAAGAATATTGACACGGGTATGGGCCTCGAAAGGCTTGCATGTGTTGTCCAGGGAGTTGACAATATTTTCGAAGTTGACACGATACGGGTTGTGCTGGATCATGTGTGCCGCATTGCGGGTGTTCAGTACGGAAAGGATTATAATAAGGATGTTTCAATCCGTGTCATTACCGATCATATCAGGAGCTCTTCAATGCTGGTATCCGACGGCGTGGTTCCGTCAAACGAAGGACGCGGATATGTTTTGAGAAGGCTTATACGCCGTGCTGCAAGGCATGGAAGGCTTCTTGGAATTAATGAGGCTTTTCTTGCTGAACTGGCTGATACGGTGATCGACACATCGATGGGAGCATATCCCCACATGAACGAAAAACGGGATTATATAAAGAAGGTCATTTCCATTGAGGAGGAGAAATTTTACAACACCATTGACCAGGGAATGAACATCCTGGAGCAGTATATGACCGAACTGAAGCAGCAGGGAAAAGAAGTCATAAGCGGTGAGATGGTGTTCAAACTGCATGATACCTATGGATTCCCGATCGACCTTACAAGGGAAATAGCCCAGGAAAACAGGATGAAAATTGATGAGGCCGGGTTCCATGAAGAGATGAAAAAACAGAAGGAAAAGGCGCGTGAAGCTCATTTCAGAAAAGAAGGCTCAGCATGGGAAAAAGACCTCTTCACAGGTGAAAACAAGTATTTTACAACGGAGTTTACCGGTTATACCGAATATGAAACTGAGGCAGTTGTAAAGTTTATTGTCCTTGACGGCAAACTGGTTGATAATGCCCAGATGGGCGATGAAGCTGCAATTGTGCTTGACAGAACGCCGTTCTATGCTGAAAGCGGCGGCCAGGTAGGAGATACGGGAGTTATTACAGGCGAGAATTTCAAAATGACTGTTACAGACTGTAAAAAGACTTCTGACGGAAAATACCTCCATGTCGGAAAGATAGAATCCGGAATGGTACAGCTTCAGGACAGGGTTATAGCTAAGATAGACCTTCCAAGGCGAAAATCAACTGCCAGAAATCACACAACTACACATATGCTCCATAAGGCTTTGAGAAATGTATTGGGGGATCATGTACAACAGGCAGGTTCATTGGTTGCGCCCGACAGGCTGAGATTTGACTTCACTCATTTTTCTGCTTTGACAAAAGAACAGATTGAAGCAGTGGAGCAAGAAGTGAACGACATTATACTTTCAAATTATCCTGTAAAAACAACCGAAATGACTCTTGAGGAAGCCAAAAAACAAGGTGTTACAGCCTTGTTCGGAGAAAAGTACGGTGACATTGTCCGTGTTGTAGCCGTGGGCGATTACAGCATGGAATTGTGCGGAGGTACTCACATCAGCTCATCAGGCGAGGCCGGACTTATTAAGATTATAAGCGAGAACGGAATTGCATCGGGCGTAAGGCGTATTGAAGCGTTAACGGGAACCGGGGCACTTTCGTGGTACAAGGAAAAGGAAAGCATCCTGAAGGAAGTAGCCGAAATAGTGAAATCTTCTCCAGAAGATGCTCCATCAAAAGTCGCGCATATGGCAGAGGAACTGAAAAACCTCCAGAAAGAGCTGAACTCGCTGAAGGAAAAAATGCTTAGCCAGTCGGTTGACAGTTACATCGGCAAAGCCGAAGATATATCAGGTATCAAGGTGCTTGCCGCAAGAATGGACCAGCTCGATATGTCTGCTTTAAGGAACATGACCGATACCCTGAAGAGCAAACTGGGTCCGTCGGTTATTGTGCTGGCTTCGGCCAATGACGGCAAAGTAAGTTTAGTGGTGTCGGCCACAAAAGATGCTGTAGGCAAGGGTGTGCATTGCGGCAAAATTATAAGCGAGGCAGCTAAAGCAGCCGGCGGCGGAGGCGGAGGAAGACCTGATATGGCCCAGGCCGGAGGAAAGGATGTTAACGGAATTGACAAAGCAATCAGTATTGCTTTGGAGAAAATCAGGGAACAGCTTGCGCAGGGCTAATGCCTTTTAAAACTATAAATTTATTCCGGGGAGGAGTAGGAAATGTCTGATTGCGTATTTTGCAAGATTATAAAAGGAGAGATACCGTCAAGCAAGGTTTACGAAAATGAAAAGGTGGTCGTATTCAGGGATATAAATCCTGCGGCTCCGATTCATGTTCTTGTTGTACCGAAGGTTCATATTGAAAGCCTTGAAGCATTGAACCAGGATAATATCGGTGTTGTAACCGATATCCATGCGGCGATACTTGAGACAACCAGGATTTTGGGCATAAATGAAGAAGGGTACAGGGTTATTGTAAACTGCGGCAAAAACGGCGGACAGACAGTACCGCATCTTCATTATCACATTCTCGGCGGCGCCCGGTTCGACGAGAAAATTATATAAGTCAAGAAAAATATTGACGGAGTTTGGAGCCCTATTATATAATAAATTGAGTGCTTCGTGCAGAAAGCTTTAATTAAGCCTGCTCGATGGAATAAATTCCCCGGCACGACTGTATGATACAGAAGAGGGGAGGGAAAAATGTGTCCGAAGTCAGAGTAAAAGAGAATGAATCCCTGGACAGTGCACTTAGGAGGTTTAAGCGCCAATGTGCCAAGGCAGGTGTACTTGCAGAAGTCAGGAAAAGAGAGCATTACGTTAAACCAAGCGTAAGACGCAAGAAGAAATCTGAAGCTGCAAGGAAGAGAAAATCAAAGTAATAAAGTGAATTTATACAGCAGCCTGCCGGAATCAGTATTAAAAGTAGTATATACAGATGTAATCAAGCGGAAGAGAAAATACCTGTGATGTTGAAGAAGTATTGGTCTGGTCAGGAAGGCTGCTATCCTAACGAAAAAACTTTGAATACTTAAAGCCCGAGGAAAAAGCCTTCGGGCTTTTTACAAAATCAAAACCTAATATTATTCGGATAATTACAAAGGCGGGTTATTCCCGCCTTTGCAGTTAAAAAGATCGGCTGGAAAGGGCGCTATGTTGGAAGATTTTTTTCTTGGAAATAAAGCGGTTTGGAAAGTAGGGAACCCGGATCCAGTACTGGTTAGGGAGATATCAGAAAAACTGAATCTGCCCGCAGTTCTTGCAAAGGTCCTTGTTAAGCGCGGGTTTACAGATATTGATGATATAATAGGGTTTCTTAAACCATCTGTTAAAGATATGCATGATCCGATGCTGCTGCCCGATATGGAAAAGGCTGTTGACCGTATACTGGATGCAAAAGAGCATAACGAACGAATTGTTGTTTACGGGGATTATGATGTGGACGGGATTACTGCCACGTCAATTCTGTACCTGTTTTTGAAGTCCATAGGCCTTACCGTTTCATATTATATTCCTGACAGGGTGGATGAAGGCTATGGTATATCCGGGGCCGCTGTTGAATTCCTGTGCGAAAACTCCTTTGATTTGATGATTACCGTAGACTGCGGGATTTCGGCAACAGACAGAATTGAACAGATAAAAGAAGGTCTGGTACTAAAGGGTCGGAAAATGGATGTCATTATTACAGACCATCATCAGCCTGACAGTAACTGCCTTCCGGACGTATTGGCCTTAATAAATCCCCATCTTCCATACAGCGAATATCCTTTCAGCAAGCTGTGCGGAGCAGGGGTGGCGTTTAAACTTGTACATGCCTTATGCAAAAGGCTCAATCTTGGTGATGAGTATTTCAAATACATTGATCTGGCGTGCCTCGGCACAGTTGCTGACATTGTTGAGCTTACCGGTGAAAATCGTGTTATTGTGCAGGCAGGCCTGAGAAAAATCCAAAAATGCCCTAACCCGGGAATACAGGCTCTGCTTGAAGCAGCAGAAATAAAAAACGGAAATGTTGATGCTTGGAGGCTGGCCTTTATAATAGCTCCAAGGGTGAATGCCGCAGGAAGGATGGGTGATGCTACAAGGGCGGTAACGCTTTTTACTTCTTCCGATCCGTCCAGGAGCGAGGAGCTGGCAAGGCAGCTTCATAATGACAATAGCAAGCGTCAGAAAATCCAGACCGAAATATTCAGGAAAGCATTGGAGATTATAGATGGCGACCTGAACTTCAGAAACCGGAAAGTGATAGTAGTAAGCGGTGACGAATGGCACCAGGGGGTTATAGGAATTGTTGCATCAATGCTGGTTGAACATTACTATAAACCCTGCTTTGTAATGTCGGTTTCCGGCGATGAAGCAGTATGTTCAGCAAGAAGCATTGACGGCTTTAATATATATGACGGGATGGAATACTGCCGGGATTTGCTCGTCAGGTATGGCGGCCATGAAAAGGCTGGCGGACTGACCATCAAAAAATCCAATATAGACAGGTTCAGCGAAAGAATTAACGAATATGCCGAACGCATACTGAAAAGCGCCGACATGCAGCCAAAACTTGAAATTGACGCGGATGTTCAAATAGAAGAAATAAATATCAATTCAGCCGGGGCATTAACTGCAATGGCTCCGTTCGGCGAGGGAAATCCCAAACCGCTGTTCAGGATGAAAGATGTTAATGTTCTGGACAGAAAGCGGATTGGTTCCGACAAGAGCCATTTACGGCTTATCCTTGGAACCGAACGGAACCCGGTTCAGGCAGTTGCTTTCAGGATGGGGTATATGGAAAGGCTGCTTGAAAAAAACAGCAAAATTGATGTGATTTTTGAAATGGGTTTAAATGAGTATAACGGGAGAAAGAATGCCGAACTGGTAGTCAAGTATATCAGAATGCCCGAAGAAAGCATAATTAAAAACAGGATCCTGCTTGAAGCGGCAGAAAAAGTTGAATACCTTGATAATAACATCGATTGGATTTATAATAGGATTAATAATCAGCAGGTCAGCTGCAGCGATATGGTGATTTCAAGACAGGAATTAGGCATATTGTACAGGTATTTTCAAAAAACAGGCAGTTGTACTTTTACCAGGAGCCAGTTATTTGAACTTGCACATGCAATTGCTCAAAACAGGTTAAGAATGAATTATTTCAAGGTTTTGTCAGGAATACGCATACTGAACGAGCTTGAAGTAATCCGGTGTTCATTCCGGGACAATGGCTGCTTCAGTGTGGATGTGACAGAACCGGACGGTAAACGATCACTTAATAATTCGAAGCTGTATTCTTTTTTACAGGGTTTGCAGCAGGCAGCGGAGAGTTGATGGTGGTTTGATGCATGAAGAATATGAAAGGCTTATAGCAAAACTCAAGTCAATAGGGAAGGAATACAACTGGGAACTTCTTGACAAGGCATACAAGGCTGCGGTAGAAGCGCATGCAGGCCAGTTAAGAAGCTCGGGGGAGCCTTTTGTTATTCATCCGCTGCAAGTGACATATATTCTTGCTGAAATGGAAATGGATACCACCACCATTGTTGCAGGAATGCTCCACGACACAGTTGAGGACACATCTTTTACCTATGAGAAAAATCTGAAAAATTTCGGCGAAGAAGTCGCAAATCTTGTTGACGGCGTTACAAAACTTGCCAAAATTCCGTATACAAACAAACAGGAAATCCAGGCCGAAAACCTGAGAAAAATGTTCCTGGCCATGTCAAAGGACATACGGGTTATTATTATAAAGCTTGCAGACAGGCTTCACAACATGCGCACGCTGAAGTACAAGCCAAGGGAGAAACAGATAGAAATAGCGCGTGAAACCTTGGATATATACGCGCCGCTGGCGCACCGTCTTGGAATTTACAAGGTGAAGTGGGAACTGGAAGATCTGAGTTTCAGGTATCTGCATGAAAAAGAGTATTATGATCTTGTTGAGAAAATAGCGAAAAAGCGCAAAGAACGTGAGGAATATATAGACGGAATCATTAAAACCGTTTCGGACAAATCAAGGGAGCTGGGCATAGAAACCCATATAGACGGGCGGCCGAAGCATCTGTACAGCATATACACGAAGATGAAAAGGCAGCACAAGGAGCTGGATCAGATTTACGATCTGTTTGCAATCCGCGTTATTGTGGATTCTGTTAAAGACTGTTATGCTGTCCTGGGCCTTGTACATGAACTGTATAAGCCGATGCCCGGCAGGTTTAAGGATTATATATCAATGCCGAAGCCAAACATGTACCAATCGCTGCATTCAACACTGATAGGTCCGGAAGGAATACCCTTCGAGGTCCAGATTCGTACGTGGGAAATGCACAGAATTGCCGAGGTGGGAATTGCCGCCCACTGGAAATATAAAGAGGGTGGACGTCAAAACGATGCTCTTGTCGAGAAACTGGCATGGTTAAGGCAGCTGCTGGACTGGCAGAAAGAAACCACCGATCCTGACGAGTTCATGGAAAACCTGAAAATAGACCTTTTCACTGATGAGGTTTTCGTGTTTACTCCAAAAGGCGATGTGAAATGTCTTAAGGCTGGCTCGACGCCTATTGATTTTGCCTATTACATTCACAGCGATATCGGTAACAGGATGATAGGCGCGAAGGTTAACGGTAGGCTTGAAAACCTTGATTATGAACTGAAAAACGGGGATATTGTTGAAATAATTACTTCATCGGCAAGCAAAGGTCCCAGCCGGGACTGGCTCAAAAAGGTCAAAACCTCCCAGGCAAGGAATAAAATAAACCAGTGGTTTAAGAAAGAGAAAAGGGAAGAAAACATCGAGCGCGGAAAGGAACTGTTTGAAAGGGAGCTTAAAAAACACGGCCTTAGCGCTCATCAGATATTAAAGCAGGAATTCTTTGAAGCAGCGTTCAGAAAATACAATTTCAACAGCATTGACGATATGTATGCAGCAATAGGCCTTGATGCCATTTCAAGCGGAAAAGTCATATCAAGGCTGAAGGAGGAGTACAGAAAGACTCTTCCTCCTGAAGAACAGAAACAACTCCTGCTTGAAGACGAAAAGAAAAAGGAACCTGCCAAAAAGCGCAAGGAACGTACGGTTCCTGAATCGGGTGTGATAGTCAAGGGTATAGACAATTGCCTTGTAAGGCTTTCGAAATGTTGCAATCCGGTGCCTGGTGATGATATTATAGGGTACGTTACCAGGGGAAGGGGAGTGTCGGTTCACCGGAAGGACTGTATTAACATATTGAATACGATGGAAGATGATGAAAGACTTATAGAAGTGAACTGGTATAAAGGAAAAGCTGCGTCGTACCAGGCAGAACTGTCGATTAAAGCACATGACAGGACTCACCTTCTGATGGAAGTAACAAACGTTATCGGCGATGCAGGGATTCCTCTAAAAGCAATTAATGCAAGAACAACCAGGAACAATGTTGCGCTTATGAATCTGACTGTAGAGATAACAGACACGGAGCAGCTTGAAAGAATTATCAACAGGATCAAGCGTGTGCCCGATGTCTTTGAAATAACAAGAAACAATAAATAATCGCCGGAGGATTTTATGCGTGCAGTAGTACAGAGAGTCAGCAGTTCAAAAGTGGTTGTGGATAATGAAACGGCAGGAAGCATAAACAAGGGCCTGATGGTTTTGCTTGGAGTTGGAGGAGACGATACCCGCAGGGACCTGGAATACCTTGCTGATAAAATAGTGAACTTAAGAATTTTTGAAGATGAAAACGGGAAAATGAACCTGTCGGTTCTTGACGTAAAGGGAGACATACTTGTTGTATCACAGTTCACATTATATGCAGACTGCAGAAAGGGGAACAGGCCAAGTTTTACAGACGCTGCGCCGCCTGATGTTGCAAACAGGCTTTATCTCGATTTTGTAGAATATATCAGGGGAAAATACCCGGTAAAAGTGGAAACGGGCGTATTCCAGGCTTCAATGCATGTTGAAATCCATAATGAAGGTCCTGTAACGATTATCCTTGACAGTGCGGTAAAAAGAAGGAATGACTGAGGTGGAATAAAAGTGTTGATAGAGTGCATACCAAACGGTTTGGTCCAGTCCAATGTTTATATTGTAGCAGATAACGGCGAGGGAGTTATAATAGATTGCGGCTGCCCGCCCGAAAGGGTGCTTGATGTTGCCCACAGCAGGGATATTAAACTGAAGCATGTTATTTTAACCCACGGGCATTTTGATCATATATACTATATTGACCAGTTAAGGGATTTGATCGATGTTAAGGTGCATATCCATGAAATGGACTCAGAGTGCCTGTCCGATCCTTACATGAACGGACTTGCGCATTTTCCTGTGCAGGGCTCCTTTACTTTCAATGCAGCCGATAATCTTCTTAAAGACGGGGATGTAATTAATTGTTCGGGGCTTTCTTTCAGAATTATCCATACGCCGGGCCATACCAGAGGTGGTATCTGCATCCTGGTCAATGATGTTCTGTTTACAGGAGATACCTTGTTCAACGCCTCGATCGGAAGAACCGATTTCCCCGGCGGTTCAGCAGATGAGATTGTAAAATCCATCAGGGAAAAGCTGTATGTGCTGCCCGAGGATACAATTGTCTATCCGGGTCATGGAATCAGGACGACAATAGGGTATGAGAAAAAACATAACCCGTTCTGCAGGGCAGATGGAAATTAATAATCTTAAGCCGGAGCGTTTATGGTTTATATAAAAATATCCGAGGAATTCCAAAACGGTGCGCAGGAATTGCTGAACCTGTTCTTTCCGGGGAACGGGTTTGTTTTTGTTGATGATATTCCGGAAGTATCTTCCTGTGATATCCTGATAACGCTGAATATTGAAATACGGGATAACGGACTGGACATAAAAATCCGGATGCGGCAGGGAAACAGGAACCTGTATTCCGAAACAGCACGCATTGATAATGAAACCGGGGCAGAAAAGGCAAGAACCCCGGTAAAGGTGTTGTTATACAATTGTTTAAGCCATTATACCGGCAGAAAACTTCCGTGGGGATCCTTAACGGGAATTCGGCCTGCTAAAATAGTCCATTCCCTTTTAAAAGAGGGTTTGAGCCCTGATGATGCTTACAGGAAGCTTATAAACTATTATGGCCTTTCTGACAGCAAGGCACGTCTGACCGTGGAAGTTGCCCTTAATGAAGCAGAGTATATCAGGAATGCTGAGAACAAGGTCAGCATTTATATAGGCATACCCTTTTGCACAAGCAGATGCATATACTGTTCCTTTCCTTCTGCAGCCATTGACAGGTATGAACACTTGGTTTCGGATTACCTGAAAGCGCTGTATAAGGAGGTTCAATGGGCCTGCCGGTGGATACGGGAGAAAAATTATACTGTTGATACCGTATACATTGGCGGGGGAACACCAACCGCTTTACCCGAAAAATGGCTGGATTACCTGTTGAACCGCATTGTTCCGGTACTGCCGCTTGATAATATACGGGAATACACTGTTGAGGCAGGAAGGCCTGATACTTTAAATATTGAAAAACTGAGGATAATAAAAAATGCAGGCAGCACGCGCATAAGTGTAAACCCCCAGACCATGCAGGACAGGACGCTGAAACTAATCGGCAGAAACCATACCACTTCCCAGGTAATTGAATCTTTCAACATGGCGAGGGAGGAAGGTTTTGATAACATCAACTGCGACCTGATAGCCGGGCTTCCCGAAGAGACCGAAAAGGAATTTGAAGATACCCTGCTGAAAATTGGCAAACTGAACCCTGAAAATGTAACCGTTCATACAATGTCGTACAAAAGAGCTTCGAGGCTGATCAACGAAAAGGACTGCTTCATGCAGACGGATGATGAAACGGTTAATAACATGGTGGAACTTGCGGGAAGTTACCTGCGCAGTATCGGTATGCGTCCCTATTACCTTTACAGGCAGAAAAACATACTGGCAAATCTTGAAAATGTGGGTTATGCAAAACCCGGAACAGAGGGCATTTACAACATGCTTATTATGGAGGAGGTCCAGACAATACTGGCATTCGGGGCCGGAGCGTCGTCAAAAATAATATATCCCGGTAACCGTATTGAAAGAGTCTTTAATGTAAGAAATATAGAGCAGTATATACAGAGAATTGATGAGATGATTGAAAGAAAGGTAAAATTACTGGGCAGTTAATCACATTATTCCGGCGTTAACATAAGATAATACTGAAATATGCAATGTTTAGGAGTGAGCAAATGAACGGGTATTTTTGCAATCCGTGCCGTATGCATTATTATGCATCCGAATGCCCGTACAGAGAGGCATATCATATCAGTTTCCAATGCCCCTGGTGTCAGAATATGTTTGAAGGCAATGTGTACATGAGCGGCAACATGGGGATGGGACACATGCAATACTGCGGGTATGGTGAAAACCCCTGTGCGAACATAAGCCCCGCCGGTTATGGTTATGACAACCTTTACCCGGAATCTGACAACACTCATCCAAATACCGGGCATATGCTTCATGATAACATGAGCCCATACTACAACAAACTGGGGTATATCAGTCCTGAAGAGAATATTTACAGCCCCTGGGACAACAACCGCATGTATAACCAGGAATAATACAATGCCTGTTCACAGGCCGTACATGTAACTTTAAGCCATCATTTCTTCTGCGGGCGGGGAATGATGGTTTTTGTTTTTTTTAAGCAATGGGAAGTTGTAAAATAAAATGCCGTAATATATAGAAAACTCATGGTAATCCATTGTAA
>LFSH01000005.1 GCA_001513105.1 Clostridiales bacterium DTU070 | reverse complement strand
TGGCGAAGATGACGGGAAACGATTCTGCAGCATGTTTGATATTACCCCGGAAGGGAACTTTGAAGGCCGGAGCATTCCAAACCTGATTCATGCTGAAGAAACAGACTGGGATTTCATTGAAAGCTGCAGAGTTAAACTTTTTGAAGCCAGGGAAAAAAGGGTACGCCCGTTCAGGGATGACAAGGTTTTAACTTCGTGGAATGCGCTTATGGCAGCTTCTTTCGCGATCGGAGGCCGCATATTTAAAGACAAATCTCTTATTGACGCAGCAGAAAATGCAGTCTCATTTATCAGGACAAAGCTGACGCGTGAAGACCGAAGGCTTCTTGCCCGTTATCGGGACGGTGAGGCAGGAATTCCTGCGTTTCTTGATGACTATGCTTACCTTCAGTGGGCATACATTGAACTGTACCAGTCAACCTTTGACCCCGGATATTTAGTGGATGCTGTTTCAATTAATGTTGAAATAAACAGGCTTTTCCTGGACAACGAAAAAGGAGGGTTTTTCTTTTACGGAAACGATGCAGAGGAGCTCATTGCGAGACCAAAGGATGCCTATGACGGGGCAATGCCTTCCGGAAACTCGGTAATGGCGATGAACCTGCTCCGATTGTCCCGGATAACAGGGGATTTGAGCTTTACAAACAGCTATGAAAACCTGCTGCGCACCTTCAGCGGCCAAATATCCAATACTCCCCTCGGATATATATACATGCTGGCTTCTTTCCTCACCTACAGCCAGCCGTCCCGGGAAATAATCCTTTTTTCGGATGAGCCTGAAAATGCATTGCCTTTTGTTAACGTGATACGGGAGCATTACAACCCATTTACCACAACGGTTTTATATGAAAAAAATTGCAGCAGGCTCCAGGAATTAATTCCCCACATTAAAGACTATGCTGTTCCGGATGGGAAAACACATGCATATGTGTGCGAAAACTTTACCTGTAACAAGCCTGTTTCTGATTTGAACGAATTTATCAGGATGATGTCATAACCCCGGCATGATACTTATGTCATTAAGGCGGGCATAAACGTAAGTTATTGCCCGTTCGTATTTTTCTCACTTTCAATTATTCTTTATAACATAATCCAGGCATTATAAGGATTTCACGGTATAGCCGAACTACGCGGACAAGACGGAGCAGTCTTTAAAAACTACGGTTTCAGGGCATAGTATATATTGCAGGAATGACCTTTACACTGCAAAAGAAGTGAATATGTGAATAAATAAACAAATGTTTCAGTATCAATAACCGTGGTAAGTAAGTATTAAAATGCATGATATTGATTTTACCATAATAACATACTCTGTGAGGTGATAATAATGATCGAAAGGAACAGAAAAAATATTGATCCTGACAAGTTAAAGGAATGGAGAACACTGGCGATAGCTGAAATACATGAAGAACTGCCTGAAACAAAGGTTTCCGTTCCATCTGAAATCAGTGTTGAAGCTGCCAAGGAGTTTGCGGATGAGAATCATAAATAAGTGCATCGGATAGATGCACTTATTGCCGGTGAACCGATAACTGCCTTTAGTTCGGCGGAAGTGAAGTTTAAACCGGTCAGTTTTTACACAAAGGTATAATTCATGCCGCTGTTGTTATCCCAGTGATCCGCGCTGTCCTTGAATGCAAGGTTTACATTGGCACCGGGCATTGTAGGTATTTCAGCCTGGAATGAGTTCCCGATTCTGTTCATGCGTATTGTCTGAACATTTTCCCAGTTGTTGTTGCTTCCGTATCCGAATACGGTGTATACGTCATCGGCTCCGCTTTGTGCAAGCAAACCGTCGTATCTTACCGATGCGGTATGGTCCGAAATTCTTGTAAATACAACCCCGTTATTCCTGTACGGCTGGCTGTCAAACTCACTGAGGTTTTCAGAGAACTCCTCCCTGAACTCCTTCAGCTTGTTCGCTGCTTTTTTGCCTAAGATTTGCTCAGATGAGCGTTTATTTTTATCCTTTTTTGCATCAGTTTCAAAAACATTATCAAATAAACCCACGCTTAAACCACCCTCCTGTTTTTCTTTTTTTGCTACATAATTAGTATGCAACAGAAAGGTTTATTTATAATTAGGATATATATGATTGTCAGCCATATTATTTCATGCTGGAAATTTTTGTCATTATATATCAAAAATAAAACCTGCCTTAAGAGGCAGGTTCTTACGGCATCCTGATAAACGCATCCAGCAGTTTTACAGCATTTACCGCATCGTTTTTATCCACCATTTCGCATGGGCGGTGCAGGTATCTGCACGGTATTGAAACAGCACCTGCCGGGATTCCTCCTGCGGCTGTATGAATGGTACCTGCGTCATTTCCGCCTACGCTCATGACTTCCAGCTGATAAGGAATATTGTTTTTCCTTGCACATTCAATCAAAGCATTCTTAACCATTGGATGGGATATGGTCCTGTTATCTTTTATCATAACTGCAGGGCCTTTACCCAGTTCAATGGCCAGGGGCTTGCATTCAGGAGTGTCGCCTGTGCCCGTAACATCCACAGCAACCGCAATATCGGGTTTAATGCCGAAAGCGGCAGGGCCTGCCCCGCGAAGGCCCACTTCTTCCTGCACTGTGAACACAAATATAACCTCGTTCGGACAGTCGCCCATCTTTTCAATAAGCTCTATCAGGATTGCGCAGCCTATACGGTCATCCAGTGCCTTTGAGATAAACCTGCTGTTCTGCTCAACAGTCTCACCGCAAAAAACAGCAATGTCGCCCGGCATAACGCATTCCATAGCGATTTCCCTGTTTTTCGTCCCTATATCAATATACATCCTGTCCAGTTTCAGATCTTTAAAGTCTGTTATGCTTTCTTCATAGCAAACAGCCCCCGTTATTCCGTTCTGGAACTGAACCCTTTGACCAATGGCCACATACGGGTTTATCCCGCCGATATTGGATACGCGGATAAAGCCATTGTCATCAATATACGAAGCTACCAGCCCTATTTCATCCATATGGGCGGCAAGCATGATTCTTTTCCCATTTTCCTGCCCCTTTTTTACAGCTATAAGGTTTCCAAGGGCGTCGGTATACACCTGGTCAACTTTTGACGATATTTTCCGTTCAATCAGATTCCGGATTTCCTCTTCACGGCCTGAAGGGCCATAAGCGCCTGCCAGTTCCTTCAGTAACGCTATCATATGATTCTACCTCCTATTGCCTCAGGTAAGGTATGCAAAGCCTTGCTCACCAGTTTAAGCATATTTTTCAGATCGTTCAAATCCAGGACCGATACGGGCGAATGAATGTATCGGCACGGAACTGATACAACCATTGTTCTGACGCCTGTGCCCGCGGTTTGTATTTTGCCTGCATCATTTCCGCCTGTGGCTGTCCGCTTTACCTGGTATGGAATACCTTCAATTTCTGCGGTTTTTAAAAAGTGGTAAAAAAGCTCCCTGTCAGCCAGCGATGTTCTGTCCGCAAAACTTAACGCAGGGCCTTCACCCATTACCGTTGACATTTCATGCTCTTTTACCTTCGGTACATCTGCGCATGTTGTTCCCTCAAGCACGATACCGATATCGGGTTTTATCCTGTTCGCAGCTACAAGGGCTCCGCGCAGCCCCACTTCCTCCTGAACGGTAAAGCATGCGTATAATTCAAAGGGCCATACCTCTTTCAGCAGTTCCATAAGAACGGCACAGCCCGCCCTGTCATCCAGCGCCTTGGCCTTTATCCTGCTTTCGCCGAAAAACACCGGCTCGGAGGCAAAAGCTGCATAGTCGCCCGTTTTAACGTATTCCTCGGCGTTTTCCCTGTCTTTTGCAGCTATGTCTATATACAGGTTCTTAAGTTTGATAACGCTTTCTCTTTCACTTTTATCCTGCAGATGTATGGACTTGTATCCGATAACGCCAGGGATCCTGTCCCTGCCTACGCGTACATGCTGGCCTGCCAGAATACGGCTGTCCAGCCCACCGACAGGTGAGAATTTCAGTTTTCCGTCTTCGGTTATATAATTTACCATAAGCCCTACTTCATCCATATGAGCGGAAAGCATTACTTTCAGGCCGCTGCTTCCGTCGGTTTTACCCTTTACAATAAGGTTACCGATATTGTCGGTATAGTGTTTGAGGAACTTATCTTCAAGGTTCTGTATGATATAATTCCGGACTTCATGCTCGTTTCCCGAAATACCATCAATCCTTGTAAGCTCGGCAAGTTTACGTACCATGTCAAAAAACTCCTTCCAAAAGCTCTGACCCGTATTAAAGAAAGGCCTGGTACACACCGGTTATTGAGGTCTATGCCTGAAAAATATCCTCTGGTGTTTTTATTATATCCCCGGATACATACCTTGCAACAAGCGTGGCTGCAGCTTCAATATCCTTAAGGGATACAAGCTCTGCCGTTGTATGCATATATCTCAGCGGTATGCATACTTCCACGATGGGAATGCCAAAACGGGATACCTGGATAGCCCAGGCCTCGGTTCCGGGATCCCCGGGTTCAATACAGCGCTGTGTCGGAATTCTTTCCCTTTTCCCGGTTTCAAACAGCGCATTCGTATATTCACTGTGAAAAGCCGGGCCCACTGCTACAGGCACGCCCCTGTTAAGAGGAAAACACTGGGATTTGTCCACATCGGGCATATCACCGTGGCAGACATCAATAACAACAGCCAGGTCGGGCTCTATCGAGTACGATGAGGTCACTGCCCCGAAAAGCTCGGTCTCTTCCTGCACCGTTGCCACTACATATATATCGTTCGGATGCTTCACATTCTGAAGCTGTTCAAGTATTAAAACCAGTGCAGCGACGCCGGCGCGGTTGTCAAGGCTCTTTCCGGCAACGCAGCCGTTTTTCATTTCAACCACCGGAGCTGCAATCGACACAGGATCTCCTATTTCCACCTTTTCCTTCAGCGTATCATCAGAAAAACCTGTATCAATGAATAACTCGGTTATTTTCACATTCCTGCCTGTTTCGTTCTCTTTTAAAAGATGCGGCGGCTTTGCGCCTATAACGCCATAAACCTCTTCCCTGCCATGAACAACAACCTCGCGTGCAAGCAGGGCTTTTGTGTCGATACCGCCAAGGTGGGAGATTCTCAGGAAACCTCCCTTTTCATAACCCGTGACAATCATACCTATCTGGTCATAATGGGCTGTAATAACGACCTTTTTCGGTTCGGGGGAAGTCCCCTTTTTATACCCAATCACGTTATAGAACGGATCAATATAAACTTCGTCGCATAAAGGGTTGAAA
The DNA here is from genome assembly GCA_001513105.1 of Clostridiales bacterium DTU070. Classification (GTDB taxonomy): domain Bacteria; phylum Bacillota; class Clostridia; order DSM-8532; family DSM-8532; genus Thermoclostridium. The sequence goes on along the minus strand of LFSH01000005.1, from coordinate 64,815 downwards.
AAGGATTTTATTTTTTCTGCTGATAAGTTCTCATACCCAGTAGGTGCATTTATCTCACAAAGCTGTTTTACCAATGTACCTGTATCCATACTGTACACTCCTTTAAAAACACTCGGAATAAACCATGTTAGCCGGGGTGAAAGGATCCAACCCCGGCTTTTTCAGCTTTCCCGTATTCCGGTTATTCCAATACTTCAGCACAGCGGCTGCAAAGGGTGGGATGAGTATGGCTTTCCCCGACGGTTGTACTGTATACCCAGCAGCGCTCGCATTTTTCTCCTTCAGCCTTGGCAACCTCAATTTTAATCATATCAGCAGACGGGCTCTTGTCAACAACAACATTCGAAACAATGAAAATCATCGGCAGTATATCCCTGTTTTCATAAAGGAAATCGTAATCACCACCCGATGCCGTAAGCCGGATTTCAGCTTCAAGGGACGCACCAATGGTTTTTTCGTTCCTGGCATTTTCCAGCGCCTTTAATACATCATCCCTTATTTCGGTTAACCTATCCCATTTTGCTTCAAGCTGGGGATTATTGTATTCATCATTCACCACAGGCCAGCTGTTCAGCTGGATGCTTTCGGGATCGTCCGTTCTCCTGTGCGGAATGTATTTCCAGATCTCCTCGCTTGTAAACGCTAAAACAGGTGCAAGCAGCCTGACCAGAGAATCAAGTATAATATACATTGCAGTCTGGGCTGATCTGCGCTTTATGTCATCGGGCTTTGAAACGTAAAGCCTGTCTTTCAGCACGTCAAGGTAGAAGTTACTCATATCCGTCACGCAGAAGTTGTGTACATTATAGGTAAAGCTGTGGAACTCGTAGCGTGAAAAGGCATCTTCAACCTTCTTAATCAGGTTGTTCAGGCGAAGTAATGCCCACCTGTCTATCTCTTCCATTTCATTGTAAGGCACCATCATGGTTTCAGGATCAAAATCCGAGATATTGCCCAGGATAAACCTTGCGGTGTTCCGGATTTTCCTGTAGCTTTCGGTAAGCTGCTTAATGATGTCAAATGAAATACGTATATCGGTTTTATAATCGGAAGATGCAACCCAAAGCCTCAGAATGTCGGCTCCGTACTGGTTGATCACATCCATCGGGTCAATTCCGTTTCCAAGGGATTTTGACATTTTCCTGCCCTGGCCGTCAACAACATATCCGTGGGTTATAACCTGCCTGTACGGTGCTTTTCCCTTTGTCGCAACCGCGGTTAACAGCGAGGACTGGAACCATCCGCGGTACTGGTCGCTGCCTTCAAGGTATACGTCGGCAGGCCATGAAAGCTGCGGGTTGGTTTCCAGCACGGCAGCATGGGTTGAACCCGAATCAAACCACACGTCCATTATATCGGTCTCCTTGCGGAATGCGCCGTTTCCGCACGAACATTTTATATGGGCAGGCAATATTTCGGAAGCCTCTTTTTCAAACCATGCATTCGAACCTTCTTTTTCGAACAGGGTTTTTACTGCTTCTATTGTTTCCCTGTTAATAAGCTCCTTACCGCATTCGGTACAGTAGAAAATCGGAATGGGCACACCCCACATTCTCTGACGCGAAATACACCAGTCATTCCGTTCCGACACCATTTTTGATATGCGTTCCTCACCCCATTCGGGAATCCATTTCACGTCCTTGATTGCTTCCAATGCTTCTTTTTTGAAGTTTTCCACCGAAATAAACCATTGCTCGGTCGCACGGAAAAGCACAGGATCCTTGCATCTCCAGCAGTGGGGGTACTGATGCTCAATAACCTGTTCCGCAAGCAAAGCGCCTGTTTCCCTGAGATGCTTTGCAATTGCCTTGTTTGCCTGGTCGTACTTCAGGCCTGCAAACTGCCCGGCCTCTTCGGTCAGAAAACCTTTTCCGTCAACGGGCACTACCACTTCAAGGCTGTCATATTTCCTGCAGACCTCGAAGTCTTCAACACCATGACCAGGGGCTGTATGAACGCATCCGGTACCTGCGTCAAGAGTAACGTGGTCGCCTGTGATAACGAGTGAATCCCTGTTCAAAAACGGGTGACGGCATACCATGTATTCCATGTCTGCGCCGTGAAGCTCGCCAATTACCTGGTAATCCTTGATTCCGGCAGCCTTCATTGTGTCTTCTGCAAGTTCCTTCGCAACTATATAGTTTTCGTTTCCTGCTTTTACAATGGCATAAACAAATTCCGGGTTCACAGAAATGGCCACGTTGCCGGGAAGGGTCCATGTGGTGGTGGTCCAGATTACGACATAGGTATTGTCAAGGCTGTCAACAATACCACCAAGTTTGCCCATGTCATCCTTTAAAGCAAACTTGACATAGATGGACTGAGTTCTGTCTTCCATATATTCAATCTCGGCTTCGGCAAGGGCCGTTTCGCAGCAAGGACACCAGTAAACCGGACGAAGTCCTTTATAAATGCATCCCCGTTCAGCCATTTTACCGAACACTTCTATCTGCTTCGCTTCAAACTGTGGAAGCAGCGTAATATACGGATTATCCCAGTCCCCGATTACACCTAACCTTTTGAATGATTCCCTCTGGATATCCAGGTATTTTCTGGCTATGCTTTCACATGCCTTTCTGAATTTAACCGGCCCGGTTTCATGGCGGTTTATCCCCAGCTCACTGATAGCCCGGTTTTCCGTTGGCAGGCCATGGGTATCCCAACCCGGTACATACGGCGTATAATAGCCTTTCATATCATAGTAACGCAGTATTATATCCTTCAATACCTTATTCAGCGCCGTTCCAAGGTGGATATCCCCGTTCGCGTAGGGAGGGCCGTCGTGAAGAATAAACTTCTCGTGCCCTTCATTCCTTTTAAGGCGTTTGCTGTAGATATCATTTTCATACCAGCTTTTCATAATGTCGGGTTCTTTCTGAGGAAGATTACCCCGCATTGGAAAATCGGTTTTCGGAAGGTTTAATGTTTTTCCGTAATCCACGTTCATTCCTCCATCTGTTTATAGTTTTTATTAATAACACTCAAAGGCAGAATCATTGCTTTCATATAACCGCATCCCGGTTTCAGGGTATTGCCGCTGAGCCTTGCTTCATACCCGAAATCAGGAAGCCGCCGCATATATAAAAAGCCTTTCATCCCAATGGGACGAAAGGCATTAACACCTACGCGGTACCACCCAAATTACAGGCAAACTGCCTGTCACTTGTGCGGGGGATAACGGCCCCTGCCGTCTTACCTACTCCTTTGCAGTTTCAGCTCGAAGCTACCGGAGGATTTTCAGCGGGAATTACCTGCAAAGCTTCCACCTGACCTTTGCTCTCTGTAAGGGACTTCCGGCCTACTCGTTCCGGTCACTGCTTTTTTCTTATATTTGAACCATATTATACATGACAGTTCAAACCAATGTCAAGCCTATGCATCTTTAATCTCCAGCAGCTTCTTCTTAAGCTCGCTTTCCATGCTCTTGAGCTCAGCTTCGGCCTGCATCCGTTTTTCTCTGCCTTCCTGCTGAATCCGTATTGTTTCTTCAATGGTCTCAATCAGGTCACTGTTCACTTTCTTCAATGTCTCAATATCAACAATTCCTCTTTCGGATTCTTTTGCCACTTCAATAGAGCTTGTCTTCAGCAGCTCTGAATTCTTCGTCAGCAATTCGTTGGTTGTACGGTTGACCTCGTTCTGAAGCTTCAGGGCCTTTTCCTGGCGGAACAGGGTTATTGCTATGATAAGCTGGTTCTTCCAGAGCGGGATTGTATTCAGGATGGAGCTCTGGATTTTTTCAACCAGCACCTGGTCGTTGCTCTGGATAAGGCGAATCTGCGGTGCAGCCTGGATTGCAATCATCCTGCTCAGCTTCAGGTCGTGAAGCTTCTTCTCAAAACGATTGGCAAGGTTAATCATGTCATTAGCCTTCTGGGCATCCACCGGGTCATTGCTTTCCTCGGCTTTTTTCTTAAGTTCGGGTATTATCTTCTCATGTAATTCCTGGAGTTTCAAAGAACCGGCAAGAATAAACACATCCAGTTCATGCATGTACTCTATATTCTTTTCATACAATCCGTCCAGGAGGGTAATATCTTTAAGAAGCTGCATCCTTGCCTTCTCAAGCTCGTTGATTATCCTGTCAATGTGGACGCTCAGTTTCTCATACTGCCCGACGAATTTTTTGGCCTTGGATTTAACGCCGCCGAACATTTTGCTGAAAACCCCTTCATTCTGACCAAGGCTGTCCACATCAAGCTCATTGACTTTAACCATCAGTTCGGTTAAAATATCGCCAACGCGTCCGCTGTCCTTGGCACGGATCTGCGAAAGCACGGTATCTGAAAAACTTGAAATATTGCTCTGTGCCTGAACCCCGTACTGTATTATTGCCTGGGAGTCTGTAATATCAATAGCATTCTTTATTTCGGTAACTTTCTGCTGCTGTTCGGGGGTTAGTGATTCCCAAACCTTCATTTCGTCATAATCCTGTGTCCGTACCTGGGTCTTGGTATTGGTCAACGAATTGGTTGCTTCCATATCCACTCCTCCTTGAGAACAATAAAATCATTATAGTAAATTAAATACCCTCTCTTTTTATAGTATTTTGCAATACTTTAACCTCGGCTTCAAGATCCATCACATCGTTCTCGGTAAGCTTCTTAAGATGGCTTCTGAAAGAGTCCTTAATTAAAACCAGCGTGTTTTCGACATTCTTCAATGTCTTCTTTGCTTCGTCGGACAGGTATGTGGACCTGCTCAGCTCGTAATACTTAGCAACAATCCTTTCGGTGGTATCAAGGTAATATATTAAAAATCGGCGCGATGCTTTTATATCTTTAGGGTCCTTTACAAAATTGTCAAAAATGTCATTGGCCACGGTACAGATCTCAAGTATTTCAATACGGACATTATGATTCATTATTTTAAGGGCAATTTCCTCTATCCTGTTTACCTGTTCTTTTCCTTCACGGACAATCCGTTTCAGTTCCCCTCTTGTGATACCGTCGCAAACCAGTTCATCGTCACCGGGTGCCGGGACGGGTTTTTTCTTCTGCTTCGGGGCAGGGTGGGGCCGTGTCTTTTTCGGTTCCTTTTTATTTGAGGGTGAAAACATAAGCATACCGGCAAAAAAAGACAAAACGCCGGCACCGAGAGCCACAGGAAGAGAACTGTGGAACCCTTCATAAAAAAGAGCTATAAACGTAAGTCCAATGATTGAGGATAATATAATTCTTAATGTTTTCATCCTTCATCTCCACATCTTTTCATTCTGACTGATTCCAATCCTGCACATAAGGCTGAATATCGCAAAAGCCATGCATTATATAATACGTTAAATAAATAAATAAGTATGCCGCAATGATACATTATTTAACCATAATATTTAATTTTGTGGGTTTATTTTCCTATACCAGTATAGTATTCGGGATTCTGCTTGTAAATATCATTATTAATTATACCATACAGAATTTTTCTTTGCATTATTAAAGGAAACGCATCCTGAGTCAGCTGATATTTACCGGATATGACCTGGCCGAACCCGTTACCGGAGAAATATCCCCGAAATCGAAAACCATCACTGCACCAGGCGGAATAACCTGCTCCCTTTCAAAACAGAACCGGGCAATATATAACTGGTGCCAAATTTCGTCAACCGACTTGTATTTCAGGCGGGGAAGCAGGTTTTGCAGCATTTCCCTGTATTCGCCGATCAGTTTCCGCCTTTCCTTCCTGCTTACGCAGTCTTCGTGTTTTTGCAGAAAGGGAGGTACGGACGGGTTTTTCATTGAACTGAGATAATCAAACCTCAGGCTTTCGGTTATGTCATTGATGATAAAAGGGTACCCGGTTTTTATATAGTCATGGAGAATCCTGTAAAGCTCAACGGCACCTATCGGCCTGTCCAGGTAACCTTTCTGCCTCATGTGCAAAGACAGTTTTTCGTAAAAACCGAACGGGTCATTAAGTGAATTGTATATTACTTTCATTGTCAGCATGAACCTGCCCGAATTATAAAAAAGTTCCATGCAAGCCTCGATGTCCTTCAGTTTAAGAAGTTCCCGGGGCGAAAGAAAGCCATTGCCTATAACCTCGTAGGGAGGATAATCCCTGTAAACATACCGGTACTGTTCTGCGTCCCTCTTTATTGCAGACCCTCTCAATACTTTAAGGAAGCCTAACTGAAAATGATGGGCGAACAGTGAGTACACCCGGTTGAAGGAATGCCTGAAGTCATTGTACGTTTCGTAGGGAAGCCCGGCTATCAAATCAACGTGAACATGAATATTTCCAAAGGATAACAGCCTTGAAAGGCCTTCCAACGCTTTTTCTGCGTTGCCGGTTCTCTGCACGGCCGAAAGCGTTTTCCCGTGTATGGACTGAATGCCCGCCTCAACCTGGATCAAACCCTCGGGCATGCCCTCAAGGCATTTTATCATATTATTGGTTAAGAGGCCGGGATCAATTTCAAAATGAAAAACCAGACCCCTGTTGTGAAACTTTTTAACATGCTCCCATATCGCCAGTGCTCTTTCCTCATTGCAGTTGAACGTCCTGTCAACAAACTTGATTATGCCTGAACCGCTTTCTGCAAGAATATCAATTGCTTCATAAACCTTCTCAATACTGAAGTAACGCACGCCTCTCGTCACCGACGATATACAGTAGGAGCACCTGAAAGGGCAGCCTCTTGACGCTTCGATATACGCTATCCTATTTTCCAGGGATCCTTTCTTAATCAGCCTGTATGGCGAAGGAAGGCCATCCATGTCCTGGATTTCAGACCATGTATTATACCATTGAATTGTCTTCTTATCGGGCTTTTCGTTGCTTCTCAGTATGTTCAGCAGGTGCGGCAGTTTTTCCTCTCCCTCTCCAGCTATAATATAATCCACATTTTTGTTGTTCGCGAGCATGCCGCCGTTCTCGAAGCTGACTTCGGGACCGCCCGCAATTATTATAATATTTGGAAGGGCTTTTTTAAGATCATCACAGAGTTTTGAAACAATCTCTATATTCCAGATATAGCACGAAAATGCCACAACATCGGGATTTTCAGCCACTATACCCGAGTATATGCGGTTCAACGGTTCATTCACAGTGAACTCAACTGTTTTTACATTGCCTGCTCCACAGCACGCAGCCTCAAGGTACAAAACTGCAAGATTTGTATGAACGAACTGTGAATTTATCGCCACAAGCAATGTTTTCATCCGGATTCTCCTTTATATCAAAAGCTGATGACAGGTGACGCGGTTTCTGACTTATCGTGTAGAATATATCACAGTTTATCGCAAAAAAGCAAGCTCCGCATTCTTTGCCGTGCTGATTAATATTTTATACTCTGCTGAATGTTTCCCTGAATTGCACGATATTTACGAGGGCATGACAGTAATAGTAATAGGAGATATTGCGCAATGCGAGGAAACTTTCAGCGAAGTGCAGCATAGAGATGGGCAAAAAGAAGCGAGGACAAGCAAGCCAACGGAGCAAAAATGCTACATACTTTTTTTATTCTAAAGAATATTTGCGAGTTTCGGCTTGCCCGAGCTGAACCGCACAGCTCTTGCAAACGAAGCGACTGTTTCCGAGCATTCGCACGATAGCTTTCTTTACCACAAAATATCAGGTGTTTGAAGATATCATTGGCATAAACAGGTGGAAATTTATGCTTCTGCAGGAACCTTTCCTTTCAACCTGTAAACAAAGGCAAGAATTTCAGCAACAGCCTGGTACAACTCCGGCGGCACCTGCTGTCCAATATCAACGCTTTTGTACAGGGCCTGTGCAACTTCCCTGTTTTCCACCAGTTCCACACCGTTTTCCTTCGCAACCTCTTTTATGCGCTGTGCAAGGTAATCCTGCCCTTTTGCGACAACAACAGGCGCCGGTGCCTTGTCTGAATCATAAACAATTGCAACTGCGTAATGGGTAGGGTTTGTAATGACCACGTCAGCTTTCGGCACTTCGCTCAGCATTCTGCGCGTAGAAATCTCGCGCTGTTTGCTGCGGATTCTCTGCTTTGTTTCGGGATTTCCTTCTGTCTCCTTGTATTCTTCCTTCACTTCCTGCTTGGTCATCCTCAAATCCATCTCATACTGCCACCATTGGTACAGGAAATCCAGAACCGCTATCGCGACCATACACATGCAGATTTTTATCGCAACATTTATTGCCGTGGATGCTATGTATCCTACAATGGACAGCACATCCAGATTCATAAGTTTTGCAATGTTGACTGCTTCGGCCTCTATGCTTTTCCAGCCCACAACACCTATTACAACTATTTTCAGGATGGATTTGATAAGTTCTGTCAAACCCCTGAGTGAAAAGATTCTCTTTATCCCGTTTATCGGGTTGAGCCTGTTGAGCTTGGGTTTAAGCGGTTCAACTGTAAACAGCGAACCAACCTGGGCATAGGTTGCCCCAACACCGATAAACAGCGCAATCGCAAACAACGGCCCAGTAATTTTCAGCAACTGGATTAAAACCAGCCCCAAAAGGCCATTAATCTCATTCATTGAATCGGCGTTAAAGCCTGTAGCAAGGGAAGTTGTGCATAGCCTGAAAAGGGCTGCTATCTCGCTGTAGATATAACCCCCCAGGGCTTTTAATGCAAGAAATACAAACAGGAGTATAAGCGCAGAGGAAATCTCCCTGCTGTGAAGTACCTGCCCTTTCTCTCTTGCATCCTGCCTTCTTTTCGGGGTAGCCTTTTCGGTTTTCTGTCCGTCTGCAAAAAACTGCAGGTTTACCCGGACAGTACTTCTCCTTACTTGAAATTGTATTGCTTGTTTTCTGTAATCAGGTGAACCTGCAATAATTTCATTCACCCCTTATTATTCTCAGAAAGTCTATAAATTCCCTGTTCATGCCGTCCATCAGCACATGAATTATGCCTCTGAAAGCTGTTATTGTTATCGCCATGACAATAAAACCGACCAGGATTTTCAAAGGCAGACCGACGATGAATACATGAACCTGCGGAACAGCCCTGGCGATAATCCCGAGCGCAACATCGGTTATAAGGATGGCGCAGGTTATCGGTGCTGCGATTTTAAAACTTATCACAAAAATGGATGTAATCATATTCACGATAAAATCCACCAGGGACTGTTCAATAACTATTCTGCTCCCTATCGGGAACAGCGTAAAACTGTCGCACAGCGTGTAAATAAGAAGGTGGTGCCCGTCCATGATCAGCAGCATCAGTGACGCAACAATGAAATAGAAGTTTGCTGTAATAGGTATCTGGATATTGGTCAGCGGGTCAAAAACATTTACCATGCCAAAGCCTATATGCATGTCAATCATTTGCCCGGCAAGGTATATGGAAGTTGTAATAAGGTAAGATATGAATCCCAGGGTAAGACCTATGACAAATTCCTTGGCAGCCAGAAGAATAAACGACAGCAGGGTAGTATATTCCCGCAGATCGGGCACCGGTATCGTTAAGGAAAGAATAACGGCAAGCAAAAAAGAAAAACCTACCTTGTAATATACGGGTATGTTTCTCCTTCCAAAAATGGGCGATACTACGAATAAACCAGTAACGCGAACAAATACCAGTAAAAAGATATCCCAGAAATCAAGAAATATATCAAAATCCATACCGGTCTCCCTGTACAGCCGCAACTTTTTTCAATCTTAATTTGCTATCGGTCTAATAGCTGATAAACCTTAGAATATTATCGTAAAGGTTCAAAGTGAATTCCTTCAATGTTGTCATTATCCATGCTCCAAAAATATACAGCGAAAGAAAAACCGCAAGAATCTTCGGCACGAACGAAAGGGTCTGTTCCTGGATCTGTGTTGTGGCCTGGAATATACTTATTGCCAGCCCCACTATCAGCGCTACACCTAAAAGCGGTGCCGACAGTTTGATAATAACCAGAACCGCATTTCTTGCAATATCCAGCACCTGCTGTTCCATGATTACTCTCCCTCCCCTTGGCTAATTCTCAAAGCAGCAGAACGGATTTACCCAAAGGATTGTATAATGGTTCCTACTACAAGATTCCAGCCATCGACGAGCAAAAACAGTAGTATTTTGAAAGGCAGTGATATCATCACCGGGGGAAGCATCATCATTCCCATTGACATTAATGTACTGGCAACTACCATGTCTATTATCAGGAAAGGTATGTACAACATGAAACCTACCTTGAATGCTATCGTCAGTTCGCTGATCATGAATGCGGGAATTACTACTTTCATCGGCAGATCATTAATATCATCAGGCTGCTCCACTCCCGCAATATTGGCGAACAAGGCCAGATCCTTCTCCCGGACCTTTGCCTTGTTCAGCATGAAATCCTTCATAATGTCCGACGCATTGTCAATGGCCTCTTCCAGCGTGATTTCATTCTCTGAAAACGGTTTTAATGCCTGTTCGTTAAGGTCGGTCAATACCGGTGACATGATAAAAAATGTCAGAAACAAAGCCAAACCGATAAGTACCTGGTTTGGCGGCATTTGCTGTGTTCCCATGGCATTTCTTAAAAATGAAAGTATGACAATAATCCTTGTAAAGGAAGTCATCATAATAATGATTGACGGGAGTATCGAAAGGACTGTCAGATAAAGCAGCAGCTTTATACTGTTTGTTACATCTTCCGGATCATCTGAAGTATTTATCGTAATACCTTCATCCGATATGGTTATGCCTGTCTGTGCATATGCAATAATACCTGAAGCTACTGTCAGAAGCAGAATTACAAGTATCGAGGCTATCAGTTTTGATTTTTTTCCAACCATATTTAAACTTCCTTATCGTAGCTTTTATCCTGCATTTTTTTCAGCCTGTCAATGTTTTCCCTGAGCGTTTCTCCTTTTTCCTCAGGAGCGGCACTGTCACTTTTCTTTTTCTTCTTTTTCAGCTTTACTATGTTTTTGTTCACATACTTGTCGAATATCTCGCGAAAATCAAAAACAGATTCGTTTGGCTGATCATCCTGCCCCTGCTCTTCAGCAACTTCTTTGTCGACTGCAACTTTTGCCACCAGCCTGAAATCCTTCCTGCCGGACATAAACAAATAGTGTTCCGCCCCGACCTTTACAAGGAATAAATGCTTGTCAAGACCAAGGCTTACCCGTTCAACCACGTTTATATACCTGGAACGGCCTGCTGCTGCAAACTTTTTGCCTATAAAACGTGATGCAACATAAGCAAGATAAAGTACACAGCAGAAGATAAGGAAAATACCCAGCAATTCAAGCACCGGATTTGTTCTGTCCGAATTTTCAAGAAGGTTTCCTGATGTCAAAAGTATTGATGACCATTTCAACAAACCTGTCATTTCAACTTATCCTATCCAACCACTTTTTTAACGGCCTCCAGGACCCTGTCGGCCTGAAATGGTTTAACGATGAAATCGCGGGCACCTGCCTGTATTGATTCAATAACCATTGCCTGCTGGCCCATAGCCGAACACATGATAATCTTGGCATCGGATTTTACTTCCTTAATCTGCCTGACGGCTTGAATCCCGTCCATTTCAGGCATTGTTATATCCATTATCACCAAATCGGGATTAAGCTCCTTGAATTTTTCCACAGCCTTAAGACCGTTCTCAGCTTCCCCAACTACTGTATAGCCATTCTTCACAAGAATATCCTTAATCATCATTCTCATAAATGCTGCATCATCTACGATCAGTATATTCGCCATATCATTAATCCTCTCCTTGCAATCATATAAACAGTCAGTTTTTATTCAATAAACCTAAACATAAGTTTAAGTTTTATTAAAGGATTATTTATTATTATAGCCTTTTTGACGGATGAATGATATCGGTAATCCGTACACCAAAACTTTCATCGATTACAACTACTTCACCTTTTGCAATATTTTTTCCGTTTACCAGTATATCCACCGGCTCGCCTGAAAGTTTGTCAAGTTCAATAATGGATCCTTGTCCGAACTCGAGTATTTCCTTTATTTTCTTTGATGTCCTTCCCAGTTCAACGGTAATCTGAAGGGGCACATCCATTAACAGGTTTATATTTTGTGAGCCCAATACATTCGAACCCGAATCAAAGGACTGAAACTCCGCAGGCCTTACATTAACCGGAGGTTCATGATGTGCAGGCGGTCGCGTATTCGGTGTATATGAATAATCGTACACTTCCTGCTGCGGAATATTCTGCTGACTTACAGCCTGTTTTTCCTGTTGAACCCGGGACTCGGCCGAAGGTTTGGGTTCAGGTTCTGCTTCCGGTTTCTCACGGGTTTCAGGTTTTATCTGTGTATCAATCAGGTTGTAAACCATTTCCTTTGCAAAGTCAATAGGAAGCAGCTGCATCATCGAACTGTCAATCAATTTTCCCACCTTCAGCGTGAAACCTACAACCACAACTTCCTTCTTCCTGTCAAACCTTATCTTGTCGATATCTTCGGCAAAATGAACAAGCAGTGATTCAGGCGGCGAGATCTCCACTCTCTTATGAAACATTGATGACAATGATGTGGCTGCCGATCCTACCATCTGATTCATGGCCTCACTGATTGCACTGAGGTGCAATTCCGTTATCTCTGTTTTTTCATCAATCGTTCCGGAACCACCCATCATCAAATCAGTTATAATTTTTACATCAGGTTCTCTTATTATCAGGAGGTTATCCCCCATAATACCGTTTGTAAACTTTATCTTAACAGCAACATATGGTTCGGGATATTGCTTTGAAAGATCCTCCCATTTCATAACAGATACTTTGGGAGTTGTTATTGTTACCTTATGTCCCAGCAGCATATAAAGGGTAGTTGCAGAAGTACCCATGCTGATATTTCCGATTTCGCCCAAAGCATCAATTTCCTCTGCCGTAAGAACATCGGTCACAACAATTTCCTGACTGTCGTCATTGTTTCCATCATCCGGGTTAAAGCTGCCGCTTAACAGAGCGTCAATTTCAGCCTGAGAAAGCATATCATCCATTTATTCATCCTCCCTTCTGATAACCTCGGTCACCTTAATTGCAGCTTTTTTATTTCTGACTCCGGGTTTTCCGTTAAATTTATGCAAAGAACCAACCATAACCTGAATATCTCCGTCCACTGCTGTATCCAGCTGCAGTACATCACCCGCCTGCAATTCCAGAAATTCCGATACCAAAAGGGTTGCCTTTCCGAGAACTGCAATTAACGGAACCTCGGTTTCAGCCACCTTACTCTCGATGGCCTTCTGGGTCTCTTCATCTGCACCTTTTTCGATCATTGAAAACCATATCTTCGTGCTCAGCTTGTCCATTACAGGCTCAAGTACCATGTGCGGTATGCAGAAATTCATAAGGCCTTCAACTTCCCCGATTTTTGCCTGGAACGTTGCAAGTGCAACCATTTCTGTCGGGTTCACTATCTGAACAAACTGTGCATTGGTTTCAATTGCATTCAGTGAAGGTTTTACCTCCACCACGTTTTCCCAAGGCTCTCGCATATATGTGAGCATCTGCGATATCGTACGCATAAGTATCGCAATTTCAATCTCTGTAAATCCCCGGACTTTTTTCATTCTTCCCCCGCCTTTTCCGCCAAGCATCCTTTCTATCAATGCATAGGCAATGGAAGGGGATAAATCAAATATAACACTGCCCGGCAGCGGATTAAAGTTTACAATCGCCAGGACCGCCGGGTTGGCTATGGAATTTGAAAATTCAGAATACTGAACGGCTTCCATCGATATTAAATCTATCTGAACCAATGTCCTTAAATAGCCCGAGAGGAAGTTGGTTACCAGCCTTGCATAGTTTTCCTGGATAATCTGCAATGTGCGCAGGTGATCCTTTGCAAACTTGCTCGGCCTTTTGAAATCGTGGTTCTTTATCTTCTTTTCGCTCGTGCTGGATTTAAGTTCATTGGCATTCAATTCCCCCGCACTCAACTGGGCAAGCAAATCATCAATTTCGGTTTGGGACAGTATGTCTCCCAAATCATTACCCCCCTTGCATCACCGCTATTGCGGAAGCATATTCAAAGTGACCCTGTAAACTATCTTCTGCTTTGACTCTTTATTCTCGTTGAGTATGCTGTTAAAGATTTGCAAAAGGTCGTCTCTTGCCTTATAGCGGGTCTCGATGTCCTTTGCCTCGGTGTAGGTCATATTTGCGAAATAATCTCCAACAGCCTGCTCAAGTTCGCTCTTGTATAGTGTAATCAGATTGACTATTTTTTCCTCATCCCTGCGTTTCACTCCGGTATCATACTTTATTGAAACCGACACCAGTACGATTGAATCGGCGCGGTCGGGTTCATCCTTCAGAGCAAACAGCTTTTCCTGGCCGTCGAACAGCTTGAACTCTCCCATTTCTTCATCGGGAACAACCCGCTCTGTGATAGGGTTATCGGTCTGGATAAGCCTGTTATCCTTTTCCCTGCTCGGGTACGAGATAAAAAGAAATACCACGAGCACTGCCAATGCCAGGGATAACACAGCGATTATTGACAACAGAATTGTGTATGTTCCTTTTCTTTCCAATCTGTTACACCCCTTATAGAATTACTCTTCGATACGACAGAGTATTTTTCTCTTATATTCTATCACTTTTTCGACAATATCTTCAACCTTTTCAGCAACAACGTATTTCTTTCCGTTGGTTAACGTAATAATGGTATCGGGAGTTGCCTCAACAGTCTCTATCAGCTCGCAGTTAAGCACAAATAGTTTATTGTTCAGCCTTGTTACTTCTATCATATCAACCACCAGCCCCGTATAAACCGATTGGGCCCCGGCGGAAACCGGAAATTGCATTTACCGGCTTCCGCCATCCCGTTTAAGTAAAATTATCTCTTCATATTAGCCAGTTCCTGAAGTATTTCATCTGAGGCTGTTATTACCCTGCTGTTTGCCTGGAAGCCGCGCTGGGTTACAATCATTTCGGTAAACTGCTGGGCAAGGTCCACATTCGACATCTCCAGTGTTCCCGGGTTCAGGCTACCCGCACCCTCGGTACCGGGTTTGTACGCCCTGGCAAAATCACCTGAGTTCGTGGTAGGAACAAACAGGTTGTTTCCTGATTTCTGCAGGCCGGCAGGGTTGTCAAAAACCGCCAGCGCCACCATGCCAAGAGGCTGCTGCCTGCCGTTGCTGTAAACACCGGTAATAACACCGTCGGAACCTATGCTGAAATATTCCAGTGTTCCCGGAGGATAGCCGTCCACCTGGGTTGGTTTCACCGAGCTGTCGCTGGCATACATTGTAAGTTTTTCAAAGTTCAGTTCGAAGGTAAATGCATCTGACCCCACTTCAGAACCGGGTGTAAGTTCGATCATCGGCCTTACATTGTATTCATCGTCGTTCGTCAATATTCTTCCCTTGCTGTCAAACATTATGAATCCCGTTGCCGCATCATTCAATGAGGTTTGCGAATCTCCGGCACTTACGGCATAATACCATGTTGTTACCGTTGAACCGTCCACCTCGCCGACATAGTTTTTCCAGAAGCTGATATTCAGCTTGTATTCATTTCCCAGGGCGTCATAAACGGTCAACGGAACTATGAAGTGAGGATCGACATTGCTGTCATCGACATCGGGAATACCGTCCGAACCCACAGAGTCCCTGATTTGGTTAAGGTTTTCACCGACAGGTATCTTTGTGGCGTCCAGGTTTCCGGCCAGAACCGCCTTGCTCGTGGACTGGGCTGCCAGTACACGCTTGTTCAGGTTGTATTCGTCCTCGTAAAGGTTCAACGGCCTAAGCTCCTCCTGTGTGTCAAATATATAGTTTCCGCTGTTGTCTACGCTGTATTTCTGCCAACCCAGCAGGTTCAGTCCCTGTGCCGTAACCAGGTTCCCCATCCTGTCGATGGCAAAATTCCCTGCACGGGTAAACATGTTTATACCTTCATTTCCATTTCGCACAATAAAGAAGCCTTCGCCTTCAATTGACAAATCGGTAGGATTGTCCGTACGCTGCAGGCTGCCGCGTGTCATCAGGGTATCTACCGAATTTACATTCATACCAAGACCAATCTGAACGGGGTTGGTTCCTCCACGTCCGGTATTTGGGTCGGGAGCGCCTGCTCCGGACACTGTCTGCGCGAATATCTCGGCAAAAGTGGTCCTGCTGGCCTTAAATCCAATTGTATTTACGTTGGCAATGTTATTGCCGATTACGTCCATCTTGGTCTGATGAGATCTCAAGCCTGAAACGCTTGAAAACATCGAACGCATCATATAAATCCCCTCCTAAGGTTTCCGTTTCTTCAATCGTTCCGAAACGGTCAGCCTCCCTGGCGGGTCCGGCTGAATAAACCCTTATTCAATATATCGGTTTTTTGACTGTATAAAGTTAATCATTGCAGGCTGCCTTTTCAGTCGGCAAATACAGCTCCGTCAATGTTTGTGAATACATTTTCCTTCATTTCGCTGCTGTTTAGGGCTGTTATAACAGTTCTGTTCTTCACGTTTACAACAAAGGCCATTCTGTCCATAACAACCAGCGTATCCCTGACACCTTTGGCATCGGCTTTATCCACTGCCCTGGCAAGTTTCTCACGCTGCGCTTCGGTGAGGGTTACATTTCTCATTTGCATGCGCATTTGTGCATGCTTTGAAATTTTGATATCACCTTTCAGCTTCTCGTTCAGAATATCCTGGAAAGTACCGGCACCCTGCACGTTTGGTCTTTTCTGAACTTCACTGGTGGGTGTAAGGGAAGGTATGGACTGAATAGGTCTGTTGTTATAAATCATGAACCGGTCCCTCCTGTTTCTGCTGCTTCGCCAGGTTCACCGTCACCTGTTTCGGTGTCGGTTCCGTCGGGTTCTTCTGCACCGGCTTCGATATCAGTTGCTTCGCTATCCGGTGTTTCCGGCTCTTCGGTTTCAGGTGTTTCGGTATTCTCCCCTATCCCGGCTGTTTCGCCCGGAAGTTTCGTCTCAAGCGATTTCAATGTCTCAAGAATCTGCCTCAACAACTGCTGTTCGGTAGAGACGAGGTCCACCTTCTGGGTTGAAACAATGTCTCCAACTGGAACCTGTACGTTATCCAATATTACATGGTAGCAATCCCGTTCTTCATCCTTCACGCCGTCCCTGAGCACACCTTCAAGCCTTATTTTCTGCCCGGTGAATGCATCCTTCGCGGTAAATGTGATCTGCATGCCTCTCATACCTTCAATGAATGCTTCAACACTTTCAAATGCTCCCCTGTCAATATCGTTCACGCTGAGTATTACCTCGTCAAGAGTAGCATAAATGCCGTCCTGTCTCTTCTCGATTCTTGCGACTATCCCTTCTATTTTGTATAGGGACTCATCTTCAGCCAGGGTTGTCTCCACAGTGCTGAGCAAACCTATCAGGCTGTTGTATTTCTCGAGGTCGGCGCTCTTATAATCAGCTGATTTTTCGGATACGTAAGCAATGTTGTCCAAAGGCACATCAAAATCATTCACCACAAGGTATACCTTACCCGACTGGGAATGCACCGATGAAACCTCGCCGGATATATAACGGGTTTCCCCGGTCTTATCATCCGTAATTGCAGCAGTAATATATTTCCCCAGCAGCGAAAAGCCCATGGAATATGAAAAAGAGTGATTCAGATTCTGCATCTGTTCAAGCGCACTGAACTGGGCTATTTGCGCTATAAAATCCCTGTCGTCCATGGGTTCCAGCGGATTCTGGTACCGAAGCTGCGTGATAAGGAGCTTGAAAAACTCATCCTTGCCCAATTCATTAGACACATTCCTCCCGGTGTCCTTGGAGTTGATTATTTCTTCAATTGTCATCTGCTTTACCGGGCTCACTTCAGGCATAGTATCCCTCCTTACGCAATAAGGTTGATTTCAGTTCCCATGAACGAGTACAAATCACCTTCAAGTCCGGTGTAACTGTAAGTGCTGCTTATACCGTCCGCTTCCGGCAGGTCTTCAATGTATAATCCCTGCGGTCGGGACTGCATAAACCTGCTCTCGTAACTTTCCGTGTCATCGCTGTGACCGTGCTGCCCTACCGATACCGACAGGCTTTGGATGTCAACACCGCTCTGTTCCAGCGAATCCCTCAGATACTGCATATTGCTTTCAAGAATTGCCTTAACCTGTTCGTTCTCTGCCAGGAACTTAGCTACTATTTCGCCCCGTTCGTGTATAACCTGCAGCTGAATCCTGCCAAGACTTTCGGGTTTCAACTGGATTATCATTTCAGAACGGTCGGAACCGGCAAGTACCCGGACCTTTTCCGCAACCTGGGCCAATATGTCGGTCTTTGCAATAATTGCTGTTCTTACGGGTCCCGAATAATCAGTCCCGCCTGCCTGCGTGCTTTCGACCGTATAGTCCTGCATAAACCGGTCAATATCGCCTCGCAGATTTGCATTGCCGATATTCCGCCTGCCCAAAACACTGACCATTTCATCTGCCGTTGTGCTGCCTTTGCCATCGTCCTTCGGCCGGTCTTCGGCTCTCAGCCTTTGACGGCCATTCTGGCCTGTTCCGCCGGTTTCCTTCTGCTGCAAGTCCTGCGTGCCGATTTCGTCCGGAGATTCATTCCCGGCAAAGGTTTCGGGCTCAATACCTTCTCCGGCGTTTTCAAGACCGAGTTCAGACTTAATACTTTCGGCTTCACGCAGCATCCTGCCGACAAGTTCTGAAAAACCTGCGGTGCTTTCGGAAATGAGTTCTCCAGGAATCACTCCTGGCAGACCGTTTTCAAGCATCTGGTTCAGTTTCATGGCAAGCTCACCGGCAAGCTCGCTGACCTTCCCGTCGGTGCAACCGGCTATTTCAAGCAGCATGCTGACCGACTGTGAAATAACTGATTCAATCTCATCAGAAAATGCAATACCGGCTGCATTTTCTCCGGCAGGTTCAGCGCTTTCAAGCAGTACGCCCAGTTTTTGAAGGGCTGCGATAACTTCATCAATCAGGTATAAAGCATTTTTGGGCCGCTTTCTGTCATGCACGGCATCGGATGCAGAAAGCTCCTCCAACCGCTTCGGATTATCCTTCATGGCTGCGCTGTTTGCCCTGACGTTACCAGGAACGGTTTTTGCAATATTCATGCTGCGCCTGTTCCTCTGTAATTTCACAGGTGCAACATTCTCCTTCCTGTCATGGATCATTTCCCCAAGGCTGAGGCTCTTTTTCAGGTAACCTTCAAAACCGATGCCTGGATCTGTTTTTTCACGGGTTGACCTTGCCTCATTCTGAGTGTAGTTCGCGGACAAGAAAAGACCGTTTACGCTCACCGCCATACCTCACCACCTCCTTTCAGTGAAATTCCGTATTCTCCATAAAAACGCCGAATCGGCGCTAATGAAGGCCATTATAAGGTGGTTATTCTGCAAACTTCCTGTCGGCTATACTTTTCATCAGTTCGGCTGCAAACCTGGGATCCATGTTTTCAATGATCTCTGCCTTTTCATTATTTTTCATCGCTTCTATCAGGTTAACCACGAGCTCCATGTCTTCCCTTCCAAGCTCTGTCAGGATAGCTGCAGCATTGGCAGGTTCCATTTCGGTATAGGACTTGGCAAGATCCTTGTAGTTTTCCTTTACGGCTTCTTTCTGAACGATTTCACTGTACAGTTCCTTTGCATTTTCGGGATCGACTTTTTCATAATACCTTGCAAAGGCTCCTTCATCTCCCATTGCTACGAGCCTGTCAAATTCCTTCCTGTCATTGTCGAGCTGCTCCATCTTCTCAATAACCTGTTTCAGCGTTTCTTCATTTTTCTCAAGTATTACCTGGCCTTCCCCCGCCATGGAACTCCACCTGCTTTTTTCGGCTTCCAGGTCGGCAATGCGTTTATTGGCATCCTCGAGCTGTTCAGTCAGTTCCCTGTTTATTGCTCGCAGCTCATTATATTTTGTAAGAAGCTCTTTCTGGGTAAGGTGCTTTGGATCATAGGGATCTTCGGTTTCGGGAAGCGGCGGCAGAGCGAGTTTCAATACAGGTATTCTTTCAATGCTTGGCCTGAAGTATTCTCCGAGCCCGCCTATATCATTTTTCAGAAGATAATAAAAAGCACCTCCGAAAATAACAAGAACGATAAGTATTGACACCAGGATGGTCAGAAGACTGTCCAGTATCCCGGACTTAATTTCCTTTTTACTCTTTTCTTTCAATTTGGGTGCTATTGATCTAACGTTCTGAGCCATTATGAATCTCCTATGGTTTATTTTGCGGTGTTACTGTTTCATTAAAGCAAACAATTTCGTCAACAATCAGCTGCTGTTTCTTCTCCTGTTCTTTTCTGAACTCGGTCAGCTTTCTTTCTCTAAGTTTTTCAAGAATCTTTTTCTCCTTCATTATTTCAATCAATCTTTTTCTAATTTTATCGACATTTTCTTTTTCTTCATTAACCCTGTCAACCTGCACTCTTTCCTTATTTTCCATGACTTTTATATATTGCAGTCTCTCCTTCAGTCTAAATGCCGTGGTTGCCGTCATTCCCTCTTTTCTGAACTCCTCGTGCTGGCTCTCCTTTTCCTGCCTGATCTCCGACAGCACTGTAAGCTCGTGCTGATACCTCTGAATTGCAATACCAAGCTCATTTTTTATGTTCTTTTCCAGCTGTTTTTTCAGGTTCAGGAATGATTGAAGCTGAAACTTAAACCGGGCCATCAGCCTTTACCCTCCAGTGCTTTTTTCATAAGCTCAAGGGTTTCTTCAAAATCGAACTTCTCGTATATATCCTGTGTCAGAAATTCGTTGATGCTTCCGATAACCGAAATTGCCCTGTCTATGTCAGGATTGCTCCCTTTCACATATGCGCCCACGTTTATAAGGTCCTCAGCCTCCCTGTACACGGCAAGGTTTTTCCGGATCTCCGCCGCTATCATCTTATGCTCATCGGTTACAATGTCGGTCATGACACGGCTGATGCTCTCCAGTACATCAATGGCAGGATAGTGATTTTTATGCGCCATCTGCCTGGATAGAACTACGTGCCCGTCAAGAATGCTTCTTGCCGTATCGGTTACCGGTTCGGTCATATCATCACCGTCAACAAGAACTGTATAAAGACCCGTTATTGAACCTTTGTCGGAAGTTCCTGAACGTTCCAGCAGTTTGGGCATCACCGAAAAAACAGAAGGGGTATATCCTCTCGAAACGGGCGGCTCGCCGATAGAAAGGCCTATTTCACGCTGAGCCATTGAGAAACGGGTTAATGAGTCCATAAGCAAAAGGACATCCTTGCCGCAGTCGCGGAAGTACTCCGCAATGGCTGTTGCCACCATCGCACCTTTTTTTCTTATTAATGCGGGCTGGTCCGATGTTGCAACAACAACGACAGAGCGCTTCAACCCCTCATCGGTAAGATCTCTTTCGAGGAAGTCCCTTACCTCGCGGCCGCGTTCGCCAATCAGTCCTATAACAATAATATCTGCCTTGGTGTTTCTTGCTATCATTCCGATCAATGTGCTCTTCCCGACGCCGCTGCCTGCAAAGATACCAAGCCTTTGACCCCTGCCCAGTGTCAGCATGCTGTCTATGCACTTTACTCCGAGAGGCAGCACCTGGTTAATCCTTGGCCGCTTCAGCGGATGGGGAGGTACATTTTCAACGGGATAAAAACCGTCTGCCTGAATATTCCCTTTTCCGTCAATTGGATTTCCAAGACCGTCCAATACTCTTCCAAGAAGGCCCGGACCCACCCTGACCCTGAACTCGGTACCCGTTGCAATTACAAGATTACCCGGGCCTATTCCGGTCATTTCCCCGAGGGGCATCAAAAGAACGTGTTTATCGCGGAATCCAACCACTTCCGCAAGGACTTCCCGATCTGTTCTCTGATTAACAATGCGGCACAGTTCGCCGACCCGTGTTTCGGGACCTGAGGATTCAATTGTTAATCCTACAACCTTTGTGACCTGGCCTTTAAGACATACAAAGTTTTTGTCCGAAATTGCCTTCCTGTATTTATCCAGGTTTATTTCAACTCTCATATGTATCTCCGGTTTTTATTTATTCCTTTTCTTCTGTTGTAATGGCTGTGTCCTCGGTGTCAAAACCTCCAAGCAGTTCCCTCAGTGTATTTTCCACTGCCTGAAGCTGGGTTTCCAGGCTGCTGTCCACAGTTCCGAAACCAGTGTCTATGATGCATTCGCCTTTTTTTAACGAGTTGTCCTTTTTAATCTCAAAATCGCGTATGCCCTTGACTCCTTCGAGAACCCTGTCCTTATTCTCAATGACATAATCGTAATCGTCGGCACATACGCAAATTGTTATTTTCTCGGCGGATGATACCGCTGACAGCGCGGTACGGATTAAACCGAGTATTACATCCCTGTTCTGAGAAAGCTCGGTTCCGACAACCTTTTTCGCTATTTGGATTATTAGCTCAACAATTTCACTTTCGAGCCCGGAAATAGTATTGTCATATATCTCTTTGGCCTTCTGCCTCAATTCCTCTGCTTCTGCTATCAAATTCTGGTAGTGCTGTCTCGCAAGAGCCTCTCCGTGTCTATAACCCTCTTCCTTAGCAGCCCGCTCTGCCTCCCTGGCCTGTTCAGCCACCTTTTCATGTGCAGACTCAAGTATTGCCTCGGCATTAATCCTGGCTTCATTAATTATTCTTTCCGCTTCCTTCCGGGCATTTTCCAGGATATCGTCAGCCGTCTCCTTTTTCTCCGGCGCAGCTTCCTTTTTTTCGTTTTCGGCAGGTACACCCTCCTGCCTTGGTTTTATTTTCACCTGGTAGGGTCTTCCCATATTAACCTGGTAATTTTTTAACACATTACTGCCGTATCCGTTAAACAATTATTTCGTCTCCTCCGCCTCTTGAAATAATGATTTCACCGGCATCTTCAAGTTTACGTATTACGTTTACAATCTTCTGCTGTGCCTCTTCAACGTCCTTAAGCCGCACAGGTCCCATAAATTCTATGTCTTCCCTGATCATTTCAGCCAAACGCTTCGACATATTGCTGAAAATAACGTTCTGAACTTCCTCGGTTGCTCCCTTCAGTGCAACAGCCAGCTGGTAGTTGTCCACCTCACGCAGGAAGCGCTGTATCGAGCGGTTGTCAAGCTGCAGTATGTCGTCGAATACAAACATTCTTTTCCGTATTTCTTCTGCAAGATCGGAATCTTCAATTTCCAGTGTCTCTAAAATGTATTTTTCGGTACCGCGATCCACGGAGTTCAGTATGTCAACAATTGCCTGCAGGCCGCCCGTTGCAGTATAGTCTTCGGTTACCAGTGATGACAGCTTCTTTTCAAGTATCCTTTCCACTTCCTTGATTATCTCGGGCGACGTTCTGTCCATCTGTGCAATACGCTTTGCCACATCAGCCTGTTTTTCCTGCGGCAGCGCAGAAAGTACCGCAGCTGCCTGCTGTGGCTTCAAATATGCCAGTATCAGGGCAATTGTCTGGGGATGTTCGCTTTGAATAAAGTTAAGAACCTGGGAAGGATCGGCTTTTCTTACAAAATCAAAAGGCCTTACCTGCAATGAAACGGTAAGTTTGTTAATAATCTCCATTGCCTTTTCGGTTCCCAGGGCTTTTTCAAGAATATCCTTTGCATACCCTATGCCGCCTTCAGCAATATACTCCTGGGCAAGGCAAATCTGGTAAAACTCTTCAAGTACCTTCTCCTTATCCTGCGGGGAAACACTTCGTATATTTGCAATTTCCAGGGTCAACTGCTCAATCTCATCCTCTTTAAGATGCTTGAAAATCTTCGAGGACAACTCCGGGCCCAAGGTTATCAGCAGCATAGCAGCCTTTTCCCGTCCTGAGTAGTCCCTGGTACCAGTTCCAACCGCCATTAATTTCACCTCTTACTATTCCCAATCTTCAGCAAGCCAGTTTCTCAGCAGCTGAGCAACTGCATCAGGTCTTTTCTCCACAAACTTCTTGATTTGCAGTTTAAACTCATCCTTTTCTTCAAGCTCTATATCCGGCAGTTTCTGCTTAGCAGCATCGGATACGGTTAACTGTGTTCCGGCCAGTGCAGCCTCGCCAAGAGCCTCGGGAAGTTCCTCCTCAAGTTTTCTTCCTCTCGGTATCATAAGAACAACCATAACTCCAAGGAGAACTGCCATCAATATGTAAAGACCGTATCTTTCAAGAAAACTGCTGAACCTGGATGGTCCAATATCAGCAACTACTTCGGGAGCAAGTTTCTGTATGCTTACAGAAATATTGGCGGTGGGTATTCCCATTGCATACCCGGCATCCTGCTTAATCTGCTCTATATACTCGCTTGTAAGCGCATCGGCGGTTTCAACCCTGTGTCCATACCAAAGCGTGATTGAAGCTCTTGTCTCTTCCGGAATCAGTTTCCCCAAAGCCTTCCTGCTTTCAATCTGTTTTTCATTAAACAGGCGTTCTTCAAGATTATGTTCCTTTTTATAGGACGAATCGCCTCCCGAACCTACCTGGTAGGTTGCTGTTCCCGGATTTGTATCCAGCCCGGGGGCATTTCCGCTTTGGCGGCCTTCCATTTTTTCCTCCAAGGTTTCCTGGGATCTGATAAATCCCTCTCCTTCGCTGTCAGGGGCTGAATACTGTATTTCGGTGCTGTTCAATGTATCAAAGTCAAGCTTGGCACTGACGGTAACACTCATTGTATCAAAATGGGCATTTTGGGCAATACCAACTTTGAAGTGCCTGTAAACCTTCTGCTCCAGCTCGAGCTCACGGTTACGCCTCATTTCTTCCTGCGTGTTTGCAAGGCTTACCGATGAATCGTTCTGCGTGAGAATTATAGGATTTAAGAATTCGTCAACAAGGGTTATGTTTTCTTTTGGAATACCGATTGAAGCAGCTACTACCCGGGCAGCTGCATCGGCCTGTTCGGGTGTCAGCGGTGCTTTTGTTTTCAGTGCCACAAAAGCTGAGCCTTTGTTTTCAGACTCATTCCTGTATGCCCAGTATGTCTTTTCGGGTTTTGTAAACTGAACTGATGCATCGATTACATTCTCGAATTTTTTCAGCTTGTAAACGAGGTTGTTCTGTTCGAACTGCCTCCACAGCTTTTCCTTGTCTTCCTCGGTAACCGTAAGGGACAGCTTTGACCAGCTCTGGTCGAAAATAACATCAGGACTTATAAGCCCGACCTCGCTTGCAAGATCAAACTCAATGTCCTGCTTCTTTCTGCTGTCAACATATATCTGGCTGCTGCTCTTCCTGTATCTTATCCCTTTTGAATCAAGATACTCCACGATGGCTTTTACATCGTACTCGTTTCCGCTTTCAAGGAGCGGCACGTAAGTGGTTCTTAATACGAAAAACAGTGTTGTGACTATTGCTGCAAGTATTACTCCTGCTGTTATGTACAAACGGGTTTTTTGACTTTTCTCCAGATCATTCCAGTAATCCTTAATCTTATTCCACAGTTTCATTAACCCTTCCGGCATTTCCCTTTCCCCCCAGAGCGGCTTCTTCTTTTGTTAATACCATGAATTTATGATATTAAACCTGCATTCTCATTATTTCATTATACGCATCAATTACCTTGTCTCTTATTTCTACCAGTAACTGTAATGCGATAGAAGCCTTCTCGGCCGCGATCAGAACCGAGTGAATATTATCGGTTTTGCCTGAGATAAAATCTGTGGTAATGGCATCGGCTGTCTTTTCAAGTTCACTTACATTGTATAACTCCCTTAAAAGCACATCCTTAAAGCTGATGTTTTCTTTCTCCTGCACCTTGTTTAACGCGCCCTGTACAGAAATGTTATCCATAACCGGCGATATTCTCGCAACACTCATCCTTCAATCTCTCCTTTGCATTAACATCTTAACAGGCCGTTCTTTCTCAACCGCCTATTTCCAATGCTTTCAATGCCATGGATTTGGTCGTGTCAATAGATGTAATGTTTGCTTCATAGGCCCTTGACGCTGATATCAGATTTATCATCTCGGTAACTATATCGACATTCGGCATCTGAACCATCCCGTTTTCGTCTGCATCGGGATGGCCGGGATCATATACGCTCCTGAACGGTGTCTGGTCTTCAACAATAGCTGATACACGGACACCACCGCTTGTATTGCCGATTAGTTTTTTGCTTGCACTGGTCAAATAGGAAGAAAACGGAACATTCCCGTTCCGGGCTTCGAATATAACGGTTTTTCTCCGGTATGGGGTTCCGGCCTCTGTACGTGTTGTATTTACATTTGCTATATTCTCGGAAATTATATCCATTCTAAGCCTTTGTGCAGTCAGCGCAGATGCACTGGCATGCAACGCTGTGAAATAACCCATTTAATCAGCCCCCCCTTATAATGGTCCTTATCTTGTTAAACTGACCATTAATACGATTGATAAGAGTGTAGTATCTTATTGTGTTTTCCGCCATAACAGCCATTTCTCTTTCAATGTCCACATTGTTGCCGTCAAGGCGATAGCTGTAGTTGGCATTGTCGGTAACTACTCTGATGGTTCCGCCGCCGGACAGTTTTAACTTGCTTTTGATACGGCCTGATTTCAGTTCAGAATTGAGATAATCTTCAAACTGTATATCTTTTCTTTTATATCCGGGTGTATCGACATTGGCGATGTTCTCAGAGATGACTTCATTACGTTTCCATGCAACATCAAGCGCTTTTTCAATGCCTTCGCCAGAAAAAAGCAGCTTTCCTACCACCACTCTCACCCCTTACAGTTTTATCTTATGTCAAAAATATACGTAAAATTATCTATATGTTATATTATCACACTGAAATTTGAAATACAACAAAGTAGACAAATAAACTTGCAAAATATAAGTTATTTTTTAATATTTGTGAAAAATTGAATATATATTTTAGTATATAAAATAGTTTTGTGGAATATTCTGTATTTTTCAAACCATTTGCACCATAACTTACTACTCATATAAATCGGTCTTTCAGCCATAATAGTTAATGAGGAGGTGAAAAAAAGATGGCAAGAAGCAATAACAGAAGCAGAACCAATTTTGAAAATATGAAATTTGAAATTGCCAGCCAGTTAGGTATCAACCTGAAACAGGGTTACAACGGTGACTTGACTTCAAGGGAAGCTGGAACAATCGGCGGAAATATAGTTAAAAAAGTTTTTGAAAGCTATACAGGAAACCAGTATCCTCAGTACGACGTAAACAACAAGCAGTAATCGGTAGGTTTTTATCACCTTTCAGTGTACTAAACCTGATTAATCTATAATAAAATATTACCGGAAGCAGCAGGAACTTAAAAAGGTTCCTGCTGTTTCTTTTCCTCCCTGCCGTTTTTGCTTTTTTCCTCAACCTCCTTCTTGTTTGCCATCAGCGGGGAAATTTTATCTATCATCGATGGTATGAAATCCATTATTCGATCAAGGGTTGTATTATGTTCTACCGGAAGCAGCTTGATTGTACTGTTCCTGCCTACAACCAGGAAGGCTACCGGATGTATTGTGACACCTGCCCCGCTGCCGCCTGCAAAAGGAAAGCCGCTGTTTTCCGAACCCGATCTTGAATCGGTTTGTCCCTGGTAATCTCCTCCTCCTGCCGCGAACCCAAAGGCAACACGTGAAACCGGAATAATGACGGTATCATCGGCGGTCTGGACTGCATCACCGACAATAGTATTTACATCCACCATATCACGAATGCTTTCCATGGCAGTTTTCATGAGTTCATCTATAGGATGTGCTCCCATATTGTTACCTCCTTAATAACTGAATCCTTGTTTATCCTTTACAATAATGGATAATTCTATTCAGCTATTATTAATTTTAGTTTTTGAATCCAGATAATATTTTATTATCAGCAATAAAGCCTTAAATATAACAACGCGCAGAATCAGCCGGAATATCAGTTCGTTCCTGTTATTGTGAAAATCGGGATAAAAGCTGTAATTCTGATGCTCGAGCTTAAAGTTTGCCGAAAGCAGAATTAATATAAACTGCCATAATATAAGAAACGTACCGTAAAGAATTGAATCGGCCGCTGCATCCATCGTTGTAAAGGTTCCTGACAGGGAGAGTTTTTCTATGTGAAATATCTTTCCGTTTTTTCTGTCTATTGCAACTCTTACCAAATCGAGAATTTTCTCACGCCTTTTCCCGGATTTTTCTTCATGCCTCCTTTTCCTCCCGGTTCCGCTTTTTACCTCCATTATACTAATATATTTGAATATGCTTCCCTTGATGGTATAAGTAACACCCGAACTTTTCGCCGTAAACTCAACCGATATTCTAAGGCTCATAAAAAGCATTGCCGCAAGTATCGCAGCAAGAACCAAAATAACCGGAAGGTACATTCTTTTCACCTCCCGGTTATTTTATCCAGCCATTGCATGTTATATTCTTCCTTTAATGTTAATCGACAGGCATATCGTTCATTACCACCTGGATATCATTCATACCCAGCTGAGGCAAATCATTAATTGAGCTGAATCCGAACACCCGCAAGAATTCTTCGGTCGTACCGTACAGTTTGGGCCTTCCCGGCGCTTCCTGCCTGCCGACCTCACAGATAAGATTTTTCTCCATAAGGGTTGAAATCACGTTATCGGAATTCACACCCCGTATATGCTCTACATGGGCTTTCGTTACAGGCTGGTGATAGGCAATGATTGCAAGGACCTCGTACGCAGCCTGGGACAGTCCCTGCTTTCTCCTTCCTGTTCCGAGATATGCTATGTATTCATCATACTCGGGTTTTGTGCACAACTGGTAATTGCCTCCCAGCTGCCTGAGCATTATTCCCCTGTTTGAGTTCTTATACTTCATTTCCAGCCCCGACAATATACTCGCGGTTGTCTTTTTATCCTGGCCTATAATTTCGGACAGCTTGTCCAGCGAAACAGAATCTCCCGCTGCAAACAAAACCGCTTCGAGTACGCTTTCAATCTCTCTCAGGTCATCCATTTGCCCTATCCCTTCCTTTTGATTTTCGGATCTATATATATTTCTCCGAATTCTTCCTTCTGATGAATAGCAGCCCTGCCCATCCTGGCTATTTCGAGCGCAGCGAGGAACCCTGTCGCCACTTCAATGCGGGACATTTTCTTCAGATTGTAAATTTGTGAAAAACACAGCCTTACGCCCCGCTTCAGCCTGGACAGCAGTTCCTTGATTTTAAGCCTTAACGAAACCTTCTCCTGCCTCAATATCCTGTTCATCTTCTGCGTAACATCATTCTGCCTGTCGTAATAATTCTGCATGCATCTCTGGTAGCACTCTTTCAGAAGCGGCGGGGATACATCCAGGATCACTTCAAAAGCAGATTCCGGCAAAGCCTCCGGGAGCTTGTAATAAACCCTGCTCCAGGTTTGCTCCCTTTCCCGCAGAATGTCTGCAAGCTCTCTTACCCTTTTATATTCCACCAGCTTCATAATCAGTTCCTCGCGAGGATCGGCCTCTTCCTGTTCCTCTTCCTTTCTTGCGGGCAGAAGAAGCCTGGACTTGATATGCAGCAATGTTGAGGCCATGACGAGGAATTCACTGGCTATTTCCAGATCCATCTGCTGCATTGCAAAAAGATATTCCATGTACTGATCGGTTATTTCAACAATCGGAATATCATAAATATCAATCTGGTTCTTTTCTATCAGGTAGAAAAGCAGGTCAAAGGGGCCTTCAAAATTATTCAGTTTAATAGTGCATGCATCATGCAGTGAACTTTTAAGTTCACTTCCCATATTCCATCCCTCACAGAAAAACTCCGATTACAAATTCAGCACACCGGATCATACCTCTTAAAACAGGCATAATCAGGTAATTCAGAACCTCGCCTAAAACATCGGGAAAAACCAATACTACAAGCAAGAAAACCATGCCTATATATCTTTCATACTTCATGATACCAAAATACCTTTTATCCGGCAAAACCCCCGAAAGTATCCTTGAACCGTCCAGCGGCGGGACAGGCAGCAGGTTGAATACAGCCAGGCTAATGTTCGTAATGAAAAACGACAGCAGGAATTTCATAAAAATGCTTTCTTCCATAAGCCCAATCCTGAACAGAACCAGATACAGCAAAACCCCTGCAAATGCCATCACCAGGTTTGACAGCGGGCCGGCGATGCTCACAAGTATGGTGCCCCTTTTTCTGTTTTTGAAATAGGCCGGGTTGACAGGCACCGGCTTTGCCCAGCCAATCCTTGAAAAAATAATCATTATGGTGCCCACAGGATCAAGATGTTTCAAAGGATTCAGGGAGAGCCTTCCTTCGTTTTTTGCAGTAGGATCCCCAAGCAGCCAGGCCGCATAGCCATGGGACAACTCATGGACAGTAACGGTTATAAGCAAAACAGGTATCCTTATCAGAATCTCTTCCAAACTTATATCTAACATTGCATTCCCCTTCAGCGAAATTAAAAAATACGCCTGACAAGATCAATTACAGGCCCGATAAACACCAGGACGCCTGTAATTAAGGCAACAGCGGCAGATATTAACACAGCACCGGCAAGCATATCCTTGACTTTCTTTGCTTCTGCCGAATATTCCCTCGTAACCATATCTACGAGGATTTCGCCCGCGGTGTTTACCAGTTCGCATACAAATACAAAGCCGATTACCAGGAATAAAAGAACCCATTTTTGTATGGGCAGTTTAAAGACAATTCCTGATATGACAACCAACAGCGCTGCAAAACAGTGTATTCTAAAATTCTTTTCATTGGCAAACGCTTCCCTGATACCCTGGCCGGCATGTTTAAAACTGTCTTTCAGTGATTTATTCTTCATAATAATCTCCAATCACAGACTTCAGCGGGGCAGGCCTATTGACGAAAGAACCTCCTCCTGCCTTTTTATCATTTTCTGTTCCTTTTCAGGTATATTATGATCGTACCCCAATAAATGCAACAAACCGTGTACCGCCAGAAACGCAAGTTCCCTTTCGGCTGAATGGCCATAAGTTTCGGCCTGCTCAATGGCCCTTGGAACAGAAATAACAATATCGCCAAGAAAAAGTCTTCCCTGGTCCATAGCCGCCTCACAGGGTTCGGTAATAAACACTCCGTCTTCCATTTCCAGCATAGGGAATGAAAGGACATCGGTAACACTATCTTTATTCCTGTACTGTGAATTTATTCTCCTGATCTCGTCATTCTCGGCAAGAAGTATCGACACAAGCACAGGATATTCTATCTGCTCGGTTTCCATCGCGGCGTTGACAGCCGCATTAATAATCGCCTTTATATCCTTAACCGGCAGATATCTCCTATTCAGTTTGTTTTGAATTACCGTTTTCGTTTTCATTTCGGTTTTCACTTTCCTTATCCCCGTTTTCATCGGCAGCGGCATAATATTTATCAAGTTCACTCAACCTGGTCTTCTTCTCAAGCTCGGGATATTCGGTCCTTTCATGGAAAAATCCGCTCAATACCGTCATAAACGCATTTGCGATCTCATTCATGTCATTAAGGGTCAAATCACAGTTATCCAGCTGCCCGTCATCAAGTTTATCCTTAATTATCTTTCTGATCAAGCCCTCTATTTTCCCCTTTGTTTTATCGGGCAATGAACGCACCGCCGCCTCCACCGAATCGGCCAGAAGAACAACTGCTGCTTCCTTTGACTGTGGTTTCGGACCTTCGTACCTGAAATTGCTTTCCTTAACCTCGACCCCTTTTTCACCCTGTTTGGCCTTATGGTAAAAATACGCAACCAGGGTTGTACCGTGGTGCTGAACAATAATGTCACGAATGGCCCTCGGTAGTTTATATTTCAATGCAAGCTGCTCTCCGTCCTTTGTGTGGGATGTTATAACAAGGGTGCTTAAATTCGGCGTAATCCTGTCGTGCGGATTCTCGGACATCTGGTTTTCCTTGAAAAAGTTCGGCCGTTTAAGTTTGCCCACGTCATGAAAATATGCACCAACCCTTGCCAGCAGTGCATTGCCGCCTATCTCCCTTGCCGCTACTTCTGCCAGGTTCCCTACCATCAGGCTGTGGTGATATGTT
This sequence comes from Clostridiales bacterium DTU070, assembly GCA_001513105.1. Lineage (GTDB taxonomy): Bacteria > Bacillota > Clostridia > DSM-8532 > DSM-8532 > Thermoclostridium. The sequence goes on along the minus strand of LFSH01000005.1, from coordinate 33,059 downwards.
CCCGGTGCTTCCATCAGCAGCCGTTTCAGAAGCGGATGGTTTGGATCAGCCAGCTCCAGGAGTTTCAGCGGCGTTATCATGTTAAAGATACCCTCAAAGAACGGCAGGATACCGATTGCAAGTATTACCGAAAGGATGCCGCTTAAAAAAGCAAGCCCTCCTTCGTAAAGGATCGTAATCCAGTCTTTCTTTTCTATAATACCGATGCAGGCTACCATAAGGATGTTTACCGCACCGATGATAACTCCCGACAGCGATATTTTCCTTCTCTGATCAGCATTTGCGGACAGAAATGAAGCTATTGTACCGCTTATTACAAACATGACTATGAAAATCAGGTTGTCCCTGAAAATCAGCGATACCGACAATGTTATTACCAAGTTTACAGCAACTGCAATCTGAATATTCAGGAATATGGCTATAAGCACGGGAGCAATGAACCCGAGCGTAATATACGGAGAGTATTCGGGCATTATTTCCTTCGTCATAAAGGCTAAAAATACCGTAAGAACAATAATGCTTGCAATAAGCAGCAGTTCGTTCCTGCTTTCAAAGGTTTTCCTCGAAAACTGCCTCAGGAATAATGCCAGTATAATCCACAGCATCAGCAGAACCGAAAATACCGAAACAAGAAACAGGTAATCCGGCCCCGTCTGCTCGTCAAGCATGCCAAGTCTTCTCAGAACGTCAAGTTTGTCGGCGGTTATAATGTCCTCCTTGCGGATAAACCTTTCGTTCTTATAAATCATTACAGGATTCTCAAGTTTATATGCTTCGATAAAATCGTTCATACGCTCCTGGGTTGCCAGTTCATCGACCATACTGTTCGGAATGAGCACGCCTGAAAGAATATACCTTGCAACCTGCTGCATTTCAACCGAAGGAGTTTTTTCTTCGATTTTCCCTATAAAATCCTCAAGAACCTCAGACAGGTTGTCCTCTGTAATTACGGTGGAAGACAGCTTTGGCATAATCTGCTTGATCAGAAGCTCCTTAAGCTGCTTGATATCTGACTGTGAATCCCGCTTCAGCAAATAATTCTGCAGCTCTTCAGGCATTTTTGCCAGGATGGGAATTGTCGTATTAACGTTTTCCTGCTTCAGAAGCTCGGCAACACTCATCCCGGTATCGGCTTCAATCACCGGTATTATCCTTGCACGCAGATTGTCGAGAGTATCAAAGAAATCATATATATTCCCAAGCATTTGGGTGTTTGCTTGTTCCAGTTCCCTTATAACCGGTGGGATCTCCTTTACCCGCTCAAGGGCAAGTTCCTCGGTTTTCATCGTGTTTTCTATGTCCCTCGGGGCGCGTATGTCAAAACCCGAAGCCATGCCCAGCGTCAGCTTGTATTTTCTTGGAGCCGCCCCGTTCGAAATCATGATAAAGACCAGGATCAATGAAACAATGCCTATCAGAATACGCTGAAAAGTGGTGTTCCTTATGACTTGCCCGATTTTCTGAAATCTTTTTTTATCCTTTTTTTCTTTTTTCTCCGCCACATCGCTCCCTGCCTTTCACTTCGTAAATCAACAGGCTTGCCTTGCCATGAGCTTTATGGTTTCCATGCATGCGTCACCAAACCGGTATATCATTTCTTTGCTTTTGATTTCATACGGTTTTCATACTGTTCATACGCATTGATAATACGCTGAACAAGCTCATGGCGGACAACATCGTGACCGCTCAGGTAAACAAACTCGATGCCTTCCACGTCTCTCAGTATTTTCTGGACCTCTATAAGTCCCGACTTCTTGTCGCCGGGGAGATCTATCTGGGTAATGTCTCCTGTAATAATGGCCTTAGAGCCTATACCAATCCTGGTTAAAAACATCTTCATCTGCTCAGGTGTTGTGTTCTGGGCCTCGTCAAGAATAATAAAAGAATCATCAAGGGTACGTCCGCGCATATAAGCCAGAGGCGCTACCTCAATAATACCTTTCTCCATATTGGTCATGTAGGCTTCGGGGCCCATTATCTGGTACAGGGCGTCGTACAGGGGCCTGAGATACGGATCAACCTTGTTCTGTAAATCTCCCGGCAGAAAACCAAGTCTTTCGCCTGCTTCCACCGCAGGACGCGTCAGTATTATCCTGCTGACAGTTTTTTCACGAAAGGCTTTCACAGCCATGGCAACTGCAAGAAAGGTTTTCCCGGTACCCGCCGGTCCAATGCTGAAAACCACTGTATTCTTTTTTATTGCCTCAATATACTTCTTCTGGCCGTAAGTTTTGGACTTTATTGGTTTACCCCTGTGGGTAATGCAAACAAGATCCAGGGGCAGGCCGTCTTCTTCCTCCGTATGTTCCCCGTTAACCGATATAAGGTATTTCACATTCTGCGCCGTAATGGTTTCTCCCTGTTTTATCAGCCCCAACAGTTTGTGTATTACTTCCAGGGCCTGTTCAACCCTGGATTCAAACCCGGATATCTTCACCTCATTTTCCCTGTTTATTATTTTTACATCCAGTGCGTCTTCTATAATCCGGATGTTTTTATCATACTGCCCGAACAGGTTCATCTCGGTTTCAATATCAGGTATCTCTACGTTTTTTTCAATGACTGATTCCATCAATTCCCTCCAATTCCTGCTGTATTGCAATATTTTCGGTACATTCAACAGTAACCAGTAAGTATTCCCTGCCCTCCGAAGCAACAACCTGCATCTGCCGGTCAACTATTTCAGCTTCCCTGGGCATCTTTTCAGAGATTTTATTCATTGCAATCATATATGCAAATTCCCTTGCCTGCTCCTTTTCAAGTGCCTGCTCCTCTTCCTTCAGCTCGTGGTGTTTTTCAACAATCAGGCCGAATGGGAACTTGAAGCGGTTCATAATTACAGGGGACTTGTCAAGCACACTTGTTTCATACAACGCGAACGGATTTCTCCCTGAAGGAAGCCTGAGCCTGAAATCGAGGAAATAAACACTGTACCTGTTCCACTCAAGCCCCGTTCTTATCCTGATAATTCTCTTTTCGGGCACCTCTTCTTTCACTTCATACCAGGTACGGGCCATGACCTCTCCCATCGCATGCACGTATTTTGAGCCGAACTCGGGATGTATGCTTTCCAGTACTCCTGAAATAAGTACCTGTCCCTTCTTTACAGTATCCCCTTCCTTAACAAGTGCCAAACCGTTTTTGGCCATTACCGATATAACTATTCCATCCTTTGACGCAATCACATCACAGGGTTGTTCCATGGGTATCATGGCCGGAGGCTGTATCCCCTCCCTGACCGATATAAGGAGTTTCGTGCCCTTTATTTCAACCCCTGCCCACGACAGCTCCCTGTTTTTCAGCATTAACATATCGGCTACATATTTCGGGTTTATCGACCTTTTCGCCGATCCCCTGAATATACCCATTTCATTAATCTGCTTCATCAGCAGACCTGTTTCCACGTTATAATTACCGGTGATTTCAATGGACCAGATAATTGATGTCATCAGGTATATCAGGGCTGCAAACGCAATCAGGCCGATTATGAAACCTTTTCTCTTCCTGTATTTCCAGATGAGAAATGGCAAACCTTTTTTGGCTTTAATCCGTACCCTGCACCTGGATTTTCTTGCAGCCGAACGGGCATTCCTAAAGCCTCGGATACTCATTTTCATAAGGACCGCGGCGTCATTCAGCCTTTCAATGTCCCAAAGCAGGATCTGCCTTCTGGTGCAGATGTTGATGAACCTCTCCACCGACAGCCCGCTTACAATAATAATAACATACCCTTTGAAATAATGCCATAACCGAATAAGGAACATAAAACCTCCATAAAAAAGCGTAGTATTTTGCATGCCATCAGATTTACCTGTGCTCATACAACGTAATCAATGTTATCTATATCCCCTGTTATGATAATGTCCTCATTCGTTATCTCCCTTATTTTCATGTTTTTTCCGGTTATTGTTATTATCCCGTAATTGGAATTGATTCTGACAATTTCGTTTGTGAACTCGATAATTCCCCGATAGTTTTCAACAAATACTTCCTTTCTGCCGACAGTGGTAATTTTAGGACGATCGGACACAACTTCTTCAGGTATTTCAAGCATCTTCGCCACCTTTTCCCTGACAGTTGCAGCCTCTTTCCTTCTGACCTTTTCAGCCGGTTTTCTCCTTCTCATTCAGCTTCACCCCGTGCAATCTTTATAAGGTCAAACACATCCCCGAACTCATACCCCTTTTTCCTTGCATCGCCAATAATGCGATCAAGGGCCTGGGCATTATCACTGGAGACTGCATGCAGCAAAAGAATTGCCCCGTTGTGAAGATTCGGCATTACATTGTTATAGGCATGCTCCCAACCCTTCTGGCTGTTCCTGTCCCAGTCCTTGTAGGCAAAACTCCAGAATACGTTAATATAACCCATTTCCGACGTAATTTTCAGGGAACGTTCGCTGTATTCGCCCCGCGGCGGTCTTAGAAAAACCATATGCTTTTTGAATTTTTCATAAAACACCCTGTCCAGTTCCGAAACTTCCTCCTTCATCTTTTCATCACTGAGGGTGGGCAGGCTGAAATGCCCCACGGTATGGTTTCCCACCGCATGGCCTTCCTCAACCATTCTGCGCACCAGGTCCTCATGCCGGTTCAGATACGGCCCCGTGATAAAAAAGATTGCATTGACATTATGTTTTTTCAGGCAGTCAAGTATCCCCGCGGTATACCCGGCTTCGTACCCCTCGTCAAAGGTAAGGTAGATTACCGGCTTATCCGTGTCGGCAATATAAATACCGTTATACTTTTTCAGAAGCTCGGGCGCTCCAGGATCTGCCTGCGGTGTTTTGTTATCCTTCGCACGGACAATGCCCCAGCCCCGTATACGGTTCGGATCACTGCTGTTTGCCGAAGTATGGATATAAGCTGCAGGGGAACTTGTTTCGCTGAGAGATGCTATTTCATTTTCAAAATCAAGGTCGCTGAAGCTGAGCTCAAAAAGTGTTTTATTCCCGGACTCCCGAACCGAAACCGGACCGACATGATACAGAATAACCGCCGCAATGACTGAAAGAATAAAAGGAATTGCAACAACCTTTCTCTTCATACCCTTTTACCCAACAAAAAAAGAGCCCCTCTTAAGCCGCATTCAGAGCACTTAAGAGACTGAACGGATTATTGTTTTTAAACAACCATCCTTTCAACAGCTCTTTAAAATTCCTAATACTATATATATAGTTTTTTTTATTAAATAATTACAGGCTTATTCGTCAGTCAACCGGGGTGAGAAGATCATAGCGCAGAGTTGTCCCGTCATCACGCACCGCCGGTATTATGATATTGTCATCCTTCTTGATGTCCACTTTTATATTATAATACTTCAGTACGTCAACAACACCGGCCATTACGGTAAGAGATTTTTCCAGCTGCTCGGGATCGGCAATGGCTTTTATAGCAAACGGCGGCAGCAGCTTCCTGCCGTTAACTATCATGTAGCTTCCTACCTGCCTGATCTCGCTTGTAGCAATGATTCTTTCGTCGTTTACCGCAAGGGCCTGTACATCAGCGGCCTTCAGCTCATTTAGAACGGCAAGGATATTACTGTCTTCAACATGGGTATTCCCGATTCCTTCAAGCGTTACAATAATGCCCTCACCCTTTACGGTTTTCAGCCCGGCAAGGATCTCCAGCTTTTCTATCTCTTTTCTCAGACCCTGTATGGTCTCATTCTCGGTGTTGGTACCGGTACGAAGGTTTTCAAGATCCTTTTGAAGTTCATCTATTCTCTTCTGCAGCTGCTTGTTGTTCTCCTGTTCGCGCAGCAGGTCGGTTATCAAATCACTGACACGCTGCTGTTCATACACGGCCAGTGTAGTATTAGCCTTTACACTTCTATACTGCATTGCAATGATTATCCCCAATACAAGACAGACAACAGTAAGGGCTGCTTCCCTAAAAAACTTCATTTTTCCACTACCTCCAAACCCGATATCATATTTTCAATGCTTCCGTATGTTTTGTAACCGGGTATTACAATCTCGGATTCCTTGCGTATATCCACCTGTATATCATATATTCTCAGAATAACAACCGCTTCGTTCTGTTCAACCGCATTATACAGCTCATCAGGATCACCGATGGCCTTAATAACATACGGGACGGGATACCTTTTCTGGTTAATCAATATTGTAGGTCCGGCGCAGAAATGCTTGCTTGTGGTTATAATGCGCTCGTCATTTATTGATATTGCCTGTGCTCCCGCCGCTCTTAGAATATTCAATATCTGCACTATATCCATATCATGTATAATCAGCTGCCTTGGATCTATTTCTGTCCTTGCAGGTGCGTCATTCAGCGTAATAACCACGCCGCTGCCCTTAACATCGGTAAGCCCGCTAACCAGCAGAAGCTCGTCTTTTTTGTTCAAAAGCTCATTAATCACCGGGTTTCCGTCATTACTGAGCTGCCTCATTATTTCATCCTTTTCCTTTTCCAGCCTCTGAAGTTCTTCCAGCAGCTTAATGCCTTCATTTTTGGCCTGTTCAAGTTCAACCGTCAGCGACTGCACCTGGGATTCGCCGCCCGTACTCTGCTGCTGGGCCAATAAAACCGTTCTGAACTGCATGGTAATAATCATGCCGAAAAGGAGGAATACAACAAAAAGAACACCCTTTGCTTTTTTCATTCCATCAACCTCCCCTTCATGAATAATATGTGCAGGTACATTCCGGTTTGCTCTTAACTTCAGAATCATAACCACTATTATGAACTGTACCACTTTAGCGGACACAATGTCATGATTATATTGTAAAGATTTTTGGCTTAATATACAATACTTTTCCTTGGCAAGGACAGTTCCTGTTTATTCCGTTGTAGAAAAGCTGGCATTATCTCCCATCTCAGCGACTGTTTCCGGGCATTCGCACGATATCTTAGCTATACAGGTCAACTGTTTGGAGATATCGTGCAAATGCGAAGAAACTTTTAGCGTAGTGCAGCTTAGAGATGGGCGAAAAGAAGCGAGGACCAGTAAGCCAACTGTTTGAGCAAAAATGCTTCATACTATATTTTTTATAAGCATTTTTGCGAGTTTCGGCTTGCCCGAGCTGAACTGCGCAGCTCTTGCAAACGTAACGGCAGAGCACATAAAAAACCGGACCGTTCAGGTCCGGCATGGGATATAAACTAAACAAAGAAACCAGAAAAGAGAGAAACTGTCCTAAAAATTATATAATTCAAACAAATTATAATTATCAACTATATCTATTACTTCCTGTATTGAGCTTAAATTAAACTTCGCAAGTATCCTGTTGATTTTCGGGAAGATCTCAACTTTATCATCCTGGTATCTCTCGAGCAGGGAAATATCCTGTCTCAATGCTTTCAACAGCTCTATTTCATCCTTTGAAAGATTGGAAATTGCATGTATCGTATACATCAAACTCAGGCGTTCGGCCTTGTTGTCAAATGCGAAGTCACTGTACCTGTTTTTCATACTTTTTCCTCTCTCTTTATATTGTTTATAACCGCACAAAAACTTTTTTATTTATAATATATGACGCTTTTTACAGAATGACCAAGTATATTATATAAAACAGGGCGGTTTTTAAACAATGTAATATATAGAGAGAATTTTCCCAGCCAATGGTGGAAATTGCACAAAATTATTTCCCGGGCCTTATACCTTCGCTAATCCACTGCAGCAGCTGCTCTTCGGTTATTATTGGAACTCCCAGTTCCTTTGCCTTTTTATTTTTTGTCGAAGTGGAACTTATGTCATTGTTTATCAGGTAATCGGTGCTTGACGTAACTGAGTCTGTTACTTTTCCTCCCCTTTCCTCGATTGCGTTTTTCAGTTCGGCACGGTTTTTGAAATGATTTACAGACCCGGTAACCACGAAGCGGATATTCTCAAAAATCTTCTCCTCGTTCGTAATATTCTCCTTCACAAGCTCTATTTCACCGAGCAGCTCCTGGATTCGTCTCCTGTTTTTTTCGACGCTGAAGAAGGCAACATACTCGTTTGCCATTATTTCCCCGATACCGGCAATATTCGTTAACTGTTCGGCTGTAGCGTTCTCGATAAGATCCCAGTCATGGCCGAAATAATTGCAGATGCGCTTGGCATTCGAAAGACCTATATTCGGTATGCCCATGCTGTAAAGAAGGCGTACTGCAGTTGTTTTCCGGGCTTTATTAATTGAGTCTATCAAATTATTATAGGACTTTTCTCCGAACCCTTCCATTTCAACTATTTCATCCCTGAACCGCTCCAGCCTGAAGATATCGGCATAATCCTTAATAAACCCCTTCTCAACAAATTTAACAATTGTGGCTTCGGAAAAGCCGTCAATACCCATGGCATCCCTGCTTACAAAATGGGTAAGGGATTTTATCTGTTTAGCAAGACAGTCACTGTTCACACAGTAAAGAAATTTTATTCCGTTCTCCTGGCGGATTTTGGTTTCACCGCCGCATACAGGGCAGTTTTCAGGTATTTTTACATTCCTGCTCCTGGTCAGGTTGTATGATATCTGCGGTATTATCATATTAGCCTTGTAGACGCCCACTGTATCACCAATTCCGAGTCCAAGAGATTCCATGACGCTGATATTGTGGACACTGGCTCTTTTCACCGTGGTTCCCTCAAGTTCAACTGGTTCAAAAACCGCAATCGGGTTTATCAGGCCTGTTCTTGAAGCACTCCATTCAATCTTCAGCAGCTTCGTTTCCCTTACCTCATCCTGCCACTTGAAGGCAATGGAATCCTTCGGGAACTTTGCAGTGGTTCCAAGGGAACGCCCGTACTCGATATCATCAAATGCCAGTACAAGGCCATCGGCAGGGTAATCCGTATTGACTGCCTGTTCCGAAAACCATTTGACGGTATCCTCAAGATTTGCCGAATCCACTTCTTTATATTCCACCACATCAAACCCCTGGCCTTTAAGCCATTTGAGATGCGCGCTTCTGAAATTGTCCAGGCCAGGATCATCAACCCTTACAATACTGAATGCAAAAAAGTAAACATTTCTCTCGGCAGTAATCCTGTTATTAAGCTGCCTTACAGACCCGCTGCACAAATTCCTCGGGTTCTTGTATTTTGCATCTACATCCTCAATCTCCCTGTTGATTCTTTCAAAGTCGGAGTACCGGATAACGGCCTCCCCCCTGAGTACAAGATTTCCCTTATGGGAGATTTTAAGGGGCAGGTTCCTGAAAACCCTTGCATTATTCGTAACCACTTCGCCGACTTCACCGTTGCCGCGGGTTACCGCCTTTACAAGTTCCCCGTCAGCATATGTAAGCACAATGGTGAGGCCGTCCAGTTTCCACGAAAGTATTCCTTTTTTATCGCCCAGCCATTCCTTAAGAACATGTATCTCCTTGGTCTTGTCCAGGGAAAGCATGGGCTGCTCATGGGCTTCCTTCGGCAGGCTGCTGAGCAGCTCATATCCCACCTTTATGGTAGGGCTGTTTGAAAGGACTATACCCGTTTCCTTTTCGAGTGCCTCAAGCTCGTCGTACAGTTTATCGTATTCGTAGTTGGACATTATCTCGCGGTTTTCCTGGTAATATGCTTTGGCTGCTTCATTCAGCTTATCAACAAGCTCCCTTATCCTTTCAACTTTTTTATCCATACATATCCCCTTCTGCTAATAATCAAATAAACTGAAGCGATAACTATAAGGAAGCGCAGAATTTACTCGTCCAGCAGTATTTTGTATACCCCGTCTTCCATGTACGCACCCATGGTTTCAAGGATACGCATTGTACCGTTGAATATGCCCTGGGCCATGTTTTCCCTGAATTCATCGGATTTCAGCCTTTCATGGTCCTCCTTGTTTGTAATATATGCTGTTTCAACAAGCAATGCCGGCATTTCGGACAGGCGCAGCACACCCAGATCTGCAACGACTGTGCCGTTATATTTCGTATCAGTAACCGCATCTATCTCCTCGCCCATAATCTGGGCAAACTGTTTGCTGGTAAACTCCCCGTGCTTTTTCCCGTAATGGTAGACTTCGGTTCCGTTATAAACATCCCAGTTTTTCTGTTTCGTATCAAAGGCATTGATATGTATGCTTATAAAGAAGGTTGCTCCTGCTTCATTTGCAATCCTCGGCCTTGCCCATACATCCTCTTTCCAGTAGCTGTGAAGTTCCTTATCCTCCTCCCGGGTCATTATTACCCTGACGCCGGCTTCCTCAAGCTTTTCTTTCAGCCTGAAGCTCATATCAAGAACTATATCCTTTTCATAAAAGGTAGTTTCATAAGGTGATGTCGTTCCGGGATCACGCCCTCCGTGCCCGGGATCTATGCATACCAGTACTTCCTTCAGCACTTTTCCTGCAGGCAGCGGTGTTGGAGCAGGCGTAGGAGACGGAGTCGGCGTCGGCGTAGCAGGTACCGGCGTAGGAGAAGGCACCGGTGTGGGAGAAGGTGTTGGGGCAATTGCATTCATTACTGCCTTAACAACCTGAAACTCGCCTCCCAGAATGGTATAAACGGCTATAATACATAAAAGAGCCACGAGAATTACGGCAATAAACCTTGGTGTGTTCTTTATGCGGAATCTTTTATTTCCGGAATTAATGTTCATATACTTTGACTTGCGGCTCCTTTTTCCATTAAAGTTTGTGTTCACGATTTGACCCCCATAAGCTAAGTATAAAAATCTCTATATCAAATATGCTGCTGCTATTCGATATAATACTATATGGTACTATAAAAATTGGATTTACGAAAGCCCTAATCGGCGATTTGCCCCGATTATTTATCTACTGCAGATACCTGTCGATATCATTGAAACCTATATTCTTATGAAGGGCAAGATTTATCCCGTTTGCAACCACCTTTGAAACACGTTCTATCACTTCATCCATCTCTTTTGGCGTTACAACAAGGTTTCCGCCGTATGGCTCAAGCACTTCACGAATCAGGTTATACTTGTCGTTTTCATCCAGTTCCTTCAGCATTTTGTAAAATTCCGTCCCTGTTTTGGAATGGGCCATGAGATTATCTATGACAAGTTCAATTGTGTCATTGGCCATTGTAGCGGCATCCACCACCGTAGGAACGCCTATGGCTATAACGGGCACACCGAGAGTTTTTTCCGAAAGTTCGGCCCTTTTGTTTCCCACACCCGAGCCGGGTGATATTCCGGTATCGGCAATCTGTATCGTGGTATTTATACGGTTCATTTTTCTTGAGGCGAGAGAATCAATTGCAATAACGAGGGCGGGTTTTACTTCATTCACCACCCCTTTCACAATGTCACTTGTTTCAATACCGGTTAAGCCCAGAACACCAGGCGCAATTGCACATACCGGCCTTACCCCGTCATCTACCTGCTCTGGAAGATACTCATGCAAATGTCTTGTAACCATCAGGTACGAAGAAACTTTCGGACCTAACGCATCCGGGGTAATGTTCCAGTTTCCGAGGCCGACCACAAGGACAGTATCGTTTTCCTTGAGTTTCAGCAACTGCTGAAGTTCAAACGCCACCGCACGGCAGGTGGTTTCGTATAAGTCACGGTCGTTCTCTTTCAGCCGCGGTACATCAAGTGTAACGTAATTTCCCATAGGTTTTCCGATATTCTTTTCACCGGCGGGAGATGTAATTCTTACTCTTGTGACATGGATATCCTCGTTACCGTTCTCGGTAACCTCCACTCCCTCGGCATACGGGTACGTTGCTGCCGTTCCGGAGCGGCGTACGTTTTCCTGGTTTTTCTCATGGACCTCCAAGGCAAGGTCGGTACGGACTCCGTTAAACTGCTCTATGAATAGTTCTTCCATACTTGTTTTGCTACCTCCGTTTCAGTTTTTTGCTGAATTGCATTCTGATAAAGGCTTATTGAAGCACCGGGTATTTATACTCTCTGCAGTAATATTCTCTGCAGTTTGGTATTTACTATTCAGTTCCGGTACCTGTATTATTTTCAAATACGAATCACCGGATATTTTTTAACATAAAAAATCCTTGCCAAATATAAATCTTCATGCTATTATAACTAAGTGTCACTACAATGTGACTGGTTTGTTTGTGCCATTAATCTGTTTTGAAGCCTTGAATCTGCGATAATGAAGGTTTCGTTAACAGTTGGTGAATATAAACTGTAATAAGGCTTGGGGGCCCATGCAAACGATGAGTATCACAGGTCCCGTTATATTGAGTTGTTGCTGGGAGGTGAAACAATGGCTAACACAAAGTCCGCTATAAAAAGGGATAAGATTAGAAGAATCAGAACCTTGCGCAATAAATCAAAGCGTTCTGAACTGAAAACCTGTATCCGCCGTTATTATGAAGCACTTGCTGCCAACAGCGATAACAAGGAAGAGCTTCTGAAACAGGCAATTAAGAAATTGGACAAAGCGGCTTCAAAGAATATCATTCATAAGAACAAAGCCTCCAGAAAAAAGTCACAGCTTATGAAAGCTCTTAACGCCGTTCAGGCTGCAAAGTAATTACAAAGGTATGTTTAAAGCATACCGCTTTATTGTGTTTCGAATGCGTTTGATACGTTTTCAGGGCAGGTTTTTAACCTGCCCGTTCGGCATTTATCCGGTTTATTTTTCATTTCATGTTCTTAATATGTATATCCTTCATTTCCACTCCTGCGTGCCTCATCACAATATCGGAAATCTGCGCTGTTTCGCTCTGCGACAGGCTGTCTGCTTTTACAACCAGGTCAACCGTTCCCGTGGAACTGAAAATTACAACCACATCCTCGATACCGCGCTGTTTTATCAGTGACTCGATTGTGGCTTCTATTTCAGCCCTCCTTATCAAATCCAGGTATTCCTGCTGAGCCTGTGAGCTTACTTCATCCCCGGCGTTTCCACTGCCCGTAAGTTCTTTCAGCTCCTCCTTCTGCCTGCTCCTTATTGTTTCCCTGTCAATTCTTGCCTGCGTAAAAAAGTCATTCCCGGTACCGGCAACAGTGCTTTCACCTACGGTGTCATCCGGGTTTGTGCCATCGGTCAGATTAACGGTCCGGCCTGTAATGTTATCCACGTAAACAGCTTCACCAAGGCGTTCTTCACCGTCTTCCCTCGATGAATAACCTTTTTCGCCATACATATACTGAATGACTCCCGCAGCTATTATTACAAGAACCAAGGCAATTACCATCACTTGCTTTCTGTTCATTCAAACACCACCCTGTATTATTTGGTTAATTATTTAATCAGTGGATTTTACCACTGTCCTTCTGATTAACATAATGCTGATTTATTTCACCCGGTAGGCAACTACACTTCTTTGCATATTTATTTTCTCTTTAAAACCTGGATCCTGTGCCTGGGTATTCCCAGCAAAGCTTCAACAGCATTTAAAATATCCCCGCGTACGCTGATGCTGTCTGCACCGTCGGCAACTACAAGGACTCCCCTGATTTCAGGTTTGTTCTTCTGGATTACAACAGGAACACGTCCTGAACCGCTGTCCATAAAGACCAGTTCTTTCTGCACCCTTATTTCCTCTGCCCTGCCCAGAGCCCGGGTTCCGTCCTGTTCTTCCCTGAGGACGCTTTCCTCGGTATGGTTATACGCATGCACCACCTCTCCGTCAGAATTCCCCGTTACCATCACTTTTACGTTTCCTGCACCCTTTATTTCGGACAGGATTTGTTCAAGTCTTTTTTCAAGCTCCCTTATTTCGTCTTCAGCCTTATTCTGCACCAGGGCAATTGCTTCAACAGCTTCATCATTTTTCTTCTTCGCCTTATCGTCATCTTCAAAAAACGAACCGGCTACTATGATAATTATTACGCCAAGGATTAAGATTATGACTAAATTTTCAATTCCCCGCCTGCCTTTTTTGTCCTGAATAAAAACTTTCAGTTTTTCAAACCAGTTTGACATAATATCCCCTCAATCCTTTTCACTGACATTAATGACTATTTTATCCTCATCAATAGAAAGCGCCTGTTTTAGCTCATTTCGTATTGCTTCCCGGAGCTGTTCCGGGTTTTGTCCACCGGCCCCGGCTGACCCGTCAATCAGGAGATTTATATAGAGCTTGCGTATTTCGCCGAATTTTTCCGAGGAAGTATTCTCATTCAGCACGGCATCCACCTCTGCTTCCTTAATCCTGTTGCTATTTTCAAGCCTGTTTTTTATGTCCGAAACAAGCATGCTCCGGTATAGCTCCAGCACCTGCCTGGATTGTTCCTCCTTAAGGGAATGGTTTGAGTATTCAAACCGTTTATTCAGAAGATAAACCTCATCCCGCCATCCGGCAAAGGACGCCGGTATATCCTTGTCTATCAGCTTAAAAACCGGGTTTATCATGGCAAACATAATTACAAACCCGGCTACCAGCTGCGTAAAGTTTCTGACTTTCCCCTCCGGCATCAGCAAGTCAAGAACTATCACCAGGACCGCGACAGCCGCAATATTCAGTATCCAGCTTTTTACTTCAGCCATAATATCCCTCTTCCTGCGTTACTGCATCATTCCGCTAATTCCTCCGGCTCCGAGCAGTGCCCCGACCGAAAGCAGAAACATGAAAACCGAAGCCCCAACAATGCCGAGAACAACCTTCATGCAGTCTGAAATGTCTGAAATACAGTCAAAAAAACGCTCCTCGGCAAATGGTTCAATAACAGCGGCAGTAAGCCTGTACATCAAAGCAATAACGAATATTTTAACAATGGGAATGCAGCAGATTACCAGCGTAACAATCATTGTAACAACACCTGCGGCATTCTTTATGACAAGAGCACAGTTTATAATCGTATCAGCCGCGTCAGCCATATATTTGCCTGCAACGGGAATTAAAGTATTTATTGCGGTTTTTGCGGTTTTTACAGTGGCTCCGTCTATTACCGCTCCTGATACTCCCTGTATTGCGACCATCGAACCAAAAAGTGCCAGTATTCCGCACAGGCCCCACGTTACAACCTGCCGCAGCAGCGAAGCCATGCCTGAAATTTTTATCCTGTCGGAAAGACCGCTGACTATATGCAGGATGCCGGACATAAGGCACAATGGCAGGAATACGTTCCGGAACACTTTGACAGAAGCCTGGATCGAAAACATTAAAAGCGGCTGAAGCATGCTTCCCGATACAATACTGCCGCTGGATATCAGCAGGGCAAGCAGTGACGGGATTGCAAAACCCGTTATATTGTCAATGGTATCCAGGACCTCCTCTGCATAACCCAGCACACTGTGAAAACCCAATGCAAGCATCGTAACCACCGCGGTATAGCATGCAAAATAGGCCAGTTCACCAACCGAGCTTTCCCTGAAAGAGCCCTGCAGATTTTTAACAAATGCGGATAAAAAGACTATCAGTACCAGCTTTATTACAAGGTTTAAATTGCCTTTGATCTCGGCAATGAAAATATTTAAAATTTTTTCGGGCAAGGTTTCCATACTGTCCTGGAGATTGCCCGAGATGAGTTCCTGCATCAGCTGCCTGGTTGAATAATAGGGAAAAAGCTCCCTGGCCTTGCCGGACATGCTCTTTTCAAGGTTTTTCTGTAAGTTCCTGATTTCGCCGCTTTCAAGCTGGTTCTTAAGAATATCCTCCATTACTGAAGGCCTGTCCTCAGCCTTCGATACATTTGGAACCGTAAGGAGCATTAAGGCAGACAGGATGCAGAATACAACCCTGCATGATTTTTTTTTCAGAATCCGGAAACAAGTTTTCATATCCCATAACCCTCCGGCCGTTATAGCGGCACTTAAAGCAAATCAAGAATAACATTCATCACCGATGTAATAACCGGCATTGCGGTTATTATTATTAATATCTTGCCTGCAAGCTCAATTTTGGCAGCAATGGCATTTTGTGACGCGTCCCTGCAGCTTTCGGCCGCAAACTCGGTTATATATGCCATGCCGATTATTTTCAGCAGTGTTGTGATATAAACTCCGCTTATGTTAGCCCTTTCAACATAAACCCCAATCAAATCCAGAACCGCTCTTATTCTTGATGCCAGAAAAATCATTACCATGGCACCAAAAGCAAGGGATATCTGAATCCCTGTTTCGGGTCTGTGGTTTTTTATAACCAGTATCAGGATTACTGAAGTAATTCCCAGTACTCCGATTTTAATCAGTTCCATTTTCAATTACTCCCTTTGAACTAAAAATCAAAAAGAGCCTTAACCGTATCAAACAGGTTTGCTATCTCTTTTACAACCATTAAAAGAACAACAACCAGTCCTGCAAGGGTGGTCATCATCGCCTGTTCCTCCCTGCCCGATTTTGTAAGCAGAGAGTTTAAAACCGCTACAAGTATTCCGACTGCCGCTATTTTGAAAATCAAATCTATATTCATATTCATCCCCTCATATCAATACAAGTACAATTGCAAGCCCTCCGAGTATGCCTAAATATTTATACAGTTTTTCCTTTTGCTTTCTGTCCTCTTCTGCTTTTCTTTCCTGTACGATGAATTTTTCTCGCATCATTTTCATGAATGAACTCTGGCTTGCCCTGTCTGTTTTCCCCAAAACCTCGCCAATCTGGGATAAAAGGCTCCATTCCTCCCGGTCTATAGGCCAGAGGTTTTTATACTCCTCAATACTTTTCTGCCATGCCGAATCAATTCCACCGTCTCCGGTCCCGCTTATTTCATATACCCGTTCCGAGAATCCGGCCATTGGTGTATTCCTGTTCCGGGAATATTGCAGCAAAGCCTGTCTCAGCGGTCGGCCCATGAAATGGATCTCATTTTCCAGTTCCATCAGGAACGACTGAATTTCCCGGATATACTCTATCCTCTCGGTAAGACTTCGGGAAAAGGTAAAGCCTGCCATCGCTGAGCTCCCTAAAACCAAAAGGCTGCCTGCGACTTTTGCAATCCACGCCAAGGACATTTCCTTCACCATCCGTAACTTTCATTTCATACTGGGAATCATTCTTTTCAGATATCACAACGAAACGCTCGAAAAAGTTCCCGTTGAACAATTCCCGGAACCCGCGCCTTTCCTTCAATCCCTGAACATCATAGCCATGGGCGGTAGCCAGAAGTCGGACTCCTGCATTTATTACCTGCAGAACCGTTGAAACATCATCCGGGTTTCCCAGCTCGTCCAGTGCTATTACATACGGGCTCATACTTCTTAAAAGCATTTCCATTCCTTCTTTCTTATTAATCCCGTTAATAACATCAGTACGGCATCCCAGGTCGTTCTGCGGAATCCCCCTGTAGCACGCGGCAATCTCACCGCGTTCGTCAACCACGCCCACTTTCAGCCCGGCAAAGTTTTTTTCAATACCGCTGCTTACAGTGCGTATGATATCCCTGAGAAGCGTTGTTTTACCCATGCCCGGCGGTGAAATTATTAATGTATTGAAAATATCCCTGCTGTTTTTGATTATGTTTCTTACAATTCCGTCGCCAAAACCTGTGATCTCACGTGCAATACGCACATTAAGTGATGATATGTCTCGTATGTTAATTATCCTGCCATTCTCCACAACCGGGGTACCGACAAGGCCGATACGGTGCCCTCCGCGTATTGTAATAAAACCCTTGTTTATATCTTCCTGATAGGCATAATAGGAGTTTTCGCATATCCTGAAAACCATCTCGCAAAGCTCGTCCATTGTCGGGGTTAAAAAATTGCCGGCGTTACCCGGTACAGAACCTGTCCCAGCCAGGAACAGATCCCTTCTGAATAATGTCAGCATTACGGGTTTGCCTGCACGCAGACGTATTTCTTCAGTTTCCTGGAGTATGGATGTGTCCAGGTTCAGAACCGCATTTCTGACCTTTCCCGGAAGATAGGGAACTATATCGGTAATTATGCGGTTTACTGCCTTGTTTTTCGACTGCATGGCGTACCTCCTTTGCTTTTTCTGTGGTAATACGGGTTATAACAAGGTTGTCCTGTTTTGATTAAATTCTATGCACGGTCAGTTTCGAATATTACTTAAGGATTAGCTCAAAGGAAAAAAGCAATAAAAAAACCACCTCAGTTTTTCCTGAGATGGTTCTGTGGACTTATATCCCGGTTATACTCTTTCCATGTATTCCCCTGTGCGGGTGTCGATGCGGATAATATCACCCTGGTTGATAAACAGGGGTACTTTAATCTGTGCTCCTGTTTCAACTGTTGCCGGCTTTGTGGCTCCGGTTGCGGTATCACCCTTGAAACCCGGTTCGGTATGTGTTACCTCGAGCTCAACAAACATAGGAGGCTCAACACCAATAACCTGTTCCTTGTAAAAGAGCACTTTACATGTGGTGTTTTCCTTAACAAACTTCAGTGCATCACCGATGCTGTTTGCATCCAATGGAGTCTGTTCAAAGGTTTCCTCATCCATGAAATAATATAAACCGCCGTCATTGTAAAGGTACTGCATATCCCTTCTGTTTATGGATGCACGCGGGAACTTGTCGGTGGGGCTGAACGAACGCTCAATTGTAGCCCCGGAAATAACGTTTTTCAGCTTTGTGCGTACAAAGGCAGCACCCTTACCCGGTTTGACATGCTGGAATTCAATTACCTGGTAAACCTGGTCCTCCATTTCAAAAGTAACGCCGTTTTTGAATTCTCCTGCACTTATCATTTTTTATCATCCCTCTCAATCCGTATTAGAAAATACCATATTACAAAATTACAAAGAAACTGGGCCGGTTACCCGCCATATAAATGCAATACCGCTGTTTATGCGCCCATACAGTATACTTATGGTTAACTGTATTTATGTTATGCTGCGTTTAACATAAGCATTTCAAGCAAAAGCTTCCATTGATATAATAAATGAAAACACAGCCTTTGGCAAGAACATATTAATGGCTGAAGTTTATCAGCCCCGAAACAAAGCAGCTGTTTCCGGCATTGCCTGCCTTTAAAAGTCCTTGCATATGTTGTGCAATGCAAGGAAACTTTAGGCGTAATACACTACAATACAATCAAATCCTTTTTCGCTGCGGTAAGCACCTTCACCCCTTCATCAGTCAGCAGAACCAGGTCCTCAATTCGGACGCCTCCGGTACCTTCAATATAGATTCCGGGTTCTATCGAAAATACCATGCCGCTTTTCAGTATATCATCACCTCTTGGCGATACTGAGGGTTTCTCATGAATCTCCACGCCCACGCCGTGCCCCAAACCATGGCCGAAACACTTCTCATAACCGGCACCGTATATAATGTTTCTTGCATGGTTGTCCAGTTCCCTTCCGGTCATGCCTGTCCTGGCATTGTTTATTGCCTCGAGCTGGGCTTTAAGCACAATATTGTATATTTTAAAAAGTTCTTCGGATGGTTTTCCGATGAAAACCGTCCTGGTGATATCTGAGCAGTAACCTTCGTAAATGGCGCCAAAATCAAGAACAACGGCATCGCCGCTTTTAAGTTCGCGCAATCCTGCAACACCGTGAGGCAGTGCTGAACGCGGCCCCGATGCCACTATCGTTTCAAAGGACGGGCCCTTAGCCCCCAGCTTCTTCATTTCATACTCCATCTCACTGGCGATATCAATCTCCTTAACACCGGGCTTTAAAAACGGCAGTATATACTCGAAAACCCTGTCCGCGATATCAACGGCTTTTTGAATCTTTTCGATTTCGGTTTCATCTTTTATCATTCGTATCTCATTCAGCCTGTTTTGTAAATCACGGAAGGAGCTGACTCCTGTAAGACTCTCCTTCAGGCTCTTATACCCCGAAAATGTAATATCATCGCCCTCTATGCCAAGGCCGGATATTTTTTCGTCCAGGCATAAAGCATTTAATGTATCGTTGAAACTTTTTTCATACTCAATAACTTCTATCCCCTGAAATACCTGCTGCCTTGCCTGTATGGCATAGCGGAAATCCACCACAAGATATGCTTTTTCCATGGTTACAAGGCATTTTGATGTGCTTCCGGTGAAACCAGTGAAATAAAAAGTGTTTTGCCTGCTTGTAATTAAAAAGCCTTCGAGGCCTTCATCCCTCATGGCTTTTCTTAAATTGTTCAATCTCTGAGTCATGGCTTATCCCCTCTTCAACAAATGAAGTGCAGCTATATAGCTGTTAAATCCGAAACCGGTTATCTGCCCCGTGCAAACAGGCGCAATAACCGACGTTGCACGGAAATCCTCCCGGGTATATATATTCGACATATGGACCTCTATGGTCTTAATACCCGTTCCCTTAATTGCATCCCGGATTGCATAGCTGTAATGTGTGAACGCTCCGGCATTCAGTATAATGCCGTCTTTTTTCTCCTCCATCGCCTCATGGATCCTGTCGATAATCTCACCCTCATGATTTGACTGAAAAAACTCAACCTCTATATTTAAGGTCTCAGCTTCCCTGGTTATATACTTTTCCAGGTCCTGAAGGGTTTCAGATCCGTATATGGCCGGCTCCCGCTTCCCCAACAGGTTCATGTTCGGTCCGTTTATTACCAATACCTTCATATCAATCCCTCCGAAAAGCATAATAACAGTCTGTTTGCCAGGCACCCGCCCGGTAACCGCTGAACCCGCTGTTTAAAATTTAACAGGCATTCCCGGTTTATTCAATATCAGCTGTCCCCGGGGCACTTTGACAAAAAGCAATAGCAACGGGGCTACATTTGTATATTATATTTGTATATTATATTATTCTAATAATGTAATCAACAATATTCCATAACAGGGCAGAAGTTATTCCCGGACATATGCCGTATACAACAAAACCCGGTCCATGGAAAGACCGGGCAAATAATTGGTTTAATCATGTATTTTCTCTTAGATATTCGTCAATGGCAATTGCGGCTTTTTTACCTGCGCCCATTGCAAGTATAACAGTAGCGGCACCGGTGACCGCATCGCCTCCCGCGTAAACGCCGGGGATACTTGTGGCTCCGGTTTCTTCATCTGCAATAATCCCGCCCCATTTATGGGTTTCAAGCCCGGCTGTTGTGGCTTTAATCAATGGGTTCGGGCTTTGTCCTATTGCTATGATTACAGTCTGTACATCTATGACATGCTCGGAACCTTTTTTTGGTACAGGGCGTCTTCTGCCCGATGCATCCGGCTCTCCAAGCTCCATTTCAATGCATTCCATACCCTTTACCCAACCGTCGTCGGTGCCGAGAATCCGAACAGGGTTTGCCAGCGTTTTGAAAATAATCCCCTCTTCCCTTGCATGGTGGATCTCTTCCAGCCTTGCCGGCATTTCAGCTTCAGAGCGCCTGTACACTATATATACATTTTCTGCACCAAGCCTTTTTGCGCTTCTTGCAGCATCCATTGCCACATTGCCGCCCCCGACAACCGCAACGTTTCTGCCCACCTTTACAGGAGTATCAACCTCGGGATACAAATATGCCTTCATAAGATTAATCCGGGTCAGAAATTCGTTTGCCGAATATACGCCGTTAAGGTTTTCGCCCGGGATTCCCATGAAGTTCGGAAGGCCGGCCCCGCTTCCGATAAAGATGGCTTCATAGCCTTCTTCCTTCAATTCGTCAATGGTTATTGACTTCCCGACAACCATGTTGGTTTTTATTTCAACGCCCAGTTTTCTTACCGTATCAATCTCCCGCTGTACCAGGTCCTTTGGCAGCCTGAACTCGGGTATTCCATACATAAGAACACCGCCGGGCGTGTGGAATGCTTCAAAAATCGTCACTGAATATCCCATCTTTGCAAGATCAGCTGCGCAGGTAAGTCCTGCAGGACCTGAACCTATCACTGCAACCTTTTTATTCTTTTTTTGTGCATCAAGGGTTTCAGACCCGTGCCGGGCCATGTACCAGTCTGCCGCGAATCTCTCAAGACGGCCTATCGCAACCGGCTCTCCCTTTTTGCCCCTCACGCATACCCTCTCGCACTGGGTCTCCTGCGGGCAGACCCTGCCGCATATCGCAGGAAGGTTGTTTGTTTCCTTTATTTTTAAATAAGCTTCTTCAAACCTGCCTTCGGCTATCAGCGTTATAAACTCGGGTATTTTTACATTAACAGGACAACCCGCAACGCATGGCCTTGCCTTGCAGTTAAGACATCTTTTCGCTTCCTCGACAGCCATTTCTTCGGTATATCCCAGTGCCACCTCCCTGAAATTCTTATTCCTGACATTGGGATCCTGTTCGGGCATCTCTACTTTTTTTGGTGACATATTAGGCATTACCAATCCCCCCCAGTCTGCATTCATGCCTTTCAAGGCTCTGTCTTTCCTCTGCCTTGTACATTGCCTGTCTTCTTATTGCTTCGTCGAAATCAACCAGGTGGCCGTCAAAGTCCGGTCCGTCAACACATGCAAACTTCGTCTCACCACCCACGGTAACACGGCACCCGCCGCACATTCCCGTTCCGTCAATCATAACCGGATTCATGCTCACAATGGTTTTTATGCCATAGGGCCTTGTCAGGCCGGATACGGCCTTCATCATAACCAGCGGCCCGATGGCGATTACCAGGTTATACTTGTTTCCTTCCTCTATGAGCTTTTTAAGAACATCGGTAACAAAACCCTTATTCCCGTTGGAACCGTCGTCGGTTGTTATAAAGAGCCTGTTGCTTACCTTTTTCATCTCCTCTTCAAGAATTACCAGGTCCCTGTTTCTGAAACCAGTTATCGCATCCACTTCAACCCCCATTGAACTGAGCTTCTTTGCCTGGGGATATGCAATTGCAGTGCCAAGTCCCCCGCCTATAACAGCAGCTTTTTTCACATTCTCAAAATGGGAAGGCAGACCAAGCGGCCCTACAAAGTCAAGAATAAAATCACCTTCATTTAGTGTTCCAAGCAGCCTTGTGGTTTTGCCAACCTCCTGGAAAATGATTGTAACCGTTCCGGTATTCCTGTCGTAATCGGCTATCGTTAACGGGATTCTTTCCCCGCCTTCGTTGACCCTTAATATTATAAACTGTCCCGGTTCTGCCTTTTTTGCAACAACGGGCGCTTCAACAACCATCAGCTTTACGTCCGGGTTCAGAACCCTTTTTTCAAGAATTTTAAACATAATTGCTCCTCCTTGTAAGAGTATTTATATAAAACCAACCGCAAAATTTTTCGTATAAATCAGCAGCAAATCACGGCCCCGGATTCTGCGGGCCATAAAATATAATAATCCAAATCACCTTATCATTCAATTGACAAATCAGACAAACATTACAGCATCTGCAGCCGTAACAGGTATGGATATATTTGCTTTATCAGCAGGTGCAGTTTAAATACTCATTTCATTTTTCACTTTTTCGTATATCTCTTTCATAATTACTGCATCCTCGGCCATTCTGTTCCTCGATTCGCAGATTATTACTGGCTCTGCTTTTCTTTCTGCAAGCACCCTTGCCAAATCTTCAAACTCGGGGCCGTATTCGGTATCCTTCAGTGTATGATGCTTTTTCTCGCCTGCCTGGGTAAACTCAATCCTGCTGAAATGAATATGAAGTTTTCTTGCCCTTTCAGTGCCAAGGGAGTTTTCTATCTTATCAAAAATCGCATTGTAGTCATCAGTCCCCTTAAGAGAACCAAGTGTCCTTGCGTGGATATGACCGAAATCAACGCAGGGGATCATCCGTTCATCGAGACCGCACATGGTTATAACTTCATCAAGAGAACCAAGATTATTGATCTTATCCAAAACCTCGGGGCATAATGTTATACCCGAAAATCCCTGGCTGTCAGCCCTCCTTATTGTCTCTGCGAGCACGGGAAGGGCTGTCATCATTGCCTTTTCCCTTGTCAGTTTTCCGACCGACCCCGGGTGTATGATTATCCGGTCGGCGCCCATCCATTTCGCTATCCGGCAGGTGTTCAAAATATACTGGATCGAGTTTTCCCTTTTTAATTCTTCCGCACTTGACAGGTTTATATAGTACGGCGCGTGTATGCTCAGCCGTATTCCTGCTTTCTTAGCTTCATCTCCTATTTTCTCCGCTGTTTCCTTTTTTATGTTTGTACCCTTGTTGCACTGGTACTCGTAGGCATTAAGCCCCATGTTCTTAAGCCATTCGGGCATCTGGTACGAATGCCTGTTCCCGTCTTCGTAAAACTTCTCAGAGTTCCCTGAAGGTCCAAACCATATCATGCCTGTTTCCCCAATCATTTAATTCTTATGCCGAATATCTTTCTTGCGTAGGAACCCACCACTACCATATCGTTGTAGATGGCGGGAGATGCCTCCACATTCCTTTCGACCGATACTGTATCAAGGGTTTCACCCGTCTTAGGATCCATCAGGTACATTCTTCCGCCCGAATCACAGTAAATCATATAGCTTGTCCCGTCATCAGACTGGAATACCACGGGGGTTGACCATCCGTAGCTCATTACCTTGGCCCAGACTTCCTCCCCGGTGTCTTTGTCAAGGGCAACAAGCCTTCCGCCCCATTCCGTTCCGGTTTTCGTAATGCTGAAGATAACGAGATTGGAAATATCCCCGGTACCGACAACAGGTGTTGCAAACACGCCGCCGTTAAGCTCATTTTCAATGTCATTATAGCATTTATAGGATCTGGACCATACCTGTTCCCCGGTCAATGCATTTATTTTACGGACGGTAGAGTCTCCTGTTCTGCCCTGGCGGTCCACCTGGTTTCCGGTATAAAGGAAAACACCGTCGGGAGTTTCTTCAAGCACAAGGGAAGCATCGGTATCATCGCCAAGGTTGAACGCCCATTTCGGCTTAAGGGTGTTAATATCAAGGCACTGCAGCATTCCCCCGTTGTCTGCGAAATACATCAGGTCCCTGTAAATAACCGGCGAATTCTCAATGCCGAGCCTGTCCCTGTAAATATTACTGTACCGATATTTTACCACCTCAGGGTCCATGGATAACTGCCCGGTTTCAATATCAAAGTTTGTGTTCAGCTTAACCTTATACAACAGCCCGTTTTCCCCGCATTCGAAAAGGGAATCGGTTTCTGCATGCACCAGGCCGCTTGAATCAAAAGCTCCCCACGTTCTTGAAGTATTCGGATCCCTTCCCGGTATATGAAAAATCTCGCTGTTGTCAATAAGGCTGAAAATCCTGTATTTCCATGGACTTGTCCTGCCTCCTCCAAGATCGTTAACACCCATTCCGGTATACAGAATAGGGTAGCCGCGCGGGTCAACCGTAGGCGTGCCTTTAATGGGAAAGCCTATATTGATTGAGGGTCTTGTCGGTTTTCCGGTTTCAAGGTCAAGGAAATATATAATCCCGCCAAGGGTACCCTGGATAACTTCGACAAAATCCCTGTCCTTGTATTCCGGGTACAGGTTCATTACTTTACGAACATTTTCCGGCCAATGCACTATCAGGGGCTGGCCTGTCCAGCCGACACCCGGCCATTGAGGATGCAGAAGCGGAATTTCATCAGAGGTCCATACTATTTCAAGTTTTTTCTCAACCACTTTCCGGGTCCCGTAAGCCGCGCCATTCCTGTAATTATTTCCCCGGAAAGTCGTAATGCCTTCAATCTTACTGTAAGATTCAGCGGAACCGAATACAATCTGATCGGCACTTTTGTAATTTGATACTGCGGTTGTACCCAAAAAAACCTGGTACTTGATTTTATCCCCGCTTGTATTGCCGGCCTGATCGCTTACCGGTGAAGGAGTAGGCTCCGGGGTTGGTGTGGGTGTAGGCGTGGGTGTGGGTGTGGGAGAAGGCGTCGGCGTCGCCTCAGGTGTTGGTGAAATCAACGGCGTAGGTTCTGAAGTCGGTGTTGCAGATGGTACATTATTGTTTCCATCACCGCCGTTATTTATATTAAACTGCCTGTAAACAAAAATTAATACAACCAGTAATATTACCGGTACTATCAGCATTACAGCCTTTCCTTTTCTGCTTTTCATTATGAACATCCTCCATTAATCATATGCTTTAGTTCCCTTTCGATTTATGAGAGGTAACTACATAATCATATATTTTTTTCGACATTTGTGCAATAACATTAAGAGCAGCGGACTCATTTACATCCTCGCTCATTACTGCAAGAATATAGGGTTCTTCTGCAAAAACAATTCCAACGTCATTGCAGACGCCTTGAAAATTGCCTATTTTATGGGCTACTTTCACATCTTTCGGAAGCAATGCGTTAATCCTGTCATTCCACATCGTATTCTGAAGATCCTCCATTAAGATTCCCGCTATTTCAGGCTCTTCATGGTAAAAGCGATAGAGTTCCCTTGCGTATACAGCCAAATCATACGGGCAGGAACGGTGATCGTTACCGTAGTTAATTGCCCCGCCGACATCCTGCATGAATTTCCTTATATTATCAATGCCAAGAAGGCGGATAATCATATTAATGCCGCAATTGTCGCTGTATACAATCGACAGCCTTGCCGTCTCCCGGACGGTATACTCGGTTCCGTAGGGAGAATTCTGAATAATTCCAGCTCCGGGTTCGAAATCCTCTTCAAAATAAACAAGTTTGTCATTAAAGTCTATTTCACCGGCGGCTATTTTTTTATACAGCAAAAGGTTCAGGGGCAGCTTCGTAGTGCTTGCAGCTATAAACCGTTCCTTATCGTTGATACCGAATTCCTCACCCGTTGAAAGGTTTATGAAATATAAACCGTACCTTCCTTCCTGCCGGGAAATATACTCCTCAAGATCTTTTTTCAACTCTTCGATGGTTCGGGGAACAGCTTCAGGCTCAGAACCCGGCCCTGCTGTCGGAAGCGGTGTTGGTACTGCGGTTGGTATGGAAGTTACATCCGGTTCAGGTGTCAGAGTTGATGGAATCCAGGGATCCTGCGTTGTAACGGGCGTTGGTGATTGAATTGCAGTTAATGAAGGTGCTGCCGTCGGGCCCTGAAAATAATTTCCCGAACCTCCTGTATTATTCGAACTGTTTAAGTTTTTCAGGACATAGGCAGTACATAACAGCAAAAACAGCAATATCAATGCTGCCAGAATGTTTGCGCTTTTCTTTTTAAGGTTTCTGCGTCTTCTCATTTGTAAACCAACCTTCCGAAAATGTACTCCTGCATTCGAACCAAGTTCCGGTTACTAAATAATATAACAAAATAAGTAAATACGAATACATTACATTTCCGCATGTTTATTATAATATCCGGGAGTTGTCAAGCGAAATAACCGCAAATAGCTTTACCATAATTAATATTGTCAACCATTTTTTAGTTGATCTTTTATTATTTATGAGTATAATTTAAAATATCCCAATATCTTTTAATTTTTTTACATACTTACTAATCATTATACATAATTTGTACGCTGAAACTTTTATGAAAATTACTATTTCATAAAAGGATGATAAAAATGTACAATTTTGTGATCTGTGAAGATAATATCACGACAGGGATTATGATTCAGAAAATAATATCAGAGTATGCCGGTGAAAAAAAGCTGGATTACAGCATAAAACTCTTATCGGAGAATTTTGATGAGGCCATTGAATTTGCAGAAGCCAATACCGGTCATGTTAACGTATTCTTAATCGATATTATCCTTAACGAAGGGAACAGAACCGGGCTTACTCTTGCAAAACAAATCCGGAAAGTTGATGTCATGGCATATTTTATAATAATAACATCCCACCCTGAATTAAGTCTTAAGGTTTTCAGGTATAAAATCAAGGCGCTGGACTGCATATTCAAACAGGAAGAGGATTTAGAAAAACGTATCCGTGAATGCCTTGATACCATTGTCTCAGAGTCTGTAAGAATAGACAGTCTGAAAGTACGGAACCAGATAACGCTAAGAAGCACGAGCGGTATTCACACGGTTAATTTAAGCGATATCCTGTATTTTGAAACAAGGCCGGGCTGCAGGTTCATTTACTGCATATTGATTGATCATACCTGTATTGAATTTCGCTATTCAATGAAAGATCTGATTAAAGAGCTTGACAGCCGTTTTTTCCAATGCCACCGCTCGTACATAATAAACACCAAGCATATTAAGAAGTTCTGCATAAACAGGCAGACCTATTCGGTTATAATGGCGGACAGTAAAATCTGTGATGTATCAAGGCCAAGATGGAAGGAGCTGATGTCCCATGTCAGACTTTGACAGTCTGACTGCAGCTTTGACTTTTTCCCTGGTCCATGTTCTCACAGTAATATACCTGAATTCCAAAAATGCAAGGCGCTCAAAACCGGTTTGCTTAAAACTGTTTGCCATATCGTTCCTGATTATTCTTTCATCCGGGATTTTAATACAGGATTCCTGCCTTTACTACCCGGTAGTTCTGTTTTTATTGCCGCTGTGTACCTTTTATGTTTACAGGCTCAGTATTGCAGAGGCATTTGCATTGTCTGTGGTAAGCGATTTTATTATTCTTTTTGGAGAACTGGCTGTTCGTACAGTTATGAATAAATATCATACTGGTGATTTTGCATCCTTTGGCGGTTTTATGCAAACTGTTTTAAGAATTCTGTTCTTTCTTTTTATAGTTGCTGTGTTAATTGCGTTTACCAGTTTCACCAGGAAAAGAGCAACAGGCAGAACCGTCACGAAAAGCACAGTTATTTACGTTTTGCTCCTTGCATCGGTTAATATTGCCCTAAACATTTACATTATATCAGGTACTGATTTCGAAAAGGTTTACCTGTGGAATTTAGGGTATAAGGCAACTGTCTTCATCCTGTTATTATTCATCCTTTCCCTGGGCAGTAAAATGCGGTTGGAGTACAGGAACCGGAAATACAAGCAGCTTAGCAGGTATACCCGGACAATCGAGGAATTGTGCGATAATTTAATAAGTTTGAAACACGATTTTTCAAATATTCTTTTATCCATCAACGGATACCTGGATGACAACCGCATCAGCGAGTTACGGGAATACCTCGGCAAATATGTGCTGAAAGACTATTGCAGGAATACTCAAAGCAGCTTTGCACTCTCGCTGAGGCATATTCAAAACCCGGCATTGAAGGGCATTATATTCTCAAAACTGGATCAGGCTTCAAGGAAAAACATAAAGATGTTTGTAAGTATATTTAACGATATTTATATTTGCAATATTGCTCCTTCCGATCTCGCAAGAATAATAGGAATTCTGCTTGACAATGCCATCGAAGCGTGTGAAAACTCAACCCGGAATGAACTGCACCTGGGAATGGAATCAGACAAAACCCATATTTCCATACTAATCGGGAACACTTACTGCCAGTTACCGGACATGACCCTTATCGGCAAACGAGGATATTCAACAAAAGGCAAAAACAGGGGGTTTGGACTGTATAACCTGAACAGAATACTGTCCCTCTACCCCCATGCCCATTTAAAAACCTCTGTAATCGATAACATGTTTTTTCAAGAGCTGATTATATTGAAATTGTAGTATTTCCGTTTTTTCTTCAATTTCTCATGACAGTCATTTCCAAACCAACAGTACTAATGGTTATACAGCCTCCGGAGGGCTTATCCGATTAGGAAAAGATATTTGCCATGATTTTATATAATCAAGACTTCGAAATTGAAAATAAAGTAATATTGACAACGATTGGCACTATTCTATAATGGTAAATAATAGAAATATAAAACAGTTCTTTTTCCATATACTATAAAGCTAACTATAAATCAGTTAAAACACAGCGAGTATGCCGGGAGGAATTCATTATGGAACTGCATTTGGACATTAAAACTGGAGATTTGCATATCGGGGACAAATATGTGATACGGCATGGCATGACGAGGAAGGAACTGCTGGCTCAGGAAGGTATTGAAAAGCTGTTCTATGATAATGCAGTGTATGATCGTGTAAATGCCATGATGCACACCTTTGAGGACCGCGGACATTCTGTCTTTATGACAGTGGGTTTTGAATTTAAAGATGAAAATCCGGAAGATGCAAGAATAACCGATATTGTAATGAAACTTGACAATGCCACCGCTTGGATAGCAAGAGGAGTGGGTGTATTGGAATACATGGATATAGAAGACGGGTATGCCGATTATGTCCGGAAGATAACAGGAAAGGCGGATTATTGGTTTGACGGTTTAATAAACTTTTCAGATGTAAATGGCGGAATATTTACTGCGAAAATTATGCAGGCTCCTGATTTAAACATATTCTATAGATACCCGGAGGATTAATATGAACAGGGAAGAATTGAAGAGATATTACCTCAACGATCCCGTTCTGTTCAATGCCCGGTACCAAGCCCAGGGCAAGTATCCCGGTTCTGTGGGCGTGAAAACGACAGGACCGTTATGGACAGAAATCTGTTTGTCCTGCAGAAGGAGACAGAAAGGCTGACAGAGGGCTATGCAATAACCCGGTATGACATGATAGAACAAAAGATTAAGGAAATTGAGAATAAACTTGATAAACTTGAATATATGGCCAAAAAACAGAAACATAAAGGATAAAGATTCGGATGTCCCCTATCCGAATCCTGTGTACAGGGAGTTTTTGAAGGCACGTAAGTCATACATGGAACAATGCTGCCGGTTACGGCAGCTGGATTACCTTGCTTTCCTTCGATTCCCTGTACAGTACGAAACGGTTTCCGATAACCTGTACAATTTCCGCCCCAAGCGCTTCTGCCAGTTCTTCGCAAACTTCCCTTGCACTGTACTCCGAGTTTTTCAGCACTGTGCCTTTTACAAGCTCTCTTGCCTCAAGAGCTTCATCAAACTGTTTTATTACATTGTCTGAAATTCCGCCCTTCCCTACTTGGAATATGGCGGGAATAACATTTGCAAGACTTCTCAGATAACTTCTCTGCTTTCCTGTAAGCATTTCCTATCAACTCCCGGTATATTAAAAATACCTGATTTTTATGGTATATATTCAAACTCCATCTCATCCCCGATACGTACAGTATCCCCTTCTTTTATGCCTTTATCCTCCAATGCCTGGATTACCCCCTTGCGCCTCAAGGCACGCTGGAAATACTGCAGCGATTCCCTGTCGTCAAAATTTATACCGCGAAGCAAATCCCTTATCCAGGGGCCGTCCACTACAAAAATATCATTTTCAGCTTCAACTGTAAACGGTTCTTCCTCTTCAGCCCTATATACAACTTCGGGTATTTCGGACATGTATACAACAGGCTCGGGCAACTTCTTAACCTGTTCGTAGACATGGTTTATAAGTTCCTTTACACCCTGCCCCGTTGCGGCACTGATAGGAAATACATCATAACCGAGTTCTCCCATCGCATCGGTAAATTCCTTCAACGCCACGTCATCTGCCGCATCAATCTTGTTCGCGGCAATAACCTGTGGCCTTTCTGCCAGTTCACTGCTATACTCCCTGAGCTCCCTGTTGATTACGTGAAAATCGTCAACCGGGTTACGCCCGTCGAGGGCCGCAACGTCAACCACATGTATCAGCATACGGGTTCTTTCCACGTGTTTCAAAAAGTCGTGACCCAGTCCGACGCCTTCATGGGCACCTTCAATAAGCCCCGGAATATCAGCCATGACAAAACTTTCACCCTCGCCCATTGATACGACGCCAAGGTTTGGTGACAAGGTTGTAAAGTGATAGTTCGCAATTTTCGGCCTGGCTGATGAAACCTGGGCCAAAAGCGTTGATTTCCCGACATTGGGAAAACCTATCAGCCCGACATCGGCTAACAGCTTCAGCTCAAGTATAATCCATCTTTCCTCACCCGGTGTTCCGTTTTTTGCAAAGTTCGGTGCCTGCCTTGTGGCCGTTGCAAAATGTACATTTCCTTTTCCCCCGATACCGCCTTTTGCAACAACCTCTGACTGGCCGTCTTCCACAAGGTCCGCAATAATAAGGCCCGTTTCCTTATCCTTTATGATGGTTCCGCAGGGAACCTTTATTATTAGATCACTGCCTCGTTTCCCCGTGCATTTTTTGCTGCCGCCGTCCTGACCGCGCTCAGCCTTGTAATGCCTGCGATACCGGAAATCAGCAAGGGTACGCAGGTGCTTGTCGGCAGTAATAATCACACAGCCTCCGTCACCGCCGTCCCCGCCGTCAGGACCTCCTGCGGGAATATACTTTTCACGGCGGAATGAAACCGCGCCGTTTCCTCCATCCCCTGCTTTTACGTATATCTCAGCAATATCAATAAACATATTACCTCCATAGCCCTGTACCAAAGGTGCATTTTGGTGAAGACAAAAAGAGGACGATTATTCTCGCCCCCATTAAATGATCTTTTTTCTATCCGACAATAATACTAACCTTTTTCCTTGTCTTTCCTAACCGTTCAAACTTGACAATTCCGTCTGCCTTTGCATACAATGTATCGTCCGAACCTTTTCCTACATTATCACCGGGATGAATTTTTGTACCTCTCTGCCTAACGAGGATATTTCCGGCTTTTACAAACTGGCCGTCTGCTCTTTTAACACCAAGTCGTTTAGACTCACTGTCACGACCGTTTTTGGTGCTGCCCACACCCTTTTTCTGTGCGAAGAACTGCAAATTTACCCTTATCATGTCTACACCTCCTCGTAATAAACCTGGATATATTCACTGTAATCAAGCTCGATTTGCCTCAATCCTATCTCCAGCGTCCTCAGTATTATATCCGCAATATAACTCTCACTTTCTCCAAGACTCTCAGGGACTTTACATTCTATGAAGCCATCGGACTCCTTATAATCCTTGAAGCCAACCTGTTCCTCCAGGCTGCCCAACGTTGTAAAAACTATGGCTGTCACAGCTGAGCAAACTATATCTTTTCCGGCTTCACTGTATCCTGCGTGTCCTTTAACTTTAAAACCCTTTATTCTTCCCAGGGCATCGTGAAAAATAACTGCCTTAATCATTATGCGTTTATCTTTTCAATCTGTACTTTCGTGTATGGCTGTCTGTGTCCCTGCTTCCTTCTGTAGTTTTTCTTCGGCTTATACTTGAAGACAATAATTTTCCTGCCTTTCCCATGGCCGAGTACCTTGGCGGTTACAGAAGCTCCCTCAACTGTCGGTGTGCCTACTGTAAACTCTTCACCTTCGGACACAGCAAGAACCTTGTCAAAAACTACAGTTTCGCCTTCTTCTGAAGAAATCTTCTCAAGAAAGAGAACATCGCCTTCCTGAACCTTGTACTGTTTTCCGCCGGTTTCAATTACTGCGTACACAATGAGCACCTCCTCTTACCCTGACTCGCCACGAAAGGGAGCGATAACGCATTTAAGCCCTTTCTGTGTGCGGTAACCGTTATATTTTAACACAGCATAATGTCATGTGTCAACTTATCTGTTTCTTTTCGGGTCATTCTTCTTCTAGAGAAGTCAAACATATGTGACACAACCTCTGAAAAATTTTCTCTGAACAATGCTG
>LFSH01000095.1 GCA_001513105.1 Clostridiales bacterium DTU070 | reverse complement strand
TTTAAACCTACCAGAGGCCTTTCAGGTCTCATTTCTTTCATACTAAGTTAACAAAGCCTTAAAATGCATGTACTTGTCCTAATATATAATATTGGCAAATCCAAAAAATGTGCTTTTATCTCGGAAATTTTATGTGAATCCTGATTTCTGTGTATTCTCAGGCAAACCAGTATGAAATTTTTGACACAATATTAAGTGATCAGACATGCAAATCAGGCGGATTGCCTGCAGCCGGGAAAAAACCATGCATAAGCAGTATAAAAAAAGCAGGGTTTAAGTCCCCTGCTTTATGTTCCGGTTCAGCATGACTTTATGAAAATACTTAACTCCCAGCCTGTAATCTATTCACAGCCCTGTTCCTGATAAGCGAAAACAGGCATACCGTCATCACTCCATTGAACCTCCATCATTAATGTATGGCGGTTCGGGTCAAACAACGGATCCCCGGCTATATTTTCATATTGCCTCGCATGAAACAGCATTATGTCTTTTGTTCCGTCTTCCGATTTTGTAAAGCTGTTATGACCCGGTCCGTATATACCCTTTTCCCTGTCCGTAGCCAGAACCGGATGTCTTGACTTTGACCAGGAACGGGGATCAAGCAAATCCGAGTCACTATGGGCATATAACATTCCCATGCAATAATTTGCTCCCGTATCGCTTGCAGAATAAACAAGAAAAATGTATTCACCGCTTTTCAGTATACTTGGACCCTCGTTTACCAAAAGCCTCTTCTCTCCCAGTCATAATCGGGAGTGGAAAGCATAACCTGTACTGTTTTCAGCTTCCAGGGCTTTTCCATTTCCGCTATATACAGATTTGAAATCTGCTTTCCAACTCCGACTTTTTCAGCCCATATAAAATAATTTCTTCCCTTATGGCTGAAAACCGTACCATCAAGGGAGAAAGCGCGGAATGAAAATTCATCCTCATCAGCACTTTGCATTCTGCCAAGTTCTTTCCATTCGCCGTTTATCGGGTCGGAATCCCTGCACTCAAGTACATATGGCCTGATATGCCACTGGTTTTCCTGTTGTCCGGCAGCAAAATAAATATACTAGGCATCATCAATGTAATGTATTTCAGGAGCCCATATATTCCTGCTCATTTCCCCGTTGCCGTGCTTTCTCCAGATTACATGCTCTTCAGCATTTCTTATTCCCCTGATTGTTTTGGATTTTCTTAAAATAATTCTGTCATATTCCGGCACGGAAGCAGTAAAGTAATAATACCCGTCGGTATGTTTATATGTATGGATCCGCTCTCTGCTCTATCAGCGGCTGATTGTAAGACGTGACGTTAATACCCGGTATTGTCAAGAATTGTCCCTCCTGGTCTGTTGATTATACAAGCAGCCTTGTTTTTTACATTCAACTGAATTATTTTATATTTATATTAACTAAATAAATAATATACTACTATAGCGCCTGCGTCAATATTTTCATAACATAAAAACCTCCGGTTACAGGAGGTAACGGAGACAGCAAGACCAATATTGAATATGTTCATGGTTTTAAATAAGAAATCTGGTTCTGACAGTTTCTTTTATAAAGAGAATAAATACTGTAATGATACCGGTTTCCAGGTATACATGCAGGATAAGCCGGATCACCCGGCCCTTTACGAAACCGGTAATCAGCTGTTTTTATGCCTGTAACCGGCAGGACAAGCATTTTTAAGCACATGCAAACAGAAAGGGACCGGAGTAATTACCGGTCCCGCTTATGTCAGCCAAGTTTTCTTTCAATAAGCTCAGCCAGTTCTTCGGCTTTCCTGGTAATATGCTCCAATTCACTGCCTTCAATCATAACCCGTACAAGGGGTTCTGTTCCGGATGGACGAATAAGTACACGTCCTTCACCATGGAAATCATTTTCAAGTTCCCTGCATTTTGCTGCAATTTCAGGGTCATCCATATAGCTGTATTTGCTCTCGTTTTTTACTTTCGCATTCCTGAGAACCTGAGGGTATTCTTTCATTACAGAAGCCAGTTCTTTCAGGGACTTACCGGTATTCTTCATAATCTGCGCCAGTTGAAGTGCTGTAAGCTGCCCGTCACCGGTGGTACTGTAATTAAGCATGACAATATGACCTGACTGTTCTCCGCCGAGTACATAACCATTCTCCAGCATCCTCTCCAGCACATACCTGTCTCCAACCTTTGTTTTTTCGAGGCAAATCCCGTTCTCTTTTGCCATAATATCAAGACCCAGGTTGCTCATTACAGTAACAACAATTGTGTTGTTCGGGAGCTTGCTCTGTTTTTTCAGCTCAAGACCGATAATTCCCATGATTTTGTCTCCGTCAATATAGTTTCCCTCGGAGTCAACAGCCAGAACCCTGTCTGCGTCGCCGTCGAAGGCAAAACCCAGGTCACATTTGTTTTCAACCACAACGGTTCTAAGCATTTCCATATGTGTTGAACCGCATTTATCGTTAATGTTCAGACCATCAGGGTTATTGTTTATTACAACGATATCTGCTCCCAGTTCGGCAAAAACTTTCGGTGCTGTTTCGTATGCTGCCCCGTTTGCACAATCTATCGCTATTCTCAGTCCTTCGAAGGATGTGTCAACCGTACTCTTTAAAAAAGATATGTAATCTTCTTTTGCCTCTTTTATTTCAGTCACACTGCCCACGTCACATCCGGCAGGGCTTGGCAGTTCTTCAGCATTGTCAAGGATTATGGCTTCTATTCTCTCCTCAAGGCTGTCGGACAGTTTATAGCCATGCCTGTTAAAAAACTTGATCCCGTTAAACTCAGCAGGATTGTGGGATGCTGATATTACAATACCTGCATCTGCATTATAAAAACGGGTTAAATATGCAACTGCCGGTGTTGAAATCACTCCAAGGCATATGGCTTCAGCTCCTGCAGAACAAATACCGGCTATAAGAGCCTTCTCAAGCATATCTCCCGATTTTCTTGTATCCCTGCCTATGACTATCTTAGGAGTGGTCTTCGATTCTTCCGCCAAAACATAAGCTCCTGCCTTCCC
This sequence comes from Clostridiales bacterium DTU070, assembly GCA_001513105.1. Taxonomy (GTDB): domain Bacteria; phylum Bacillota; class Clostridia; order DSM-8532; family DSM-8532; genus Thermoclostridium. The sequence goes on along the minus strand of LFSH01000095.1, from coordinate 252 downwards.
CAGCTGAAATGCAAGCTCGCACGTTAATTCCCTGTTGGCAATTCCTCTGACTCCATCTGTTCCAAATAATCTGCCCAAGTTTATTCCTCCTGACATTTTTAGTGTATGAAATTCTCAGTCCTTTACGGTAATTTCCTTTTTAATTATACTCCAATGCTGTTTATACTATCAATAAGTTCTGAAAAATGCAACTCTTCCAGTTTATGCTGCACAATTCCCGGAAATGCAGCGACTGTTTCCGAGCATTCGCAC
>LFSH01000083.1 GCA_001513105.1 Clostridiales bacterium DTU070 | reverse complement strand
TATTTTTATCGGTAAAAATAGTGAAAACCCTTTCTACGAAAGGGTTTTCGGACGAATTGTGGCGGAGAGAGAGGGATTCGAACCCTCGGAACGCTCATCACGTTCACACGATTTCCAGTCGTGCGCCTTAGACCAGCTCAGCCATCTCTCCACGCTTCACATTATTTAACTGTTTTGCTGCATCCCCGGCTAAACCAAGGGCTGCATTAATGCTTACCTGTAATATAATAAGGGATAGACGCCCTTCTGTCAAGGTATTCCAAAATATACCATAGCTATTATTATATGGCTATTTGTTCAGGCAGAGTTCGTTAATCCTGTCGGCAATGTTATCAAGGTGCACAATTTCATCCTGCAGATTGTTGCTTATTACCGCCTTGGGCATTCCGAAAATGACAGAGGAACTTTCGGACTGGGCAATTACATAGCTTCTTTTCTTCTTTGCCTCAGTAATTCCCTCAAGGCCGTCGGAACCCATTCCCGTCATAATTACACACATGGCATTGTCGGCGTAGACCCTGGAGATTGACGACATCAAAAGGCTTGCTGAAGGACAGTAGTGATGATTTACAAAGAGCTCGCGATCGTACAGCGTAACGGTATCCTTCTTTTCAATCATGATGTGTTTTCCGCCGGGGCATATATATGCATGTCCGGGCAGTAACTGTTCACCGTTTTCTGCTTCCTTCACACGCAGCTGTGAAATCTTGTCAAGCCGTTCTGCCAAAGGTTTTGTGAAAGTAGACGGCATATGCTGGGCTATAACAATGCTTGCGGGTATATCGGCTGAAATCCTGGGCAGCATTTTTGCAAGGGCACTCGGGCCGCCCGTGGATATACCAATGCCTATAATGGAAAACTCCCTGTCCCTGACCACCGGGGCCGGACCGGGCTGCGGTTCATAGGCTCCGTCCGGGACGGTTTCTTTTGCTTTCTGAATGAAATCTACGGAAGGCGGCCTGGCAACTTCAATGTAACGGGGTGAATCCTCGTCCTTGGCAGAGTCGGCAATTACATTGATTTTTGCCTCTTTTGCCATCAGTATTTTTTCTATGAGATTGGCTTCGTACAAATTATCCTTGTGTATATAATCAACGGCTCCTTTTTCCAGGGCCTTAAGTGTTTCATAGACGCCGTCATATGTAAGCGAGCTGATCATTATGATAGGGGTTGGACGTTGTTTCATTATCTGTTCAACAGCCTCAATCCCGGATATATCGGGCATGTTAATATCCATTGTAATTACGTCAGGCTTAAGGACAATGGTTTTGCGTATTGCATCCATACCATTCCTGGCAATTCCTATAACCTTGATATCGTCTCTGGCTTCCAGGAGCGTTTTTATTCTGACACGCATAAAGGAAGAATCATCAACAATTAATACTCTTATCATATCCCTATCCCCTGAAAATCAGTAGTGCCACTTTAATTATAATACATTGGCGGGTGGCAAGTAAAGGAAACAAAGCAGTGATAATAATGTTTTAAGTAGTAATATACAAAAATATTGACAATTGTGTTTAACCGGTTGTGAATAATATACAAAATTTTAGACGATATACATCTGCACTTGCCGGTGATAACATTAACGTGGAGGTATCATAAAAATCTGATCTTTTTCCAAAAAAAGCGGGATATTTTTCAAATTAAAAAAACAGGCAGGCAGGTCGTCCTCCTCCTGCTTCTTTGAAGGGAATGAAAATGGAATGAGCTTGGATGTTTTAATAAGAAAGAAGAGAAAAGCGGGACTTTTCAAAAGAATAGGCCAGGCTGTAAAAAGAGACTGGCAATTGTACATACTGCTTCTGCCGGCAATTACTCTTATCTTTATATTCTCTTATCTTCCGTTATACGGCGTTCAAATTGCATTCCGGGACTATAAAGCGGTCTTCGGTATTACCGGAAGCCAATGGGTTGGACTTAAAAACTTTGAGGACTTCTTTAATGCCTACTACTTCAGGCGGCTTTTGTCAAACACGTTTCTCCTGAACCTGTATGCGCTGCTGTGGGGTTTCCCGGTTCCAATTATTATGGCTATCCTGCTTAACCAGGTGGAGTGGCCGCGCTTTAAAAAATTCACACAAACAATTATTTACGTGCCGCATTTTATCTCCACCGTTGTAATGGCAGGTATCCTGTACCTGTTCCTGTCTCCTGACAGCGGTATTGTTAATGTCCTGATTGAATCGCTCGGAGGCAAGCCTATCCATTTCATGATTGAACCGGGATGGTTCCGGACCCTGTTCATAGCCTCGGATGTATGGCAGCATGCAGGATGGAATACTATTCTTTATATTGCTGCATTGACAGGAATAGATCCTGAACTGTATGAAGCGGCAACAATAGACGGGGCGACAAAACTTCAGAAGATCCGGTATATTGATATACCGCACCTTACTCCAATAGTAGTAATGATGTTAATCCTGAGCTGCGGAAGCCTTTTGGTTTCAAACACCGATAAGGCATTACTGATGCAGACCCCGGGAAACATGGTGAAATCCGACATTATCGGTGTGTATGTATACCAGATGGGACTGACGAAGGCACAGTTCTCGTATACGGCAGCCATCGGCCTTTTCATTAACGTTATCAATTTCATCATGATTATAACCGTTAACTGGATATCAAGGAAACTTGGCGAAACAAGCCTGTTTTAGGAGGAAGTGTTGAGATGGCGTACAACGGAGTTAAAGTGAGAAAGAACATCGGAGATTCATTGTTTGATATATTTAATACTATCTTCTGGATTATTGTACTTATTATTATCATATATCCTCTCTGGTTCGTAATTATAGCATCAGTATCGGATCCTGATGCGGTTATTGCGGGAAAAGTGCTGTTGTGGCCGAAGGATTTCTCCCTTATCGGATATGAATCGGTATTCGGTCACAAAGAGCTCCTGGGTTCTTACGCGAACTCCATATACTATACTATTGCGGGTACCGCGCTGAGCGTTGCCGTAACGATGATGGCGGCATATGCCCTGAGCAGGAATTTCTCCGGCAGGAAATTCGTGAATTTCATTTTCGTCTTTACAATGTTCTTCTCAGGAGGATTGATTCCGCAGTTCATAATGAACAGGAGACTGGGCCTGTACGATACCAGGCTTCTGCTGATTATTATCAACTGTGTTTCGGTATGGAACCTGATGGTGGCAAGAACCTACATTAAAATGAATGTTCCGAATGAATTGCATGAAGCCGCGATTATTGACGGCGCAACCCACTTCAGGTATTTCATCCACGTGGTATTGCCTCTGTCGGGTACGATAATTGCAGTATTGTGCGTATACTACGGTGTTGCAAGATGGAACGACTATTTTACAGCGCTGGTTTATATAAGGGACCGGGCAAAACTGCCGCTGCAGACAATTCTTCGTGAAGCGGTTGCAACGCTCACCACCAGTACTTCCACCGATGCTTTCTTCTCGGCATACGAGGGGGATGTCAAAGGAATGACCGAGGCCATACGTAAGGCATTGGTTGCAAAATACTGCGCTATTGTTATATCAACGGTTCCTGCCGTCGTACTGTACATATTCATGCAGAATTACTTTGTAAAGGGAGTAATGCTCGGTTCGCTGAAAGGCTGACGGGCTGTTCCGAATTGTTCGGAACCCTTAATTGGCATTGACCCGCCGATGAAGCGGTGTAAATAATTATTATAGTGATAGAAAGGAGATGCAAGAATGAAAAAAGCATTAATAGTGCTGCTGATCGCGGTTATGGTGCTTTCTGCTGCATGTACACCCGTAATTCAGCCGAGCGGAGACGGCAAAGAGGGTGACGGGGCACCCGCAACCGCACCGGCACAAAGCAAAGACGGGAAAATCAGCGACAAAAAAATTACATTGCGCGCATTCCAGTACGTACTGGAAAACCAGCAGGTAGACTTTGATAATATGTGGTTTTACAAGGAACTGGAGGAAAAGACAAACATACATATCGAATGGGAACTTGTCAAGGATGGGGACTGGAACACCAAGCTAAACCTTATGTTTGCCTCCGGGGAATGGCCGGATATGATCCTTCGCGGAGACATCGACATCGAAGAGTATGGTGTAAACCAGAAAATCCTTGTACCGCTTGATGACTACATTGAGCAGTACATGCCCAACTATCACAGCCGCCTGTATTTGAACGACGCAAACGTATCAATCCCGGCATCCGACGGTAAAATGTACTATATCGGCAACCTGACCGCCCAGAACATCAATCACGAAAGCCACTGGTTCATAAACAAGACATGGCTTGATAAACTGAACCTTGAAATTCCGAAAACAGTGGACGAACTCACGAACGTTCTTAGGGCTTTCCGCGACAATGACATGAACGGAAACGGCGAAAAGGACGAAATTCCGATGAGTGCCGGCGGTCTCACCAACCACATCCAGGGTGTTTACACCTACTTTTCACAGTTTGGCGTGCCGCTGCAGTATTTCGTATACGGATGCATTGATGACAACAACAAGGTTGTTTTCCCAGGCTATATGCCAGGATTCCGTGATGCATGCGAATGGCTGAACCTGTGCTATAAGGAAGGCCTGCTCGACCCCGAGGCAATTACCCAGGACTCGAACGTCTGGGGTACAAAGATGAATGCAGGAAGGGTTGGTTATACAACTTATCTGCGCCTTATCAACACTGCCCTGACACCTGATACTGCCGCAAACTACGTTTCAATACTTCCTCCTGCAAGCAAACATGGTGCCAAGGTTGCAAGAATTCTTGAAGTCCCTTCAATTGGCGCCGCACTGACCGTTGCAAACAAGCACATCCCCGAAACACTCATGTGGCTTGATGCACAGCTCGAAACAGAAACAATGATGGTATCCTATAACGGACCACTGAGAGAAGGCGGCCCGATTGAACCCACCATGAAGATAAATGACGCAGGGAAATACGAAATACTCTACGTTCCTGAAAACAATGAGCTTTACAATTATATTCCAGTATATCACGCACAGTTCTTCGCACCCGGAGATTATTACTTCAAGATATACGAAATGCCCCCGCACCGGGTGGAGAGGTTTGAATACAGCAAAGAGTATGAAGCAGCCGGAGTACTTGAGAAAAACTCATACGTTTACCTGCAGAGGCTTGTAAAGATACCTAACGATGAATCAATCGAGATCTCACGTTTGTATAACGAAATTGACAAGTTTATGCAGGAATCCATTACCAACTTCATTACAAACGGAGTAACAGACAGCGTCTGGCAGGAATTCCTGAATACAGCCAAAGCAGTCGGTGTGGATCGTTATATCGAGATCTACCAGAAAGCGTATGATAATTACCTTCTTGCTAACAAATAGAAAAATATGATAAAATTAATGTACAGGAAGGAAAATCCAGAATAGCTTTACCATTTGATTTGTATCAGGTTTGATTTCATATATGAGACCGCAGCACGGGCTTCTGTTCTGCGGTTTCATTATCTTGATGCAGAATGCATTATGTATAATAAGGTGCAGGAGTGCAAAATGAAAAAGATTTTTTTCCGATCCATTATGTTACGCTATATTGTTTCATATGTGGCTGTCATGGCTGTACTTTTCATTGGTGTGGGGATTTATGTAAATAACAGCTATGCGTCGGCCATCCGTGCCAGGATTGTGGAGGAAAACACAAACCGTCTCAGTGCCCTTAGAATTCAGCATGAAGAGAAATTGTCCTCGCTGATTAACATAGCGAACCAGATAAGCCTTTCTCCGTATATAACTCCGTTCAAGCTGAAAGAGAACGCATTGAAGGCATATTACCTTAAGGAGCATCTGCATTCATATAATGCAGACAGTTTTTATGATCAGCTTTACATAGTATTTCATGATGATGACTACCTGTATTCTTCAAATACATCCATATCGCTGGATATATATACCGAGAAGCTGATGTATTATGAAGGGATTACGCCCGACTTTCTGACCAGCCTGTTACGAAAAAACGACGGTGAAATATGCATACTGCCAAGTACGAGCGTACGCAGCGTTCTGACAAGCGATACCAATAAAAACATGGTTACGGTTATTATACCCCTGCGGCTAAGCGGCAGGTACATTGTAGGCAATGCCGTATTCCTGATTCACGACAATTCATACCAGCGCATGTTTAACGACGAAATACACCAGGTCCGTAACATGTACATTTTCTCCGGGGAGAGCCTGATTTCAGCAAAACGGCCTATAGACGTACCCGATGAGGTTATTCTGAAAGAAATCTCGGGAGTGGAAGGCTCAATCAACAGGAACATTACCTTGCCCGACGGGCGTAAGTATATACTTTTTGCCCAGCGCGGAAGTCTTTTGGATTTGTGCTATGTTTCACTTATTCCGCAGGAAACGTTACAGATGCAGACGGCAAGATCCCGGCTTGCCTTTTCCCTGTTCCTGCTGCTGTTAACCGTACCCTGCGGTCTGCTTACAGTTTATTTCGCCAACAGGCATGTAAGGCCTATAAAGGAAATACAGAAAAGTATCGGTGATGAGATAACTTCAGGGGATGGGTTCAGCGCAATCAAGAAAGGCATAGAAACGCTGAAGGGTCAGAATATGGCTTTGCACATCCGGCTTGATGAAAGCAAGGAGGTCTGCAGGGCAGACTTCGTGAGGAAGTTTGTAAAATGCCGGTTTCCCAGCCGCGAACAGGCGGTTAATGCGGCGTCAAGCCTTGGTATGGATATAGATCGGGAATTTTACTGCGTTGCACTGATATCTGCTTTGCCGCCTGAAAAAAAGGGACTGGAATTGCTGCATGCCCTGTTCGCCGATAATGAAGATGTACACGGATACGGCATGGAGATCCTGGAACAGGAACAATACCTGTTTGTGCTGTTCTCCGACAGCGAGGAAACCATAGAAACCTGGATAAACAGGGCAAAGATTACGCTTTCCGCGCTTGATAACGAAGTTGTTATTGCCGTAAGCAGTTTTCATTCTGATTTTTCAGAAGCCACAAATGCCTACTTCGAAGCAAGCACTGCCTATGACAACCGTTTTGTCATGGGAAATGAGCATGTGTTATGGTTTTCGGATGTCAGCTCTGCGGCAAAGGATATCGAACCGTTTACCGAAAACTATCTTGACGGTTTCAGAAGGGCACTTTATGCCGGTGATGCAAATGCACTGCACGACAGGATTGATGAACTGTTTCAGATTCTTAAAACTAAAAAATTCTCCCTGTTTGCATTCCGTATCATCTACAATGAAATGATCAGCATGCTTTTGAACAAGTATTTAAGCTATGACGGGGTTTCGGAACAGTCAACCAAGTATTACGATATTTTCGAGCTGTCGCGGTGCAGAAGAATTTCAGACCTTACAGAAATCCTGCGCCAATTGTGCAATGATATCCTGGTGAAGGAAGAACAAAACCTGCCTGATGAAGATCCAGTCATCGGCAAGGTAATTGATTATATACGCGAAAACTACACCGATCCGGGGCTCAGTATGGGAACCATAGCCAGTATGCACGGCATGAGCGCCGCAAACCTGTCGTTGAAATATAAAGAGCAGACAGGAATGTATCCGTCTGAGTATCTGCTGCTGTTGCGGATGGAAAAGGCAAAGGAGCTTCTTTCGGAAACAGATATGTCCATCCAGGATATAGGGACTACGGTAGGGTATTATGATTCTTCCAGCTTTATCCGCAGGTTCAAGCAGCATATGGGGGTAACTCCCGCGAAATACAGGACGCTTATGAAAAATGTTACGTAGTAATTGTAAAAATTTCGGTTTCCCCGTTCTTTACGGCGGAAATCATGTCATGTACATCCTTAAGCCGTCTTTTGAGCTGTATTCCTGAAATCCTGCTCATCCCGTCCGAGTGGGTGTCGGAACCTGCAACCTTTGCCAGTTTATACATATCCGCGTATTTGTCGGCACATTGGTTCTCAAAATCGGTGTTGCCTTCGTTTATTGTTTCAACGGCATCCACCTTGCGGGGTATAAGCCTTATCTTCGGTATATAGAAAGCCTCCCGGAAAGGATGGGCGTGAACAATAAACCCGCCGTCGCTGCGCACAAGATCGCAGTAATCATTTACACTCAGACTCAGAAGCTCGGGATGGTCCAACAGCCATTCCTTGTCAAGTCCGAAAGTGAGCAGATCCATGCCCCTGCTTGAATACTCCCAGCCGAAAAACACATCAAGGCCTATTTTTCTGCCTTCTTCCAAAGCAATTTCATATCCCCTGCAATAGAGCTCAATCCTGGTTTCCCATGGAAGGTTTGCCGGAACGGTTGTATTTCCGTTTAAAAAGTGATCGGTTACGCATATCCCGGTTAAGCCCAGCCCTTTATAATACCGTACAAGGTCTTCCGGAGATATGATACTGCACTTGCTTGCCACGGATGTATGCGTATGAATGTCATACCTGAATAACTGCATAATAACAGACTCCCCTGTAGTTTATTTAAAGCACCACCTGTAATTCTACCACCGGTTACGGTGTTAAACAAGGGAACATATTTGCAGATTGTCCTGAAATAATTTATAAACTGTTAAAATTTTTAAACCGGTGTGTTATTATTTTCGAATAATTTTTTAAGTATACATAATATAATATATTTTTCATTCTATTTCATTTATTAAAGGGCAGGGTATAATGAAGCAAAAAACACAACAGTATTTGAAACAAGCCGGGCACTTTGCAGGGCTATGCTTTTGTGCCGTTTTTCGGCTGTGCCGGGTTTAAATAACGGTACATGAGGCTGCATGTAAGTAATTACAAATTGATTGGATAAAAGGAAATACCATTAATTTAATACAGGAGATTTGCCATGTTGGATTTGCATGCACATATACTGCCTTTTACGGATGACGGAGCAAGGGACTTTGAAATGGCGCTGGACATGCTCCGGATGGCAGAAGCTGACGGAATAACACATATCGTTGCAACGCCCCATTATATCTGCGGCGCCAACAGGTACAGCGAGGAGCTGTTGTTTGGTGTTTACAACAGGATAAATGAAATAATCGCAGATAACGGGATAAATATTGCTGTTCTGCCTGGGAACGAGGTATTCCTTGACGAATATTCGCTGGAACACCTGAAGGCGGGAAAGTGTATGACACTCGCCCGTTCAAGATATGTGCTGGTGGAGTTTTCGCTCAATGGCATGCCGCGGAATGCCGAAACCCTGTTATGCGGCCTGTTGGACTCAGGATATGTTCCGGTAATAGCCCACGCAGAGAGGTATCCCGAGGTGATTGAAAACACCGGTTTGCTTTATGAGTTTACAGGTATGGGATGCGTGATCCAGGTAAACAGTACATCCATCACAGGGCTTATGGGCAGAAAGGTAATGAAAACAGCTATGAACCTGGTTTCAGAAAACATAGCAGCGGTTGTTGCGTCGGATTGCCATTCGAACATGAGACGTTCTCCCGTACTCAGCCAGGCATACAGGATTATATCGGCGCATTACGGCGTCAAAAAGGTCGAACAGCTGTTTAAAATCAACCCGGCAAGAATAATTGAAAACAAGGATATTGCCAGGGTTGAAGAAATTGTACATAAGGGCCGGTTCAGGCATTTTGATTTGTTCAACTTTCACTTCAGGTAAAAGGAGAAACAGGTATGCAGAATGGGATGAAAGAAGACCTGATGGAAATTGATCTGAGGGAGATTATCCGTATTATATTCCGTCAATGGTGGGTTGTCGGGGTATTTTTCCTGATATCTGTAACTGCTTCATTTGTTTTGTCATTCTATGTCCTTCAGCCCGTATATAAAGCCGAGGCGACGCTCTTTGTAGGGAAAGAAGGGAGCAAGACGGGAGGTATAGAGCTTGGTGAGATTCAGCTCAACGACAAGCTTGTTCTTGACTACCGTGAAATAATAAAAAGCCGCCTTGCTGCAAGGGAAATAATCGAGAAACTGAACCTTGACATGAGCATTGAGGCGTTCCAGGAGTGCGTTACCGTTACAACGGTAAACAACTCGAGGCTGATAAAAATAGCTTTCTTAAGTTCCGATCCCCGGCTGGCTATGGATGTGGCCAATGCCTTGTCCGAGTTTATTATAAAAAAAGCAGAAGATATAGTGGATGTTAAGAATGTCCAGGTTATAGACGCTGCAGAGTTCCCTTCCCGGCCGATAAAGCCGAACAAGAAAATGAACCTTGCCATTGCAGGCGTTGTCGGAATCATGGCTGGAATAGGGGTTATACTGATAATTGAATACCTGGACTCAACGCTTAAGAACAGTGAAGATGTAGAACGGTACCTGGGCTTTAATGTAATCGGCGAGATTCCAAAATTTGAAGGAGAAAAAAGGAATCACAGGAAAAAGAGGAATAGCGTTGACAGCCTTTCCTTTGAAAGGGGCAAACTCAGCAGCAACCTGATTTCATTCCATGATCCGAAGGCACGTGCCTCGGAAGCATACCGTGCATTAAGAACAAATATAGGATTTTTGGGTGTTGACAGGCAGATTAAGTCGATTGTTGTAACCAGCCCCGACCAGGCGGAAGGCAAAAGCACGACCTGTGCAAACATTGCAATCAGCATGGCCCAGACAGATAAAAAGGTTCTGCTCCTGGAATGCGATCTGCGCAAGCCCAAAATCCATAAATACTTCGGAGTGGAGAACGATAAGGGTCTTACCGACGTAATTGTAAACAATATGGAATATGAGGCGGTAACCAGGAAGATTGACCAAATTAAAAACCTGTACGTCATTACCTGCGGACCGATACCGCCAAACCCTGCAGAAATCCTTGAATCTGCAAAAATGAATGATTTGATAAACAGGCTGAAAGACAGCTTTGATATGGTTATTCTTGATTCTCCGCCCGTAAGTGAACTTACCGACGCGGCAATTGTTTCGAAAAATGCCGACGGGGTGATCCTCGTAATAGCATCGGGAGAATCAAACATTGATATGGCACGGCATGCGAAAAGTGCTCTTGAAAACGTGAAGGCAAGGGTTCTGGGTGTTGTGCTGACAAAACTGGACAGGAGTTCAGGAAGCTACCACTATTACAGATACAGGAATTACTACTATTACAGATAGACCTGAAAACTTTTGAAAGCCCTGCAACAGCTTTTGCAGGAAGTGTACACCTTACCGTATCCTTTACTCAGAAGAAGCAGGAGAGTTATCTCCCTGCTTTCTTTTGTATTCGCTCGGCGAGCAGCCCTCCACTTTCCTGAATACCTTGCTGAAATAAAAGGCGTTGTCAAAACCGAGCACTCCGGCCACTTCATAAACTTTCATATTTTTTTCGGTCATTAATTCCTTTGCTTTCTGAATCTTTACCTGGTTTACGTATTCAATAAAGCCGCAGTCGGAGTATTTTTTGAACAAATAGCTCAGGTAATTCGGGCTGATTCCGATAGCTGCCGCCACTTCATTCAGGGTAAGTTTCTCGGTATAACGGTTTCTTATATATTTTTTTGCGTTTAAAACAATCTGGTTTTTGTAATCCTTCTTTTTCGAGACAAAGTATGCGCATAAACCTTCGAACAGGGTATTAAGCCATTGCAGTACCTGTTCAGTGGAGTTCAATGTAAAGAGGCACCGGTAACCCTGGGGATTATCCCTGAAAATGTCCGAAACAAGCTCTTCACCATTCGGGAGCAGCGAAATCGACAGGTAAAGAATATTGCTTGCTGCATCCAGTGCCTGCAGAAAATACAAAGGATTTTCCCTGAACAGTTCCTGGATTGACGAAAAAACATTTCTCAAATGATGAGGATCGTACTCTTCGTATGCCGATACTATATCATTTTTAAATATGGAGATATTGAAAATATTCCTTGTCGGTTCCTTTATATCCTGTTCATCGTAAAAGCACAGCGGCATGCCGGGAGAGGACATGCTGAAAATTTGCCTGGCATCCTGGAACGAGGCGGAAAGATCCGTCGGGTTTTCAACCAGGCGCCCGACCGAGCCGTGTATTGAAGCACCGTAGTAGTTCCTGAGCATTTCAGCCGTGTTTTCGACCGAGTTGCGGATTAGACTGGTATAACCCGGCAGGCTGTCTTCAGGAATAAGAAAGATTATTGAAAAATGCCGGATGTCAAGGGCGGTAATATAGCAGTTTATATATTTCGGCAAAAGGGTTTTCACCATCTGAAGCGTACCTGAAAAGAAATTAAGCTGCCGGTTCGCGTCCATCGTATCGGATTTCGGGTTTGTTATTTCCATGTATGAAGCAAGATAGCCGGCCGCTTCAAAATTTAGGGAAAGAGTCTGGGCCTGCAGTCGGAACTGTTCTTCGTTTTCAAAAAGGTTATGCAGAAGCATTATAAAGAAACGCTCGTGGAATAAAAGGTTTTCAGCCGGAACAGACGGTACCTGGTATTGGGAGCTTCGCGTTATTTCGTCCAGGATTACGAGGGCATTTTGTATGCTCGACCTGAGACTTTCCTCGGTCAGTTCATATTTCACCAGGTATTCTATTGCATGCAGGGACAAAGCCTCTTTTGCCAGGTGAAATTCCTCGTAGCTTGTAAGGACAATAAACAGGGGCAGGCGCCCGTATTTCTGCTGGCATTGCCGCATCAGCTCAAGGCCGTCCATGATAGGCATTTTTATGTCGGTTATTACGATATGCGGAGAATGTTTTTCAATGAGTTTCAGGGCCTCTCTTCCATTGGAGGCTGTCCCGCATATCTCAATGCCGAGACCTGAAAGACCTGCCCGGTCCAGCATGGATTTAACCCCTATCTGTACCAACGGCTCATCATCTGCTATCAATAAGCGAATCATCGGCGGTAATCCTTTCCGTGTTGATTTTATAAAAAGCCTTGATTTCAATAAGCCGGGTTAAAAGCCTGTACATCCTCCTCCTGGTATGGACACTGCAGCATCAGCGGTTATATCTTATATATCGGCTGAAATCTATGGGCTCTCCTGCCGTTCCTCCGGGCACGGCCTGACGGGGAGGATTATTGTAACTGTTGTGAAGCTGCCTATTTTGCTTTTAATTGATAATCCGTACCTGTCGCCGAATTCAAGCTGAATCCTGTTATGTACGTTTGAAATCCCGATCTTCCTGAAGAATCTTGATTCACTGCCCGTTTTTTCTGACAACAGCATTCTGCCCATTTCTTCATCCATGCCTACACCGTCATCGGTAATATCAATCTGCAGGTCGCCCGATTCATTTCTGAACACATGGATTGTTATTGTCCCTGCAGAGCCTTTTGGTTCGATGCCGTGGAAAATGGCATTCTCAACAATGGGCTGCAGTGTAAACCTTAAAATACCGCAGTTAAGGAGCTCTTCGCTGTCGACTTTTACATCAATGCTTATCGTACCGCCGTAGCGGTACTTCATAATCGTGTAGTAATCCATCAGCAGGCTCAGTTCCTCCGAAAGAGGAACGAACTGTTTTGTACCCTTTGAAATATTTTTCAGAAGTCTTGACAGGGCAGTTGCCATTTCTGCGATACCCGGAGCATTTTGCATGGCTGCCATCCATTTTATCGACATAAGGGTATTGTAAAGAAAATGCGGATTGATCTGGCTCTGCAGCACCTGGTACTCGTAGTCCCTTTTCTGTTTTTCCATTTCAAGCCTGCTGTTCATTAAATTATTTATGCTTTCAGACAGTTTATTTATACCCCTGCCTATTTCCCCGAATTCATTGTCCCACTCGATTGCAAGATCCCTTGAAAAATCACCGTTTGCGATCTTCGCCATTCTCCCCTGCAGTTTGATAATCGGAGTGTTCACCATTTTATTCAGGAGGAGCGACATAATGAAACCGGCAAGGACAATAACCAGGCAGATGATCGCGATAATTGCCATGAAGAACTGTGTTTGTGAAAAAAGCTCCTTCGCGTTAATCTGCTGGGTTATATAACAGCCGGGAGTATTAAGGGGGCATGTAACATAATACAGGTTTTTTTCGTGCCCTATGCAGACCATTGTATCTTCATAAAGCGTAGTAATTTCTCCGTCGTCATTCCGGGTGAAAATCTCCGGCATGTATTCGGCGGGTATGAACGAACCGTCCCTGTATAAATAAGTATTCTGCGACAGGGTCAGGTATACCGACTCCCCGTCACCGTGGTGGTACTTGTCAATGGCATCGGAAAAAAGATTGGGGGATATGCATATAAACACCCACCCTGTAATGGTGGAATCGTAAAGACTGTATATCGGCCGGATCAGCGGAAGAATGGTCAGCTTGTTCCTGATTTTGAAAGGATCGTATACAAACCCCATGTCAAAGGTATAGGGTTTGCTTTTCAATGCGGGCTCAAAATAGTCCAGGCTGTCAACAACGTCAAAAACATTTGCAACGCCGGAATGGCGTATCAGAACAACCTGGATAAACTCCCTCCTGTTGCTTGCAACCAGTACCCTCTGGATATATTCCGACGAATCATTTGTGTTATACTGCTCGTTCAGGTTCTCGTAAATGGTTATTTTCTGCTTTGCCGTTTTTGAACCGTACATCGAGAATTCGCCGATGCTGCTGTTGGCCTGGCACCATTCGGCCAGCGAGAATATGTTTTTCAGGTCGCTGTTTATGGTATCAGCTATAACCTGCAGGCTCAATTCGGATGAATGAATCAGGTTATTCCGCAGATAATCACGGTATACCGTGTAACTGATAACCGCAATAAATGATGATAAAATGAATGAAAACAGGAGAGTTGAAAAAATTATTCTGCCCTTAATGGTTCTAATCAGCGGCTTCATTTACTTTAACCCCAATAATCCCCTCTTTATTAAATCAGGCCTGGAAAAGGTTCCGCATTACTTTAAAAAATATTATATCACAGGAAAAATGTTATTTTAATGAAATCATAATATATTATATGTTTTGTTAAAATATTACATGATTATAAACCGGTTTCCGCATTTTTTGCTTCAAGTCGCGGAATAAAGAAATGAAAATGTAAAATATGCCATTCACTTGAACGTGTTAATATTTTATATTGAAATTAAACATTAATCATCCCGGCTTGATCATAATTAATCCAACTTCATAAAAAATTTTATCAGGAGGAGTATTTATGAGAAGAAAAATTTTGGTTCTTCTGCTATGCATTAGTATGGCGGCGGCAATGTTTGCCGGATGCTCGCCGCAGGGCGGGTCACAAACACCAACTCCAACAACCCCGCCTTCAGGTGGAAGCACCCAGACATCTGAAGACAAGGTTACGCTGAAGTGGGCGCTTTGGGATTATGAATCCACTCCGTACTGGGGTGCATTGATTGAAGAGTACAAGAAAGTAAAGCCAAACGTAACCATCGAGTATACAGACCTGGGCTCGACCGACTATATGACCGTTCTTGCGGCTGAATTGTCAGGCAGCGGCAGTGAGTTCGATGTAGTAACCATAAAGGATGTTCCCGGCTATGCCACACTGGTTCAGAAGAATACCCTTGAACCGCTGGACTCCTATATCAAGGCTGCAGGTATTGATCTGTCACAGTATGGCGGTATAACCGACCAGGTGACGGTGGACGGAAAACTGTATGAACTGCCATTCAGAAGTGACTTCTGGGTAATATTCTACAACAAGGATATCTTCGACCGCGCAGGTGTTGAATACCCTACAAACGACATGACATTTGAAGAATATGATGCTCTTGCAAGGAGAGTAACCGATACCACGTTCGGCTCCGAAGTATACGGTGCACACTACCATACATGGAGGAGCGCCGTTCAGTTGTTCGGAATCCTTGACGGCAAGCATTCAATACTTGATTCGGATTACTCATTCTTCGAGCCCTATTACGAGATGGTGCTGAACCAGATGAGGGACGGGGTTGCAATGTCATATACCGACGTAAGCACTGAAGGGCTGCACTACTCGGCGGCTTTTGCAAACGGCAATGTTGCAATGCTGAACATGGGTTCATGGTTTATTGCAACCCTGATTAGCAGTCTTGAAAGAGGGGATTATGATCCCGAGCTGTGCGGCAACTGGGGTATAGTCAAATATCCTCATGCCGAAGGCGTTGAACCGGGTTCAACCCTCGGAACAATCACGGGACTGTCGGTAACCGCTGTTTCGAAGAATAAACAGGAAGCCTTTGAATTTGTAAAATGGGTAAGCGGTCCGGAAGGTGCTGCAGTTATGGCAAGAACGGGGAATTTCCCTGCACTTTCAACCGAAGAGGTTAAATCCATTATAGCAAGTCTCGACGGTTTCCCGAAAGATGAACAAAGCAAGGAAGCCCTTGAAGTTTCAAACCTCTACCTTGAAGTTCCGTATGCACCGAATGTATCGGAGATAAATGCCATTCTTGATACATACCACAAAATGATTATGAGCGGTGAAATTTCAATTAAGGACGGTATTGCCGCAATGAATGAAGAGGTTGCAAAACTGAAGTAACAGAACTGAAACCGGACATGAAATTCCCGAACGGAAAGTAACTGGTAAGCAACAGGATAAGCCGGTGCAACAGCCGGCTTTATCCTTAAAAAGCTGTCTGAGAGGAGTATTGGTATGGCCGCGGGAAAACCTGACAAGTCGGAATTGGATAAAGGCAGGAAAAAGAGGGCTTTTAAAAAGAACCTGGTGGCATATTCATTTATAGCACCCAATTTTATCGGATTTGCGGTATTTACCCTTGTACCCATTACTTTTGCATTTCTTTTGGCCTTCCTTGAGTGGGACGGGAATAACCCTGTAAAGTTTGTGGGCCTTGAAAACTTCAAGGCTCTCGTGAAAGACAAGTTTTTTATCGCATCATTGAAGAACACCATTATCTACAGTATCGGAACAGTACCGCTCACCCTTGTTTCGTCCCTGGGGCTGGCGCTTATCCTGAACAGGGAAATAAAAGGCCGTGCCTTTTTCAGGACGCTGGGCTTTTTCCCGTATGTAGCTTCACTGGTTGCGGTAACCTCGGTTTGGACAATGTTTTTCCATTCTTCAAAAGGACCTGTAAACGCAGTTCTTTATTATGTGTTTAGAGTGCCGAAGGAAAATCTCCCGAACTGGTTTACAGGCAGCCTGGTGCTCCTGATGCTGATACTGTTCAGCGTCTGGAGATTCATGGGATATTACATGGTAATGTTCCTGGCGGGTTTGCAGACCATTCCGCGGGAACTGTATGAAGCCGGTACAATTGACGGTGCGAACGCATGGCAAAGGTTCCGTTTTATAACGCTGCCCGGATTAAGACCCACAACATTTCTTGTTTCGGTCATGCTTACCATAAACTGTTTCAAAATATACGACATAGCTGTAATGCTTGCAGGCGGCAGCACGAACACGTTATCGGTATCATCAATGGTTCTTGTATACTATATATACCAGAATGCCTTCAACTTCTGGAAACTCGGATATTCCAGCGCCGTTGCGATGGTTCTCTTTGTCCTGGTCCTTGCGGTAACTCTTATCCAGTTTAAAGGACAGTCGAAATATGCAAACGAATAATAGACGAGGGGTATTGTTATGAATTCAGTCAAAGCCATGAGAATTCTGTCTAAGAGTATACTTTATCTGCTTCTTGCGATTATGACCGTGCTCATGATACTGCCGTTCCTGTGGATGCTCTCTTCATCCGTGAAACTGGACAGGGAAGTATTTAACATGAACCCCTTCGTATGGATTCCGGAAAAACCCAGGTGGCAGAACTATGTAGACATCTGGACAAAGGTTCCGTTTTTTAAATACGTTCAGAATACAGTCTTTTTAACCATCGTTGTAACATGCCTGCAGATTCTGACCAGCAGCTTTGCAGCCTATGCCTTTGCAAAACTGGATTTTAAGTTTAAAGACAGGCTGTTTTTCGCATACATAGCCACAATTGCGATGCCATGGCAGGTTTACATGGTTCCCCAGTTTCTTATGATGAGGAGCTTCGGGCTTAACGACAGGCTGCTTGCAATTATTTGCCTTCAGGCTTTTTCGGCTTTCGGCGTGTTTCTTATGAGACAGTTTTACCTGAGTATTCCCGACTCCTTATGTGAGGCGGCAAGGATCGACGGGATGAGTGAATACGGTATTTATGCAAGAATAATGCTTCCGCTGTCCAAGCCCGCAATTGCAACATTAACCATCTTCACCTTTGTGGCTACGTGGAATGATTACCTTGGGCCGTTGATTTACCTGAAATCACAGGACAAAAAAACAATACAGCTTGGGCTGAAAATGTTTATCAACCAGTATTCATCGGAATACGGTCTTATAATGGCAGGCTCGGTAATGTCATTAATTCCTGTAATTATTGTGTTCCTATGCCTGCAGAAATATTTCGTTGAAGGAATCGCCTCCACCGGTATAAAGGGATAGACGCATTATACTGTTAATTATTTATTCTTAATGTTATAATAATGTGCGGGTATATGTTTATAATGCGGCTGGAGGGGTTAAATGAAACTGTCGGTTTCAACTGTCAAGGTCAGGCTTGTGATTATTTGCATACTTATTGGTACAATACCCGCCATTATTGTAGGTGTTTTTTCTACGTACAGCGGTTCCAAATCTGTGCAGGACAAGGTGAATGAAGGCAATATGAGAAACCTTGTCCAGGTACAGATGTCTGTGGAACAGCTGTTATATACGGCAGACCATATAATGACCCAGTTTATTGAGACCCCTGTGGTAAAAGCCAGCCTGCATGTGGACATGCAGGGCGAGAATTTCCTTATTTTCAATACCGTGGAAGACGCCATCAACAATCTTCCCACATACAGCCTCGGGGCAAGTGAAATCTGTTTTGTAAACCTTGACAGGGGATGGGTTATTGATAACAGCGGCATATTTGATCTTGAAGACTACCGGGACAGGTCCTACGTGGAAGAATTGATAAAAAAACCCGGGACATCATTCTGGATTGACGAGCTCAGCATAGATCCGCAAGGCAATGCGGCCGGGGAAGGCGTACTGGACAGTGTTTGCCTTCTGAAAAAATGGCCGCTGTTTGCCGCTGAACCGTCATGCGTTGCTATTATGAAAATTCCTTACAGCCAGTTTGCTAACCTGATCTCTGAAAATAAAGCCCTTGGGGATGTTATGGTAATAAGTGAGGACGGGTACGTGGTTGCCCATAACAATAAGGATGAACTGGGCAAAAACTACGGCAGCGTCGCTTATTACCTGAAAGCCAGGGAACAGCCGGGGGACAGGGGAAGATTCACAATTAAGATGGATAACGTTGATTACAGCATAAACTATCTGACCTCTTCATACAACAACTGGACATATCTTTCGGTAACGTCAATTGAGGATATATCCAAGGATTCAAGGGCAATCGGCTGGTTCACTTTTATTGCCTGCCTTATGGTAATACTGGTGGTCAATGTGGCGGCATTCATAATTTCAAGCAGGTTTTACAGGCCCATCCAGAAACTTTATAACATGGTGGTTAGGGTGCCCGCCCGTAAAGAGCCGTCTAAAAGACGTGATGAATTCGGTCTTATTGAAGAACGCATAAATTACCTGATGAAGGACAATTTCAGGCTGAACAGGCAGTTGTCCATTCAGTATGACCAGCTGAAGGAGTATTTCATACTCCAGCTTGTGCTGCGCGGTCTGGACAGGGAAGTTATTGAATCAAGGCTGAAATTATACGGTTTTCCTGTTCTGACCGAACCGGTATGTGTACTTGTTGCGAGAATTGATACTTTTGAAGGTACCATTTACAAGAGCGAAGACAAGGATCTGATGCTCTTTGCAATCAACAATATTGTCGGAGAGATCCTTGAGGACATTATAGTTTTAAAGCCGATTGTCGTGGAAGAGTACCAGGTTACAATAATAAAAACAGGCAGCGACAAAATCGAGGAAATGAGAGAGTGTGCTTTTGCGGCAACCGAAAAAATCCAGGGCACGGTTAAGCAGACCCTTAAGATTTCAGTAAGTATTGGTATCAGCCAGCCGGTTTTAAGCTACAATGACATAAACAGGGGATACTGTGAATGCATTGAGGCTTTGAAACATCAGATAAGTCTCGGCTACGGCGCCATAATATTCTATAATGATGTGCAGAATCTTGGCGGACTGAAACCGGTATTCCCCGAAAAACTTGAGGAGGAGCTGCTGGATGCCGTGAAAACGTGTTCGTACAAAAAGGCAAATGAACTGCTGCACCAGTTTATTAACAGGATTTTCATGGTTGAAGCATCAAGGCATGAATACCAGTCCTCGCTTGTACGCCTGCTTACCGATCTTCTGCAGGTTCTGAAGGATTCGGGGCAGTCCTATGACGCAATCGTAAAAGAGGGTGAATCTGTTTATGAGCAGCTGTTCAGGCTGAAAACCGCCGGAGAGATAGAAAAATGGTTCTCGGCTGAAGTAATCAAACCCATAATAGATAATATTGCACTTTCTGAAAAAAACCAGTACAGGAAGATAGTTGAGCAGGTACTGAATATAATACACGAAGAGTTCCATACCGAGCTTACTCTTGAGGACTGCGCCGCAAGGCTGAACTATCATCCCAGCTATATAAGGAGAATACTTAAAAACGAATCGGGCATTGTTTTCAGTGAATATCTCGCACAGTACCGGATTGACATGGCCAAAAAGTGGCTGGCCGAAACAGACATGAAAATAGCGGACATTGCAGAAAAACTAAAATACCGGAACTCGGAAAACTTTATCAGGTTCTTCAAGAAGTATACCGGCATGACTCCGGGCAAATACAGGAAAATGAGCAAATAAGGAAAACTTAGGCTATCGGGTGTTAAAAAAACACCCTTATATTTTTTGTCGCTAAAATGACTATTTCATGTAATTTCCTTTTTTCTTGCATGTCAGAGTATATCGAAACACTGATGCATAAAGGTTTTGCACAATAAATGTTCTCAGAGCACATGATTTTGTTCACATTGCACAGGTTTAGTGTCTATAGTGACTATGGAATCTAACTCACTGTGATTGTAAAATATAATTGTGTTTCCCCTAAAAACAAACAGAGAATGATGTCGGATAACAACAAAATTTTTCATTTGATTGGGAGGAGATTTACCTTGAATGGGGCTCAAGCAGTAAGAAAAAAGAAGAGTCAAGCAGTACTGACAACAATACGCAAGGACATCTGGCTGTACATAATGTTAATTCCCGGAGTCCTGCATTACCTTATTTTCAAGTATCTGCCCATGTGGGGTATACTTATTGCCTTCAAGGATTTTAATGCATACCTGGGGTTCTTTGACAGTCCTTGGGTGGGGTTCAAGCATTTTGCCGATTTCTTTTCAAACCCCGACTTTAAACGGTTATTGGCAAATACCCTTACAATTTCTTTTTACAACCTAATTTTCGGTTTTCCTGCACCGGTAATTATGGCGCTTATGCTTAATGAAATCCGGAAGGAATGGTATAAGAGATCTATCCAGACCCTTGTTTATATACCGCACTTTATATCCTGGGTTATAATCGCGAGCCTTACCTATACCATGTTCAACTCGGGGGGGGTTGTGAACAGGTACCTGATGCAGATGGGGCGTGATACTGCAGTACCGTTCCTTACAAGCGAAAGCACCTTCAGGGGTATGATAATAGGCCAGACAATCTGGAAGGAAACAGGTTTTGGAACGATCATTTATCTGGCTGCGCTTTCGGGTGTTGATCCGCAGCTTTATGAAGCGGCCATTATCGACGGTGCGAACAGGTTCAAACAGCTATGGTACATTACACTGCCGTCCATCAAAAGTACGGTTGTTACATTACTGATATTAAGACTGGGACACATCCTTGACAACGGATTTGACCAGATATTCCTGATGAGCAACTCATTAAACAGGAAAGTATCGGAAGTGTTTGATGTTTATGTATATACAATAGGTATTACAAGAGGCGCATTCAGTTATTCAACCGCTGTAGGTTTGTTTAAAGGTGTTATAGGCATTATACTTATTTATTCGGCCAACTGGCTCGCCAAGAAGGTCGGAGAATCCGGACTGTTTTAAGTTTACTATTAATACCGTTTGAGGGTGATTGCAGATGAAATATAAAAGATCTTTGCTTTCTGTTCTTTTTGATGTTTTTAACTATACATTTTTAGGACTGTTTGCAAGTACGGCGATACTCCCGTTCCTGTACGTCCTGGCATGTTCATTTTCCACAGAAAAGGAAATAGTGGAAAGGCCGTTTTACATTATACCGAGAAAAATATCCTTGTCAGCATATGAATACATATTTTCATCGCCGACCCTGCCAAGAGCTTTTCTTATATCAATATTCGTTACGCTGGCGGGAGCTTCAATAGCCATGTTCTTTACCCTTACTTTGGCTTATCCGCTTTCAAAGAAGTACCTTGTAGGAAGAAATGTACTGCTTGCATTAATTTCATTTACACTGGTATTCGGCGGCGGAATGATTCCCACATTCCTCGTAATCAAAAGCCTTGGCTTTCTGAACAAGTTCTGGGCACTGTTGCTGCCGGGAGCCATAAGCACGTGGAACCTGCTTGTTATTAAGAACTTCTTCCAGGAGATTCCGCAGGAGATGGAAGACTCGGCGAGGGTTGACGGATGCAGTGCAATAGGTACGTTCCTGAAAATTGTTCTTCCGCTTTCAATGCCGGTTATAGCAACGTTCACGCTGTTCTATGCCGTTGGCTACTGGAATGACTACAGGAGCTCGCTCCTTTACATGACCGACAACAAGAAATGGCCGCTGCAGCTTGTGCTGCGCCAGATTGTACTTATGGCGGCAGGTAACGTGGATGGGGCTACATTTGACGAGGCATATACCCAGCCCCCGTTGGAAGGGTCTAAGAATGCAGTTATTATTTTCGGTACCGTTCCGATCCTGCTTGTATATCCGTTCTTACAGAAACACTTTGTTAAAGGTATCATGATTGGTGCCATTAAGGGCTAAAATACGTTAAAATTCAGTGCTGCAAAACTGCAGCACTGTAAAATAAAATTATCTGAAAGGAAAGGGTTGAGAAAATGAAAAAATTGAGCATCTTGTGTATTGTGTTGGCAGTTCTGTTTGCTTTGTCAGCATGTACGCCCACAACAGGCGGTGGACCAAGTGCTGAACCAACAAAAGCGGCTCAGGGGGACACAAAAACAAACGAACCAACTACAGCGCCAGCTAAGAAGAAAGAGATAAGCATTCTGGCGATCACCTTTACAGGTACTCCAATTGCTGAAAACGAACCGGCTGTTCTGGCACTGGAGGAACTTACAGGCTACGATATCAAGCTTGAATTCCTTCTGAACTCAGCTTATGAAGATCAGCTTAACACAAGAATGGCTGCAGGAAACCTGCCCGCACTGGTAGCAATTACAGGCAAGACAGCCAGTGTTATCAGCTACTGCCGTGCAGGAGCTTTCTGGGACATTACCGATGAATACAAGAAATACCCGAATCTTGCCAAGGCTAATGAAATCGTTATGAACAACATTTCAATCGACGGAAGGATTTACGGTATTTACAGGGCAAGACCCCTGGGAAGAAACGGTATATCCTACAGAAGAGACTGGCTGGAGAATGTAGGACTTGAAGAACCAAAGACAATGGATGATCTCTATAATGTACTGTATGCATTCACCTATAACGATCCTGACAGAAACGGCAAGGATGATACATACGGTATGACATGGTGTAAATGGTTTGGTCCCCTGGATCAGATATCCGTTGCCCTTGGTGCACCGAACAAATGGAAGGTCGAAAACGACGGATCCTTTACACCTGACTTTGATACACCCGAGTACATGGAAGCCATGAAGTATATGAGAAAACTGTACCAGGAAGGCTTAATAAACAAGGACTATGCAGCCCTTGAAACATCAGACTGGACAAAGGATTTCCAGAACAGCAAATCCGGCGTTCATATTGACGTTAGTGACCAGGCATGGCGCTACCAGAAGAAGTTCTCGGAAGAAATGGGTATGCCTGACGATATCGTATGGGTAATGGGTATGCCTGAAGGACCTTATGGAAAGAGAATCCTGCCGACATCAGGACATGCAGGCTTCGTAGCTATAAGCAAGGACGGAGCTCCAAAGGAAGAGGACATGAGAGACGCTCTGAATTTCCTCGACATCTGCAATACCAAGGAAGGTCAGAACATTCTTAACTACGGTGTTGAAGGAGTTCACTACGACCTGAATGAAAAGGGAGAACTGAAGAGAAGAACTTTTGGTCAGGACCCGATGGAAGGATTTAACCAGTTTATGACCAACGTTATAGACGGATTGCTGCTGCAGGAGGCTATGCAGCCTGTACAGAAGCGTCGCGAAGAAGTTATCCTTGAGAATATTCCTTACTGTATTGCAAACCCTGCAGAGCCGCTGACCTCTAACACCTATGCACAGAAGGGCGCTCAGCTTGATCAGATGATTTCTGACGCAAGGAACCAGTTCATAGCCGGCCAGATCGACGAAGCAGGATTCAAGGCAGTTGTTGCAGACTGGTATGCTCAGGGCGGCAGACAGATTTGTGAAGAATACGCTGCAGCTTACAAAGCAGCCAGCAAATAATAGTAATAAACATCCAATATGTAGAATAAGAACAGTTGAATTGAGTTGAAACAAGGCCTTGGCAGATAAGATTATACCCCACAAATCCCAAAAATCTGCCAAGGCTTTTTTTATAACCGTGCCAAACCGGCACGTTTTTGTTTTATAAAGCGTGTAATGAAATTTATTCCGTTGCTTAAATTTAAGTATTATAATACAATATGATATTGACGACAAAATTACTCTGTTTTCTTTTGTCCTTCGGCAGAATAATGTTTTAAACATGAATGGGAACGTGGTCCGGAACGATTATATCGCGGGGTGAGAAATATGCCGGCCGGCAGAAACAAAAAAGCAGTGTTCTTCATGGTTATTGTGCTGATTTTGCTGCAGGTTTTGCTGTCAGGATGCGAAGATATTAACATATCCGGAGATCCTGGTACGGTTTCCGGGGATGATGCAAAATTCCGGGATGATACAAAACCGGTTGAAATGAAGATTGTCCTGGGTTATGCCGAGGAACCTCCTTCAAGGGACAACCTTGTAATCCGTGAACTCAACAAACTGGCAAATGCAAATATCATGATTGAATGGACACCCATGGTCTCGTACAATGACAAGTTCAATGTGCTGATGGCTTCGAACAATATGCCCGATGTGATCCTGGTACCCGATGTCAAGAACTCTACCTTTGTCCATGCCGTAAATGCGGGGATGTTTTGGGAACTGACCAGCCGTATACAGGAGTTCTCCGAACTGAAGGAGATAAACCCTGTATTGCTGAAAAATGCTCTGGTTAACGGAAAACTGTACATGCTGCCCCGTGAAAGGGAGTTAAAGAGAAAAATGGTGATATACAGGGCTGACTGGGCCAGGGAAGCAGGACTTGAACCGCCGGATACGATCGACGGTATATATAATATGGCCAGGGCCTTTGCAGAGGGCGATTTTGACCGGAATTCCGAGAAGGATACGATAGGTTTCGCCCTTGGAACGGTGAATAATGAAATTGACTGTTTTGATGCCCTTGTTGTGGCTTTCGGCGGATTCAACAGGTGGGGAATCAGGGACAAAAGGATAATTCCGTCCTTTATGACTGATGAATACCTGCAGACAATGAAATGGCTCAGGAAAATGTACCGGGAGAACCTGATCAGCCCTGACTTTGCGATAACCAAGACAACCCAGATTATACCCGACCTTGTTGACAAGGAGAAAACGGGACTTTGGCTTGGTTACAGGCTGCCCGGTCTTTCAGATCCAGTAATAAAGGCAAAACAGAAAGAGGATCCGACCGTGAAAAGGGAGGATGTTTTCGAGTTTGCCTTTCTGAAGGATTTTAACGGAAATGAAAAGATAGCTGCCGAAACAGGGATTTCAGGGGGATTTGCCTTTCCTAAGAAATCTGTGACCACAGAAGAGCGTTTGGATGATTTGCTTGCGGTATTTAACGTTATTCAGAGCAGGGAAGGTCAGATACTTCTGAACAACGGGGTGCCGGATGTTCATTTTGACCTGGTAGACGGCAAATATGCAAAAGCAAAGGATCCTGAAGTTTTTAACAGAGAGGTAAGTCCGGTAGGCCAGCTTGGAACAAGCGGCATGAAGGCATATATCATTGCTGACGATGAAATTTCGATAAGGCTTAATATCGCCAGAAGAACCTTTAACAGCGACGGTATGATTTTCGATGTTACCGCAACCTTGTCGTCAAATTCATTCAGCTCGAATTACACAACACTGCTGAAAATAATAAGCGATGCCCAGTTTAAGTTTATAATGGGCGAAATTGATGAAGATGAATGGAATGCAGCCATAGAAGAATGGCTTGAAGCGGGCGGAAGCGCTGCAATAGATGAATTCACCGCAGCATACTATGAAAAAGTGAATTGATGGCTGAATTCCGCTGAAAATTTCCTTCTGCTGTACGATATCCTGTAAAGTTTCTGGTCAGACGGGGCGAAATTACCCCATCTGTTGTTCTGCGAAAAAATCTTCTGCCGTATCAAACTTGTTTTGACAAAATACGTATACTTAATATGGAAGAAATGCATAAATTCATGTTATAATATTATAGCGACTGCATTTGCGCAATCAGCTACTGCTAAGACAGCTGTTGTATTTTCAGGATTGGATGATTGAGGGAGCAGATATGACATTACCGCTTGTCAGCATAATAGTTCCTGTATATAACTCTGAAGAAACGCTGGCCAGGTGTATAAACAGTATCCTGGATCAGCAGTACCGGAATATTGAAGTAATTCTTGTCAATGACGGCAGTACTGACAACAGTCTTAATATATGCAGGGAATTCGCCGAAACAGATTCCCGGATAATTGTTATAGACAAGGAGAATACCGGGGTGTCAGACACCCGCAACAGGGGAATTGCCCAGGCAACCGGAAAATATCTGCATTTTGTCGACAGTGATGACTGGATCGCTGAAAACGCTGTAAAAGTTTTGGTTGACAGAATGCAGGAAACAGGCTGCGATTTGGTTATATCCGGTTTCTACAGGGTTATAAACGGGAAGAAATCTGAAAAAAGCCATATTACAGGCAACAGGGTCATGAGCAAAAAGGAATTTATCACCCATATGATGAAGGCACCTGCAAATTTCTACTATGGCGTAATGTGGAACAAGCTGTACCGCACAGATATCATAAGGACGCACGGGATAACCTGCTGCAACGAACTGGAATGGTGTGAGGATTTCCTTTTCAACCTTGACTATATAAGGTATGCACAGACCATTGCCACAATAAATACCCCAACTTATTACTATGTTAAAACAAAGGGCAGCCTTGTGGAGAAACAGTGCACGCTGAAAAATATTATCAACATGAAAATCAGGCTCTTTGAATCGTACAAGGATTTGTTTGAAAGCATGGAAATATACGAAGAAAACAGGGCACAGGTGAATAAATTCCTGGTTTCCTATGCAAAGGACGGCGGGCTGAATTATTTCGATACATATTTCCTTGAAAACTGGAAGAACCTGATTAAAAAAAGGAAGAGCAGTTAACCTTTTCGCACTCGGATATCTGCCATGAAAGGCGGTGAGTATTTCACCGCCCGGATATCAGGTATCCTGTTCCTGTTTTATATACACGTTTATTATTTCGCCGAAAAACATCCTGTGATAGTCCTTTTTGGGGTAGTGTTCATCTATTTCGGGATCGAGGAAGTTTACAGGATTAAAATCATCAAAGTATATTTTTTTGCATTCCAGCACAAGCCTTGCTTCGCTGAAGAAAACCGAACCGTTTTCGGTTTCTGCGGCAGTCAGGCCGGTTTCCTTTGCCTTGTCACAGTCTCTCCCCGAATGAGTACCGCAGAATGTTAATGCTTTTTTATACTCACCGGTGAAAAACGATAGTGTAAAGGTATCTGCCTTTTCGATAAACTTATAGGTGTAGCGGCCCGGTCTTATTACGCAAAAGGCTATGTCCTTGTTCCAAAGCACTCCAACGCCGCCCCAGCTTGCGGTCATTGTATTATAGGAATCAAGGCTGCCTGCGGTTACCAGCATCCAGTCCTCTCCCAAAGCCCTGAATGGATTGTCTTTTATATCCTTCGGCAGTATCTTTTTGAACTTGTCAGCCATTATAAAAACCTCCCGTAGAAGTTGTTAATTATATATTACCACACCGGTACTGCTTTTAAAATATTGTCATACCTTTGTCTTCAGGTTCGATGCTTTCACTGCATTTTGCCTTTTACCAGCGTCACGGAATTATCAGGACCTGGTTCGGATTGAAAAATAACAGTGGAAGACAGTCATATATTACCGAAAATTATGGCAGGATAATATGAAATTATGCTATATTAAGTCTTATAAACCATAAAACGGGCATTAATTATTGCTGATAAACAGAATTAACCACTTGAATATGGAATTTTGCATGTGAAAGGAAAGGGTATTTATGGATTCGGACGCATTGCAGGTTGTTAAAAACGACAGGTTTGCCAGGCTTATCGGAGCCGAGATTATAAAGGCTGAGCCCGGGTATGCCCTGGTTGAGATGAAAATCACCGACAATCACATGAACGGGTTGAACATGGTCCAGGGCGGTGCCATTTTTACGCTGGCCGATTACGCTTTTGCGGTGGCATCGAATAACAGCGGAAACATTACAATAGGCGTCAATGCAAACATATCATACCTGAAATCCCCAACGGGTTCGCGCCTTACCGCCGAGGCAAGAGAAATATATTCGGGGAGGAAAATCAGCCATTACATCGCGGAAGTTTATGATGAAAACGGTGAATTGGCCGCCATGGTCAAAACAACAGGGTACAGGAAGAAATAATCTGCTTGACAGCGTCTTGAAAAATAACGTACTATAATAGAGATGTAACGCGTTACATCAGTTTTTCCCTGCTGTTTGCATACCAGGCCAGAAATACAGAAAGAACAAGAGGATTCGGTATGAAAAAGGTGAAAGTTTCAATTAGGGATATAGCTAAAGAATGCAATGTTTCTGTTGCCACCGTTTCAAGGGTTCTTAACAACAGCGGTGCCGTGAAGGAGGAAACGAGAAGGCTTGTTCAGAGCGTTATAGAAAGATACAATTACAGGCCCAATGAACTTGCAAGGGGGCTTTTTACCCAGCGCACCAAGTCCATAGGAGTAATTCTTCCTGAAATTACAAGCCATTTCTTTGCAAAGGTTTTTCTTGAAATTGAAAAGGCATCGATAGAGTATGAGCAGACCGTCTTTTTGTGCAATACCCTAAGCGATAATGCACTCCAGGATTTTTATACATTAAGGCTCAGCGAAAAGCAGGTGGACGGCCTTCTTCTTCTGGGAGGGCGCGTAAACGAAACAAAAACCAATGTGCAGTATGTAAAGCTGCTTAAAGATTACATATTCCCCACTCCCGTTGTTATAATCAACGGAAAACTTGACGGTTACTACGACAGATGTGCATCGGTAAGTTCTGATGAGCATGAAGCCATGTTCCAGGCACTTGATTACCTGACGGGCCTCGGACACCGCAAAATCGGTTTTTTAGGCGGCAAAAGGGGCATCATGTCAACCGACATCAAGCTGAAAGCCCTGGATGAAGCTAAAAGCTCCTTTGACTATGAAATGAGGGAGGAATGGATCAAGTTAAGCAGTTATACATATCAGGGCGGTGTTAATGCAATGAATGAGCTCCTGAAGGAAAAGGAACTGCCCACGGCAATAATTTCTATAAATGATGAGGTTGCTGCCGGGGTAATAAATACATGCATTTCAAAAGGGATAAAAGTACCCGGGGATTTTTCGGTTTTAGGGTTTGACGACAGCTCCATATCAACCATTACAATGCCCGGAATAACAACACTGGCCCATCCTTATGAAGAGTTAGGTTCAATAGCAGTGAATTTTTTGAATAATATGATTAACGAAAAACCCCTGAAGGATGTAACCAATATCAGTCTTAAAATGAGTCTTGTCGAGAGGGAATCCTGCGCGGCACCGCGCAGAAGCATCCGTTCATGGAAGTAATTTTCCTGTTATCAGCTTCATATTTTTAAGGTATTGTTTCTGTCCAGGTAACCCGTTACACCGGAATTTCCGGTGTTTTTTCATTTTTTAATGTTATGTTTTTGTGAATAATTACATATATTTTGAATTTTTTTAACATTTATGCTTGACATATTGCATAAACAGGATTACAATATAATTGTAACCGGTTACAATTCATAATCCGAGGGTTTGATATGAAAGGTAAAATCAGAAACATAGTTAAAAAGCGGACTCTGTTGTTCATGTGCATACCGGCCATAGTTTTCTTCTTTATATTTTCCTATCTTCCGATGCCAGGTGTATGGCTTGCCTTTGTACGTTTCAACTACCGGGACGGAATATTCGGAAGCCCGTTCGTAGGACTTGAGAATTTCCGGTTCCTGATACTGTCAAGACAGCTCTGGAATTTAACAAGGAATACAATACTTTATAATGTTGCTTTTATTATAACAGGGAATATTCTTCAGATTACCGTGGCTATACTGTTTAACGAGATGGCGGGCAGAAGGCTGAGAATATACAAGAAAGTATCGCAAAGTATTATGTTTCTGCCCTATTTTATTTCAGCAGTTGTTATAGGTGTATTTGCCTATAATTTACTTAATGTTCAGACAGGTTTTATAAACTCAATTCTGAAACAGGCAGGCCGCAGCACTGTCAATTTTTATTCAATCCCTGGGCTGTGGCCTTTTATAATAGTTCTCGCATACCTCTGGCAATCCACCGGATATGGTTCCATCGTGTATTTCGCCGCCATCATGGGCATTGACTCCGAGATGATGGAAGCAAGCGAGATTGACGGGGCAAATGCGTTTCAGCGTATCCGTTACATAATCCTTCCCTGCCTGAAGCCCACTTTTGTCATTCTGCTGCTTTTCGCACTGGGCGGTATTATGAAAGGCAACTTCGGGCTGTTTTATAACCTGACTGGAGCCAATAACATGGCGCTTTTTGAAACAACCGATATTATTGAAACCTTTGTATTCCGATCGCTGAACGTAAACTTCAACTTCTCGATGGGCAGCGCGGTAGGCTTGTATCAGTCATTGTTCGGTTTTGTTCTTGTAATGACCGTTAATACAATAGTCAAAAAAATCGAGCCCGATTATTCATTGTTTTAGGGGGGCTTTGTAAATGCAGAACAATACAAATAATGAATTTGTTCCAAACGTTGATATAACCAAATCACAGGGTTCACAGAAAGTTATTGACAAATCCCAGAGGCTCATCCAGGTTATAGGAGTTGTTTTTACCGGGTTTATCAGCCTTCTGTGCATACTTCCCTTTGTCCTGATAATTTCTGCTTCGTTTACCGAAGAGCGGAGCATTACCCTTTACGGGTTTTCCCTCATACCGCGTTCGGTAAGCCTTGACGCGTACAATTTAATTCTCCGTAATCCCAGGCAGGTGCTTGGTTCTTACGGCGTGACCATCGGAATGACATTAATCGGAACGATGGTGGGGCTTTTTATTATAGCCATGACGGGCTATGCGCTGCAAAGACCCGATTTCCCGCTCAGGAATGCAATATCGTTTTACATATATTTCACCACGCTGTTTTCAGGCGGATTAATTCCCTTTTACATGATGATCACGCAGACCCTGAAACTCAAGGATAACTATCTTGCCGTACTTCTGCCGCTGCTGATGTCACCGTGGCTGATAATACTCATGAAGAACTTTTTGAAATCCATTCCCCATTCCATAACCGAATCGGCTACAATTGACGGGGCAGGTGATTTCTATATATTCTTAAAAATAATTTTTCCTACGGCAAAACCCGCCCTGGCTACCGTCGGTCTGTTCCTGGCACTGACATACTGGAACGAATGGTATAACTCCATGCTGTTTCTGTCGAGCAAGGTCACTTACAGGCCGCTTCAGCTTTTCCTGTACAACACTATAAATGAAGCAAGGTACATCAGGGACTCTGCAGCAGCAGCGAATATCCCGGCAATTGATATTCCCATGGAATCAATGAAAATGGCAACGGCGGTAATTGCCACAGGCCCGATTATTTTCGCCTATCCCTTTGTACAGAAGTACTTTATACAGGGAATTACCGTTGGCGCGGTAAAAGGTTAGCATTCTAATAACCTGTAGGTTATTAAATCAATATTTCATTGTAAAAAGGGGGACTTACTATGAAAAGTAATCTCACACGGTACCTGACGCTCTTTTTGGCACTTGTACTGACTTTAACACTCGCGGCATGCGGGAAGACAGGTGATACAGGAGGACCGTCAAAGGAAGGGGACAAAGCCGGTGATATAGACATTTCGGAATTTGTTACTATATCACATCTGTCCCTGGGAGACAAACCTAGCAACGGACAGTATGAAGCAGTAAAAGCAGAATGGGACAAGTACCTGAAAGAGAAACTGAATTGTGCTCTTGAAGTTCAATACATCGGATGGACAGACTACATGACCCAGTATAACCTGCTGCTTGCCACCGGTGAAGGCCTTGACCTGATTAACACCGCTTCCGACTGGCTTGAAATGTGGCCTAATGCCCAAAGAGGAGCATTCCTTGAATTAAACGATCTTCTGCCGAAATATGCTCCTATCACCTGGGAGACCGTTCCTGAATCAAGCTGGGCTGAAGTAACCTTCAAGGGAGACATTATAGCCATCCCCGAGGATATGTATTCACAGTGGATTAACCATGGATACATGTACAGAGGCGACTGGGCAAGGGAAATCGGAATTACCAAGCCCATAAGATCATGGGAGGAGTTCCAGGTTTATCTGCAGGGTGTTAAGGATCTCTACGGCGATCAGGGTGTTATCCCCTTTGATATCGCAGGTGCATCAAACATGAAACAGCTCTATGACGGCTGGACAATCTCGAAGTCTTCACTTATCTGCATAGACCCTGTTCCCGACGGGCTTGCTTTTGGAAAATCCGACGACGAATGGTGGGAGGTAAGATCCCGTTACTATCCTCTTGATGACGGAACCGACTTGCTCCTTGATTTTGCCAAGGAAATGAAGGAATGGGGAGACGCAGGTTACTGGAGAGAAGACGTGCTGAACAATACCGCCGACAGCTGGGTTCAGTTCAAGGCAGGTCTGAACGGAACACGCCAGCACCATACACAAACATATGTATACGCCTATAAGGAACTTGAAAGAGAAATACCCGGTGCCGATCTCCAGTTCTTCCCGTGGTGTGAGGAAAGCAAGAACCTGACAAAAATGTCCATAACCCATGGCGCAACTGCAGTTGGTGCAAAATGCAAGAATCCTGAAAGAGCGCTTATGGTTTATGACCTGATCCGTAACGACGAGACCATGTACAAACTTTTCAACTGGGGTCTTGAAGGCGTTCAGTACGTTATTAACGACAAGGGTCAGAGAGATCTGCCCGAAGGGTATATTACGGACCAGCACAGCTTTTCATCCAACTTCTGGGGCGGACGCATGGACAAGTTTGAGCTGAAATACCCGAATGCAACCATGGTAGACAACTGGGAAGAAATCTACAACAATTTTGAATCATATGCGAAACCCTACAGGTATGGCCGTTTCGTATTCGACAAGTCACCTGTTGAAAGCGAACTGGCAGCATTAAGCGACGTTGTAAACAGGCACCTCCCTGCAATCTGCGTAGGAAAGGCCGGAGATCCTGTTGCAGCAGTTGAAGCTTTCCGCAGAGAATTAAAGATGGCCGGCTATGACAAGGTGCTTGAAGAAGTACAGCGCCAGCTGACAGAATTCAAAAATTCTCTGTAATAAAATTCCCTCCAATTAAAGATAAATAAAAGGCAGGCTGCATGAAGGCAGCCTGCCGATATAAAGGAATTGGGTGTGTATGAATAAGAATATTATGCATAAAACCATTGATTTGTGCCTTGACTGGAAGTTTAAAGAAGGTGAAGAGCAGTATGCCTGGTACAAGGGCTTTGATGACAGCTCGTGGCGTACTGTTAATATACCCCATGACTGGGCCGTGGAGCATCCCTTTTCGGTCTCGCATTCGAGCGGGACGGGATATCTGCCGGGCGGTACGGGCTTTTACAGGAAATCTTTCCACCTGCCCGCAGAATGCAGCAAGATGCGCGTATTTGTAGTTTTTGACGGAGTATACAACAACAGCATGGTTTGGTGCAACAGCTATTATCTTGGGAAAAGACCGAACGGATACACTCAGTTTATTTATGATATAACAGATTTCGTGTGTTTCGGGGATACCCCCAACGTGCTGACAGTAAAGGTAGATCACAGGTATGTTGCCGATTCAAGGTGGTATACCGGTTCGGGTATTTACCGGAAGGTTACGCTGGTACTTAAAAATGATATTTATGTTCCGGTAAACGGGATGTTTATTTCAACAAGAAGTGCAGATACGGGCAGTGCATGCCTCGATATACAAACAACATTAAGAAATTCTGCCGGCGAAGATGCCTGCGTTACGGTGTGTCACACGCTTTATGCCGGGGACAGGCCTGCCGCTTCGGCCGAAAAGAGCGTTACCGTCGGCGGTGAAAGTGAAATTAATGATTCTCAGGCGCTTTACGTTGATTCGCCCCGGTTATGGTCACCGGAAAACCCATTTCTTTATACCTGCATAACCGAGATAAAAAAAGACGGGGAAGTAATTGACCGGACAGAAACAATAACCGGGATCAGGACCTTTTATTTTTGCCCGGACAAGGGTTTCTTCCTTAACGGGAAAAATATGAAACTGAAGGGAGTCTGCGTGCACCATGACGCGGGATGCCTTGGTGCTGCAGTAAGGAAAAAAGTATGGGAAAGAAGACTTCGGGCGCTGAAAGAGATGGGGTGTAATGCAATCCGCATGAGTCACAATCCCCATATGCCCGAGCTGTATGATTTATGTGATGAGTTGGGTTTTGTCGTGATGGACGAAGCCTTTGATGAATGGGAAGGGGTTAAAAACAAGTGGGTTAACGGCCACAATGTTTATCCGCCCGCTCATTACGGGTACTATGAGGATTTTCCGGCCTGGCACGAGGCCGACCTTACCCAGATGATTCTGCGGGACAGGAATCACCCGTCCGTTATATTGTGGAGTATAGGAAACGAAATTGATTATCCGAACGACCCGTACTGTCATCCCCTGTTTAAACTGGTAGAGGGAAACAATGACAAGAACAAGCCTGTAAATGAAAGACTCTATGACCCGAACAGGCCGAATGCTGAACGGCTTGTCAAAATTGCAAAAAGGCTGGTATCAATTGTTAAGAAACTGGATTTAACAAGGCCTGTGACAGCGGCATTGGCTTTTCCGGAACTGTCGAATGTCACCGGGCTTGCTGATTGCCTTGACGTTGTCGGATATAATTATAAAGAGCATTTGTATGATGAAGATCATAAAAAGTATCCCGGAAAGATTATTTATGGTGCCGAGAATTCAAAGGGACTTGAAGAATGGGAATACGTTGTCGGGAATGATTTCATATCCGGACAGTTTCTCTGGACGGGAGTCGACTTTTTAGGCGAAACGCAGGGCTGGCCGTGCCATGGCTCCGAATCGGGGCTATTGGATGTAGCAGGATTTGAAAAACCCGATTACTATTTCCGGCAGAGTTTATGGTCGGACAAACCTATGATACGGATTTTTACCACCCTTAAACAGGAAAGGTTCGAGAGATTTGATTATAAAAACAACAAGGAACTGGCCCCGTTATGGAATTACCGTGAGGGGGAAATGGTCCAGGTGGTTTGTTTCACAAACTGCACCAAAGCGGAGTTGCTTGTAAACAACAAGTCCTGCGGCATTAAGCGGGCTGAGGACTGTGCCGGAGGCTATCTGGCCTGGTTTGTGCCTTTTGAAAAAGGCGAGATCAGGGCGGTTGGAATCAATGGCAACGGTGAAAAGGTGGAAAGTGTGCTGAAAACAACAGGTGAGCCCAGTGAAATAAGGCTTGAATGCACCGATGAATATTTATCGGCCGATGGCAGGGATATAACCCATGTAATTGCAGAGATTACAGATTCGGACGGAAATCCCGTATGCACTGCCGATAACGAAATCCGGGTAACCGTTGAAGGCGAAGGCTCGCTTTTAGGTCTTGAAAGCGGGAACCTGTGGGACACAACACCTTACACAGAAACTTTCAGGCGTGCACATAACGGAAGGCTTTTAATTTACGTTGAAGCGGGCAGAAAAGAAGGAACCGTTAAGATTACAGCCAGTGCTGACGGCCTGAAAACTGCCGAAATAACAATTCCGTGCAGGTGATAATTTTTCATGTAATCTTATATTGCTTAATGTTCTTTTTGATCGGGCTTTCTGAAAAAGTCCAACCCCTGGAAAGATAATTCTTTAATTTCCGAAATAATATGGCTGTTATCCATTTGGGATAGCAGCCATTCTTGTTATATTACGTAATAAACATACCAGTCTCCGTTCAGTTTTTGCTTTTAAGCTCCCTGCAGAATAAACCGCGTGTTTATTACATGTTTCCCTTTTTCCATGCCATGGGTGAGAACAGAACAAGCATCGGAAGGAATTCAAGCCTTCCGGCTATCATGTCAAAGCAGAAGACAAGCTTGCTGAACGGAGAAAAACCTGAAAAGTTCCCCATCGGGCCGACAAGTCCCAAACCCGGTCCGATATTTGAAAGTGTTGCTATAACCGATGTAACTGATGTTATCAAATCTTTTCCGTTTATGGATATCAGTAATGTGGAAACAACAAATACAGCCGAATATATGAAAAAATAAGTCAATATCCCGGTCAGTGTTTCTTCATCATTTACCCTGTGGTTTGTTTTTACAGTATGAACGGCCCGCGGGTGTATGATTCTTGCAATTTCACGTCTTACTGTCTTAAAAAGAAGCAGGATGCGTATGCATTTAATACCGCCGCCCGTTGAACCTGCACATGCGCCGAAAAGCATAAGTACAACCAGGATTACTTTGCTGAATGCAGGCCAAAGATTGAAATCAGTTGTTGAATATCCGGTTGTTGTGATTATGGTTCCAACCTGGAAAGAAGAATGCCTCAGGCTCTGACCGAACGTGAATAACCCGTTCTTGCAAAGGTCGGCAGTTATCAGTGCTATTGAAACAATAATGGTTCCGATATAGAAAATAAATTCCTCATCCTTCAGGAGACTGCGCCTGTCACCTTTTATTAACCGGTAATACAGGCCGAAATTCACACCAAAAAGTATGGTGAATACGGTTATTATTATTTCTATATATACATTTCCGTAAGAGCCCACGCTTAGGTTCCTGTTCGAAAAACCGCCCGTGCCGGCAGAACCGAATGCATGGATAATGGAATCATACAGCGGCATACCGGCAATCAGAAGGAAAATTATCTGGATTGCCGTCATAACGGTATATATTGTGTATAATATCTTGGCGGTCTGACCCAGTTTTGGAACCAGTTTTTCGGTACTGGGACCGGTGGATTCGGCTTTCATTATATGGAGGGAGCCGACCCCTATGGAAGGCAGCACCGCTAATGTAAGGACCAGGACTCCCATGCCGCCCATCCAGTGAGTGAAGCTTCTCCAGAAAAGAATCCCCCTCGGAAGGCTTTCAATTTCCTGTAAAATCGTGGAACCTGTTGTTGTAAAGCCCGAAACGGTTTCAAAGAATGCGTCAATGAATGAAGGTATTGCGCCGCTTATAATAAACGGAACTGAACCGAAAAGGGATATCACGATCCAGCTTAAGGCTACAACAGCAAAACCGTCCCGTGCATAAAAATTCCGGTTTTTAATGGGTATCCTGTACAGAATAAACCCGGCAGCAACCGATACCAGGATGGAAACAACAAAGGACATCGCATCACCCTGGCCGTATATCAGGCTGACGATGAGAGGCAGTACCATGCACAGTCCTTCTGTCATTATAACAATACCAAGGCTCTTTAAAACCATTCTGGTATTCAAGAAACTTATACCTCCGCAGAAATAATGTCGTTCAGGTCAAATACCTGCCTGTTCTTTGCTATCAGGATTATACTGTCGCCCAGCCTTATTAAATCGTTACCATGAGGGATAATAATTTCGTTTTTCCTCACAATAACTGCAACAAGAACATCATGCGGTATATTAAGGTGTTTAAGCGGAATGCCCAGAAAGCCAGCAGGTTCGCTGATGGTGAACTCTATTGCTTCTGCCTGGTTGTTTACAATCTTGTAAAGGGATTTAATCGGGTTTCCAAGGGCATTTTTCAGGCCTCTGACAAACAGCAGTATAAGGTTGGTAGTGGTCTGACCCGGATTAACAACGCTGTCAATACCGGAATTTTTAATTAAGTGAAGATAGTTATTCCTGCTTATTTTTGCTATTACTTTAGGCACACCTGCCTGTTTTGCCAGAAGTGACAGCATGAAGTTCTCCTCGTCGTGCCCGGTAAGAGACACAAATGCCCCCATTTCACTGAGATTTTCAGAATAAAGCAAAGTGTCGTCGGTTCCGTCGCCGTGAATAATCAGTGCCTCGGGCAGGAGCTCCGACAGGGTGAGACACCGGTCATGATCAGACTCTATAATTTTAAACTTCATGCCTGAGCCTTCAAGAGATTTGGCAAGATAGTACGCGATTCTGCCGCCGCCGACCAGCATTACACTCTTGATTTTCTGGACATAGAGGCCGATTTTTCTGCAAAATTTGGTCACACTTGAAGGCCTCCCGACAACATATATTATGTCATTGGTATTTACCTGGAAATCTCCCCTCGGAATAATTGCTTCGTTTCCCCTGAGAACAGCTCCGATCAGTATGGACGGCAGGATATGGGCTGATATATCCCTTACTTTCATACCTGAAATGGGCATGTTTTCGGTAACCCTGATTTCAACCATTTCAACCTGGCCTTTTGCAAATGTTTCGATGTTTACAGCCTGGGGAAACCTCAGGATTCTTGCTATTTCATTTGCAGCAGCCTTTTCAGGGTTTATTACCATATCCAGTTCCAGTTCATTTTTCAGCATGGACAGTTCATCGGCATATTCAGGATCCCTGATACGTGCAATTGTATGAGCTGCACCAAGTTTTTTGCCGGTAAGGCAGCAGACCATATTCATCTCATCACTGGCTGTTGCAGCTATCAAAACATCGGTATTGTCAATACCGGCTTCGAACAGCACCTTTGCGCTTACCCCGTTTCCCCTGATGCATAAAACGTCAAGATTTTCATTGGCCTTTCTGAGTGCTTCCGGATCTTTATCTATGACAGTTACGTCATTATCTTCCTTTGATAACTGTTCGGCAAGACTATAACCCACTTTGCCGTCGCCGATTATTATGACTTTCATCAGAAACCTCCCGGCACGGTACAGTTGATTGCTGTACCAGTAATTGGCCATTTATAAATATTTATATACTATTCAAATTATATACCAGCATATTGCAATTATCAAACTTAATCGCAGGCAAAATAAGGGAATTTAAAGGTTTAAACAGTATATTCGGTAATTTGTTGCCTGTTTTCTAAAATAATGTGCAGTATAAGCTGGGCTGAATGTTCACATAATATTAATGTTTCAAAGTTGGAGGTGTTAAAATGATAGGAACTGTAAAATGGTTTAATGCTGAAAAAGGATTTGGGTTTATTGAGCGTGAAGGTGGAGAGGATGTTTTCGTCCACTACTCGGCAATAAAGGTAGACGGTTATAAGACCCTTGATGAGGGTCAGCGGGTCCAGTTTGACATAGAACACGGTCAACGGGGGCCGCAGGCGGTTAACGTAATACCTTTTTAGGTATATTCTGACCCGGTACCGAAGCAATTATGCAAAACCATGAAAATTTCCCGGTGCGTCGCTGTTACAGGCGCACCTTTATTATATTGCACCGAGTGAAACGTTTTTATTTCCTGCGTTATGCGATCCAATCCGTTATTGCTTTTTCCTGCGGGAACCGATTTTGGCGGCTCATTGATTTCAATAAACCGGATGGGTATAATATTGGTATGCGGTGCAAAAATCTTAAAATAAATCCACAAAAGGGCAGTATGCGATGAAAGTGAAAAGCTTTTTTAAATACGTGGAAATACAGACGAAAGCAGCAAGCATGATTCCTTTCGCAGCCGGAACTGTTTATGCCTGTTACAGGTTCCGGAGCTTTAACCTGAAAAACTTTGCGTTAATGCTTGTATCGCTGTTGACCTTTGATATGGCAACAACGGCAATAAATAATTATATTGATTATAAAACCGCAAGGAAAAAGTCAGGTTACGGGTTTGAAAAGCATAATGCCATAGTCCGTGACAATATAAAGGAGCGGGAAGCACTCGCGGTTATATTTATACTTGTATCCATAGCGGTAATTGCAGGGTTTATGCTTTTTTTAAATACCAATATAACGGTACTGATCCTCGGAATGGTTTCCTTTGCCGTGGGCGTCCTGTACACTGCAGGACCGGTTCCGATTTCAAGAATACCCCTCGGAGAAGTATTTTCAGGGTTCTTTATGGGGTTCATAATACCTTTTCTGTCCTTTTATATCCATGTGGCTGATAAACAGGTATTAACCGTGGCAATACAGGACGGCATCCTTGACATAAAAATGAATCTAAGCGAGACAGCCGCAGTATTCATTTACTCCGTGCCCGCCGTTGCGGGAATTGCAAATATAATGCTTGCAAACAATATCTGCGATATTGAGGATGATTTGGAAAACAAAAGATACACCCTTCCGATATACATCGGGAAAGAAAAGGCACTCGTTGTTTTCCGGGCCCTTTACTATCTCTCATATATAGCTGTGCTTATTGCCGTAATTGCAGGCATTCTTCCCGTTATATCACTGGCTTTTGCTGCGACTTTGCTCCTTGTGCGAAAAAATATCAACAAATTTATGGAGATACAGACGAAAAAAGATACCTTTTCCTTATCGGTTGAAAATTTTGCCGTTATGAACATAACCCTTCTTTCAAGTGTTGCGGCTGCAATTATTTTCAGGGCTGTTTTCACGGGCTGATACCCGGACAAGTTTTGAAAAGTTCCTGACAAATTATGATTAGTTGTTGACATTTACATTATATAAAATGGAGATGATAAAGCAGATTGTTTTATAATTAATTATCATTCAGGGAGGGTTATTATGGGAGATAAGCCTGTTTATCTGGACCCAAGCTATTCCTTTGAGGAGCGTGCAAAAGATCTTGTATCCAGGATGACAACCGAAGAAAAGGTTTCACAGATGCTTCATAATTCACCGGCAATTGAAAGGCTCGGCATACCGGCATATAACTGGTGGAATGAGGCACTCCACGGCGTAGCGCGTGCCGGAACCGCCACGATGTTCCCGCAGGCCATAGGGATGGCTGCAACATTTGATGAAGAACTTATTTATAAAACGGCGGATGTTATTTCAACCGAAGGAAGGGCAAAGTACCATGCCAATTCGAAAAAGGGCGACAGGGGCATTTACAAGGGGTTAACCTTCTGGTCGCCGAATATTAATATATTCAGGGATCCAAGATGGGGCCGCGGCCAGGAAACCTACGGGGAGGATCCGTATCTTACCACCCGGCTTGGTGTGGCGTTTGTAAAAGGTATACAGGGCAATGACCCGAAATACCTTAAAGCTGCGGCATGTGCAAAGCATTATGCCGTACACAGCGGGCCTGAAGCCTTAAGGCATGAGTTTGACGCAGTGGCATCAAAGAAGGATATGTACGAGACATATCTGCCTGCTTTTAAGGCCCTGGTGCAGGAAGCAAAAGTTGAATCGGTGATGGGGGCCTACAACCGCACAAACGGTGAGCCCTGCTGCGGAAGCAAAACCCTGCTTACAGACATTTTAAGGGGAGAGTGGGGGTTTAAAGGACATGTTGTGTCGGACTGCTGGGCAATATCCGACTTCCATCTGAAGCATCATGTAACAAGAACCGCACCCGAATCGGTTGCGCTTGCAGTGCGGAACGGATGCGACCTGAACTGCGGAAACCTTTTCGGAAACCTTCTGATTGCCCTGAAGGAAGGCTTAATCACCGAAGAGGAGATAGACAAGGCCGTAACAAGGCTGATGGTTACGAGGATGAAACTGGGCATGTTCGATCCTGACGACCAGGTACCGTACACATCCATTCCATATGATGTTGTTGACTGCAAAGAGCATAACGAACTTGCCCTTGAAGTGGCAAAGAAATCAATAGTTCTCCTGAAGAATGACGGAATACTGCCTCTTGACAAGAAAAAGATAAGGTCCATTGCCGTTATCGGTCCTAATGCAGACAGCAGGCAGGCCCTGGTGGGTAACTATGAAGGAACCGCTTCCGAGTATGTAACAGTGCTTGAAGGCATAAGGGAAGTAGTCGGCGACGATGTGAGGATCTATTATTCGATCGGCTGCCATTTATACAAGGACAGGTACCAGGATCTTGGCGAGCCTGACGACAGGCTGGCAGAGGCCGTTATCTGCGCTGAAAACGCCGATGTTGTTGTTCTTTGCCTTGGGCTTGATTCAACCATTGAAGGCGAAGAAATGCACCAGAGTAATGTTTACGGTTCGGGTGACAAGTATGACCTCAATCTGCCCGGTCAGCAGCAGAAGCTGATGGAAGCAGTATATGCAACAGGCAAACCCGTTATTCTTGTACTGCTGACAGGAAGTGCCCTGTCGGTAACCTGGGCCGATGAACATGTTCCCGCGATACTTAATGCATGGTATCCCGGAGCACTGGGCGGCAGAGCGGTGGCTTCGGTTCTGTTTGGAGAGACAAACCCGTCAGGAAGGCTTCCCGTTACTTTCTACCGCACAACCGAAGAGCTTCCTGAATTCACCGACTATTCAATGGAGAACCGTACCTACAGGTTCATGAAGAACGAAGCGCTGTATCCCTTCGGCTTCGGCCTGAGTTATGCACAGTTTGAATACAGCGATCTGAAACTTTCAAAGGATAAAATAAAGGCCGGTGAAGGCTTTACCGTTTCGGTCAGGGTGACACATACGGGTAAACTTGCCGGCGACGAAGTGGCACAGGTTTACATCAAGGATGTGGAAGCGAGCTGGAGAGTTCCGAACTGGCAGCTTTCAGGGATAAAGAGGATAAAACTTGAAAGCGGGGAATCCCGTGAAATAACCTTTGAAATACTTCCCGAACAGCTTGCCGTTGTAAATGACGACGGGCAAAGCGTTATAGAGCCCGGCGATTTTGAAATATATGTCGGCGGTTCGCAGCCCGATCCGAGAAGCATCAGGCTTACCGGCAAAGCTCCGCTTAAGGCTGTACTGAAAGTCGAATAGAATTTTCATGCCTTAAATTTACAATCATCTTGTCCCCTGCCTTGTTTTAATATAGAATGAGGTAGGGGTTGTTTTATTTATGTATATTGAAAATCTTGTGGAAATGGATATGTTTCCGGGATCATTCCCTGTAAGGATTGTCTATAACAGGGATAAGGAATTTACGTACCCTTCTCATTGGCATAATGCCATTGAAATAGCCGTTGCTGCAAAAAAAAACTCTGATATTGTTATAAATGACCAGGTATACTCCTTGGATGAAGGCGACATTGTTTTTATTTCGGGCGGGGATATTCACAGCTATCCCGTATCTTCGGGCAGCGAACGTATTTTTATTATTTTTGACCTTCACCATATAAACAGCAGCAATATCTTTATTGAGGATATTCCTTACATATCAAAAACCATCCTGATTAAAAAGGAAAAGAATAAAAAACTCCATTCCCGTATTTTCAGCCTCGTGGAAAAAATACTTGAAGAAGCGTCCAACATAGGGCTGGGATCAAAGTTTGCCCTTTTGGCGGCGATATATGAAATCCTCGCGGTAATAGTGAAGGAGGCCAACGGCGCAGTGGAGCTGAAAAGTACATACAGAAAGGACATGCTGTACAGGATAGGCCAGGTCGTGGAGTACATGGAGAACAATTACACCGATCAGATAAATTTGAAAGAGACGGCTGGAAAATTCGGGTTCAGCGAGCATTACCTGTCCAGGTTGTTCAGCAGGGTGCTCGGCATACCGTTCAGGCAGTATCTTAACAAAATCAGAATAAAACATGCTGCAGAAAGAATTATACTGAACAGGGAGAGTATTTCAAACATTGCATTTGACTGTGGTTTTAACAGTATTTCAACCTTTAACAGGACTTTTCGCGAGATAAAAGGCTGCTCTCCCATGCAGTACCGGAAGATGCAGTGGAATCATGTCAGCGGTGAAAGCGGGGCTGAAGATACCGATGAAATGCAATAATATAACGTACCATGAAGGAAAAGTAAGCAGGGAGGACAGGTACAGGGTTTTGGGTCAGAAAGGGCTTGTTGTCTGGCTGACCGGGCTTTCTGCCTCCGGGAAATCAACCATTGCCGTTGAGGCCGAGAAAATCCTGAACAGCATGGGAAAAGCCGTATACCGCCTTGACGGGGATAATATAAGGTTCGGTCTTAACAGCGACCTGGGCTTTTCTGAACGGGACAGGTTCGAGAATATCCGCAGGATAGCCGAAGTATGCGCATTATTCCGGGATGCTGGCCTTATTGTCATCGCTTCATTCATTTCACCGCTCGTGGGTATGAGGCAATTGGCCAGGGAAAAAAACAGTGAAAACTTCATCGAGGTTTACGTCA
Organism: Clostridiales bacterium DTU070; assembly: GCA_001513105.1. Lineage (GTDB taxonomy): Bacteria > Bacillota > Clostridia > DSM-8532 > DSM-8532 > Thermoclostridium. Next base: position 38,973 of record LFSH01000083.1, on the reverse strand, counting down.
GGGCCGACGTGGAGACCTGCATGAAAAGGGATCCGAAAGGTTTGTACCGCAGGGCTTTAAGCGGCGAAATAAAGGATTTTACCGGTATTTCGGCACCGTACGAGGAGCCGGCAAACCCCGAACTCATCCTGGACACACAGAACAACTCGCTTGGTGAGTGCGTGCAGCTGTTGGTTGATAAAATTCTTGAAATGTCGGCTCTAAAGGATTAAATGAGTGCTTCCCGGCATCCGGGGATGACCCCGGAAATCCGAACCGGCCCTGTATCAGGGAAGATCGGGTTTTATGAATTTAACTCCCTTTTCTATTACTTCGATGTTAATTTCCTTTAGCCTGAAAAGCTCACCGTCGGCGTTTACATGCACCGGCGACGGGCACGTCATTCTAACCGAACGGCAGCGTTTTACCGCAACACCCTTCATTTTCGTATGTTCTCCCTTTATAAACCTTGGGAAAAAACGGAGTATTTTAAGCCGTGTCCGGCCGTCTATAAGGCAGATATCAAGAAACCCGTCATCGGGCACAGCCGTAGGCACAGGCATCATCCCGCCACCGTAATACTTACCGTTTGCAAATGCGGATAACAGTACACTTGGCATGTATATTTCCTCGCCGTCGATATAAAAGGTTGCCTCGTAGTTTTTCAGCCTAATCAGCGACATAAGGATTCCGCCGATATAGGCAATCTTCCCTTTTATAAGCGGCAGTCGTTTAAGATACTGGGTATTTGCAACCACATCGGCGTCAAACCCGGCAGAGGCTATGTTCAGAAAATACATGTCGTTCATTTTGCATAAATCCACCGGTACCGGCTCTGCATTTATAATATTGCAGAGTATTAACATGGTATCTTTCTCGGAGCAGAAACTTTTCAGAAAATCGTTTCCTGTTCCCGAAGGCACATTTCCAAGAGCGGCATCGCTGCCTGCAACACCCTGCAAAACCTCGTTCAGTGTGCCGTCCCCGCCGACGGCGTATACCCTGAGGTTCCTGTATTGCTTAACATATTCCCGCGCTATTTCGGTCGCGTGCCTCGGCGCCTTTGTTATTTCAATTTTATAGGAAAGGGAATTGCTTTCCATCAGTTCCTTTATATCCGGAACGATTTTCAGTGTTTTTCCTTTTCCGGCTGCCGGATTTACAATAAATAAATGGTCCATCTCCGTAATCCCTTGTGTTCTGAAAATTTTACTGAAATTATGCCGGTGATTTCAGCAATAAGTATTATTATACAGTTAAATCGACATTCCTCAATAATTCATAACCCTATTTTATTTTCACGTGCGTAGTAAAACAGGTACTGCTGGGCAATTCCTGAAAACTCCCCGAAATAATTACGGGCAAAGGCCCGTATTGTGTTTACATCTGTTTCTTTTTCAAAATACAGTGTTTCAATTACGCGTTTAACCCACCTGTCTATCGGGAAGGCATTCCTGTCAAGGCCGCTGTAGAGAAGGATACAGTCTGCAACCTTTTCACCTATGCCGGTAAAGGAAAGAAGCAGTTCCCTTGCATTTCCGGCAGGAAGTTTCTTCAGTTCGTCAAGGAGGGAGGGCTGTTCCATCAGTCTTTGCGCAGTGGACATTATATATCTGCACCGGTATCCTCCCCGGCATATGTTCAAATCGTCAAGGGTTGACCCGGCAATCGACGAAGGCTCCGGGAAAGTGTATTTTCCGTATTCCCCGGGGATTTTACTGCCGTAATGACTGCTTAATGTTTCAATTATTTTCTTAATCCTTGGTATTCCGTTATTCTGGGATATTATGAACGAAAGGATCACTTCCCACAGGTCCTGGCGCAAAAGCCGTATTCCATATCCGAAAGAAACGGCTTTTTCAAGGTGTTCATCCTTCCGTGAAAGGATCTTTTTAACTGCACCGTAATCGGTGTCAAGATCGAAATAGGGTACCCATTTTTCAACAAACTCATCTTCGGTCATGTCAAAAAAAGTACATATTTCGCCGTCCCATTCAAGCCTTACCAGCCTGCCGAGGGCAACACCCGACCAGGTACACCCTCCATCATGATTCCAGCGGAAACACTGTCCGCACAGGAAGGTATGGGCGGGATCAAAATCATTTATCCTGACCTTAAGACTATTGCCGGGTTTGGAAACTATACGATACATTTAAATGCTCCCGTGCCTGAAAAATGCTCTTTCTATCGAGTATAACACCTGAACTTGTTTTACACAATAATTCATAATATATCTTTTTTCCTGAACTAATGGTAAAATGAAACATATGGTTTATTAATACTGCTGCCAAAAGCAATATTCGGCGCAAAAGGTCCGCATTTTAAAATAGCTTGTGAAAGGTGGTATTATTTTGAAGGAACGCATATATACGATACCGGTGAGCGAAGCATTCGAGGTGGATTCGGAGTGCCCCATGTGCATTCTTGAAAGAAGGGTTGAAAACGATGCCATAGAATATACCCTGGGACCATCGATGATGGAACCCGACAGGCGTATTGAAACCAATGAAAAGGGATTCTGCAGCCACCATTTTACAAAGCTGTACAACACGCAGGAAAACCGGCTTCCTTTAGGGCTTATAATAGATACGCACCTGATGGAACAGAACGGTATTTTACATAAAATGTATGAAAAAGCCCAGGCCGGGCTCAAAAAAGAAGCCGAAACCGGCGCAATCGAAAAGCTGGCACAGGGGTTCAGGAGCAAGGATCAGTCGGCTGTTTTTGTACAGTCGATGATAGATAAGCTCAATGAGCTTGAAAAAAGCTGCACAATCTGTGAGAAGATTAATTTTAACATGGATAAGTTCACCGATGTTATTCTGTATCTTTTCTTCAAAGAACCCGAGTTCCGGGAGCGTTTCGAATCAAAGAAGGGTTTTTGCCTGCCGCATTTGAAAATGCTTTTGGAGGGTTCAATGAAATACCTGAACAGAAAACAGCGCAGCGAATTTGTAATGGCGTTAATGTCCCTGGAGTTGACTCACCTGGACAGAATAAAGGAGGAAGTCAACTGGTTCACGAAGAAGTTTGATTACAGGAACCAGGATGCACCGTGGAAAAACTCGCGGGATGCAATTCCAAGGAGTATTGAAAAAATTTGCGGTCCCTGTGAACTTAACAGGTAATGCCGCTTAATGGCCGTCAATACAAACAGACTGGAGTGATACGATGAAAAAGGAACGATATGGTTTTGAAGACCTTGTTGAAATTATGAAAACGCTTAGAAGCCCGAACGGGTGCCCATGGGACAGGGAACAGGATCACGAATCCCTGAAGAAATACTTAATCGAGGAAACCTACGAGGTCATTGAGGCGATAGATTTAAAAAGCCCCGGGAAACTCTGCGAGGAGCTCGGGGACGTGCTGCTGCAGGTTGTTTTCCATGCGGCAATAGCCGAGGAGAACGGCCGGTTTACCATTTACGACGTTATTGACGGTATCAGCAGGAAGATGGTCCACAGGCACGAGCATGTGTTCGGCAAGGCACACGCTGAAACAAGCGACGATGTTCTTGAGCTGTGGGATAAGATTAAAAAACAGGAAAAGGGAGCAAAATCCCAGACCGAGATCATGAAGGATGTTCCGGTAGTGCTTCCGGCCCTGATGAGGAGCTATAAAGTGCAGGAGAAGGCCGCGAAGGTGGGTTTTGACTGGGATGATATTGAAGATGCATGGAAAAAGGTATATGAAGAGATGGAGGAGCTCTACGAGGTTTACAAAAGCGGCGATTTGGAAAAAACCGAGGAAGAGCTTGGTGATCTTCTGTTCGCCGTGGTGAACGTTTCAAGGTTTTTAAAGATTCAGCCAGAGCTCGCATTAACCAAAACAATAAACAAGTTTATAAAGAGGTTTGAATATATTGAAACAACAAGCGCTGATAACGGCAAAAAACTTACCGACATGACGCTTGAAGAAATGGATGCCTTATGGGATAAGGCAAAAGAACTATACAGAAGAGGGGAAAACAATGAGGATAGATAAATTTCTGAAGGTAAGCCGGGTTATAAAAAGAAGGACCCTGGCGCAGGAGGCATGCGAAAAACAGAAAGTGAGCATTAACGGCAAAATCGCGAAACCCGGTTCCGACGTTAAGGAAGGCGATATTGTTGAAATCCGTTTTGGCGAGAATATAACCCGGTTTCGCGTGAAAAAGGTTGCCGAACATGTTTCAAAGGAAGAAGCATCTGAAATGATAGAAATTCTCTGATGAAAAGCCCGGTCGGAACCGGGCTTTTTTAAACTGCCTGTTAACTGAAGTTATTATTAAAACCGGCATTATTTTCGGCATCGTCATCGGGATCGCCGTATGAAGCAGTATTCTGCGCCGAGTATACAAGGTCTTCATAGAAAGCAATGCGGGTGGTGTAATAATACGGCATTGACCAGAGAAAACCTATGTAAAAACCGGGGAAGATGGACAGGAGGAACCATCCTAAGAAACTCAAATCCTGTATGAACAGGGTCATTTTATTGCCGTACATCATTGCCTTGCTTCTGCGGATGGCCTCGGATGCTGAAATCTCCGGGTTATCATACAGTATCAGCATTGCCTGTGAATAGCGGTAGGATGCTACGATTCCCGGTATAACAAAGAGAAGTGACCACAGGAAAACATATAATGCTGAAAGCCAGTATACGGCAAGGACCTTGCCAAACATATTGAACCCCGAAAAGAGGTTTTCAAGCCGGGTATCGTTTTCCCTGTAAAACTTGAGGAATACTATGTAAAGTCCGAATTCCAGCGGCGGAACCAGGAGTATTGTTCCGATTATGGGAATCATCCCGCATCCCATTGCCAGAAGAAGGTAGACAATCATAGCAAGAACAGCCGAACCCCATCGCCCCGTCAGCGCCATTCTTGCCCTGAATTTTAACTCAGGCCGGGTGACTGTTGGATGAAAACGTCCGGGCGTGTAATCCATAAAAAAGACCCCCTTAGTATTTGAAATAGTCTTGATTCTCTTATTATAATAATAAACTAAAATCTATCAAATTGTAAGCTCGTCTTTGTAATTTTCTGATAATGGCTAAATAAAAACTGAAATTTGCATATTAACCGATTCAGCATCATAAAATTTCATTGCATGGACTAATTTTCATTACACCTGCCTGAATATATAAGTGGTGGTGGTGGAAAACATGGGCGAAGAAAAAAAGAGTGACCGTGAACATCAGAATATCATTCTTAAGGACAGGAGGAAGTTATTGATTACCGGTGTACATAACGTGGAGAGCTTCAACGAGGAGAGCATAGTGGTCGATACCCAGCTGGGGCTTGTGGTTGTGCGCGGAATTGATATGCATATCAATAAGCTGGATGTTGAAAGCGCGGCCCTTGATGTTGAAGGTGAGATAGGGCTTATTGAGTATCTCGATAATACCGTGCCGCAGCGCAAAGGCGGATTTTTCTCAGGTCTTTTCAAGTAGGTATGGTAATGTATGAGAGAGGAAATCAATGTTTTTTTAAGCGCCTTATGTGTCGGTGTTACCACGGGTTTCATATACGACCTGTTAAGGATGAAGAGAAGAGCAATAAAAACGCGGAGAATTTTCATCGGTGTTGAAGATGTTTTGTTCTGGGTAATCGCTGCACTGCTTACTTTTGCTGCGGCGTATATCAGCAACCAGGGGGAAATCAGGTTTTATTTTTTTATGGCAATGGTTCTGGGTATAAGCATATATTTCTGGCTTTTTTCACGCTGGATTACCCAAATTATCACGTTTACGGTTAATACAGTTGTATGGCCCTTTGCAAAGCTGTACTGCCTTCTAAAACCGCCCGCGAAGCGGTTTGCTGCCCTGGTTGGAAAGGGCACGCAAAAAACGGTAAAAAAGCTCCATGTATACCGCCTTAAAACCGGCCTCAGGTTCAGGTCCTTCCGAAATATCATGCGCAAGATTTAGCCTAAACCGGAAACATATTCGTGGCAAAGTATATCACCAACGTCAGTGTAACTGATGACATGATCGTGGACATCATTACCACCTGCGATGCAAAATCCGGGTGGTTTTTAAATTCCACACTGATTAACGCAGTATTGACGGCTGTGGGTAATCCCGAAGAAATAACCAGGACCTGTGCCATGACTCCCTTAATGCCGAAAAGCAAAACAAGCAGCAGTGCAATTATCGGTCCGCATATAAGACGCGAAAATACCGAAAGATAAACCTTGGGATCCCTGAGCCGGAATTTCGTGTGGGAAAGCTGAACGCCCAAAGTCAGCAATGCGATGGCAACAAGACCGTTTCTTGCATAATTGAAAGCAGGCCAAAGGGGAAACTGCGTCAGGTCATAGGGCAGTAGTTTCAGCAGGAAGGCTGCAACTACAAAATAGGGAGCGGGCAGCTTCAGGGCCTTTTTGAATGCGGCGGCTGTTCCTCCCGAAGCCTTGCTTGCATTGAACACACCGATATTGTTTGTAGTTACGTTCTGAACAATCAGTACAATTACCTGTACCGTCAGGGCAAAATCAAGATAAGGGGTTTCCCCATTTACAACGAAAGGCTTGTTCGAATATATCAGGGTTATAAGCGGAACGCCGAAATTGCCTGAATTGTAAAACATTAACGAATTCACAAAAGCATTGGTCAATCCGGTATCAAAACGCATTATTTTACCTACCAGGTTTCCCAGGCACCAGTTGGTTATAAGGATAAGAATGACTATTGCAAGTGCCTTCAGCATATCCAGGGGTATTTTTGTCGAATATATGTTGGCAAATACAAAAGCAGGCACAAGAAAGTACAGGTTTACCTTTGAAAGGGTTGACACATCAAGGTGAAATTTTCTGTCAATCAAAACGCCAATACTAATCAGGGCAAATATCGGAATGAGGTTATTGGTTAAAATAAACAGGAAAACTCGCATATTTCTCTCCGTCTTTCCAGCAACTGCAGATTTTTGTGAAGTTAATACTTGTTCCATTAATAAGTATTATTTCAAACCAGACAAGACAAAATACCTGATAAGGGTTATGCCATAATGCCTGCTGTAAGACATTATTATAATTGCTATTGCCATTACATGCAAGATAAACTTAATAATAAGCAGTTTAAAACTCCATGTTCCCGAATGTTCACGTAAAGCATTGCAAAACCTTATAAAATCCGGAATAATACCTGAAACGGAGGTTTTATGAAGGTGCGTCAGGGCAGGAAAAAAACAGGAGGAAGCAATAATGCTTGTATATTGAACTTCTGCTTTTTTATGGTACAATATAATTAAGGCGTATTGTTGCTTCGTGCAGCAGTGTTCGGAATTATGTTCCTTTTACGGAAGACAGGGTTGATTATATGCAAAAGAGAAAGAAGCTGAATGTTGTTTTACTGGTTATAATGTCAGGCCTCCTTGTATATTTTGCAATTACCTTCTCAAAGCAGCAGGAAGAAATCAACATGATTGAGAATCAAATGAAGGTCCTGAAGGATAGAATTGAAAAAGAGAAGGCTGTTCAGGAGGAGCTTCTTGAGCAGCAAAACATTATTGAAACCGATGAGTTCATAGAAAAGATCGCCAGGGAAAAACTTGGCATGGTAAAAGAAGGGGAAAGAATCTACGTCGACATGGATTAGAAACAGAACCCTATCTTCCGGCATGTGCTCTCTGCTCTTCATGGTTTAAATTCAAATATACATTTTCAAATTATTTTTCAGCGGTTTGTATTCCTTGATATACAGTAACAGGTATTTGCAGTATGCGGGATTAGTCACCGCGCCTTCAGCAGTTTACCCTGAAATAAAAAGATGCTGTTTTTGGCTGGTGGTTGTGTAGTTTTACCAAATCCATTATAATTGAAATACGGTTGAATATGTTTAATTAGCAGTACTAATTCATGGGTATTATAAATTACAGGGTGGATACAGCAGTAAAAGGATGTGAACCGGAGGAGATAAACATGGAACTTAATGAATGGCTGAATCATAAACTGCCGGAAATAGCGGATAACCTGGAACAGATAAACAGGACCCACTTTATTAACGAGAAAACCATAGGCTTTGCCGGCAAGGAACAGGTGTACCAGGTCTTAAGACGGCTCCGTTCGGCGCTTTTTCCCGGTGTTTTCGAAAAATACCCGATAGATGAATCGAGCATAAACATTATCATCGGGAACAACATACGAAGGGCTGCCCTGGAACTGAAAAGCCTTATCGAGAGATGCCTGATCAACGAATGCGATATAAAGGAAAAACAGCAGGGAACCTGCAGCAAATGCATAGAAAGAGCCAATGAAATTACGATAGACCTTTTGGAGAAATTACCAAAAATCAGGGAATTGCTGCATAAGGACATAGAAGCGGCGTACAGGGGGGATCCTGCTGCCAAAAGCAGTGAGGAAATCCTTCTCAGCTACCCGTCAATAGAGGCGCTGAGCGTACACAGGATCGCCCATGAGCTTTACAGGCACAATGTGCCGATAATACCAAGGATTATGTCCGAATACGCCCATACAAGAACGGGAATTGACATACATCCCGGAGCCTCAATAGGCGAATATTTTTTCATTGACCATGGCACAGGCGTTGTAATAGGCGAGACATGCGTTATAGGGAACAATGTCAAGATATACCAGGGCGTAACCCTTGGCGCAAAGAGTTTTCCCGTTGATGAAAAGGGGAACCTCGTAAAAGGCATCAAACGGCATCCCAATATTGAGGATAATGTTGTTATTTACGCAGGGGCGACAATACTGGGCGGTGACACTGTGATCGGTCATGACTCGGTCATTGGCGGCAACGTCTGGTTGACGCGTTCTGTTCCGCCTTACAGCATAGTACATAATGCTCAGCCGTCGCCGGTCATAAAAAACGGAAAGTAGTGAAACATTGCTGTTTTATGAGAATGAAAGCAATTTTGCATAAAAACCAGGCATGCTTATATGAATGACAAAAAGGAGAGATTATAGTGAAGCTGTATAATACGCTGACAAAAAGAAAAGAAGAGTTTGTTCCGCTGAAACCCGGAGAAGTAACAATGTACAGCTGCGGGCCTACGGTCTATAATTACTTTCATATAGGAAACGCGCGTCCCTTCGTTGTATTTGACGTATTAAGACGCTTCCTTGAATACCGGGGATACAAGGTAAGGTTTGTTCAAAACTTCACCGACATAGACGACAAAATGATCAGGCGTGCAAATGAGGAAGGCAAAACCGTTTCAGAAATAGCCGACAGGTATATTAAAGAATATTACATTGATGCCCGCGGCCTCGGGATAAAGGAACCTACAATAGCCCCAAGGGCTACCGAAAACATCGATGCCATTATTGACATGATAAAGACCCTTGTTGACAAGGGCTATGCTTATGAAACAGGCGGCGATGTGTATTTCAAGACGTCAATGTTTGAAGAATACGGCAAACTGTCGGGCCATAAACTGGAAGACCTTGAAGCAGGGGCAAGAATCGGGGTTGACGAAAGAAAGGAAAACGCGATGGATTTTGCGCTGTGGAAAGCCCAGAAGCCCGGTGAACCTGCATGGGACAGCCCGTGGGGCAAGGGCAGGCCGGGCTGGCATATTGAATGCTCCGCGATGGCCAACCGCTTCCTGGGCGAAACAATAGATATACACAGCGGCGGACAGGACCTGATATTCCCGCACCATGAGAATGAGATAGCCCAGAGCGAAGCCTGCAACGGCAAGGTATTTGCGAGATACTGGCTGCATAACGGTTTTATTAACATAAACAACGAGAAAATGTCAAAATCCAGGGGAAACTTCTTCACCGTAAGGGATATTGCAAAGCATTATGACTATGAAGTAATCCGTTACTTTTTGCTTTCAGCCCATTACAGAAGCCCGATCAATTTCAGCGATGAGATGCTCGAGCAGGCTCAGAGCGCCCTGAACAGGATATATGAATGCCGGGACAACCTTAACTTCCTGCTGTCAAATGCGAAAAAAGATACATTTGAAGAGGATATCTACCAGGGTCTTGCAGTTTATCGCGACAGGTTCATAGAGGCAATGGAGGATGACCTGAATACGGCCGATGGCCTGGCTGCGATTTTTGAGCTGGTAAGGGAAATAAACACCCGGATTACGGCAGATTCTGACGTCGGAAAAAAGACAATATCAGCTTCCCTTGATCTTTTGAATGAACTGACAGGGGTTCTTGGAATTATGAGAAAGGAACAGGACGTGGAGCTGGATGATGATATCAGGGCATTGATTGAAGAGCGCCAGAAAGCCCGGGCAGAGAAAGATTTCAGGCGTGCCGACGAGATTCGCGACAGGCTCAGGGAAATGGGCATAGAACTGCAGGATACAACGCAGGGTGTTAAGGTGATTAAGAGATAGAAAAATCTGCATAAATAAAGGTGCTGCTCTTAAGGGGCAGCACCTTTGTTATATTTCTCAGCCGGTTCAGCGGATCTTGTACCTCTTCAGCCTGTCGTCAAGTTCAAAAACAAGGGATTCAAGATGCTTGGATGTTTCCTGCAGTTCGTCAAAAGCTTTCATCTGGGAATCGGTTGTGGCCGACATTTCCTGGCTGGCTGCGGCTGTTTCCTGGGAAACCGATGAAATATGTTCAATTGAGCGAATTACTTCGTCCTTGTCCTCCTGCATCTTGTTGACAGATTCATTAACGCTTCTGAACTTGTCCACTATGGAGTAAATGGCGTTTGCAATATCACAGAACGCCTGCTTTGTCTGCTCAACCGACAGGTTCTGTTCCTCGGATGTTTTTCTCAGGTCTTCCATAACCTCAATGGCTGTTTTTGTCTCTTCACCGATGCTTTCAACAAGGTTTGCAATTTCAAGGTTTGATTGCCTGCTCTGATCAGCCAGTTTTCTGACTTCGTCGGCAACAACTGCAAATCCGAGCCCGGCTTCGCCTGCTCTTGCGGCTTCAATTGCCGCGTTCAGGGCAAGGAGGTTTGTCTGTTCGGTAATGTTTTCTATTGATTCGGTAAACGAAGTGATTTGCTGGATTGTTTTCATTAACTTCTCAACAACTGCAAAAATCTTTTCGGAGGCTTCAAAGTTCTTTTCGGATTTTTCCCTCAGGGATTGAACTGCCTTAACCCCCGCTGTGTTGACCTGTGTGATTTTATCTGTTTCAACTATTACTTCATTCGACCTGTTGTATACCGAGTTTATCTGCCCTGCCAGTTTTTCAACCGCCAGAACGCCTTTTTGGGCTTCTTCAGCCTGGCTTGAGGCGCCTTTAGCTATTTCGCTGCTGGTTTGGGCAATTAACTGTATAGCTTCGGTTGCATTTTTTGAAACCGTATTAACTGTATATGATGAGCTCCTGATGGAAAGTGCGAGCTGGAAAAAGCCATCTATGAGATTCCTGATATCGCTGAGTATCGAGTTCACCGTTGAAGCAACGGGACCGAGAACACCGTACTCCTTCGGGGTTATCAGAACCGAAAAATCTCCGTCTTTTATCTTCTGCATTTCCGCGGTAAACCTGTTTCCGAGTTTTTTTACTTCAATCTCAAACATTATTTTTATAAAATTTGCTTCAAGGAAGGCAAATACACCCAAAATGGCAAATATTGAAGCGTTTCTTGTATTGAGACTTATTAATACGCCGATACCCAATCCTACGACTGTTGAAATAATAATTGCCAGCTGAGCCATATTCATTTTCTTCTTTTTATCGCTGCTACGCATATGTACCCTCCTACAGTAAATAAACATTCTTTATATAATTGTCGGCAACAACTATATTATAAATTACCGGAAAACAATAATAATTGCAGTTTAATTATACTATACCAGAATGCGATGAGTAAAGCGGTTCAGAATACTCAGGCGGCGGTTTGCCGCCTGACGGCAGTATCGTGCAATGAACCGGGACAGCAGCTGCATTTGCAGAAGCCGGCGGGTATCAGCCCGCACAAGCCTGAACCGGGAGATATTCATCTTATGACAGGTCTGCTATGATCCCTCAATGTCTTCGATCGGAATATTTCTTGTATGGGTGGTGTGAACCCATTCCTTTTTGCCCGAATCCTTAATCCCCGCAATTGTTACAGGAAGCCATGTCAGGCAGTAGAACGGATAGAAAATGAAGCCTGCAAGAATCCGGATATCCCATTTTTTATCAAACAGGACAACCAACGGACCAAAGGATATCTGGACCAGGACAATAAGCGACCAGACTTCGGACGGAAAAGAATACCCGATTATGTAGAACGGCATTGAAGGGAATGCCGATTCCGACCATGAAATTAATACAGCCAGACCGAAGAAGATGAAATGGATGGGCAGTATAAGATATATACAGCCGTCGAAGGCGATAAGGTTGGCTTCTGTGAATGATTTCTTCAAAAGTTTTGCCAGGTACCTTTTCGCACAGTCGGTATGCCCCTGCATCCAGCGTTTGCGCTGTCTCCACGACTGAATGAAAGTCAGGGGCTTTTCATCATAAACAACGGCTTTTTTGCAAAACGCAACTTTCCTGTTGTTCAGGATAAGTTTCATTGTAAATTCCAGGTCCTCGGTAAGACAGGTGGCTCCCCATCCTAATTCCCTCAGAACCGATGTGCGTATGCAAAACCCTGTACCGCATAAACCGCAGGACAAGCCTAAGTTATACCTGGTCTGCTGAAAGATCCTGTTCGACAGCCAGAAAGCTATTGAATAAGACAGCGAAATCCATGAGTCGAACGGGTTCTTGCTGTCAATATAACCCTGGATGACCTCGTGCCCGTTATTAAGCATCCTGTTCATTTCAAGAAGGTAAGTGCCGGACACCACATTATCCGCATCAAAAACACATACGGCGTCATATTGCTCGTTCAGGGCAAATATTCTTGCAAATGCCCAGTCCAGGGCATAGCCCTTGCCCCTTTCGTTTTCATTATTCCGTACAAGTACCCGGGTTCCTGCTTTTTTGGCTTCATACCCGGTATTGTCACTGCAATTGTCGCATATAACGTAAATATCAAACAGATCCTTCGGGTATTGCTGCCTTTTAAGGCTTTCAACCATGCTTCGGATAACTTTTTCCTCGTTGTGGGCGGGAATAACCACGGCAAACCTGTGATAACGGAATTCTCCGTTCTTTTCCGCATCCTGTTCCGGAAGCGGGATCCAGCCTGAGATCATGATTATCATGTAATATACGCTTAATATAAATAATATTAACTGAACAATATAAGAAAAAGAGAATAAAAATAAATGGATGAAAATTTCCATATATTCCTCCGTCAGTCCTTCATATGTCTACAGGATTATTTTCTGCATGAATAGTAAAAATATAATTGGTAAAACAAACATAAACCAAAAAGAACGGGGATGATGAGCGGGCACGATTGCAGCAGCCCGACCCGTGGGAATGGCCTGACGGACATCCGTATAATACCGGAAGCATTATGTCCTGTAATCAACAGCAAGGGTAACCGCTACAGTTACCCTTGCCGGTTTTATCCATAAGTTATATTCTGCGGGGAAGTGTAAGCGGTGAAAAATTACCGTCAAATTCGTAGGTTTTTCCTGCCTCCGCGTTGAAGCAGGTTCCCAGTTTTCCATAGCGGAGACGGCAGACCGAGCTCACTTTTGCATGGATCCTTACATGTGTAAGTATATTCTCCTTCCATTCAAGATCCACGACAAAGCCGCCCCGTGCGCAGAGACCCTTTACCCTGCCGGATTTCCATGCTTTCGGCAGCGCAGGAAGCAGCTCTGTTTCCGAGCGATGGCTCTGGATAAGCATTTCTGCTACGCACGCGGTAAACCCGGTATTTCCGTCAAGCTCGTATACATCGGCAAAGGACGGGGCGCCGCGTGTCGGCGGATGTTTCACCATAAGGTTGTTGTTGGTCAGTTTCATTTGAAGGGTCTGGATATGTTCAAATGCCCATTCCGCATCTTTCAGCCTCGCGGAGTACAGCATGAGCATGCAGCGTGCCCATCCGGTATCCTCCCAGTTCTCCGGCGGATTCATTCTTCTTTTGATTGTTACCCTTGCTGCTTCAGCCAGTTCGGGAGTTTTTTCAACATCTATCAGGCTGAACGGATACAGTGCCAGAAGATGGCTTGTATGCCTGTGCTGGGGATCCTTTTCTTCAAAATCATGACTCCATTCCTTCAGTTCACCGTTCTTTCCAACCTGGAACGGTGGAAGGGCATTTATTGCATTCTTCACCCGCAGGCACAGCTCATCCGAAACCTTCAAGATTTCTGACGCTTCCAGGAATATATCAAACAGTTCGCGTATAACGGCAATTTCATAAAAGGGGCCTAACGAGGCACTGTAAGGCTTCCCGTCAACACAGAAATGGTTTTCGGGGGATATTGACGGCCCTGAAGTTAAAAAACCTGAAGCGGGATCGGTGAAGATATAGTCAATAAAAAACAGGACTGCTTCGCGGATTACAGGGTAAGCGTGGTTTTTCAGAAATTCATATGAACGGTTAAAAAGATAGTGCTCCCACATATGGGTGGCAATCCAGGCACCGCCGGTAGGGCACGGGCTTAAATTAACATGCCAGTACGGATCGGTGAATCCCCATGCATTCGATACCAGTTCGGCTACCCAGCCGTTCAGTCCGTAAAACAGTTTTGCCGTTTCCCTGCCCGACGGAACCAGTTTTTCTTCAATCCATCTGAACAACGGCACATGACATTCCGCAAGGTTTGTAACCTCACAGGGCCAGTAATTCATCTGCGTGTTTATGTCCAGGTGCATATCGCACGTCCAGCCGATGCGGCATGCCACAGAGTCGTTCCATACTCCCTGGAGATGCGCGGGGAGCGGTGAATTGCTTCGGGAGCTGGAAATAAGAAGGTATCTGCCATACTGGAACATCAGTGCGGTAAGATATGGGCTGTAATAACCATTTCTGACCTTATCCAGCAGGATGTCGGCAGGAATGTTTTCGGTTTCTCCAAGATACAGTTCAACGCGGTCGAAAAGTGACCTGAAGTCCGCAATATGCTCTTTGAGCAGTTTCTCATAGGGGTATCTTAAGGCATCGTCAATCCTATTCCTGCATTTTTCAAAGGCGTCTTCCTGGTTGAACAGGGTTTCAACGGCCAGGTACAGTATAACCTGTTCCGCATTATTAATAATGATGTCCGTGCCGCTTGATTCCATTGTCCCGCCGGTAGGTACGGCGCGTAAACGGGAGAAAAAGCCGACGCCTGTTTTCCCGTCGCTGTGTTTCTCCTCGTAGGCATAGCCTGAAAGAACAAGGTCCATGTTCTCATCGGTACCTGCAGTAAACGGGTTGTCTCCCCCGTCAATCGAAACCGTAAGATCCAGGTTGCCGCTGTCTGATTCCAGTTTTATTACCATTACCTGGTGCGGGTTTGAAACAAAGGCCGTATATGAATAAAACGAATTTCCCTTTCTGTATGAAACACTGGAGACTGCCGAGTTAAGGCACAGGCTCCGCTGATAATCGGATATATCTTTGAAATCATGGCCGATATTCAGCCTGATGCGGCCCAGCGGCAGGTTTGTACCGTAATTGGTCCGCTTTCCGACAAACCTTTTCAGTAAGTCATTGGCAAGCCCGTAATCATTATTAAGCAGGGCCTCGCGGGCTTTGTAAAAATGCACGGAAGGGTTTCCACTGACATGTGTGTGGCCTTCCTCCCCTGAAAAACATGTTATTTCAGAAAGGTCAATTATTTCGGTGCAGGGATTTCCGTAAATCATTGCACCGATACGGCCGTTGCCCAGAGGAAGTGCTTCACTCCAGCAGGATGCAGGCTGTCTGTACCAGAGTTTCAGGGCTTGATTTCCAATCATAAAATCCTTGTCCATTTTATCCTCCGTCAAACTTTTTATATAAAATTTAAAAGGGCTCATTACGGCATGTTTCTTTAAAATTCTGCTGAAACAGTCCTGTTCGGGGTGCCGTTCACCTGTTTTGCAGGCACGACACTTCCCGGTCAAACCATGTTATAATATCATCCCTCAAATCCAAAATCGAATCATCCAGCGGTATGCGAAGGCCGCGGCAGCCGCCGTCACAACGGCCAATTTCTCTTTTTCTTCCGCATCCATATCCTTTTGCAATAAGATCCTGAAGAACCGGGGCGAATGTTTTGATAATGCCGGTGTATTCCTGTGTTTTTTTCGGTTTCACATTAATATGGTAACCATTGTTCAGAGAGGCGTTAATTCCCCATAAATCCTTTCGCCTGTACCGATACTTTATATAAATATGGAACCCTTTTACCTCTACGGCGCAGTCAAGTCCCATTCCGGTATACCGTTCATGCAGTTCAAGGACAAAAGCCTGCACTTCCGGGGACAGCGGCCTGACAGTATCCTTTACAATGGAAAACACATCGGGTTCATCCTTTTTCAGTACCCTGTAATCACAGCGCAAAAAAACGTCCTGGTTGACAAGTGTACCATGATCTGTTTCAGCGATTGCCATGACCTTCAGTCCTGTCAGCATTGCAGGATCATCCGGGTATGAAATCTTAACAGTCCTGGTACCTGGCAGGTTCTGCTTTTTGTCATGTAAATCAATACCGTCGATACAAATGCCGCAATCGGCCAGAAACCTGAGGCATTCAAGATTTTTGGCAACAGACAGTTTTTTGTTGAACAGGGCATTTCCACTGGCAAGAAATTGCGCATCTTTATCAGGTATACCGTGATACCCCATGTTCATCAACATCGTACTTACATTGTGCAGGAACGGGTAATATACCGAAAGGGAAATACGGTTTTCAAATTCATGGGGAACCTTTTTACCGGTATCATAGGCATCGCCTTTGGCATATAAAGCATCAAAGAGCTGCACAAGAAAGCCTCGGAAAGCCAGGACGCCTTTGCGTATGTCTTCTTCAGCAAAAGCATTCGTATATGCGGGATCTATCTCATAATCTTCCTGCGTCACGGGTACCATGATTTCCTTCAGGTATTCTGCCACATCCCTGAGTGTTTTTCTCATTTGCTTCACCTCGTGCAGACTCATCATCCAGGTATACCTGCATTCTGACTTGTTCCTTTATCATAATAATACATTTTTCAGAAGTTAGTATATTTCTTTCAGGTTACAATATCCTTCCGATATTTCAATTGCCGGTTCACTGCAAAAAAACGTGAAAACCTGTAAATCCCTCATATTTCAATCAAAGATTTCAGTTTCCCGCCACGGCATAACAACAGCAGTAAAAAGGCCCCGGCCGGTTTCTGCTTATCGGATTCCGGGTTGTACGGTATTCGGAAAAACCAGCTCGAAAATTGCATCTCTAACAAGAACAATTGTTCTAATATAACATTATATGAGAATACTGTCAAATACCAAAAAACCGGCGCAACTTATTCCCTGCCCGGGGAAAAGCTGTAAGCTGAGTTTCGGGAGGGTGGGTCAAATGCACTGGATAAACCGCTTTTACTTATCTGATTAAGTCCTGGAATCCGCATAGCTTTGCCGGTGTTTAAGGACAGCATTTTCAGCGCTTCCGGACCATCCGCATGGTAAAAAAGAATAAATGTTACCGTGACAAAGGGCTTGACAAAAGTAAACATCCTACGTAGTATGTATAATGAAGGTGATTATAATGAAAGTTGCAGCAATTTATACAAGCACCACTCCTGAATTGATTCAGATGGTGGATGCATATCTTCAGAAACATTTCGAGGGAGAAGAACTGACTATAATGAAATACAGTGATCCAGGCATCCTGAAGGAAGCAATCGAAAGCGGATATGTCACGCCAGGCTGCGCGAGGCGGCTTATGGATTTGTACGAAAAAGCATGTGCCGACGGGGCGCAGATCCTTTTTAATATCTGTTCGTCGGTCGGTGATGTGGCTAAACTCGCGAAACCCCTGTATGAAATGACAGGAGTCAA
Organism: Clostridiales bacterium DTU070; assembly: GCA_001513105.1. Taxonomy (GTDB): domain Bacteria; phylum Bacillota; class Clostridia; order DSM-8532; family DSM-8532; genus Thermoclostridium. The sequence goes on along the minus strand of LFSH01000083.1, from coordinate 21,213 downwards.
ATTCGTCCGAATTGATGAAGATATGGCAAAAGCTGCTGTTGAAGCGGGACCCCGGATTGGGGTTTTAGCCACCCTTCCCACCACCCTCGAACCTACAAAGCGCCTGATCCGGGAGTGCGCCGACAGGACCGGCAAAAAAATTGAGATAATTGATGCCCTCGCGGAAGGTGCTTTCGGGCTCGACCAGGAGCAGTTCAGGGAAAAACTGATTCAGACAGCCGAAAAGATTAAGGACCGGATAGATGTGCTTGTTCTTGCGCAGGGGTCGATGGCTTATGCCGAGGAGGCAGTTTCACGGGCACTGGGAGTTCAAGTTTTCTCAAGCATTAAATACGGTACCGCCGCGGTGAAGAAAGCCGCCGAAAGTCTTGGTGATTTGCAATGAAACTGGTAAACAGCGTCTGCACGAATCTTTTCTTCCCGGAATCCCGGAAAAGCATCGGTTATTTTCACGAAATGGCGCGGTTCCTGTCCGGAAAAGGGATTGACTTTATTGAATTTTATCACGATGGCGCCGAGCGTGGGAAAGTGGGCAGCATTCTTTCCGACACCGGGCTTAAAGGTGTGTATATTGCGGTAATCCCGTCCAAGGAGAAAAAACTGTATCTCTGCGATGAGGATGAAGGGCTTAGAAACGAAGCTGTAAAGCTTTTCATGTCGTGTATTGATGAAGCGCAGGATAACGGTATATGCGAGGTAATGATCAATTCAGGCAGGATGGGAAAAAGTGAGGAAGCCGGCCTTAAAAATCTTGCAGAATCGGTTGAGAAACTGTTTAACCACATCGAAAGAAAAAACTACGGCGTAAAACTGCTGATGGAACCGTGCGACAGCAGGATTGACGCCTTTCATCTTATAGGGCCTTACCGCCGCACTTATGATTTTGTAAAGAGCATGCATGAAAAAGGGATGCCGCTGGAACTGACAATGGATACGGCCCATACCGCAGAGGAAGGCGAAGACTTTCTGGAGGCATTGACTGCGGTGAAGCAGTTCTGCAGCCAGATTCACTTTGCCAACTGCTATATCAGGGACCCGGCCGATGAGTTTTATGGGGACAGGCATCTGGGCTTCGAGTTTCCCGATACCGAATGGACTTATGAGGCACTGGCCGGTTTGTTTTATGAACTTGAAAAGCTGTATGCCGGGGATGAACCTTTAAGGATTGGTCTTGAGGTATTATGCCGGACCGGTAATCCCTATGCATACTTTGAAGATACATGGAACAGTCTGTCGTTTCTGCACAGGAACAGACAAAGATAACCCGATGCCGGCTGTTTGATGAAGGCAGGATTTTACAATGTTTGGGGGATAAAAATGACAACAGGTGAACTGAAGCAAATGGCAGACAGGCTCCGGCTGGATGTGGTTGAAACCATCCATTATGTTGAGGACGGTCATCCGGGACCCTGCATGTCCATAGCCGAGATAATTACAGTGCTGTATTTCAGCGAAATGAATATCCATCCTGAAGAGCCGCGATGGCCTTTACGCGACAGGTGCATCCTTTCAAAGGGGCATGCCTGCCCGATTCAATACGCGGCAATGGCCAGAAGGGGATATTTCAGCCCTGATGAGCTGAAGAAACTGCGGAAGCTGGAAGGGATTCTGCAGGGGCATCCGGACATGAATAAAACACCAGGTATAGACTCTGTTTCAGGATCCCTTGGCAACGGCGTCGGCATTGGGCTGGGCATTGCGCTGGGATGCAGAATGCAGGGCATTGATAATTATGTTTATGTTATCATCGGTGACGGGGAACAGCAGGAAGGTGTTGTATGGGAAGCTGCAATGGCTGCTGCAAAGCATAACGCCGGAAACCTGATTGTGCTTGCCGACTGCAACAATAACCAGTCCGGCGGCAAGGTAACCGAGCTTAGTTCTCTTTATCCTGCCCACGAAAAATGGGGTTCCTTCCATTGGCATGTCCAGGTAATTGACGGGCATGACGTTGATGCAATAAAGAATGCCATAGCAAACGCAAAAGCCGTTAAGGACAGGCCTTCGTACATTGAATGCAGAACTGTTAAGGGCAGGAATATTCCGTACATGGAGAACAACAATGCATGGCATAAAAGGGTTCCGACAGCTAAAGAGGTTGAAATTGCAAGAAAACACCTGGGAGGTACTGTATGAAAACAAAAAGCACACGTGAAGCTGCAATGCGCGCAATTATCGAAACGGCGGAACAGGATGAGCGTATAGTTGTCGTATCTCCCGATTCGGTTCTGGCAGCAAGGGCGGTACCGTTCCTCGAAAGGTTTCCGGACAGGCTGATAGAAGTAGGAATTGCGGAACAGAATGCCGTACTTGTTGCGGCAGGGCTTGCGACTACCGGAATGAAACCCGTGGTCATATCTTATGCGGGTTTTCTTACCATGCGGGCATGTGAGCAAATCCGCACCTTTGTTGCATATCCCGGGCTGAATGTGAAATTCATCGGCCTGAACGGGGGTATGCTCGGCGGCGAACGAGAGGGGGTCACGCACCAGTTTTATGAAGATGTAGGGATTCTTCGGTCAATGCCGGGCGTAAGCATTATCACCCCTGCTGATGCAGGGCAGGCATACAAGGCTGCAAAATCCATGCTGCTCAGGGAAGGACCCTGTTACCTGCGTTTGGGCAGCGGCCGGGAACCTGAAGTGTTTGCCGACGAAACGCCTTTTGAATTCGGGAAGATCAGGGTTGTTAAACATTATGGCGACGATGTGGCAATATTTGCGTCCGGGTTTATTATGAACAGGGCGCTGGAGTCGCTGGAACATCTGAAGGCAGAGGGAATTAACGGGCTGCTTGCCGACGTTTCAACAGTCAAGCCCATTGACAGCGAAGCTGTTGTTGAAATACTCAAAAGAACAAACTGTGCAGTTGCTGTTGAGGATCACAATATTTACGGGGGTATGTCATCGGCCATCAGTGAAATATCGTCCCTTTATCATCCCTGCCGCGTGATACGGCTCGGGCTGAATGACATATACCCGCGCAGCGGTCATGCCGACGAGCTTTTGGATGCCTATGGCCTGTCGGTTAAGTCAATAATCGATGGAGCAAAAAAGGCAATGAATATATGAACGGGTGGTTATTATGACAGAGACTGATGCAAAAAAAGGGGAGAAACTCCTCGATCCCATGGATAACAGGTCTGTTGTGGATCGGATTATCGCAAGAATCACGAACGCGATTATCAGCGGAGAGCTCCTTCCCGGGCAGAAAATACCAACCGAAAGCGAACTGTGCGAATCAATGCATGTGGGACGAAATTCGGTGCGTGAGGCAATAAAGGTTCTTGTGGCAATGGGCGTGCTTTATATAAAAAGGGCAGAGGGTACCTTTGTTGCTGAAGGTTTTTCGGACAGGATGCTGGATCCTATGGTGTACGGCTTAATACTTGAAGGCGGAAACACCCGGTATTTGATCGAGCTCAGAAGAATGCTTGATGTAGGTGTTTTAAACCTTGCGATTCAGAATGCGACCGACGAGGACATTGAAAAACTGAAACAGTCCTTTGCCGGGTTCTGCGAAACGGTTCGCGACAACCCGTCCATTGATGAAATACTGGACGCAGACATCAAGTTCCACCGCACTCTCGAAAAGGCTGTGCACAATCCGCTGGTGGAGAAGATATGCAATGTAGTGGAGAGGCTGTCAAGAGCAACACGTGCCCGGGCAACAGAGCAGTTTTTGTCAAAGAAGGAACTGGACCGGATCTGCGAGCTGCATCAGCGCATTATTGATGCCCTTGAAAACAGGGACGAGGCTGCGGTATCCGGTATTATAGACGATCATTACCAGTACTGGAAGGACGAAGTCAGGTAAGGCCTGTATAATTAATGAATCATTCTAAATAACGGGGGGCGGAATTATGGGATATTTCAGGCGGGTGTCGGAACTTACTCCGACACGTTTATGGGTGAACAATGTAACCCGGGAACAGGCAAGGAAGGGTATTGAAGCCGGGGCTGTCGGCTGTACCCAGAATCCTTCGTATGTATCAAAAATGCTGCAGTTTGATCCCGACTTATGCAGGAGCTTGTTTGACAAATGGATAGAAACCGAAGATGATGACAATGAAGTTCTGATACAGGTCCAGGCCGAGCTGGTCGGCCTTATTGCAGAAGAGTTTTTGCCGCTGTATGAAGAATCCTGCGGTAAGCTGGGGTATGTAACAATCCAGGGCGATCCCTTCAATGAAACAACCGAATCCATACTGCGCCAGGCTGAGATTGCAAGGCAATACGGTCCTAACATCATGATAAAAATACCGGTTGTACCCGAGGGCATCAGGGCAGTTTCGGTGCTTGCGCGCGAAGGTATCCCGTTGTGCCTGACCGAGGTTTTTGTGCTGCGCCAGGCTGCAGACATTTGTCAAGCACTGCTTGATGCAACAGCCGGAAAACCAATGCCTGTCGCATATCTTGCGCATATTGCGGGCATATACGACGAGTACCTGGGGTATTATGTGAGGGATAACAATGTTGATATTCTGCCTGATGTCTTGTGGCATGCCGGAATTACGGCCGCGAAAAAGGTATACGCGGTGATAAAGGAAAGAAGATACCCGGTTGAGTTTTTGGGCGGAGGAGTAAGGGGAATTCATCATTTTACAGAAATGGTCGGTGCCGAAGCGTCTGTTACCGTTAACTGGGCAGGAATGGGCGAAACCCTTGATGCTTCCGATACCCCTGTAATACAGCGCTTTTTCATGCCAACACCGCATACTGTCATTGATCAGCTGATTGAAAAACTGCCCGATTTCAGGAAAGGCTATTTTGAAAATGAAATAACACCGGAAGAATTTGAGTCGTTTGGCCCGGTAGCACTGTTCAGAAGCACTTTTGAAAAAGGATGGAAGGAAGCACGCGAAGCCATTGCCAAAAGACGTTCGGAATTAAAAAACGGAGGTAAGGTATGCTGATTAACACCGAAAATTCACGTTATGCAAAAACATACCCGCTTGGGTGGGACGCTGTAACCTGGACAGGCGGCATATGGGCCGATGTATTTAAAACCTGTTCTGAGAAAACAATTCCCCATATACGTGAAATGTTTGAGAACGGGGATATAAGCCATGTTGTGGAAAACTTCAGAATAGCGGCACGGGAAAAAAAGGGATCTTTCCGCGGAACCCCCTTCGGTGACGGCGACTTTTACAAGTGGATGGAGGGGGCAATTTATGTAGCCTGCAAAAACAATGATGCCGGGCTTATGGAAGCAATTGACGGATATATTGACCTGATCGGCCGGGCCCAGCTTAAAGACGGGTATATCTCCACCAAGCAGATAATCGGGGAGCTGAATAACGAAAATGTTTCCCGCCTTGGCGACATAAACGACTTTGAAGTGTATAATTTCGGCCATTTGTTTACCACGGCCTGCATCCACAAACGCCTTACAGGAAAAGACAGCTTAATGAATATTGCCGTTAAAGCCGCAGGCTACCTTGAGAAAACATACCGGGAGGCAGCAATGACGGGTGAGGTAAAAACGGCGGTCTGCCCTTCCCATTACATGGGACTTATTGAAATGTACCGCACAACGGGGCAGCAGCGTTTTCTTGACCTTGCCCGGCTTTCAGTAACTCTCAGGGATTCGGTGAAAAACGGCACCGATGACAACCAGGACAGGATACCCTTAAAGAAGCACGAGAAAATAGTGGGACATGCGGTGCGTTCAAACTACCTGTATGCCGGTGTGGCAGACTTATATGCCGAAACGGGCGACACCGAATACCTGGATATGCTTCACAGGGTATGGAAGAACCTTGTGGAACAGAAGATATACCTGACCGGAGGCTGCGGAGCACTGTACAACGGGGTCTCGCCCTACGGGAATTTCTGGATTGACCAGAAGGTGCACCAGGCCTATGGCCACGAGTATCAGCTTCCCAACATCACTGCCTATAATGAAACCTGTGCGTCTGTCGGCAGCGTGCTGTGGGCTTACAGGATGTTTGCAATCGAGCCTCAGGCGCATTACTTTGACATCATAGAAAAAACAATGCTTAACGTGAACCTCGCTGCGGTTAGCCTGAACGGGGATAAGTTTTTCTACGAGAATATGCAGAGAAGGGCACGGGAACTTCCTTTCGAATTGTGCTGGCCCCTGGAAAGAAAAGAGTATATATCAAGTTTCTGCTGTCCCCCGAATCTTGCAAGGCTTTTGTCCGAAACATCGGAATACGCGTATTCGTTATCCGAAGATACGGTGTGGCTGGGAATGTACGGCGAAAACGAAGCCAAGGTCGGGCTGAAAAACGGTGCGTCATTTACCCTGATACAGAAAACCCGGTACCCGTACAGCGGCAGGATACACTTTTCATTCAGGGATACGAATGATATACCCTTCAAGCTGAACGTACGAATACCAGACTGGGCCGAAGAAGGGCATATATCGGTAAACGGCAGCGTCATAAAGGAAATCACGGAAAAGGATTCATCAACATATTTTACGGTGGAAATTAATGAACCGTCGAAGACAGATATAACGGTTTACTTCGACATGCCTGTCCGCCTTACGACAGCCCATCCCCTTGTTGAATCCAATACAGGCCAGGCAGCGGTTGAAAGAGGGCCCCTTGTATACTGCGTTGAGTCGCAGGACACGGAGCTTGAAACCCTTGACGATTTGATACTGAAGCCCGACGGGGAATACAGGCCTGTGGAATATGAAATTGCGGGCAGAAGGATGACAGCCCTTGAAGGGGAAGCCTGGCGGATTAAAAGGGATTCATACGATCCAGGGAAATTATACCAGCCACTGAGGTTTAAAGGGCTGGAGCAGGTGCCTGTTCGCTTGATCCCGTACTTCGCATGGGATAACAGGGGGTTTGGCGAGATGAAAATATGGCTGCCCGTTGCATTCGGATAGTTTCATAACACATCCTGGGAATTGAGTGATTTCAGCAACAGGCCGGGTGGATTAGCCACCCGGCCTGTTATTAATTTCAGGGCTTTCTCCGTGTATTGGCAAAAGGCCGGGTACAGCCCCGGCAGCAGGCGCAGGTACAACCTGCTCCTGCAAATTTGCGGGAAATATTTAATTTCATTCACTGGCTGGGAATGATATAATTTTGTGGGGTACTAATATTCTGGAGGATTTTATGGGGAAACCGTACATTAACAATGCTGTTATCGGAAATGGCAGCATGCTTGGCTGCGTTTCGGAAACTGGCGAACTGATAAGGCTTTACTGGCCTGAGATAGATTTTCCTCAGCATGTTGAAAAAATTCTTGTCGGTTTTTTTGACAAAAACACTCCAAACAGTACAATGTGGCTGAGCGAAGGCAACCATGAGGTATTCCAGTCATATATCGAAGACACGAATATACTGCAGACAGTTGTTAACATAAACAGGCTATCAATACAGGTTATACAGACAGATTTCTGCGTTCCGGGCCAGGATATACTGATCCGCCGGTATGGTATAAGGAACACGGGCAACAGCAGCCTTCACCTGTGCATGGGGCTTGCCTCCCACATCATTTCCCACGCTTTTGATATGGGCAATACCCTGTTCGATTTCGGGCTGGACGCCCTTGTACATTACAGGCATGACAGCTGTTGGGCCATTGCGTCGGATGTTGAGGTGAAGGAGTTTCAGATAGGGAATAACCCGTTCCGTGCCGTATGGGAGGGAAAACTGAACGGCATCGACAGTATAGGCATGTCGCCCGATGGCGCGTTACTGTGGGATTTCGGCAATATTTCCCCCCAGGAAGAGAAGTTCATAACCCTTTACATGGTGTTTGCAAACAGCATGAACCTTTTGAAAAGTTTGGCGCGAAAGGCCAGGAACACGAAGTATGAGCATTTTCTGAACATCACGACGGAGTACTGGACGAAGTATTTAAGGGATTGTGTTAATGTCAGAAGCGGCAGTGACAAAGCCGACAAAATATACCGCAGGTCCCTTCTTCTGTTCAGGCTGATGACCGATATAAACACGGGGGCAATCTTAGCGTCGCCCGAAATTGACGAATATTTTACCCAGTGCGGAAGGTATGCCTATTGCTGGGGAAGGGATGCGGCATTCATTACTACCGCCCTTAACGAAGCAGGGCTGTACAGGGACTCCGAGAGGTTTTATGACTGGGCTGTACGGGTGCAGGACAGTGAAGGGTTCTGGCATCAGCGCTATCATGTCAACGGAAACCTTGCCCCGTCATGGGGAATACAGATAGACGAAACAGGTTCAATACTGTTCGGTATGTGGAAGCACTTCCTGTATACGAAAAATGTGAGTTTCCTCGAAAAGGTCTGGCCCTCGGTTCTAAAGGCAGCTGCTTTTCTTGAAAAGTTCATTGACAGTGATACGGGACTTCCGCTTCCAAGTTTTGACCTTTGGGAGGAAAGGATGGGCGAGCATACCTATTCCACGGCGGCGGTTATTGCCGGGTTTTATGCTGCAGCAAGCATAGCCGGGTATTTGGGTATTTCCGGGGAAATAAAAGGCCGCTGGCTGAGGATTGCCGATAAAATGAAAAAATCTCTTGAGGATAACCTCACCGACAAGGAATCGGGTGTATTCACAAGAAGCGTACGTACAAAGCTGAATCCATGGGGAAACGAGCCTTCCCCCGATACCGTGGTTATCGGGGTGAACTCCAAGGGATATACAAGGGAAGTCTCTGCAATGGATGACAGGATTGACATAAGCCTTCTCGGCCCATCGGTACCCTTTGATATTTACCAGCCTGATCATCCGCTTATCCGCAATACGGCTGAAAAAATAGAAAGAACCCTTTACTGTGAAAAGGCCGGCGGAATATACCGCTATCATGATGATAAATACGCAGGCGGAAACCCGTGGGTGGTTTCAACCCTCTGGCTTGCACTGTATCATATAAAAGCAGGCAACATCGGTAAGGCAAGGGAGTACTTCCACTGGAGCGTAAAATGCGCGACAGGTCTGGATTTTCTGCCAGAACAGGCTGATAAAAACGACGGGAAACCATGCTGGGTCATACCTTTAACCTGGTCCCATGCCATGTTTGTGCTGGTAATGAAAGCGCTTCTTAAAAACGGGGGCATTGGGAATCCAGGCGACACTGTATAAGGAACATGCCGGCATTCGGAATAAATTTGAAGACGGCTTATGGATAAAGAACGTGGTATATTGGATTTATGAAATCCTGGCCATCCCCGTGCTTTCGGGACGGTACGCTGCAGTACCGATGCATGGGAGAAGATAAAAAAACATCATGTAATTCATTAACCAGGTCGAATGGCGGTAAAATCTGTTAATATTTATTTAATCATTAATGAGCAAGGTGGGTAAGTTATTGTGAAGTCGAAAACCAGGTTTGTTTGTTCGGAGTGCGGTTATGAAACCCGGAAATGGCTGGGGAAATGCCCTGCCTGTTTGCAGTGGAACACTTTTACTGAGGAAATTGTTGAAGCAGCCGCGGATAGTGCTCCAAGAGCATCCCTGCCAAAGGCAATACCCCTTAACGAGGTGTCGAAGGAATCGGAGCGAAGGGCGCAAACCGGGATACAGGAGCTGGACAGGGTATTGGGCGGTGGAATTGTTGACGGTTCCCTGGTCCTGGTAGGCGGCGACCCGGGTATCGGGAAATCCACGCTGCTGCTGCAGATATGCGGCGTGTTGTCTGAAAATATAAAAATACTTTATGTTTCAGGCGAAGAATCGGTAAAACAGATAAAAATCAGGGCCGAAAGGCTCTCTGTAAATAACGGGAATATATTGATGGTTTCAGAAACAAACTTTGAAAATATAAATGGGCTGATTGAGGAAATAAAGCCCCAGGTGGTTATCCTTGATTCGATCCAGACCGTTTACAGTGAACAGCTTACTTCAGCGCCCGGAAGCGTAAGCCAGGTCCGGGAAGTGACAGGGCACCTGATGAGGATTGCGAAAGGCCAGGGCATAACGGTTTTTATCGTGGGCCATGTTACGAAAGAAGGTGCAATCGCGGGACCGAGGGTTTTGGAGCATATGGTCGACACCGTTCTGTATTTTGAAGGTGAAAGGCATCAGAATTACAGGATTCTCAGGGCGGTTAAAAACCGTTTCGGCTCAACAAACGAAATAGGCCTGTTTGAGATGACGCAGCACGGGCTGAAGGAAGTAAATAATCCTTCGGGTTTGTTCCTGGACTGCCGCGCGAAGGATCAGCCCGGGTCGGTAATTGTCGCAAGCCTCGAAGGGACAAGGCCGATGCTGCTTGAAGTCCAGGCACTCGTAACTCCGACCAGTTTCGGGATTGCCCGGCGCATGGCTACGGGGATTGACTATAACAGGCTGACCATGCTGCTGGCCGTACTGGAAAAAAAGGTAGGAATGCAGTTGTTTAACCACGATGCATATGTGAACGTTGTAGGGGGAATACGCATTGATGAGCCTGCCTGTGACCTGGGTGTAATTGCAAGTGTTGCAGGGAGTTTTAAAAACCAACCTGTTGATCCCGACATTGTGATAATCGGGGAAGTGGGGCTTACCGGCGAGGTTCGGCCGGTGAACCAGGTGGATAAAAGGATTATTGAGGCAAAACGGCTCGGGTTTAAAAAGTGCCTGGTACCGTCGGGGAATAAAAGCAGTTCAACAGCAAATATTGACGGGATTGAACTGCTGTATGCCGGCACGGTGGAGGAGGCGCTCGCATTCCTGTTTTGATATACCGGGATTAAAATTTAATATCAGGCTATTGTATGAAGATTCTTCCCGGGGCATGATGTTTTTGAATTTGCAGACAATTTAAAATACACGGGTATGAATCATGCGGGTATAAAAAATGATTAAGGCGTATCCTTTTAATAAAAAGATGTCTGAAAGCAAAGCAGGCGTTTTATACAGAATCTTTCATTCAGCCCTGGATACAGTAACAGAACAGAAAGCTGCATCTAATCAAAAGGGGCTGTCTCTGCCGGGTTTTGAGACAGCCCTTTTTTATTCTATAAATATTGATTAATTACAAGGAAAATATCGGTTCAGATTTTACTGATTCGATTATTTCAGATGCTTTCGAAACCTGCTCCTCGCTGCCCGAAACTGCGATATAGCAGCTTCCTTCGGCGCCGCACACGCCTCCGGCCGCAATAAGGTGCGCCGATGCACCGGTCATTATACCGATTGCATCCAGTTCGGTAACTATGTTCCCGGTAACGGGCATAAGCCTTGGTCCTATTGCATTCGGCGAGTTCATTATTGCTGCCAGTTCGTCAATGTTTTGGTACACTCTTTTTTCAAGACCTACGGGTATATATAAAACAGCCCGTCTGCCGATAACCGCGGACATTATTGCCTGGATTGTGCCGCCCTTCGGATGCCCGATAAGCACTCCGGCTTTTCTGTTAACCGGATCAACTGCATTTGCACCCTTGATGATTATGTCGCCTTTATCAAGGTCATCCGCGACATCAAAGACGGTTTTTCCTTTCTGATAAACACCCTTTTGAATAACCACATCGCCTGGGAATTCAGTATTCCCGCCGTCAGGTTTGAAACCGGGCGGAAATGTAACACCGCGGTAAAAGCCTTTCGCCGAAAAATCCCCGGCTGCACCTGCGCAATTCAGCAGTTCCCGGGCAATATAACCGTTAGTTGTGCCTGCGACTATAACAACCGTCCGTTCCTTTAAGGCTGCCTGTACTTCAGGAATACATGCAAAGGACTTTGCAATCAGTTTTTTCCCTGCAGCCGGTGTCAATAGAAATTGCTTTGTAATTAAATCATTATGCATACAATCATCCTATCTCAAGCTGTATTTCCCTAAAAGTTTCATCCTTTTAAGTTCCTTAATTATTATATCATACAGGTTTAAGTCGAGGGTGTTGCATATTGAAGCAAGGTAGAAAAGGTTGCGGCCGATGTCTTTTTCAAGCAGATCCCGACAATTCTCGCAAAGCGAGCCTTCAAGGTGGGTCTGCATATGGGACTGCATCTCTTCAAGGGTGTCGGTCATTTTGGGCACATCCTGTTTATCAGCGCTGATGCGTATGCAGCCGCATTGTGTTACTGCCTTTGACAGCGTTCTGGATACCCTTGCGCATGAGTCGGTCATTTTTGTCATGGAGTCAAGTATGCTTTTATTGCGGATAAGAAGATCCTGACAGGAGTATTGAAACTCATCGAGTAGGGTGTTTTTCAGCCTTGTCACCTTTTATACACCTCATTTCCCTGCAACACGGATAAAAACTGTACATGTCCTTTACTAATATTATAAATTTTTTCCATCGGGTTTGTCAAACAGAAAAGACTGAACCAAAGCCTGCTTTTATCGCAGGTTTTAACATATTATGCCATAATACAGCGACGTTTCCGTTGTATCTGCACATATAAATAATAACCTTCAGGCTTCTGATTTTGACAATTGTACAAGCTTGTAGTATACTAAAAATTGACACTCTCTAAGGGCCGATGCTTTTTCAGAACGGCTGCAGGAGTATGGCAGTAAAATTTTAAAAAACTGAATGCTGTATATTGGCCGCCGGAAAATCAGTACCGCTGAAGTTTTGGAGCTTCGAAGCAGCGCTCCCTGGGGAGACAGCAGGCTGTGGGCGGGAGGAAGCAGGGGTTTCCTTTATCTTCAGGGTGAGAGTGTTCAAAAGGGCATTGCATGATTAATCACATTATAAATAGATCTCCTGACAGTGAAGTATTTCGCTTGCATACGTATCCGTCATTTTTCGGACAATGTGTACACGAGATAAGAATATGGGGTATGGATGCTGGAAAAGGAGTGTAAACATGTATCATGTATGAAGTTGGCGACAAGATAGTATACCCGATGTACGGAGCCGGAGTTATTGAATCCATCGAGGAAAAGGAAATCTTAGGTGAGAAGAAGAAGTACTATGTTATGAAAATGCCCTTTGGAGAAATGAGACTGATGATTCCTATAAACAAGGCCAACAGTATCGGAATCAGATCCGTTGTTGACAAATCTGTTGCAGACAGGGTTCTCAGTTCCCTGGAGGACCGGAATATTGAGCAGACTTCAAACTGGAACAGGCGATACCGCGAAAACATGATCAAGATTAAAAGCGGAAATGTATTTGATGTGGCTGATGTTGTAAAAGCCCTGACCATCCGTGACAGGCAGAGGGGTTTGTCCACAGGGGAGCGGAAAATGCTTAACAATGCCAAGAGGATACTGATCAGCGAACTGGTTTTTGCAGAGAATATGGAACCTGATGAAGTGGAGGACCTGATAAATTACAGGATCAGGGCTTAAGCTGGCAGCAGAAGCTGAACATATATATTATACATGTTTATTATGTCAGGAGTCGGTCTGATGCTGGAAAAATCTCTTAAGTGTGCTTTTGCCGTGGTCGGCGGCATAACCGGTTATACTGTTACACGGTTTGTGTTTTTGAGAACCGGTTTCAACCTGTATTCATTTGCCGGTATATGCATCATTGCGATTGTTTCATTAACATTCGGTGCCCTTATGCTGATAGTGGGAGGTAAAACAGTCAGCTTTGCTGTTGTATCGGTTGAAAAGATAGAAAAAATCCTGCTGTCCCTTTCGTTGTACGAGCTTATGATTTGCGCAGGCGGGCTGATAGCCGGGCTTATTATTGCAAATCTTCTCTCTGTCGCCTTTATGAGAATTCAGATTATCGGAATTCCGCTGACAATAATCACCAATATCCTGTTCGGCAGTTTAGGTGTTTTTCTGGCCTTGTCCAAGAGAAACGAGAATATACTGGAAGATAAGAAAAGGCAGAGTTTTTCAAGAAAAGTACTTGATACAAGTGTCATAATAGACGGCAGGATCCTGGATATTTGCCGTACAGGGTTTATGGAAGGCGAGCTCATAATCCCCGATTTCGTACTTGAGGAATTAAGGCACCTTGCAGATTCGCAGGATGATTTGGTCAGAGCAAAGGGACGCCGCGGTCTGGACGTCCTGAACAGCCTTAAGAATGATTCGCGGATTCCCGTGAAGGTTCAAAAGACAAAGTATGATTCCTCCATCGAGGTGGATGAACGCCTGATGCAGTTTGCGAAGGATGAAAAGGCATGCATCATCACGAATGACTATAATCTTAACAAGGTTGCATCCATATCAGGTATCTCGATACTGAACATAAACGATCTGTCCAATGCGCTGAAACCTCTTGCGGTATCGGGCGAAGAGATGACTGTGAAAATAGTTAAGGAAGGAAAGGAAAACGGGCAGGGTGTAGGGTACCTGGACGACGGAACGATGGTTGTTGTTGAAGGAGCTTGCAAGTACAAGGGCTGCGAAGTTGATGTAATAGTAACCAGCGTACTTCAGACATCGGCAGGAAGAATGATATTTGCGAAATTCAAGACGGCTGACTGACCGTTTGCCGGATAAAAACAAAGAAAAGGTAGTATAGATGGGAAACAGGTATAATAAGGTTTCGGCTGTAATTGTGGCAGCAGGCAAGGGAACCCGGATGAAAACCGAAATAAACAAGCAGTACCTGCTGCTTGGCAATAAGCCGGTTCTTGCTCATACAATAGAAGCCTTTGAAAATTCGGGCTGCATATCTGAAATAATCGTTGTTATTAATGAAAATGATAACGATTTTTTTATTGATTTGGTTCAAAAGCCTTACAGTTTCAAAAAAATAATTGCTGTCGCCAAAGGCGGCGAAGACAGGCAGCAGTCGGTGTTTAACGGGCTTTGCCATGTAAGCCCTGATTCGGATATCGTTGTGGTTCACGACGGTGCAAGGCCTTTTGTGACAGGAGACATAATACAGAGGTCCGTTGATGTTGCAGCCCATGACGGAGCGGCCTGTGTCGGCGTACCGGTCAAGGATACGATAAAGAAGGTAAAAGAGAATCTCATCGTGGAGTATACACCCGACCGCTCTTTTCTGTGGACCATACAGACCCCTCAGTCATTCCGCAGGGAAATCCTTTTGGAGGCGCATAACCGTGCGGCTCTTAACGGTTTCCGCGGCACCGATGATTCTGTTCTCGCAGAAAGGCTGGGGTACAGGGTGCGTATGGTCATGGGCAGCTATACCAATATAAAAATAACCACCGCCGAGGACCTTTCAGTTGCGGAAACTATTTTAAAGCACTTCTTCCATCGCGGCGATTAGTTTTTCGTTCTGTTCCTGTGTTCCAACGGTTATTCTGACCCAGTTTCCCATAAACGGGCGGATTATAATGCCCTTGCGTAAGAGCCTGTTGAACAATTCCGTGGATGCAAGATTTGTTTCCACCCATACAAAGTTTGCGTGGGACTTGACATAACGGATGTTTAACCTGTCAAAGGCACTGTACAGGAAATTCAGGCCCTTCTTTGTCTCTTTGACCGTATTATCCACGAAATCCTGGTCATCGAGGGCGGCAACTGCTGCTGCCTGCGCGAACGTGTTTACGTTAAACGGCGGGCGTATACGGTTGAGGTACGAAATAAACTCGTCTGACGCCATACCATAGCCAACGCGCAGCGAAGCAAGACCATAAGCCTTTGAAAATGTGCGCAGGATAATCAGGTTCGGATATTTCTGAAGCAGCGGCAATGTTTCGGGATAATTTTCGCCCGTTGCATACTCGTAATATGCTTCGTCAAGTACTATTGCTATATTTCCGGGTATCGACTCCAAAAAGTCATTCAGGTCCCGGGTTGTGACAATTGTACCTGTCGGGTTGTTCGGATTGCATATCCATATGATTTTTGTCCTGCCTGTAACAGCCTTTTTCATGGCTTCAAGATCATGGGTATGATCTTTTAACGGAACTGCTACGGGTTTTGCACCCGACATCTGTACAGCGGTATAATACCAGGTGAAGGAAGGCTCGGCATATATCGATTCATCCCCCGGGTTTAATAAAACCTGGGCAATAAATGTTATAATCTCGTTAGACCCTGCCCCGAAAATGTACTGTTCGGGTTTCAGGCCATGCTTTTCGGCAAGTTTTTCACGAAGAACCGTGGTATTCCCGTCAGGATACAGCGGAATATCGGAAATAACGTCCTTCAATGCTTTCTCAACTTTCCTGGAAAAGCCGAACGGGTTTTCATTCGACGCGAGTTTAATAACCTCGCTGAGACCAAGTTCCCTCTGAACATCGCTTATAGGTTTTCCCGGAACGTACGGGGAAATATCTTTCAGGACATCCCTGTAGGGCAAAGACATGAACATCATCCTTTCTTGATTCTGTTAATTGCATCAGGATAAGGTCAAAGAATGATCTTCTCCGTGATAATTATATAATATTTTATTAGAAAAAACAGGAACAGGCAAGTAATAGCAATGCAACGGAATAAAAAGTTTCCGCGCATTGCATGATAGCTTTTCTATAAAGGTCAACTGTTTGGAGATATCGTGTAAATTCTCGGAAACTTTCAGCGGAGTGCAGCTTAGAGATGTGCGGTCAGAGCGAGGAACAGCAAGCCGACTGTTTGAGCAAAAATGCTACTTGCTAAGTTTTTCTAAAGCATTTTTGCGAGTTTCGGCTTGCCCGAGCTGAACCGCACAGCTCTTGCAAACGCAGCTGCTGTTTCCGAGAATTTACACGATATCTTTGCCTTCATGTTTTTGAGATATCATGCGAATGCCCGGAAACAGTCGCTTCATTTTCAAAATATTTCCCGTAAGACAAGAAGGCTTCGCTGTGCGGCATATTTTACTGGAAACTTTATTGGGATTCATGTTATACTATCAATATTAATAAAATTAACAAATTTACTGCTTAAATTTAAAAAAATTTCTATATCTATATTAACAAACTATGAAGTTTGGTATAATACGATAGAGGGTTTAGATACAACGGTATTTATTCCGGCCTTTTTATGGAATACTGTACATACTGTCATTCCGGACCCGAACAGTTTAAGAGCTGCAAATGGGATATGTTCTATTCCCTGTTATGTCGCTTACTTAAAATAAACCAGCTAATTTTAATATTTAACAATTCTGCCTGCACGCACAGGCTAAAATAAGGGGGAATTGGTATGAAGGAATACAGCGTAGACAAAATACGCAATGTTTGCCTGCTCGGCCATGGAGGGGTGGGCAAGACAACACTGGCAGAGTCGATGCTTTTTAACGCCAAGGCAATCGACAGGTTTGGCAGTGTTGTCAGCGGAAATACAGTCATGGACTATGATCCTGAAGAAATTAAACGTCAGATAACTACCAATACATCATTGGCGCATTTGGAGTGGAAGGGCCATAAGGTTAATATTATTGACACTCCAGGTTATTTTGATTTTGTTGGTGAAATGAAGCAGGGAATACGCGTAGCTGATGGGGTTGTTATACTGGCAAGCGCCAAGGACGGCGTACAGGTCGGAACTGAAAAGGCATGGGATGAAGCATCGGCATTGGGGCTTCCCAAACTGTTCTTTATCAGCAAAATTGATGAAGAGCACTCCGACTATTATAAAGTTTTTGAACAGCTGCAGGAGAAATTCGGAAAAAGTGTTATTGCATATGAATTGCCCATCATGGAAAATGGGGCTATGGCAGGGATTGTTAATGTAGCAACCATGAAAGCAATCCGCTTTAAAGGTAATGATTTGGTTGAATCGGATATACCTGCCGATATGTCAGATACCGTTGAAAAATATCGTGAAGGTGTTTTGGAGGCTGTTGCCGAGACCGATGAAGAGCTCCTGGACAAGTATTTCTCAGGGGAAACCTTTACACAGGACGAGATTTTAAAGGGGTTGCAGGCAGGAATTAAAACCGGTGATATTGCACCTGTATTCTGCGGTTCGGCAATTAATCATGCCGGTGTGAAACTGCTGCTGGATGCAATAGTCAATTATGTACCGGCTTTTAGTGAAAGAGGAAAGGTAACGGCCAAAAAACCCAACAGCGATGATACTATAGAGCTTTCCACAAGCAATGACGAAGCATTGTCAGTTCTGGTTTTCAAGACCATGGTGGATCCGTTTGTAGGAAAGATTTCATACGTTAAGGTAATGTCAGGGGTCCTGAAATCAGACTCAACAGTTTACAATGTCAAAAAGGACAAGACCGAAAAAATTTCCCAGCTGTTTATTCTCAAGGGCAAACAGCAGATAAATACCGACAAGCTGGTTACAGGCGATATCGGAGCCGTTGCAAAACTTACGGTTACCGCAACAAATGATACCCTCTGCACAAAGGAAAAGCCCGTGATATTGCCTGAAATTACATTCCCTCAGCCCATGCTGTCAATGGCTGTTATGCCCAAGACAAAGGGCGACGAGGAAAAGATAAGTGCCGGTCTTACACGCCTGATGGAAGAGGATCAAACCTTCAAGGTTGAACTGAATAACGAGACCAAGCAAACCATTATTTCTGGTATCGGAGATCAGCACCTTGACCTGATTCTCAGCAAACTAAAATCAAAGTTCAAGGTTGAAGTTGACCTGACCAGGCCGAAGGTAGCATATCGTGAGACAATCAGGAAAAAGGTCAAGGTAGAAGGTAAGCATAAGAAACAGTCCGGCGGACACGGCCAGTTCGGGGATGTGTGGATTGAATTTGAACCCGGTCCGACAGAGGATCTGGTATTCGAGGAAAAGATTTTCGGCGGTGCCGTTCCGAAACAGTACTTCCCTGCAGTTGAAAAAGGACTCAGGGAAAGCATCCAGAAAGGCGTTCTTGCCGGTTACCCTGTAGTGAACCTCAAGGCAACACTGGTTGACGGTAAGTATCACCCTGTTGATTCCTCTGAAATGGCATTCAAGATCGCAGCGAGCCTTGCATACAAGGAAGGATTGCCGCAGGCAGGCCCTGTTCTCCTCGAACCCATTTCCCATGTTGAGGTTATTGTTCCGGACAGCTATATGGGAGATATAATCGGTGACCTGAACAAACGCAGGGGACGTATTCTTGGAATGAATCCATGCGGGCACGGTATGCAGCAGGTTGTGGCTGAAGTACCCGAGGCGGAAATGTTCGGATATGCCACAGACTTAAGATCACTTACGCAGGACAGGGGTTCATTTACAATCAGGTTTGAAAGATATGAAGAAGCTCCTGCAAACGTAGCTGAAAAGGTTATTGAAGAAGCCAAACGTGAAAGAGAAGCTGAAGAATAAATATAAATGCGCGAAAAAGGCTGTAACATCTGTTACAGCCTTTTTCTGATCATAACGGTTCCTTGTGAATCTGTAAGCATGGCGGCTAAAACCAAAGTTCATCCCTGTTCCTGTATGTTACGGATACACCGGGAATTCATCCTTTATTCTCTGCAGATGATGAGAATATCGCTTGATTTTCCTCGTTGTGGTCTTTTCAAATTCACTTTCACGTATACTGATGAAACGAATATGCTTGTATAACGGTAATCTGCGGTTTACACTCCTTATTACTTCCCTGAACAGTTTTCTGATCTCCTCGGTAATTTCCTCGGTGTCAATTTTCAGGTTCACATTTTTCAGTTTTTCCCGTATGGCGTCAAGGTTTGGGAAGATCTGTGCCTTTACATGGGTTTCCCCGGATTTTTCGTCAAGCTCACCGTAGACAATGCATTCACCTACAAAGGGACTGTCTTTTATATAGCTTTCAAGCTCTTCGGGGAAAATGTTTTTCCCGTTCTTTGTGACAATTACGTTCTTAAGCCGGCCTGTAATATATAGAAAACCCCGTCTGTCGATTCGGCCCAGGTCTCCCGTGTGAAACCATCCGTCAACAAGCACGCGCTGTGTTTCCTTTATATTCTTGAAATAGCCCTTCATTACGTTTGCGCCTTTTACAATTATCTCACCGATTCCCTTTTTGTCAGGATTGTGGATTTTCATCTCCACACCCGGGATTGCAATTCCGGCAGAGTCGTCACGAAAAGCGTTGTCTCGGTTTCCGGCCACAAGAGGAGAGCATTCTGTAAGGCCGTACCCCTGCAGTACCGAGAATCCCCACTTCCGGAATCCCCTCGATATGGAAGGATCGATGGCAGCGGCCCCGGTAATGAACAAACGAAGTTTTCCACCGAAGTTCTGGTGGATTTTATCAAATAGCCTGCGGCGTATATCAACTCCCAGGACGTTGTATAAAAATCCGCTGATGACCTGTCCCATCACCAGTTTTCTCTTCATTCCCTTTTCCTTTTCGGCCTGTGACCAGACTTTCCTGTACACATTTTCCAGCAGCAGCGGTACGGTGACTAAAATAGTCGGGGTGTATTCCTTCATATTCCTGGGAATATGCCTGAGCCCGTCGCTGAAGGCTATGGATGCACCGCTGTAGATAATGGTAAGGAATCCGAGCGTACATTCATAGGTATGATGCAGTGGGAGCACGGAAAGCACCCTGTCCTCCGGTGTTACTTTAACCGTTGCAGATACGCCTGTAATAACCGTACAGATATTCCTGTGGGATAGCAATACCCCCTTTGCAAAGCCGGTAGTGCCCGAAGTAAAAAGTAGAATCACGGCATCGTCCGGGTCTATGGCGATTGAATCAAATTGATTCCCGCCCCCGGACAGGATCCTTTCTCCCTTTGCAATAAGCTCGGCGAAAGATATTGCCCATTCCTCGGAAGTATCATCCATGCAAATCCAGTGTACGACTTCGGGAAACAAATCCTTAATCTCTTTCACTGCGTCCATATGCCGCCCCGAGAAAACCACTGCTTCCGCCCGGGACTCCCTGAGCAGGTTCTGAATATCATGAACCGGTAATTCTTTATCCAAAGGCACAATGGTACCAACTCCGTTAACCACTGCCAGATAGGTTACACACCATTCGTACCGGTTTTCACCAATCAAAGCTATGGACTTTCCTTTCAATCCCATGTTTAAAAGAGCTGTACCGAATGCTTTAACATGATTTCCAAAAGTATTGTATGTGATTTCAGACATAACCCCGTCTGTATTCCTGAAAACAAATGCCGGACGATCGCCTAACAGGGCAACGCTTTGGGCAAGCATGTCCTTCAAATCGCGTACCGGTCTTACTGAATACAGCTTTTTATTGTTCATTCGGTAACCTCCTGATAATCATTGTTCTTTTAATTATAGCATTGTACATGTAAAAATAAATCACTATTTTACTGTGTATTTTTACCATTAAAATGCTGCCGGTAAACATAATTTTAAAACCCGGCCTGAATATCTGCATCAATCAGGACTTTTGGCTGAGAGTATAAAGGGAACAAAAAAATACCAGCATTCGTCAAAAAGGATAAAGAAAGAAAAGGCGGGATTTTATAAGGAGGGATAAAAATGAAAAGAACGAAAAGGATTATGGCGGTTTTCCTTGCGCTCGTCTTAACAGCGGGCATAATGGCGGGCTGTTCTGCAAAAAAGACTGACACTGCTACCG
>LFSH01000085.1 GCA_001513105.1 Clostridiales bacterium DTU070 | reverse complement strand
TTTTTAAACCTACCAGAGGCCTTTCAGGTCTCATTTCTTTCATACTAAGTTAACAAAGCCTTAATCTAATACCATTTTATTGACAAGTCCTGTTTTTGGTTACAGATAATTGCCTGTCATATCTTGTTTATTCATGAGAATTCCTGTAAAATAATATTGAAATGTCTGTCGCACAAATGATAAATTAATATCGGAGGAAAGACATGAAGTTCAAAAATGTTGCCATTGCCATATGGGGCGTAATTATATTATTGGTAATACTCGTTCCAATGCCCACGGTGCTAATGGACGTGTTCTTTATAGTCAACATAACAATTTCCCTTCTGATATTGTTAAACGCAATATACGCCAAAGACGCACTGTCAATGTCTTCTTTTCCGACATTACTGCTGTTTACAACATTATACAGGCTTGCTTTGAACGTTGCGGCGACAAGGCTGATAATAGGCCAGGGCGATGCCGGCAGGGTTGTTGAAAGTTTCGGAGAGTTTGTCGGCGGTAATGACGTTGTAGTCGGTGCTATTATATTTCTTACCATAATGCTGGTCCAGTTTCTTGTAATTACCAAGGGCGCCGAGCGTGTGTCCGAGGTTGCCGCAAGGTTTACCCTTGATGCAATGCCGGGAAAACAAATGGCAGTGGACGCAGATTTGAACGCAGGTTTGATTAACGAAGCAGAAGCAAAGCAGAGACGTAAAAACATTCAAAGAGAAGCCGATTTCTACGGCTCCATGGACGGTGCCAGCAAGTTTGTAAAAAATGATGCCATTTTCGGATTTGTAACTGTAGCGCTGAACGTAATTGGCGGTTTTATAATGGGAATGATACAGAACAGCGGCGCTTCGGTGGAAGATATACTTGAAAAGTATACCAAGCTGACAATCGGTAACGGGCTTGCGGTACAGATACCTGCGCTGCTGATTTCGGTTGCGACGGGAATAATAGTTACAAGGGCGGCATCGGATGAAGAACTCAGCGAGGAAATCATCTCCCAGTTGTTTACAAGCGCAAGGACGATGTTTATAGCGGCCGGGGCATGCTTTGTCATGTCTTTTATTATTGGCCGTTTTTTTATGATCCTGGTTGCCGTTTTACTGTTACTGCTCGGTCTTAAAATGCAGAGCAGCGAAAAGCAGAAGATTAAACAGGATGAAACCGAAATAGAGGAACGGACCGTGGAGGAGATCCGCAGGCCGGAGAATGTAGTATCGCTTTTGCATGTGGATCCCATTGAACTTGAATTTGGTTACGGCATTATTCCGCTGGCTGATGTAAACCAGGGCGGGGATCTTCTGGACAGGGTGGTTATGATCCGCAGGCAGCTTGCCCTTGAGCTTGGCATGATTGTACCGGTTATTCGCCTGCGCGATAATATCCAGCTGAACCCGAACCAGTACGTGATAAAGATTAAAGGCGTCGAGGTATCCAGCGGCGAGCTTCTGATGGATCATTTCATGGCAATGAATCCGGGAACTGCGGAAGACGAAATAGAGGGGATACCCACCACGGAGCCTGCTTTCGGCCTTCCGGCGCTGTGGATTACCGAGAGCCAGCGAGACCGTGCGGAAATGCTGGGTTATACCGTTGTTGATCCGCCGTCGATTATTTCCACCCATATGACCGAAGTAATAAAAAGGCATGCCCATGAACTGCTGAGCAGGCAGGATGTTCAAACCCTGCTGGACAGCGTAAAGAGCAATTACCCTGCTATTGTTGAGGACCTGGTACCCAAGCAGCTCAGCCTTGGCGAGGTTCAGAAGGTTTTATGCAACCTTCTTCGTGAGGGTGTGTCGATAAGGGACCTGGTTACAATACTTGAAGCACTGTCTGATTATGCTTCTGTAACAAGGGATACAGACATGCTGACAGAATATGTGAGACAGGCTCTCGGAAGAGCAATAACAAAGTCCTTTATTACTCCCGATAATTCGGATGTTATAACTCTTGATCCCCAACTGGAGCAGCTGATTCTTGATTCTGTCCAGAAAACCGAGGTGGGGTCATACCTGGCTATTGAACCGTCGGTTACAAACAGGATTATGCAGAACCTTCTGAACCTCGTTGAGAAGGTTGTGCAGCTGGGCAAGCAGCCTATTGTGCTTGCATCACCAATGGTCAGGTTGTATTTCAAGAGGCTGACAGAGCAATCCATTCCGGGGCTGGTTGTGTTGTCCTATAATGAACTGGATCCGTCGGCCAAGGTAAGATCAATCGGAATGGTGAAGTATTCGTGATCATGTTTTATTTGATAATATATAATATAAAGATTTTGTGGAGGAAATATGCGGATTCGTCGGTATACTGGCAAGGATATTCAGGAAGCAATGCTTAAGGTTAAAATGGATCTGGGCGGTGAGGCTGTTATACTCAACACCCGAAAAATCCGGAGAAAAGGATTGAAAGGGTTGTTTTCAAAGCCCCTTACCGAAATCCTGGCAGCTGTTGATGATGATATCGGGCAGAAGAGGAAAGCAGCGGAAACAGAAAAACCAAAAAACGTGAATTACGAAAAGGCCAGGATTGATCTGCTTGAAACCCGGATCAGTCAGATGGAATCCATGCTGAAAAGCATTTACAATAATACCCGGAATAAGGAAGAACAGAAAGTAACCGAGCCTTTGGAGGAGTTTGAAAGCGCAAAAACCGAAAACGCCAGTCTTCCGCTATCCAATGAAAACAGTGTGAAACCTGCAGAGAATCCTTTTTCATTTATCGTAAAAAGACTTGAAGAAAACGAAATAGAGCCCGAGGTTATCGATGTACTTGTACAGAATATAAAACAGTATGCCGGAAACTCTGAAAGCTATAATGAAATTATGACTGTTGCGGAAAAAACAGTTAGGGATATGCTGGGCCAGCCCCAGACGATTAACCTGCGTGATGACGGAAAGCCTACGGTCGTGCTGTTTTTGGGGCCTACCGGTGTGGGGAAAACAACCACGCTTGCGAAAATTGCCGCGGAGTATTCCCTGAACCAGAATAAAAAAATAGCTTTTATTTCTGCAGACACATATAGGATTGCTGCTGTTGAACAACTTAAGACTTATGCCGAAATATTAAATATACCGGTTTCTGTTATCTATACACCGCAGGAAATAAAGGAAGCCATTGACTGCTACCGGGACATGGACCTTATCCTGGTGGATACGGCAGGCCGGAGCCATAATGATGAATTGCAGTTTGCGGAGCTGAAGGCGCTTGTGAACACTGCAGAAGCAGATGAAATATACCTGTTGTTAAGCTGTGGAGTCAGCCGCAGCGCCTGCAGGGATATTTTGAAGCATTACAGTTTTTTGAAGGATTTTAAGCTGCTGTTTACGAAATTTGATGAAGTGCATGTACCGGGAATTATCCTGAATGTGAGATATGCCACGGGAAAGCCGCTTTCTTATATAACGGTGGGGCAAAGTGTGCCCGACGACATTGAGGTTGTGAATGTTGATAGTATTGCCAGAAGCATTCTGTAGAAAAAGAAATATTAGTGTTCGTATTTTTGATATAAAGTCCGGGGGTCTTGCTAATGAGCGATCAGGCTGACAAACTTCGAAGGATAGTCGAGCGGTTAACGAATACTGAAGAACCTAAAAAAAGCGAGCAGAAAAAAGAGGCCGCGAGAGTAATAACCGTTACCAGCGGAAAGGGTGGTGTCGGTAAAACCAATATCACTGTTAATCTTGCTATTGTTTTAAGCAAAATGGGATATAAAGTGGCAATACTGGACGTGGATTTCGGGTTTGCAAATGTGGATGTAATGCTGGGTATATCCACCAAGTATACGCTTTTGGAGCTGATTCGCGGGGAACGCACGATATTCGAGGTTTTAACCGACGGCCCGAACAATATCCAGTTCTTATCCGGCGGTTCGGGTGTGGAAGAGTTGATTCAGCTGGACAGAAGGCAGATAGGAAAGTTTATATCCAGTATATCGCTTTTGGACAAGCTGTATGATGTGATTCTGATTGATACGGGCGCGGGTCTTTCAAAAAACGTTATGAGCTTTATTCTTGCGGCAGACGAGGTACTTCTTGTAACAACTCCCGAACCAACCGCAATAACGGATGCGTATGCGATGATAAAAATGATATCAAAAAAAGATAAACATAAAGTGGTTAAAGTTGTTGTTAACAAGGCCGAATCCTATAAAGAAGCGAATGACATTCTGGATAAACTGTTTATGGTTTCGGACAGGTTTTTATCCTTCAAACTTCAGAAAACAGGATATATCCTGGAGGATGACTGCATTCCGAAAGCCGTTAAACAGCAGAAACCGTTCTGCCTGAGTTATCCGAAAAGTCACGCTTCCCACCAGATAACCGAACTGGCAATGAACCTTTTTCAAAATAATGACAGTATTAACAAGTCAAATGTATACGGAAAGGGAATGAGGGGCTTTTTCAACAGGCTTTTAAGCAATTACGGCCTGCAGCATTAATCAATAAACAGATATTGTTTGTTTTGGGAGGTTAATATGAAGTATCGTCAGATTGGAATAGGCACAAAGATAGAGCTGGAACTGTATAATGAAAAAGGCGATAAGATCAGTACCGGCCTTGTCAGCCAATACGAATCATATGACGAAGAAAGCAATATGATGGAGATTCATGCCCCGTTTACCCAGGGCAAAATATATACAGTTCATCCCGGTGCCAAGGTGGATATTATCTTCTCGAAGGAAAACGATATATATATGTTCAGGGCTGAAGTCATTGACAGAAAAATAATTGAACCTATTCCAATGCTGTGGGTAAAGCCGGTCAGCCCGATAGAGAGGATTGAAAGACGATCCTTTTTCAGAATGGACTGCAGGCTGCCCATACTTTATCATGTAATAGAAAAAAATGCAAAGAAAAACGAAAATATTGAGAAAAAACCGCTGAAAAAGTGTTATACAAGGGATATCAGCGGCGGGGGAGTTTGCATCGTGACAGATACAGAACACAAGCCCGGAACCGAAATCCACGCTTATATAACAATAGAAAGGGAGATTTGCTTTGTCGGGACCGTCGTGCGTGCGATCCAGGTCCGCGAAAAGGGCAAAATCATGTTTGAAACAGGAATTGAATACAAGCAGATTGAAAACAGGGATCGCGAGAAAATAATAAGTTTCGTCTTTGAAACGCAAAGAGAGCGGCTCAGGAAAGGCTGGATGATGGTATAGGTGATGTGATAAATTCTAAAGCAAAGGAGCATTACTCAAAAATATGAAAAACAGAGCCGATATAATAATGAAAGCTGTTGTGGGGGTGCCTAAATAATGGACATGAACAAATATCTGAATATTTTTGTGGAAGAATCGAGAGAACATTTGCAGGCTCTCAATACCTCGCTGCTTGAACTGGAAAAGGACCCTGGAAATACGCCCATACTGAATGAAATATTCAGGGTTGCCCATACATTGAAGGGAATGGCCGGTACAATGGGTTTTACGCATATGTCTGATTTAACCCATAACATGGAGGATGTACTGGACGGTCTCAGAAACGGGAGAATCAAGGTTTATCCTGAAGTGGTGGATATTCTTTTCAAGTGCCTTGATGCACTGGAAAGCTATGTTGATAATGTAAGCAGGACCGGCAGTGAAGGCGATGAGGACAACAGGGATATTATTAATTTCCTTTCTGCAATTTCAGACAAAAGCAAAGCTGCACAGGAGACACAGCCCGGTATTATTCCGCAGGCAGGAAAAGAAAAGAAGGACGATTTGCATCTTGAATTGAACATATATGACAGGAACGTACTGGAGAAAGCATTTGAAGAGTCTCTGAACGTATTTGAGATATACATAGAGCTTGATCGGAAATGCCTGTTAAAAGCTGCAAGAGCTTTTATTATTTTTCAAATCCTTGAAAAGCATTCTGATATAATTAAATCAGCACCCCCTGTAAATGATATAGAAGATGAAAGATTTGACTATTACTTTACGGTAATGGTTATTTCAAAAAAGGATGCAGAGTTTTTCATTACAGAGCTCAACTCGGTATCCGAAGTACGGACGGTTAAAGTTACCAGGGTTACCCCGAAGCATCTTGAAAGAATCAAAGTATCGCCCGGCAGTGATGAGAAGCATCATGTTGACAGGGACGGAAGAATGAATCAGGGGATTATGGATTCTTCGCAGAAGACTGCGGAAAAACGTATTACCTCGAAAACCGTCCGTGTTGATATCGAACGACTCGATGTTCTTATGAATCTTGTCAGCGAACTGATTATTATAAAGACAAGGCTGGATGGCATTATTTCCGACAGGGACAGGGAATGCGCCCAGACCCTTGAAAACCTTGAACGGGTTACAACCAGCCTTCACGATTCGGTAATGAAAGTAAGAATGGTGCCGGTTGAATCGGTTTTCAACCGTTTCCCGAGAATGGTCAGGGATATTTCAAAAGAACTGAACAAGGATATTGCACTGCACATGTCCGGTGAGGAAACCGAACTTGACAGAACGGTTATTGATGAGATAGGCGAACCCCTTATTCATATTATAAGAAACTCTGCCGACCACGGTATTGAGAAATCTGAAGAACGTGTAAAGAAGGGCAAGAGCACAACCGGAAACATATGGCTCAGAGCATACCAGGACGGAAACAATGTTGTAATAGAGGTTGATGACGACGGAACGGGAATAGATATTGACAAAGTGCGCAAAAAGGTGCTTGAGAAAGGCCTGGAGAGTGAAGAGACAATAAGTACGCTGTCCGATGAAGAGATTATCCAGTTCCTGTTCCAGCCCAATTTCAGCACATCGGACAAGGTTACCGATCTGTCGGGACGCGGTGTCGGGCTGGATGTTGTAAAAACGAAGATAGAGTCCCTTGGAGGAACTTTTGAACTGATTTCGAAATTGGGGCAGGGCAGCAAAACGATAATCAGGCTGCCATTGACTCTTGCAATTATTCAGGCGCTTTTGGTTATGGTAGGGGATGAAAAATATGCAATTCCGCTGAATACCATCCGTGAAATATATAATGTCAATCCGGCGGATATCCAGTTTGTCAGGAACCAGGAGGTAACACTTTTAAGAGATACGGTAATCCCGATAATAAGGCTGCATAACGTACTGGATATAGAGCAGAGTGAGCCTGATTCAAATAAAAAGCAGCTTACATGCGTGGTTGTTAAAAAAGGAGAGAAATTATCCGGATTAATAGTTGATTCTCTGATAAGCCAGCAGGAGATTGTAATCAAATCCCTTGGCAAATTATTGTCGGGCATACGCTGTATTGCGGGAGCCACCATATTGGGAGACGGTAATGTAGCCCTGATTCTTGATGTTAATTCAATAGTATAACCAGTTATTAAAGGGGGAGTTTATGTGGTGGGAAAACAGAAACAGTTTGTTGTTTTTCTCATAGACAGTGATGAATATGGAGCTGACATTAACAAGGTTACAATTATTGAAAGAATGCTTAACGTAACAAGAGTACCGAAAACTCCGCCGTATATAAAGGGTGTTGTTAACCTGCGCGGGGACGTAATTCCGATGATGGACTTGAGAACCCGGTTTGGCCTGCCCGAAAAGGAAGCGGATGATGACACCAGGATTATTATAGTGGAAGTTGACGGTATCAGCTATGGCATAATCGTGGACTCGGTGCTGGAAGTTCTGCAGATTGACGAATCAGATATTGAAAACGTTTCAGGGTTCAGCAATATAAATGCCGATTATGTCAACGGGGTGGCAAAAAGCGATACAAGGCTCATTACTTTGCTGAATGTTGAAAAACTTATATCCGAGTTTATTGCCACTTGATGACAATAACAGGTATAATAAAAAGTAACGAAAGGTAAAGAAAATGGATGCGTCATTTTTGAATTCCTTCCACCTGGATATTTTAAAAGAGATTGGAAACATAGGGGCAGGAAATGCGGCAACTGCGCTTGCCAAAATACTGGACAGGAAAGTTGATATGGAGGTGCCCCAGGTAAAAATTATGGGGTTTTCCGAAGTAAGCGAAGTGCTTGGAGGCGCAGAAACACCCGTTGCAGGTATTCTTCTTGGAATCCGCGGCGATATATCAGGCTACATACTGTTTGTTCTGGAAGAGACTGCAGCGAAAATACTTGTAAAAATACTTATGGGGAAGAGACCTGACGAAGAAGTGGTATATAATGAAATTACTCTGTCTGCGCTAAAAGAGTTGGGGAACATACTGACCGGATCTTATCTGTCTGCCTTATCTACGCTTACAGGGCTTTCAATAAAACCTGACGTCCCTGATATAGCAATAGATATGGCAGGTGCAATATTGAGCGTTCCGGCCATAGAATTCGGGAAATCGACAGATACGGTTCTGTACATTGAAACCGAATTTATTGAGGGTGAAAACAGGGTAATAGGAGATTTTTTTCTCGTGCCTGACACCAGTTCGTACATGAAACTTATAAATTCATTGGGAGCAGTATGCTGATGGCTGATAATGTCATAAAGGTGGGGATGGCAGACCTGAAACACACTTTACATCCAGGCACTTTAGTAACGTTGGGGCTGGGGTCATGTGTTGGGGTTGCACTGTATGATAAGAAAACAAAAATTATTGGACTGGCCCATATAATGCTTCCCTGGTCACACCAGGCGAAAAACAGATCCAATAAGGCAAAATTTGCAGATGCGGGAATAAAACTGCTGTTGGAGAATATGATACAAAGCGGTGCTGACAGGAAAAGCATTGTTGCGAAACTTGCCGGAGGAGCTCAGATGTTCTCTTATTCTGCCATATCTGATATAATCAGGGTGGGTGAACGGAACGTGGAAGCGGCAAAACAGGTTCTGGCAGATTTGAACATACCTGTTATTGCTGAAGATACGGGCGGAACCCATGGAAGAACCATTGAGTTTTATTCGGAAGACGGACGGTTAATGATAAAGACAATAGGATACGGAGTTTCATATATATAGTATTTATCTGTTTAAAGGACCTTGACATACAGCTGCAAAGGTTCTTATCACTAATTATTGGGTTTTTTAGGGGGAAAAAATGCAGTATATTAACAGACTTCCTCTGCTGTTTGCATTGTTTGCTGCAATTATATCAGGAGCAATCGGTCTCTCCCGTTCGGCAACCAACGACAGAATACTGGTCCAGATGATGATATGCATGGTTATATTCTACGCCATAGGTATTTATGCTCGTTACACCCTTACTGAAATATATGAACAGGTTAAAAAGAAAAAAGCGAAAATCATGCATGCCGAAGAGACAAAAGAGACAAAAGAGATAAAAGAGGCAAAACATGAAGTAAAGCAGACCGGTGAAACCGGGAACAGCATTGCTGAAGAAGAGTTTGAACCCTTGAAAGTAAGCCGGTTTATCAGGGAGAAACTGGAGCAGCCCGTCGAAAAGTGAAACATTTCCGGGATTTCGTGGTTACAATATGCAGAATAATAGGTACCGGTGCAGAAAAAAAGGGAAAATGGTTGACATATGGCATATGTGAGTTAAAATAGTGTTATAAGGCTTTGCTAATACTGCCAATATTTATGTTTTGTAATGCAATCTGACGGGTAATTTATACAAAAGATAAGCCATATGGCTGTCTAATAAGGAATGGGGGGTATATATGTCTTCTACCAATCTGCAAAGACAGCAGGAATTATGGAAAAAGTATCACGAAACAAAAGATCCTTCCATTAAACAGCAGCTAATACTTGAGTATACAGACATTATAAAATATGTAGCCGGTCGGCTTAGCATATATTTCGGTTCAAATGTTGAATATGACGATTTGGTCAGTTACGGAATTTTCGGATTGATTGACGCAATTGACAAGTTTGACATAAATAAAGGCGTAAAGTTTGAGACATATGCTTCCTTAAGAATACGCGGAGCTATTATAGACAGTATAAGGGAACTTGACTGGGCCCCCCGTTCATTGCGGAAAAAGAGCAAAGATCTTGAAAAAGTCTATTCCGAACTGGAAAATGAACTGGGGCACGCTGCAACGGACGAGCAGGTCGCATCAAGAATGGGAATCACTGTAGAAGAGTTAAACAAAACACTTCAGGAAGTCAACATGTCAACCATGATATCTCTCGAGGATTATCTCGAACAGAATTATGAAACCGGATTTGACGCAGTTAATGAAGGTGACGATCTTATACCCGAGAAAAGAATTGAAGTTCTGGAGATAAAAGATATTCTGGCCGAGTCAATCAACAAGCTTCCGGAAAAGGAAAAAATGGTTGTTTCGTTATACTATTTTGAAGAACTGACACTGAAAGAGATAAGCGCAATTATGAAGGTATCGGAATCAAGAATATCACAGCTGCATACAAAGGCAATTCTCAGGATGCGCGCAAAACTGGAACGCCAGAAATATCTGCTTTTAGGTTCATAATGATTTATTTGTTGGGGGGAAATAAATTTGCAAGGGAAGGACACTTCTGTTAGGGTCATATTGAGCTCGGACAGAATGAAGGCATTCATCAGATTTCAAAAACCTGAGGATGGTGCAGCACCGCCTGGACTAAAGGAAGTGATCCAGGAAATACAGAAAAGCGGCGTGGTTTTCGGTATAAAAGAAGAGGCGGTCAGGTATTTTGCACTGGATCCTCAGTATGATCGGGATCTGCTCATTGCTGAGGGAGTGGCTCCTGTTAACGGTGAAGACGGAAAAGTTACTTTTTTTGTTGATCTAAATAGAGAGAAAAAGCCTGTCATCATGGAGGATGGAAGCGTTAATTACAGGGATCTGGACTATATTGTAAGCGTTCGCAAGGATCAGAAACTGTGCGAGATTACACTGCCGACTCCGGGCATACACGGGAAAAACGTATTGGGTACGGTTCTGAGGGCTATTGACGGAAAACCGGCCAGGGTAGTCCAGGGCTCGAATGTATATACAAGCGAAGATAAACTGATCATGTACGCTGCAATTGACGGCCATGTGAAGTATGAAGACGGAAAACTGAGTGTTTATGCCACCTATGAAGTGCCTGATAATGTTGATAACTCAACCGGAAACATAAATTTCATCGGCAGTGTTTTTGTACGTGGCAATGTTCTGGCCGGATTCACAATTGAAGCCGGCGGGGATGTGGAAGTGTTCGGAGTTGTTGAAGGCGCAACCATTAAAGCAGGCGGCAATATAACGCTGAGACGTGGAATGACGGGTAACAACAAGGGTGTTCTTATTGCAGGCGGTAACATAGTGGCAAGATATATAGAAAACAGCACGGTACAGGCGGCAAATGACCTGAAAGCCGAAGCAATAATGCACTCCGATGTCAAAGTCGGAAACCGGCTCGAATTAGGCGGCAGAAAGGGCTTGCTTGTAGGCGGTATAACCCGGGTTGGCAAAGAGATTGATGCAAAGGTTATCGGAAGTTACCTTGCAACGAATACAGTAATAGAAGTCGGCGTTGATCCGAATGTAAGAGAAAGATACAAGACAGTAAGAACCGAAATGGCCGACTTGGAGGAAAATGTTAGGAAGGCGGATCAGGCCATTAGTATTCTGCAGAAACTTGAATCTGCAGGCGGGCTGTCCGAGGAAAAGAAGACTATATTGGAGAAAAGTCT
Organism: Clostridiales bacterium DTU070; assembly: GCA_001513105.1. Lineage (GTDB taxonomy): Bacteria > Bacillota > Clostridia > DSM-8532 > DSM-8532 > Thermoclostridium. Next base: position 2,081 of record LFSH01000085.1, on the reverse strand, counting down.
TCGTTCAAAGGCTTTTTATGAAGACAAGCTCCGGGAATACAAGGAAGAGATGATGCTGCTTGAGGAAAAGCTGCATTCCGAGGCCAATGGCCGTATAAAAGTACAGAATTACCTGTACAACGGAGTTAAAATATCAATCGGCACGGCATCAATGAACGTTAAGGAGACATTACAGCATTGTATTTTATATAAAGACGGTGCAGACATCAGGGTTGGTCCGTATTAACCTGAAATTAACCGGGAAGTGGTTATATGGCGATAAGACCTATTGATTTACAGGTAATGATTCCGAAGGTTGCGGATGTATCGCGCATACAGGCCAATGAACAGCAGCAAAGCCTTGCCGCTTTGCAGAGTAAGGCTCAGTCTGTCGAAAAAGCGTCGGAAGAGAGCATGAGGCAGGTAAACAGCCAGAAAGAGCTTCAAAAAACTGCAATCAGGGACAACCACGAAAGAAAGGGCAGAGAATCGAAGGAGAAGGGCAAAAAGAACCGACCCGAAGGAAAGAATGCCCAAAAGCATCAGGACGTTTATTCAAGGAAGACCACAGGCAGCACAATTGATATACGTTTATAAAAATTAATATTTATATACAAAAGAAAAGAGCATAAGGGGGGCGTAAGATGATAGAGATTTTTTATGTCTGTATTGTTCTGGTTGGTATTTTTCTGGTATGCGTTGCTTTGATATGGATGGTCGTGGAAAAAAAGAATGCAAGGGATTATCGCCAGGATATCGATGAACGCAGGTATGAACTGCAGCAAATGATTGAAGATGCCGATAAGCTGTTAACCGAGCTGAACAATTTTTCAACCTATATAGTGGACAGACTCGAAGAAAAGCAGCAAATCCTTGAAGAGTACATAAACATAATTGATGAAAAGATAGAATTGCTGAATCAAACCCAGGGCAGGACAGAAACTGTTAGCCAGGCCGAAACCGTAGAAAAGCCTGAACCAAAGAATAAGAATATCAAAGAGGAAGAAACCAGGGACGCATTTCCCGAAAAGAAGGGCAAACTAATTTCACTGGACGACAGAAAACGAGAGGTTATAAAGTTATACAGAAAAGGGATCAGCAGTACCGAGATTGCAAGGATGCTGAACATGGGAAAAGGCGAGATAGAACTTATTTCGCGTATGTGCAGATAACCGGCTCGTTACCGGCGATTTCAGAAACTTGTAATAAGAAAGGACATGATTATGAGCAGGCTGCATGGCAAAAGCGTATTGCTGGGATTTGGGATTGGTGTTATTATAACAGCTTTATTGGGGCTTATTTATTCCCTTGGTTTATAAAAAGAAAAGAATATTATTAGGCAGCTTTGTCCGCATTAATAGGGCTTTCCGAAGGTTCAGCACAAAAGCACCAGTATTCCGGTGCTTTTATTCTATTTCCTTTGGGCAGGTAATGCAGATTTTAATGATTTTTATTTTTATAAACAGGAGGAAGAGCTGATGAAAGATGATATATACCTGGCTCAGCCTGTTTTGGAAAGAATATTTCCCAGGTATACCGAATATCCCATGAACTCGGTTACACCGGCAATAAGTTACAGCAGGAACGGTATACTTTTATCGATGCTGATACTTGCGGACGATGTCATGGCCAGGGATTTCAAAGCAGATGATAAGGACGAGGTAGGTATAGAAATAACATGTTACACGAGGGAAAACCAGGATGGTATAGGGGAGGACCTTGTAATCCGCTTTGTTTTCCAGTTCAGTACCGGGCATCCCATGTTTGAGGCAGTAATAGCCGGTGACCTGCTTGACCACCAGAAGGATTTTGTAAGAGCATTGAAACAGGTTGACGAACTGATTCTTTGGATTGTAGACAGCAGTTACAAGGTTTTCAGGGTGCTGGAACTCTCGTGGAATTACGAGGGCCATAAAGAGGTTCTTGAGCCGTTGTTAGCCTGATTTCCGGATGGTTAATTTTATTATTGACTTGCCCAAAAGATGATGTTATACTCTTTATTAGCTTCGCACAGCGGTCTTTCAGGTTTAGACAACCTTGAAGAATGGCTGATAAAATACGCCGAAGTGGTGAAACTGGCAGACGCGCTGGACTCAAAATCC
>LFSH01000057.1 GCA_001513105.1 Clostridiales bacterium DTU070 | reverse complement strand
TTTTTATCGGTAAAAATAGTGAAAACCCTTTCTACGAAAGGGTTTTCGGACGAATTGTGGTGGAGCATAGGGGATTCGAACCCCTGACCCCAACACTGCCAGTGTTGTGCGCTCCCAACTGCGCTAATGCCCCGCTTGTTTAATTCTTCAACACACAAAACTTATGACAAATGATATTATACCGGGTTTATATCGTTTTGGCAATAGCTTTCCCGAATTTACCCCATGGGTCTGATTACCCCTGATTTGAACATCATTTGAAAAAGTAAATTCTACCCCCATAGATACCTAATGTGGAATTTACTTTTTCAAATTCAAAAGTGGAAATCCTGATTTGAACAAGTAAATCCCACCCTTTTTAAAAAGTAAACTCACCCGATCTTATGGATAACGGAATTAAGTTTTGCAAATCAGCGTGAATGTATAATGTTGAATTGCATCTTCAATTAATCTTCAGAGAAAGTAAAGATATGCCCACAGCGGAATTTCCATTATCTGTTTACAATACACGGATAGGCTGCTACAATAAAAATGGCAATCGCTTAATGTCCATATTTCACTGCAGCAAATATACATTTCAGAATCTGCCGTTTTATCTTGTCATACCGGGGCGGAGGTATAAAATATAATCAGCTGTTTTGGCTGCTCCCGGTTTAACCTGACGGAGGGGCAGCTTTCACTATTTTTGCAACTGTATTGTTTTGATCCGGGATAAAGATAATGGCCCCAACACCATCCCAATAATCCGTACCTTGATATGAACTGCTGAAAAACGGTCTGTTCAAACGGTACCCTGCCGCGGCATCGGGCATTAACATAAATGCCGGCAGGCACCACTTATTTGTTAAGTCTGCGCCGGTCCGACGGCAAAGCTGAATGTTGCTAAAACAGGTTATACACTAATAGGGAATTCCCGTTTTGAATATCTGATTTTGCCTGATGCAGAAGGTTCAATAATATCCGTATATTCAACCTCAATGTTAACAGGACCCATTAACTTATGTATTTCATTTATATAAGATTTTATTTCGCTTTCCTTAAATTTATCGCTTTTGATTATTCTCAGCAACATGCAGGTCCTTGTCTTTTGTATAATCTGAAACTGCCTGATACTTGGATAACTGCGTGCAAGATTGCAAAAATAAACGGCATGGACATAATTGCCGTTTAAAGATACGAATATATCATCTTCGCGCCCTTCAATTTTCTCAATGACAGGAAGGAACCTTCCGCAATCGCAGTCTTCTTCCGACAGTGCTGCAATATCTCCAAGGAGATATCTTATCCTTGGCATTGAAAAATTGTTCAAGTCGGTAATAACCACAAGGCCGGATTTTCCGTATTCAACTTTTTTCCTGGTTTCAATGTCCAGTATTTCAACAATCATATTTTCAGCTGAAATATGCATTTTACCGTTTGGGCACTGATATGCAATTATGCCGGCATCCCTTGCCCCGTATTCATTAATAACCGGGCAGTCAAAAACTTTTTCAATGGTTTCACGTTGAAAGTCATAAAGGGTTTCTGAAGTGGAAACAATGCTTTTCGCTTATATTTTAACTTTATATTCTTCTTCATCATAAGCTGTGCCAGAAGGTATAACGCAGAAGCGTAGCCATAAAAGTACTGAGGCTTTTGGAAATTTATCATTTTTGAGTACTGCTCTATGGATTTAGGGTTCAGGCTGTACGCAGAAATGAAAATTATATTTTTCAGGAACCTTTCTTTCATATTATATAAGGTTTTCACGCTTATTCAGTTCCAGAGGATTCCCCCATACCATAAGGCATTTGTCTCCAATCTTTATATCCCACCAGGAAAGGCCCCGCCACCTGGCCGCCTCTGAATACTCTGAAGTAAGCCTGTCAATGTAAAACCTTACAGGCTCACCGGTAGAACCACCTGTTCTGTTGGGAATCAGCTTGTTTTTGTCGGCATTTATATAAATCAGATCATCAATGGTGTTGTTAACCTGATGTTTTGTAAGTACCGGAAATTCATATAATGCACTGAACGCATCTTCCTCTATCAATGGAATTAAGTGCTTATACAATGAATATGCGGGCACATGATTGACACAATGCAATAGTAATTTTCTCAGTTTTTCCTTTTGAAGATTATGAATCTCTTCCTTCAGGAAGAACTGGCTTTTCTGCAGATAATTTAAATACTCTGTAATATTGTTTCCTTTTACAATGTGCATTAAAGGAAAAACTATACTCCTTATTACTGCAGCATTTAAATCCATTACAAATCTCCTTCCATGATGTGGAGTACTTATGTTATTATATTACAATAATTTGGGCAATTCTTCAATCCATTCCTTTTTCCTCCCAATAAAACAGAATATTTTTTACATAAGCTACATTCTGGAATTTGTGGCATCATCAGCAACTGACAGAAAATAATTTTTAATCTTATCCTGTATACTACCGGAACCACAAAATTCTCCCGGGCTCAAAACCTTCACGGTACAACCACAAACCGGCTTCTTTGCTTATTGTGTATAAATTACATATAATGGTCAAATGTTTTTCAGTTTCTGCTTTTTTCATCGGAACTGCCCGGATTTTGAGAAGTTCTGGCTGATTTTTCTTCTTTCCCGCTGTGCCCGAAAAACGAACTGATAAGCGGCGGCAGAAAGCTTAAACCTGCAATCGGAATCCAGTGTTCGGGGCTCAGCGAAACAGTTTCGAAAATACCATGCAAAGCCGGAACATAAACAACACATGCCAGAATACCCAGTGATGTCAGTACAGCCCCAACCAGCCACAGGTTACTTAAGAATTCTATTTCAAAGATATTCTTTTTCTCAGATTTGCATTCAAAAACATGAATAAGCTGGCTCAGTACAAGGGTCACCAAAGCTGCAGTTCTTGCTGATTCGAGGTTTCCGGACCGCCTGTATACAAGCATGAATGAAAGCAATGTGGAAACACCGATGAATATTCCCCTTGTAATTATGAGTTGCAATAAGCCGCCTGCGAATATATTTTCATTCGGATCCCTCGGTTTTTGCTTCATAACATCCCGATCGCCCGATTCCATGCTTAACGCGATTGCCGGCAGGCCATCGGTTGCAAGATTCACTAAAAGGATCTGTACCGGAAGCAAAGGTACGGGCAAACCCAATAGCATTCCTAAAAACATCGTCAATACTTCGCCAATATTGCAGGAAAGCAGGTATCTTATAAATTTGCGTATATTGTTGTAAATATTGCGTCCTTCCTCGACAGCCGCGACAATTGTGGAAAAATTATCATCCATAAGGATCATTGAAGCCGCCTGACGTGTAACATCGGTTCCGGCGCATCCCATTGCCACGCCGATATCGGCTTCTTTTACAGCAGGTGCATCGTTTACACCATCTCCCGTCATTGCAACTATATATCCTGCTTCCTTGTACGCCTTGACCAGTCTTAGCTTATGCTTTGGCAAGACACGTGCAAAAACAGCAGTGTCCCTGAGTTTTTCCTTAAGTTCCGTGTCGCTCAGTTTTTCCAGGTCATTACCCGTTAATACGTCCTGATCTTCGTCTGCTATTTTCAAAGCCCTGGCAATAGCCTTTGCAGTCTCCTTATGATCTCCGGTTATCATAACAGGCTTGATCCCCGCAATTTTACACTTTTCAACAGCATCATATGCCTCACTGCGCGGCGGATCCATCATTCCTGCAAGCCCTAAAAAGGTAAGCTGCTGTTCCAGGTCATCGGGTATGTTTTTACCCCTTTCTATTATTCTGTAGGCCATTGCAATAACCCTGAGCGCATTTCGGGCCATATAGGTGTTTTCTTTCTCTATCCTCTGGATATCGTAGTCCAGGATCCTGCGTTCGTTGTTTGCCACCATAATCGATGTACATTTCTGAAGTATTGTCTCCGGTGCTCCTTTGGCCAGAACGATTCTATCTCCCGACGGAAGGCTGCACAGAACGGTCATCATTTTCCTGTTCGAGTCAAACGGTATTTCCCTGATCCTCTTATATTCCCTAATAACGTTTTCAGGGCTGTATCCCGCTTCAACCGCCATCCGGGCAAGCGCAACTTCGGTGGGATCGCCGAAAAATGATGTCCCACCTTCGTTCACATCCCCATCATTTCCTGTAATCTGTATGTTTACATTTCCGCACAGTATACCCGCTAAAGCCATCAGGTTCAGGCAGGGCATTTTCTTCGGATCAACCGGCCTGCCCTGGAGAAGCAGCCTTGTTCTGTGTTCCTCATCGTCCCTTGATACCTCGTATCTTGTCCTGCCGCTGTATATTGATACCACACGCATCCTGTTCTCTGTAAGGGTGCCTGTTTTGTCGGAGCAGATAACCGTTGCGCAGCCTAAAGTTTCAACAGCGGGAAGTTTTCGTACCAGCGCATTTCTTTTAACCATTCTTTGAACGCCAAGGGCCAGCGCAATGGTTACCACAGCGGGCAGGCCCTCAGGAACAGCGGCTACGGCAAGGCTTATACCCGCCAGAAGCATTGAAAACACGTTTTCGCCCCTTATTATTCCGGTTATTGATACAACGGCGCATATCGCAAGGCATGCTATTACTATGTATGTTCCAAGGGTTTCAAGTCTTTTCTGGAGAGGTGTATCCTGCTGTTCAGCTTCCTGTATCATATCTGCTATCTTGCCCATCTCGGTATCCATACCCGTTTTCGTGATCACTGCGCGGCCTGTCCCGCCGGTAGCCAGGCAGCCCATATATACATGGTTCCTTTTAAAAGCGCTGTCCTCGTCGGATTTTTTCGGCGTTACCTCTTTCAAAACCGGTATTGATTCACCGGTGAGCATGGACTCGTCCACCTGCAGATCATTTGACATGATAAGAATCCCGTCTGCAGGAATCCTGTCACCTGCCTCGATAACAATCAAATCGCCGGGTACAACTTCTTCGGCGGATATTTCATGAAGTTCGTTGTCTCTTATAACCTTTGCTTTCGGTGCCGCCAGCTTTTCAAGAGCTTCCATTGTCTTTTCGGTATGCATTTCCTGGTAGAATCCCAGCAGGGCATTTATAAAAACAATAGTTAGTATTGTCAATGCTTCGGTTATGTCTCCCATAACCATCGAAACGGCGGTGGCACCCAGCAGGATCAGAACCATGAAATCGGTAAACTGGGCCAAAAGCATCATAACCCAGGATTTTTTCTTCTTTTGGGCCAGCCTGTTTCTTCCGTATATTTCAAGTCTCTTTCCTGCCTCGGCGGAAGACAGGCCAATGTCTTTTTTTCTTTTTTCAGCGCCGTTCGGCAAAAGTTTTAATGCTTGCATACCCGGAGCCTCCCGATGTTTAATTTGGCATTAAGCCTAAATAATTCTATGCGGGAGTCCCGGTAAATAGTACAAGCATGTTTATCCCCGGATTCACAGGTATTTACCCATAGAATGAATAAAGGGCTTACCTGTTAACAGGTAAACCCCTCAGTTTTAAACGGCTTCAGATATCAATCTCAAGAAATACCGGGCAGTGATCGGAACCATATACCTCCGGATACATGCCCGCTTCGCGTATCTTGTCCCTTATCCTGTCAGAAACAAGGAAATAATCTATACGCCACCCGACATTCTTTTCCCTTGCATTGAACATGTATGACCACCAGGTATACGCACCCGTCTTGTCGGGATAAAGGTGCCTGAAACTGTCGGTGAATCCGCTCTGGATAAGTACTGTCATCTTCTCCCGTTCTTCGTCGGTAAACCCGGCATTCCTCCTGTTGGATGCGGGATTCTTCAAATCAATTTCTTTATGTGCCACATTCAGATCACCGCATATAATTACAGGCTTTCTGCTGTCGAGCTTAAGAAGGTAATCCCTGAAATCATCCTCCCACTGCATCCTGTAATCCAGCCTTGCCAGCCCCTGCTGGGCATTAGGCGAATATACTGTGACCAGCCAGAATTTATCGTATTCTGCTGTAATTACCCTGCCTTCATTATCGTGTTCGTTCATACCTATTCCGTCAACAACGGATAACGGCTTTTCACGCGTGAAAAGCGCCGTTCCGGAATAGCCTTTCTTCACGGCGTAATTCCAGTACTGATAATACCCTTCAAGATCAAGCTGTACCTGCCCCTGTTGTACCTTGGTCTCCTGGATACAGAAAACATCAGCGCTTACACTGTTGAAAAAATCCATGAAGCCTTTGCCAAGGCAGGCCCTTATTCCGTTAACATTCCATGATACAAGTTTCATCCTATACCTCCGATATAAATTTAGTGGGTTTCCGGACGGGAACCAATCAACCCCGTTCCAAGCCCCAACAGCATCCAGAATACCGGCGATACTGAAACAACACTGTCGTTGAAAATACCGGCAATCAAATATCCTGCAACCGACAACAGAATGCCGAATGACAAAATTCGCGACTTGCTGTCCTTTTTCCTGTTTTCTTTTACTACATTGATACCATACCATGCAAAAAATATCAATAAACAAATAAGCGAAACCATTCCGGTACCGAGGGCTGTCTGAAGGTACCAGCTGTGGGGCTTGCCTATTACAGCCCAGATTGCGCCATAATTAAGTTTTCCGACAATATCGTTCTGGGGGAAAATATACGCAAATGTGTCGGGGCCGTAGCCTGTGAATATGGCATTTTTCAGAAGAGGAACAGATCTTGACCAGATATAGCCCCTGCCCGACGCAAAGGACTCACCAAATGGAAGATTAACAGACTCATAATGCCCAATATCTGTCAGCATGCCGTTAAAACCCACAACCTTGAGACTTTCCCCGCTATAAACAAACTCAATATCCCTTCGGTCTATGTTCAGCATAATCCACTTCAGTTCTTCCTTTTCCTGTACAAAGGCCTGTATTCGGTATGGCTGCCCGATATCAATCCTCCCGTTTTCCCTGTCAAAGCCAAATGGTATTTCCTCTCCCCGTTCGTTCATGAATACAAAACCTTCCTCGGTTGTTTCAATGTTCAGCTGCCATTTGTCGGTATCTAATTTTGCTGTATTTCCGCTGATTGATATATCTTCGAAAATGAGTTTCGGTTCTGAGCCCGTACTTAACGGATTCATGCTTTTCAGCTCGTTGACAAGTGTATTCCCGGAATAAATATTCATGGCCGCAAACAGGGCAATACCATACAATACCGCTGATAATACCCATAACCGGTTTTTCCTGATTTCATCAGTAAAAAGAATAACAAATAAGGTTATAGTGACTGCCGATGCAATGAAAGCCGCCCGTGACAGGGAGCCCAAAAGAAGGAAAAAGGAAGAGCCGAAGAAAATTACAAGACATATTATCCTGGACTTGTTTTTTTCTTCATGCAAAAGCATGGACATCGACAACGGAAGAAGCATTGCCGAATATGTACCCACATAATTCGGATTTCCTATTGTTGGACTGACTATATACGGTTCATCGGTTACAAAAGGCCATATTCCGGTATACTGGAAAACACCGGCGACAGCCACGGCAAAACCCGTCCACAGCACGAACTTAATTACCTTGCATGCAAAATCAGTACCGCGGCATACAGCATATGAGCATACAAGGATCAGCAGATAGCATGCCTGGGTTAAAAAGCCTTCATAATGATCAAAAACCCCGAAAACTGCGGATATTTTATATTCTGAAAGGTATGTAGACAAAAACAGGCATATGTAAACGGGAATTAAAACCACAAACATGCCCCGAAACCTTTTTCGGCCGAAAAAAACAGAAACGGGCAACAGAATCAGCACCGACAGGTATAATGCACAGACCTTTACAAGATGATAATAGTCGGTATGTATGCCACGTTCGAGAAGAAAGCCGCTCATTTCCGTATTATATTGCGTGGTCAGCGGGAACATTGCAGCGGGAATAACAAAAGCAATAATGAAAAACGGAATATACACCAAACAAGTCCTGTTTATTTTCCTGCTGCCAAACCACCTCATAATCCCGTTAAACATAGCCTTAATCTGCCTGAATATATTTATACAATATAAAGGGTAGTACCCCTACCCTTTAATTCTAATCCTCACCGATATATTTAAACGGTGAACCCGAAACAAACTTGTATCGCCTGCCGTTACGATCCTGGAATACTTCGGTTGAGACTCTTTCAAGTTCAATGGTATTTCCCGTTTCGTCAACTATCGTGTATATGTTATGCCTTGAATGATTGATATCGTAGTCTTTTCCCTCTTCCAGAACAGGAGCGGGATAAGACCTGCCGGGAATGCTTCTGAGCAGCAATGCAATACTGATTCCGACAACAACTATAATGGCGATTATAATGAAAATGTTAACCGATTCGCTGGATTTACCTCTTTTTCCGATTTTCATGTACCAGCACCCGTTCCTTTCCATTTCATTTGTGATACTATGAATAATGCTCTCATATCCCTGTTTTTATGCAGGTTAACAACAGTTTTTTACAGGCTGAAGACAAACCGTCCGCTTCCTGCCGGTACATAACTAAAAAGAAAACTGATAATCAGGCCTGAATACCCGGCACAATGCGATACGGGCAGATACGTCGTATTTAAAAAACCCCTGGCCAGTTGTGGTCAGGGGTTTTCGCATAAATTACTCGGCCATTCGCTTATAGTTTTCGTATCTTTCCTCTGCGTCCTTCTTAGCCTTGGCGTACAGCTCATCGGCTATGTCAGGGAAGGCTCTCTTCAGTGAAGTGTAACGTACTTCTCCGTCAAGGAATTCCTGGAAATCCTCCGAGGGTTCCTTGGAATCCAGAATGAACGGATTCTTGCCCTGTTCTTTCAGTTCCGGATTATAACGCCACAGATGCCAGTAACCTGCATCCACAGCCTGCTTGGATCTTGCCTGTGTACGGCCCATACCCTGGCGTATGCCGTGGTTTATACATGGTGCGTAGGCAATTATCAGTGACGGTCCGTTGTATTTTTCAGCCTCGAGTATGGCTTTCAGGAACTGGTTCTTGTCAGCACCCATGGCAACCTGGGCAACGTAAACATAACCGTAGGTTGCGGCTATCATGCCAAGGTCCTTCTTCTTAACCCTCTTTCCTGCTGCTGCAAACTTAGCAACTGCAGCGGTAGGTGTGGCCTTCGAGGACTGGCCGCCGGTATTTGAGTATACTTCGGTATCAAATACCAGTACATTGACATCTTCACCCGAAGCCAATACATGATCCAGACCTCCGTAACCGATATCGTATGCCCAGCCGTCACCGCCGACGATCCAGATGGATTTCTTGACCAGGTAATCCTTCTTCTCAAGAATGTCGTCAATCAGCTTCTTGGCCTCAGGATCACTTACAGGGTTATTCTCTATTGCAGAGAGAACTTCCTTCGAAGCCTTCTTCGATGCGTCTGCATCGTATTTGCCTGCAATCCAGTTATTCATCGCATCTTTCAGCGCTGCGGGAACATCCATTTCCAGCAGGGCTTTCATGCTTGACTCAATTGAATCACGGATTTGCTTCACTCCGAGAGCCATACCGTAACCGTATTCGGCATTATCTTCGAACAGGGAGTTTGCCCATGCGGGACCCTTGCCTTCCTTGTTCGTTGTATAAACCGTTGCGGGAGCAGAACCGCCCCAGATTGATGAACAACCTGTTGCGTTGGCAATCATCATTCTGTCTCCGAACAGCTGGGTTATAACCTTGATATACGGGGTTTCACCGCAGCCTGCGCATGCGCCCGAGAACTCGATTAAGGGCTGTGCGAACTGACTTCCCTTAAGGGTTGTCAACGGCATTAAATCATCCTTGATTGAAACATTCTTAACGGCAAAGTCCCAGTTATCAACTTCCTGCAGCTGAGTTTCGAGCGGCTTCATAATAAGCGCCTTTTCCTTTGCGGGGCAAATATCGGCACAGTTGCCGCATCCCGTACAGTCGAGGGCACTTACCTGGATCTTGTAATGCAGACCTTTCAGCTGGTTGCCGATCGCAGGTTTTGTAACAAAGGTTTCAGGGGCCTTGCCCTTTTCCTCATCGTTAAGCAGGAACGGACGGATTGCCGCATGAGGACATACAAATGAACACTGGTTGCACTGGATACAGTTTTCTACCTGCCATTCAGGAATATTAACGGCGATTCCGCGTTTTTCATAAGCAGATGTTCCGGCAGGGAATGTTCCGTCCTCAGCGCCTTTGAATGCACTTACAGGCAGTTCGTCGCCCTTCATTGCGTTCATCGGATTCATAACATTCTTTATGAAATCAGGAACATCGGTATCTTCATGTTTTACTTCGTCTTCCGCTGTCTTCCAGCTTTCAGGTACGGAAACCTTCTTCAAAGCGTCTATACCCTTATCCACTGCCTGGTAGTTCATCTGGACTACCTTTTCGCCCTTCTTTCCGTAGGACTTGACAATGGATTCCTTCAGGTACCTGACAGCGTCCTCAATGGGAATAACATTGGCAAGTTTGAAGAAAGCAGCCTGCATGATCATGTTTATGCGGTTTCCAAGACCGATTTCTTCTGCTATTCCGGTAGCATTTATAATATAGAAGTTAATATCGTTATTGGCTATCTTGCGTTTCAGGTCTGCCGGCAGTTTCCCGTCGAGCTCCTCTTCGCTCCACTGGCAGTTCAGCACGAAGGTTCCGCCCTTTTTCAGCCCTGCAATCAGGTCATACTTATCAACATAGGACTGGTTATGGCATGCGATATAATCAGCCTCTTCGATTAAGTATGTAGAACGGATCTTGTTCTTACCGAAACGAAGGTGCGAAATCGTGACACCGCCCGACTTCTTCGAGTCGTATGAGAAATAGCCCTGGGCATATAAGTCGGTATTGTCACCGATAATCTTAATGGCGCTCTTATTGGCACCAACCGTACCGTCGGAACCAAGACCCCAGAACTTGCAGCGAACGGTGCCTTCACTCTCTGTAACAATCTTTTCCTTAACGTCAAGGGACAGATTTGTTACATCGTCAACAATACCAATTGTAAACCTGTCTCTCGGGTTGTCTTCTTTCATGTTGTCGAAAACAGCCTTGATCTGGGAAGGTGTTGTGTCTTTTGAACCCAAACCGTAACGTCCGCCTACGATTAAAGGCCTGTCTTCACGGTTGTAGAACAGGTTCTTGATATCAAGGTACAGGGGCTCACCTTCAGCACCGGGCTCTTTTGTCCTGTCAAGAACGCTTATGCGCTTGACTGTCTTCGGAAGAACATCAAAGAAGTATTTGCTGCTGAACGGGCGATACAGGTGTACTTTGATTACGCCAACCTTTTCACCCCTGGCCATCAGGTAATCAACTGTTTCTTCAATGGTCTCGGTAACCGAACCCATTGCAACAATAATATGCTCGGCATCAGGTGCGCCGTAATAGTTGAACGGTTTATAGTCTCTTCCGGTCAGCTTCGAGATTTCTTTCATGTACTCTGCTACGATATCGGGAACTTCGTCATAGAACCTGTTCGAAGCCTCTCTTGCCTGGAAGAATATATCCGGGTTCTGGGCAGTACCGCGGGTAACGGGATGTTCAGGATTCAGTGCACGTTTTCTGAACTCGCGTACCGCATCCCAGTCAAGCAGTTTTGCAAAGTCTTCATAATCAATTACTTCAATTTTCTGGACCTCGTGCGAGGTTCTGAAACCGTCAAAGAAATGCAGGAACGGTACTCTTGACTTAATGGCACTTAAATGTGCAACACCGCCCAAATCCATTACTTCCTGCACGCTTCCAGATGCCAGCAAAGCAAAACCTGTTTGCCTTGTTGCCATAACGTCGGAATGATCTCCAAATATAGACAACGCGTGGGAAGCAATTGCACGTGCTGAAACGTGGAAAACTCCCGGCAATAACTCTCCGGCTATTTTGTACATATTCGGAATCATCAGCAGCAATCCCTGTGAGGCAGTGAACGTAGTAGTCAGGGCGCCTGCCTGAAGCGAGCCGTGAACTGCGCCTGCTGCACCTGCTTCTGATTGCATTTCAGTTATTTTTACTGTTTGTCCAAACAGGTTCTTCTTTCCATTGGCGGACCATTCATCGGTAAACTCCGCCATGGGAGAAGATGGTGTAATTGGGTAAATGGCAGCCACGTCGGTAAAGGCATATGCTACATACGCCGCTGCCTGATTACCATCCATGGTACTCATTGTTTTTTTGGACATCAATCTCCCTCCTTAGTTATTAGGTAAAACTTAAAATGCACTGCATATGACAGTAATTAAAATCCTTAATCATAGTTTTATATGCTGAATGCTGTGCGATTTTCAAAGTATGTTAATGTACTTTGTATACACAACATTTATATTATACACAATTTAAGACATTAAAGCAAAGCATTTATAACATTATTTTTTCAAATCCGCTGTTGCACCCGCACCTATGTAATTCCAAGATGTTTCAGCAGGCATTTGAGATAAGTCCTCCTGTTGAAATTTCCGGGCAGATTCGGCAGGCTGCCTAATTTATTGTAAAAATGGTGATACAACATGTTTTCAAGGGTTTCTGAATAAAGCGGATTCTTCTTATCCCTGATCCTTTCATTGTATTCTATCAGCAGGGCCTCTTCCTTCGGGCTTATGAACATGTTCTGCCGTTCTGTACCGATGTTATTGATTCCCGAAAAATCAGCTTTTCTTTTTTTGACCTTGACCACAACGGTATTTGCCGCCAAATCGCCGATCCTCATATAACGCTTGTTCAGAACTACTGCAAAAATTCCGACTCCATATATCCCCGGCAGCATGTCCCCAATCCGCAGCAAATTCCTTACAAGCGAGGCTGTAAAGGAAATCGGCTCACCGTTTGCCATTATCACTTTAAGCCCGACTATCTTTTTCCCAAGGGTAGAACCCTTCGTGAAAAACTCGGACAACAGGAAATACCCCACCTGGACAATAAAAATCAGCAGAATGGCCAATACAATGTATACCGTGTTCTCCTCCGAATACATCATGTTTATGTAATCATCATCCAGAATCAGATACGATATAAAAAGAACAACAAGGAGAATCAAGTATTGGAACAAGGTATCTATTATGACTGCAATCCCGCGGGTTCCCACTCCTGCAAGTTCAAACTCAAGAGTTACATTTTCCGGCGTTTTTACATGATAGATATTCCTCATACCTTCAACTCCAAAACCATTTTCCTGAATCCAAAAGATTACCATTTATTATTGTATCAAAAAAAACCATTTGATAAAATAGAATTTGATAAAAGATTATCAACTTTTGTAAACGTCTTGGAATAAGCTGAGCATAGTATTATTTTGTTATTGGAGAGTTTACAATGAAGGAATCGCTTTTTATCAGCAATAACCAGAAAACATGGCAGGAACTTGAAGACATACTGAAAAACTATTCGTCCCGGAAAAAGAAACCTGAAGACAATGACAGGCTTCATCGCCTTTTTTATCTCTATCAGACGACATGCGGTCATCTTTCAATCGCCAGGACCCGGTACGGGAACACGGGCACGGCGGAATACCTGAATAATCTCGTTGCAAGAGCGCACCAGGCCATTTATGTTTCCAGGCCAAAGGGCATTGCAGGGATATTCCGGTTTCTGTTAAAGGGGTTTCCTTCCCTGCTAAAGAAAGAATTTCTTCTGTTCCTGGTATCAACGGGGATTTTCGTCCTGAGTTTTATGTTCAGCTACCTGATGGTACTGTACCAGGAAGACTACGCCCTTTCCTTTGTTCCGGCCGAATATGTGGATGCCATTAAAAACTCCGAACCAGGTGCGGCATCTGTCAACTACGCCGTTTTTTCAGTTGCCATCTTTACCAATAACATTCAGGTCGGAATTACGGCATTTGCCCTTGGAATTACTTTCGGCATCGGAACGGTTTATGTCCTTGTAAAAAACGGCATGCTTTTGGGAGCATTGGCCGCTGTTGCAGCAAACGCGGGTTCGGGTTATGAGTTCTGGTCGCTGATATTGCCCCATGGCGTGCCCGAATTATTCTGCATCTTTGTATGCGGCGCAGCAGGCCTTCTTATAGCAAGGTCAATGATTTTTCCGGGACTGCATTCGAGGCGGAGATCCTTTTCATACGGCGGGAAAAGGGCTCTTAAGATGCTGTTAGGATCCATTCCTCTCTTTATACTCGCAGGACTTACAGAAGGGTATTTCACCCCTCTGCCGATAGATCCGCTGTATAAATATATTGTTTCTGTTGTCTGGCTGGTTATCCTGGTTGTTTATATCCTGCTCGGGAAAGAAAAAAAGGACATTGACGCAGTTTGAGTCTCTGTTTCGGCAATTGCCCGGATTTTACTTATACGGCCTTAACATGTTTTTGAATTCCTCAAGTTTCTCCCTGCTGAGTGTATTCAACGGCTGTCTCATTCTTGAAATGACAATGCTGTCATGAACCCCTTTTTCCATTATTTCTATGAGTTGCTCAAGACTTTCCCCGTCGTCGGGATATGTTACACTGTACATGTATAATTTCCCTGAGCCCTGGAACATTTTCTCGAATACCCCGCGGATCTTTCTCTCTATTTCCAACAGGTATTTTTTCATTGTAAACGGGCATACAATGATGAATGTCCGGTAGTCATGGTTTATTGTTCTATCGGTTTCCCGCATCTGAAGGGCCAGCCTGTCATAGAACTCCTGGACCATGCCGATATGTATTCCCGAAAGCCTTCCCATAACAAGGGAAACAGGATATTTCCCCCTTGAGGCTCTCTTTATTTCATTCCTCAGATCACTGTTGGAGCTGAGGCTTGATAAAAGGCTTTCCCTGACCTTGTTCATATATTCAAAATCACTTGACGGGATTTTTGCAGTAAAGGCCGACAACCGCTCCGTGAGGTAATCCTTCAGTAATTCCCTTTTTGCAGGTACAAGGAATAAATCATTAACATCCGCTTCCTTTGCGCCATTTACATATTCAGGCGAGTTATCGGGAATGATGGCCATGACCGGAAGATTTTTAAAATATTCAATCTGCCTGACTTTTTTGATCTGGCCGTACTGTTTCCCGTAATTTTCCGCGTTGATCTGGATGATATAATAAAGTATCGATTCTTTGAAAATATCCAGCTTCAGAAGGAGGTCAACCTCGTCCACGGCCTCCACAATTTCAAATCCTTTTTTATGTAAATCTCTCAACACGATGCTTTTTATAAACCTATCCTCAACCGATACAAGAACCTTATCAGCCATCTGTACCACACACCTGAACTTCACCTGTTTTTCGGTTTTTGCCTGCACCTGCTCTTGTCGAAATTACTATTATATTATCGGCTAATGTAAAACAGCATTTTAATTTTGGATGGGGATGTGTTTCCCCTATTTTTTGGACTCAAAAAGGTAATGAAATAAGGTTCCGCTGTCCATGAACCCGGGGCGGCATTTGCTTTTCCGCCGAGGATTGTTATTTTTATATCAAAGATTGGACCGACAGCGTTGCGTTCATTAATGCTTTATGGTATATTATTTCCTGACAAAAAC
This sequence comes from Clostridiales bacterium DTU070, assembly GCA_001513105.1. Taxonomy (GTDB): domain Bacteria; phylum Bacillota; class Clostridia; order DSM-8532; family DSM-8532; genus Thermoclostridium. Next base: position 30,319 of record LFSH01000057.1, on the reverse strand, counting down.
CTGTATTTTGTTAATCATAAATAAAGCTGCACAGAAAGTGTATAGGAGGAGATACTAATGTCTAAATTAGTGGGAAATGCAATTTTTGGTCAGTCAGGCGGTCCTACATCTGTTATTAATGCAAGTGCTGCAGGAGTTTTCACCGAAGCCCTCAAACAGGACTGTATTAATAAGGTATACGGTGCCGCTAACGGTATTAAGGGAATACTGGAAGAAAGATTCTATGATATGGGAATGGAAGACCCGAAAGAACTCGAGCTTTTAAAAACAACCCCTTCTTCAGCATTGGGTTCGGTTCGCTATAAACTGGCTGATCCGGATGTTGATGACACCGATTATAAACGCCTGCTCGAAGTGTTTAAAAAATATGATATCCGTTACTTCTTCTACAACGGCGGCAACGACTCGATGGACACCTGCAACAAGGTAAGCAAATATATGCAGAAGGTCGGATATGAATGCCGCGTTATCGGTGTTCCGAAGACAATTGACAACGACCTCGCTGAAACCGACCATTGTCCCGGATACGGAAGCGCCGCCCGTTATGTTGCTACCTCAACAATGGAAGTTTACCTGGATGCCCGTGTCTATGACACCCCAATGGTTTGCGTTCTTGAAGTAATGGGAAGAAATGCAGGCTGGCTTACAGCAGCAACAGCACTTTCAGCATACAAGGGTGCCGGTCCTGACTTGATATATCTCCCCGAAATTGAATTTGACATGGACAAATTCATTAAAGACGTTAAAAGGGTTTATGAGAAAAACAACGGCAAGGTAATCGTTGCAGTATCCGAAGGAATAAAGGACAAGAACGGCAAATATATCTCTGAATACGGTTCAGACCTTGCGAAGGAGAAGGACGCTTTCGGTCACAGTCAGCTGGGAGGAACAGCACAGGTCCTGGCCAGTGTAATTAAGAACGAACTGAAATGCAAGACCCGCGCAATTGAATTCAGCTTACTGCAGCGCTGTGCCGCTCACTGCGGTTCCAAGACAGACGTCGAGGAAACTTTCAAGGCCGGTCAAATGGCTGTAAAATATGCAGTTGAAGGTCATACCGACTACATGGTGGCCTATGAGCGCGAGCCGGGTAAAGAGTATAAATGCAATTTCAAGCTGGTAGAGTTATCAAAGGTTGCAAACGCTGAAAAGAAGATTCCAAGAGAGTGGATAACCGAAGACGGAACCGGGCTGAAACAGGAGTTTATTGATTACGCGCTGCCCCTGATCCAGGGAGAATCAGCTCCGCCGATGGAAGACGGGCTGCCCCGTTTTGCAAGGCTGAAAAAAGTTCTGGCAACAAAGTAAACCGGAAATATTAACATAAAAAAGGTTATGGATTAAAGCCATAACCTTTTTATTTATGCACTGGATTTGCATATCGGATTTATTTATACATCAAACCGGGGTCATATCCGGATTAACTGCCGCCTATCTCCCTCCCCGCCCTGAGCTCGTTCAGCCGGTTTATCGCATAGGAACTCATTGAACTGTTCGGATATTCGTTTACAATCAGCTCAAAAAGTTCAACCGCCCTGTCCTTTTCATCGCATCGGGCAGCTGCCTTACCCGCCTGGTAATATAAAGAGGACTTGTATGAAACTCTGTCATTTTCTATGTATAAAAGACAGGTTTCGTATTTTTCAAGCGCCTGTTTATACACTTCAGGGTCCTTGTTCCTGTTGTTGTTGTATATTTTGTTCGCTTCGTTGTAAAGAGCTTCTGCAGCTTCCAGCCTTACTTCGTCCCATAGATTCCTGTAGTATTCATACAGCTCCTCGGGGACTTCATTCTCCTGGGCATTAAACAGTAAATCCGCACTCTGTATGTAATTCCCGTTGTTGTATTCCCTGGCGGCTTCGTTCAGGCGTGTCATCCATTCCTTGTATGCCTGGAAACTGTCCATCAGTTTAAGGTTCTCATCATTGCGTTCCCTTAAGTCTAATTCAAGTTTTTCTATTCTCTCGTTCAGTACATTGATTTTTTCTTCAAGTTCGGGGTTCTTGTCAATGGTTTCAATTTTGTCAAACGAAAATAATGATTTGCCTGTCGGTACCATGTACCATATAAACGAAGTAACAAGTATGCCTGCAACAAAACCAACCACGTATTTCAGGTAATATAACTTTTTGTCCTCACGCTTTAATGCTTTTTCCAGTAATAAAACCAAATTGCTTTTTTTCTTTTCGCCTTTTTTGATTCTTTTTTTGGGCACACCTGTATCTATATCCTCGTCGCTTTGCGGCTGAAGTTTTTTCATGTATTCCATTGCTTTTATGCTGCTGTCGTCAGCATCTATAACTTTCTGAAAAGCCGCCTTTGCAGCATCTTCCCTGCCCGTCATCGCATAACATACACCCAGCAGGTTCATTGCTTCATAGAAAACCGGATGAAGGGATATCGCTTTCTTTAACGCTATTATTGCCATGTCTTCGCTTTTAAACCGTATATCTTCCAGTGCTTTGTTGAACAGTTTTATAGCTTCGGATATATTCTCCGGCAACTTACCCGATCTTTCTTCAACCATTTCCAGGTTAATAGGTTTAAAGCTATCCAGAGCCTCTCTGAAATCAAACATACCTCTCCCTCCATGAACCTCAGGTGAACGAAATGTATTTCATCTGCTGCTTTACTGCGGGATCACGAAACAGTTTGCGTACATGGCCGATATAAAACAGCGAACCCAATGCTGCAATAATGTCATCACAGGCTGCATATGCAAGAATTCTTTCAATTGCCTCTTCTATTGTATCACTATATTCTACATTATTACAATACTTGGACATTGTTTTTGCAAGGCTTTCTGCATCAAGTGCACGCGGATTGTCGGGAGTTACTGCAATAAAACGCTCGGTTATCGCAGAAAGCTCCCTCAGCATGGTTTCATACTCCTTATCCTTCATTACTCCGAATACTATCAGTGCTTTTCTGCCCGGGTATATCGCCCTGAAGGTTTCAATAAACGAACGGACACCGTCAGGATTATGGGCACCGTCTATATAAACATCGGGATTTCTTCTCAATAATTCAAACCTGCCCGGCCATGATGCGGTCCTGAATCCTTCAATTATATCCCCGTCCTTAATGTTAATGCCCGACTGTCTTAACACCTCAACGGTCTTTAGGGCAACAGCGGCATTATAAACCTGGTGAACTCCGACAACCGGAGTTTTTATATCCCCATAACGGGAATGCGTAAGGCACAGCATTCCGGGTTTCAGCTCAACATTCCCGAACTCGCCGGGGTCTGCACGGTAAAGAGCTGCATTCCTCTGACTGCAAACCGACTCTATAACCTTTAAGGCCGAATCTTCCTGTGGATAGGTTACAACAATGCCGTTCTGTTTTATTATTCCTGCCTTTTCATAAGCTATTTCACGGATCGTGCTGCCTAATATGTCGGTATGATCCTTTGAAATCTTTGTTATGACTGAAATCAGTGATTCAGAAATAACGTTCGTGGCGTCGAGGCGTCCTCCCAGCCCGACTTCGAGTACCACAATATCGCACTTTTTTTCATAATAATACAAAAAAGCCATTGCAGTAATCACTTCAAACACAGTGGGCTGTTCGAGTCCGTCGGCAACCATTTTATCAACTGCTTCCTTAACTCTTCCGACATATTCACACAGCTCATCATCTGCTATTTCCTTGCCATTAAGCCGTATCCTTTCGTTAAAACGCTCAAGGTAAGGCGAAGTATAAAGGCCGACAGAGTACCCCGCACATGACAGGATACCGGCTATAAAGACCGACGTGGAACCTTTTCCGTTTGTACCTGCTATGTGTATAAACTTCAGATGATCCTGGGGATTACCCAACCTTTCGGTCAGGGCCCTGATTCGTTCAAGGCCTGGCTTACTGCCGAACCTGGCCAGGCTTTCTATATATTCAATGGCTTTATCGTAATTCATAATATTTCTTTCCTCTTTATGCCCCGCAGCACTTCTTGTATTTTTTTCCACTCCCGCACGGGCATGGGTCATTTCTGCCCACCTTGTCCATGGCTCTCTTCTTGGGTTTCTTAACCGTATCTTCCCCATGGGAAGCCTCAAGCGGCTGTGCCACCTGGGTTCTCTGTACCACTACGTTCTCTTTCCTGATATTCAGTAATTCCTTTACCGAGTCAATCTGGATGCTCCGGATCATTTCGTCAAACATGTCCGAGCCTTCCATTCGGTATTCAATAATCGGATCCCTCTGGCCGTACGCCCGGAGACCTATACCGAATTTAAGCTGCTCCATCGCATCTATATGGTCCATCCATTTTTCGTCAACATTCTTAAGAAGGACCCTTCGCTCCAGCAGCCTCATTATTTCGCTGCCAAAGGTTTCTTCCTGCGCGTTGTACCTTTCAGCCGCCTTTTCATACAAAATGGACTTGAACTTGTCAACGGTCAATGATTCAAAATCAAAATCATCAGGATTTACTGAGCCCTTTGGAAGCAGGATGGATTCCACATGGGATTTTATCCCGTTCCATTCCCAGTTTTCGGGATACGGATTTTCCCTGCAGTAGAGATTTGCAATATAGTCAATGATACCATCTATCATCTTAAGGAAGTTGTCTTTCAGGTTTTCACCGTTGAGAACCCTGAAGCGCTCCTTGTATATAATCTCACGCTGCTGGTTCATGACATCGTCATACTGCAGCACGTTTTTTCTGCGGTTGAAGTTAATGCCTTCAATTTTCTTCTGTGCGTTTTCAATTGCATTTGAAAGCATTTTATGCTCAATTGGCTGGTCATCTTCCAGCCCCAGCATATCAACCATACCTGTCAGCCGGTCCGAACCGAAAAGTCGCATAAGATCATCTTCAAGGGAAATATAGAAACGGGATTCACCCGGGTCACCCTGGCGTCCTGAACGGCCGCGGAGTTGGTTATCTATACGCCTTGATTCATGGCGTTCGGTTCCTATTATTTTAAGCCCGCCTGCCGCTATGACCTTTTCCTTCTCCGCGTCGGTTTCCTTTTTGAACCTGGCATACAGATCCTTGTATATATTTCTGGCTTTCAGTATTTCCTCGTCGTCGGTATCATTAAAGCTCGTGGCCATGCTGATATAATACTCATCCATACCCTGCTTGCGCATTTCCTGCTTCGCAAGGTATTCCGGGTTTCCGCCAAGCATTATGTCGGTCCCGCGACCGGCCATATTTGTGGCTATGGTAACAGCACCCAGCTTGCCCGCCTGCGCAACAATCTCAGCTTCCTTATCATGGTACTTGGCATTCAGAACATTGTGAGGAATACCGCGCTTCTTCAGCAGGCGGCTGAGATGCTCCGAGGTTTCTATTGAAATTGTGCCCACAAGAACAGGCTGCCCCTTTGTATGACTTTCCTCAATATCATTAATAACGGCATTGAACTTAGCCTCTTTCGTCTTGTATACAACATCGGGATGATCCACTCTTATCACGGGAAGATTCGTAGGAATTGCTATAACATCAAGGTTATAAATTGAGCGGAATTCCTGTTCCTCGGTTAATGCCGTACCGGTCATTCCGGACAGCTTTTTATACAGCCTGAAATAGTTCTGGAAAGTTATCGTTGCAAGGGTTTTGCTTTCCCTTTCAACAGTAACGCCTTCCTTGGCTTCAATGGCCTGGTGAAGGCCTTCGCTGTACCTGCGGCCGTACATCAGCCTTCCAGTGAATTCATCAACAATAATAACTTCCCCGTCCTTAACAACATAGTCCACATCCCGCTTCATCAGTCCATGGGCTTTCAGTGCCTGGTTAATATGGTGCGATATGGTCATATTCTCTATATCGGAAAGGTTCTCTATACCAAAAAAGCTCTCGGCCTTTTCCACTCCCCTGGCGGTAAGAGTTGCTGTATGAGCCTTCTCGTCAACAATATAATCTGCGTCAATGTCGTCATCAAGGGTCTTATCGTCTGTTTCGGTGAAAACTTTCTTTTTAAGCCTCCTTACAAAGGTATCGGCCTGATGGTACAAATCGGTGGACTTATCCCCGGCACCCGATATAATAAGGGGAGTACGGGCTTCATCAATCAGTATTGAGTCAACCTCGTCCACGATTGCGTAATGGTGCCCTCTCTGGACCATATGCTCAAGGTACACAACCATGTTATCCCTCAGGTAGTCAAACCCGAACTCGTTGTTTGTACCATAGGTAATATCACAGGCATATGCCCTTCTTCTTTCATCGTTATCCAGGCCATGAACTATAACTCCCACGCTCATGCCGAGGAACTGGTAGATCTTGCCCATCCATTCCGCGTCACGCCTGGCAAGGTAATCATTGACGGTTACTACATGAACGCCTTTTCCTTCAAGAGCGTTAAGATATACCGGCAACGTTGCTACAAGGGTTTTACCCTCACCGGTTTTCATCTCGGCAATACGCCCCTGGTGAAGAACAATACCACCTATCAGCTGTACCCTGTAATGCCTGAGCCCCAAAACCCGCTTCGATGCTTCGCGGACAACAGCAAAGGCTTCGGGAAGAATATCATCCAAGGTTTCACCATCCTGAAGCCTTTTTTTGAAATATTGGGTCTTTGCCCTCAGCTCTGCGTCGCTTAACTTCTGAATTTCACTTTCAAGCTCTTCTATCCTGTCAACAATAGGTTCTATTCTCTTAATCTCTCTGTCACTGTAGGTACCAAATATTTTTTCCAATAATTTCAACCTGTTTTATCACTCCTTTCGGCCTGCTTAAGACGCTCCAGCACAATACGGTATCCATCCGCCCCGTAATTCAGAGCACGGCTTACCCTGCTGATAGTAGCTTCACTGGCCCCGGTTTTTTCATGTATTTCCCTGTAAGTTTTCCCCTCATCCAGCATTTTTGCCACTTCAAGTCTTTGTGCAAACGCTTTGATTTCGGAAATTGTGCCTATATCCTCAAAAAAACTATAGCACTCTTCCCGGGTTTTTAAAAGGAGTATTGCATCAAAAAGTTTATCAGTTAACTCGTCCCGCAGCTTTTTATTCAAAAAAATCACTCCATACAAGACATACTGTTTTTTCTGGAAAAAGTCTTATCTTTTCACGCGGTAATAACGCAAACACAGGAAGAAACAGATCAACAGGGTGAGGTCATATTAATAGGTTTCCCTTATCGATACATATTTTATCTGATTGGACAACTTTAGTCAAACAGTAATAAATCGCGCATTTGGCCGGCGAAACTTACAGAAAGCTCACTTGGTTGCTCTGTTCCATACCGTCGAGGCAGCCATGGGTTTCAAGTATTTCAATAACCGCCTTGCTGATACCCGCCCTGATTTTGAGGTCATCCACCGACAGGAACCTGCCGTTTTTCCTTGCATTTGCAATGTTTGCCGCTGCAGCGGTGCCAAGGCCCTGTAAAGAGTTCAGAGAGGGAAGCAGTCCCTTGTCTGTAATTTTGAAACTGGTTGCGTCCGATTCATATATATCAACGGGGAGGCAATTGATTCCCCTCGCGTACATTTCATTTGCAACTTCAAGAATTGTTAAAAGATTCTTTTCCTTTTGAGTCATATCATTTCCTTTTCTCTCAAGCTCTTTAATCTCATACCGCACCCTGTCCCGGCCCCTTGAGATAATATCCGCATCAAACTCGTCGGCTTTGACCGTAAAATAAACCGCATAAAATGCTTCGGGGTAATAGACCTTGAACCAGGCTATCCTGAACGCCATCATTACATATGCGGCAGCATGTGCCTTTGGAAACATATACTTGATTTTCTTGCACGATTCAATATACCAGTCTGGAATTTTATGCTCCTTCATCTGTTCTTCGTACTCAGGAGTAAGGCCCTTTCCTTTTCTGACATCCTCCATTATCTTAAAGGCTGTTAACGGCTTGAGACCGTTTTGTATAAGATAAAGCATAATGTCGTCGCGGGTCGCCACAACATTGGCCAGCGTGGCAATGCCGTTTCTGATAAGTTCCTGGGCATTATTCGTCCACACATCGGTACCGTGGGACAGTCCTGAAATTCTTATCAGTTCCGCGAAAGTCGTGGGTTTTGTTTCAATCAGCATCTGGCGGACAAATCTTGTACCAAACTCAGGTATTCCAAAGGTACCGACAGGGCTGCCGATATCCTCGGGAGACACCCCGAGAGGTTCAGTGCTCCTGAAGATCTCCATTGTCTTCTTTTCGCCTATCGGTATCTCCTTCGGATCCACCCCTGTAATGTCCTGGAGCATACGGATGACCGTGGGATCATCGTGGCCAAGTATATCCAGTTTCAGGATTCTTCCGCTTATGGAATGGTAATCAAAATGCGTGGTTATTACATCCGACTCGGAGTCATCAGCAGGGCGCTGTATCGGGGTAAAATCGTAAATCTCCTTGTTATGCGGAACAATCATTACTCCTCCGGGATGCTGCCCCGTGGTCCGCTTTATACCGGTACAGCCCGCAACAAGGCGGTTTATCTCCGCATTCGTCGCAGTACTGCCTTTTTCGCTGAGATATCCCTTTACAAAACCAAAAGCTGTTTTTTCAGCAACGGTGGCAATGGTTCCCGCTCTGAAAACATGCCCCTCGCCAAAAAGCTCCTCAGTGTACTTGTGCGCATTCTGCTGGTATTCACCCGAAAAGTTCAGATCTATATCCGGCTCCTTGTCACCGTCAAAACCAAGGAAGGTTTCAAAGGGTATATCATAGCCGTCCTTTACAAGAGGCTCGCCGCACCTGGGACAGTCCTTGTCGGGAAGATCAAATCCGCAGCCTGTATTCCTTTCCTCCGGGAACTCGGAATAAAGGCAGTTTCTGCACCTGTAATGCGCGGGTAACGAGTTAACCTCGGTAATACCTGTAAGGTATGCCACAAACGAAGAACCCACCGATCCCCTCGAGCCGACCAGGTACCCGTCCTCAAGCGACTTCGACACCAGTTTCTGGGCAATAATATACATCACTGAAAACCCGTTTTTGATTATTGACTCAAGCTCCCTCTCCATCCTCCTCTGCACAATATCGGGCAGCGGAGAGCCGTACAGCGATTCAGCCTTCATAACCGACATTCTCTTAATGTCTTCCTCCGCTCCTTCTATAAAAGGCGGGAATGTTCCGTCGGGAATGGGCTGAATGTTCTCTGTCCATTCCGAAACGAGTATTGTGTTTTTCACAACAACTTCGTAAGCAGTATCTTCACCAAGATATGCAAATTCTTCAAGCATTTCATCGGTTGTACGCAGGAACAGCGGAGCCTGTTTTTCAGCATCGCTGTAACCCTGCCCTGCCTGAAGGATGCGCCTGAATACCTCATCCTCCTTATCCAGGAAGTGAACATCACCGGTGGCCACCACGGGCTTATCAAGCCTGCCGGCCAGTTCCACAATACGCCTGTTTATTTCCTTCAGTTCCTCAAAGCCCGAAACATGCCCTGAATCAATCAGGAACCGGTTATTCCCCAATGGCTGTATTTCAAGATAGTCGTAATATGAAGCTATTCTTACAAGTTCTTCGTCATCTTTCCCTTCCAGCACTGCACGGTATACTTCGCCCGCTTCACAAGCGCTGCCTAATATAAGCCCTTCCCTGTATTTTTCGAGAACTGCTTTCGGAACCCTCGGCCTTTTGTAAAAGAAATTCAGATGGCTTTCGGATATCAGTTTATACAGGTTTTTCAGACCTTTTTGATTTTTAACCAGCAATATGGCATGATATGTTTCGGTATTTTTATAGTCTATATTTCCGTTTGAGTCGGCTTTATCCTCACCTAAAAGGTAAATTTCAACCCCGTAAATAATCTTGATGCCAGCCTTTTTCGCTGCCTGGTATGCATCAGGGTATGCCTGCACAACACCGTGATCGGTTATTGCAATGGCGGTATGACCCCATTTCGCGGCTCTCTCAATTAAATCCTTAACCGGCGTCACTGCGTCCATCTGGCTCATCTGGGTATGGGCATGCAGCTCCACGCGCTTTTCGGGCGCAGTGTCGGTTCTTTCACTGACATACGTCCTTACAATGCCGCGGGCAAGCATTGTAAGTTCCTTACTGAACGAATCAAACTGGGCGTCACCATATACATAAAACCATGAACCCGTTTTGATATTCTCTTCCAGGGCCGATAACTGCTTGTCATTCGCAAAACATTTAACTGTAATGGAATGGGTTAAGTCGGTCAGGTCAAAGCAGAACAGGGTTTTTCCGTTTTTCAGCGGACGGGTCTCAACCCTTATCACCTTTCCCTTTACCGTAACACGCCCCGAATCTATAGTGACTTCATTCATATTGGTAATCTCGGTTTTTGCAAAGTCTTTGCCGTAAACGAGGTCGGGATTGCCTGATTTTGATTTCTGATTTGCGCTGTATTCCGAGGTACCGGCCGAAACCTTTCTCCCTTCACCGTTCCCGTTTCCAGCCGTGAAACTTACTATTTTCTGAATAGTTTCCTTTTCAAGCTCCATTTTCTTTTTGAAATACTGAACTTCGGCCTTGTCATCGAGGGCCGGATCTATAAACTCCACTTTTATATCCCTGTTGAAACAGGTCTTTATAAAACCCTCAAGGTACTCATCGCAATTGCCCGACTGCAGAATAGCCCTTGATGTGGTTTTAAGATGAATCCTCAGGGTGTTTCCGTCAATTTCAATATCGGCGTCCTTCATCAGGACCCCGTAATGCTTTGATTTCTTCAAAACAGCTTGATATAAATAATCTTTGCAGCATTCTACAAATTCGGCATCGCTTTTTTCAATATTAAAACATGGTATTACGCTGACCGAGGTATTGAAAAACCTGCTCAGAATCTTTTCAAGAGAATAAACGAGCTGAAGTTTAACCAAACACGGCAGTTCAAGTTTTAACTGTACCTGGCCGGTGGATTTTATGAACATGAGTTTTGAAACCACTGCATCGTAAAAAGTTTCGCTTAACCTGGCGTCCAGTGTAACTTCACTGAACATTTCACAGAATTTCTGCGGCTTATCTGTTGTATATCCCATGCAGTATCCCCTCGTAAGAAAATCCATGATATTTTTTACTATTTTATCACATAGGCATAAGTATTACAAACCGATACATTCTTTGAGCTTTCCCGTTTTGTACCAAAAAGCTCTCAAATTCCTTGATAATAAGTTTTTGAATGTATAGCAAAAATTATTGATTTTTGGAATATGGTTGAATTACTATGTACAATTTTTAAAGAAGACACCTGTTATATCATTTTTTAATTTTGATGTTCAAAATAAGTAATTTGTCAGCAAACTATACCAAAACCAAAGATGACGTTGTAATAGGGATTGGTAATATATCAGTTAATAGGTAACGAAATTTAATATTAGCAGGAATTGTTTAAGCACAGCGGAGAAGAAAAAAGCATGAATTTGTCATGTATGGTCCTGATTAATCCGGCTCTTCCGGTAGCACATTGCGATTCCTATTCCAAGCCATTCGTCAGGTTGCATTGCCATACTGCCCATGTTTACGATTTCAAGAGAGTTACAAATTTCAGTTTATTTTCTGTTCATTTCTTCCGAACTGCTCATTGACACCTTGGGGCTGCAGATATTATAATAGTTAAGCGTTTAATTATTTGACGGCTAATTATAAATGATTTGTTGCCGGCCATATCAGCCATCGACGAAGCAATGCCATCAGAATAATTAGTAAGAAGGGATCTTTATCATGCAGTACAAGGACATTGTCATCCGCCTCGAAAAACTGCATCTTATCAGGAGAATAATCCGGCAGAAAGCCACAATTGACTTTCCGATGCACCCGGGACAGCTCCATTTGCTCGAGTTTATAAACCGGAACGGGGGCTGCACGCAGGCTGAAGTAGCTGAAAACTTAATGATTTCTCCCGCTTCGGTGGCAGTTTCGACAAAACGGATGGAAAAAGCCGGGCTTGTTGAAAAACGAACAGCAGAGGGCAACCTGAGATGCAAGAGACTTTATATAACCGATAAAGGCAAAAGGTTATCAGAGCGCTGCCGGGAAGCCTTCGACGAGTTTGACAGGATAGTTTTTACCGGTTTTACAAAAGACGAGCTGAAAACCTTGAGAAGTTACCTGGACAGGCTGCTGGACAATATAAACAGGGAGTATTTCTCCAACTCCGACGATCTGGATTTTTACTCAATACTTGCACTGAGAAAAAAGCTAAAAACCGGAAGAAAGAAGGAAATGAACAATGATTAGAAAGCTGCTTCCTTTTGCAAAGAAGTACTGGGTATATGCGGTACTTGCACCTCTTTGCATTATCTGCGAAGTTATCCTTGAGGTGAATATTCCGCGCATAATGGCCAATATAGTGGATATCGGCATAGAAAACAGGGATCTGAATTATATAACCAGGATGGGAATCCTTATGATATTAATGGCCGTCCTTTCTCTGTTTTTCGGGGCAATCGCCGCCCATTTCGCCTCAATTGCTTCAACAGGCTACGCAAAGGAGATTAGGCGGGAATTATTCTACAAAATACAGGATTTCTCATTCGCCAATATGGACAGGTTCACGACAGCATCACTTATTACAAGGCTTACAACCGACGTTACCCATGCACAGATGACCTTTATGATGATGATACGGATGATGATTCGTACCCCAATGATGCTTGTCATGGCGACAGTTATGGCAGTGACACTGAATGCGCGGCTTTCCGCAATATTTCTTGCTGCGATTCCAATACTTGGCCTGTCCCTTTTTATAATATCCAAAAGCGCCTATCCAAGGTTCAGGACAATGCTTAAAAAGTATGACCGGCTGAACGCCGTCATCCAGGAAAACCTGATTGGAATACGAGTAGTCAAGGCTTTTGTACGCGGTGACTTTGAATATGAGAAGTTTGACGACATAGCCGACCAGGTGCGTGAAACCCAGATAAAGGCAGAAAGAATAGTCCTGTGGAACATGCCCATCATGCAGTTTGTAATGTATGGCTGCATGCTTGCCGTTGCATGGTTCGGTGGAAACCTTATTATCGCAGGTGATATGCAGTCGGGCCAGTTGATGGGATTCATAAGCTATATAAGCCAGATCCTGATATCGCTGATGATGATCGGAATGATATTTGTTATGTTTGTTCTTTCAAGGGCATCATTGACACGTATCAGTGAAGTCCTGGAAGAAAAAATTGATATTGAGGAAAAAGAAAACAAGGTTACTGAAATAAAGGACGGCTCGGTAACATTCAACAATGTTTCATTCAGCTATGCAGGGGAAAAGGGAAACATGGTGCTTGAGAATATAAACCTTTCGATAAAATCGGGAGAAACCATCGGTATTATAGGAGGAACGGGTTCGGGCAAAACAACCCTGGTACAGCTTATTCCGAGGCTTTACGATGTCACCGGGGGCAGTGTTACGGTTGGCGGTGTGGATGTCCGTAATTACGGCCTTTCCGAGCTTCGTGACGCAGTGGCAATGGTCCTGCAGAAAAATGTTCTGTTCTCGGGTACCATCAGGGACAACCTCAGATGGGGCAATGAAAATGCAACTGATGAAGAGATTATTGAAGCATGCAAAATTGCGCAGGCCCATGATTTTATCATGTCCTTCCCCGACGGCTACAACACTGTGCTGGAGCAGGGCGGCGTGAATGTTTCGGGTGGTCAGAGACAGCGTCTTTGTATTGCAAGGGCACTGCTCAAAAAACCGAAAATAATAATCCTTGACGACAGTACAAGCGCGGTTGATACTGCAACCGACAGTAAAATACGGGCAGCGCTCAGAAGCGAGGATCTTTTTTCAAGGATCTACAAAAACCACAGCCCGGAGATAATAACCACGATTATTATTGCCCAGCGGGTTGCTTCGGTAATTGACGCCGACAGGATTATAGTAATGGACGACGGCAGGATAGACGCCATCGGCACTCATGAAGAACTCCTGAAAAATAACACCATATACAGAGAGGTTTACGAATCTCAGCAGAAGGGGATTGTTGAACATGCGGGGGCCTAAGATTAACCAGATGCATCATGCATTTAAACCGAAAAACACGGCAAAGACAATAAAAAGAATACTGGAATACATGAGGCCTAACAGGCTGCAGCTGATTCTTGTCATGGTGCTTGTTATAATCAGTTCGCTTGCTTCAATCGCGGGAACGTATTTTTTGAAACCACTGTTCAATAAATGGATTGTTCCGTTTATCGGCCAGCAGAATCCTGATCTTTCAGAGTTCCTTAAAGTTATAGGTATAATGGCGGTAATCTATACCATCGGCGCAGCCGCAACATACGGGTATAACCGCCTGATGCTGAATGTTTCGACAGGCACATTGTACAGGATACGCACCGATATGTTCAGGCATATGCAAACCCTTCCGCTGAAGTATTTTGATGCTCATACCCATGGTGAATTAATGAGCCGCTATACCAACGATACAGATACACTTAGGAATATGCTCTCGCAAAGTTTTGTGAACTTATTTTCATCGGGTATCACGGTTGTGGGCGTTTTTATTGCAATGCTGATCCTGAGCCCTGTACTGACAGTTGTGGTTATAGCAATGCTGTTTCTTATGATATTTGTTATCAAAAAACTTGGGTCAAAAAGCGGCAGGTTTTTCAGGGAACAGCAGCTTGCCATAGGAAAAGTAAACGGTTATATCGAGGAAATGATAGAAGGGCAGAAGGTTGTAAAAGTATTCAACCATGAGCATAAATCAAAGGAAGAATTCGACAGCCTGAATGAACAGCTTTTCGAAGCATCAAAAGGTGCTCATTCCTTTTCAGGCATGTTAAGGCCAATCATGGGTAACCTGTCATACATGCATTACTCGATAACTGCCATCATAGGTGCGGTACTGGCCATAACAACAGGTTTTGATCTGGGTTCTCTTGCATCCTTCCTGCAATACACCCGTTCCTTTTCCCAGCCTGTTACAATGATGTCCGAACAGTTCAATACCATACTTATGGCCCTGGCAGGCGCAGAACGCATATTTGACCTGCTCGACGAAGAGCCTGAAACTGATGACGGTGATGTAACACTTGTAAATGCCGAATTTGACTCATCGGGTAACCTTAAGGAAACAAACAGCCGTACCGGTATATGGGCCTGGAAAATTCCCGACGGAAACGGTGGTGCAACCTATACCCGGCTTAAAGGTGACATAAGGTTCCTTAATGTTGTATTTGGTT
Source organism: Clostridiales bacterium DTU070 (assembly GCA_001513105.1). Taxonomy (GTDB): domain Bacteria; phylum Bacillota; class Clostridia; order DSM-8532; family DSM-8532; genus Thermoclostridium. The sequence goes on along the minus strand of LFSH01000057.1, from coordinate 15,252 downwards.
ATGAAGAAGGAAAAACTGTACTCAAGGGGATTTCGCTGTACGCCAAACCGGGGCAGAAAATAGCGTTCGTCGGCTCCACGGGTGCCGGGAAAACCACAGTTACAAACCTTATCAACAGGTTTTACGATATTTCCGAGGGCGAAATACTGTATGACGGTATTAATATTAAAAACATTAAAAAGGCCGATCTGAGACGTTCATTATCAATGGTGCTGCAGGATACCCACCTGTTTTCGGGCACGGTAATGGAAAATATCCGTTACGGCAGGCTGGATGCAACCGATGAGGAAGTAATACAGGCAGCAAAACTTGCCAATGCTGACTCGTTTATCAGGCATCTTCCCGATGGCTACAATACGATGATAACCGCCGACGGAATGAACTTAAGCCAGGGTCAAAGGCAGCTGTTGGCAATAGCAAGGGCGGCGGTTGCGGATCCTCCCGTTCTGATCCTTGACGAGGCAACCAGTTCTATTGACACAAGAACCGAAATGTTGATTCAAAAGGGCATGGATCAGCTTATGGAAGGAAGAACGGTGTTTGTTATAGCTCACAGGCTGTCTACCGTAAGAAATGCCAATGCAATCATGGTCATTGAAAACGGTGAGATAATAGAACGCGGCGACCATGAAGATTTGCTGGAGCAGCGCGGAAAATACTATCAGCTCTACACGGGAATGTTCGAGTTGTCTTAATGCAATTCCAGGGGACTATGGCCTTGTCTGAGTATCCGGGGGGCAGCCTTCAGTTCGGATTGAGGTCTGCGTCCCCTTTTTTGAAATACATGTCCGCCTTTTTGAAGCATTCCCGGAAAACCACAGCGTAAAGAATGAAAAAGGACGGCATTATAAAATACCTGTAACGGGTTTGTATTTCAATAAGTAAATATACAAAATAGTTTACAAGAATCAGGGCTGTAAAGAAGAAAGCCCTGTGATTGCCTTCAGCCGGGGTCAGCCACAGTATAACACACGCAGTAATAATCAGGATATACAACAGTATATAAACGGCTTTATCAAAGGATATTATATTATTAATGGCTTTTTCAAAAGTAAAACATCTGAATTCGTTCCATACCGGCCTGCTTCTTTCTATATGAATCAGCGACCAGGTATCGCTTTCCATGTTCGCCCACATACGCTTTGTTTTTTCCCAGAGGAATAAAGGCATGCTTTTGCATTTTCTCAGCGAGTCTGAAATTGCTTTTTCGGCTTCCTCGTGCCTGAGACGGGGATCGCTGATATTTAATATGTAAGCGTTCTTTTCGCTGTATACCCCGATTGATTCGGTGTCCAGCCCCAAAACAAACTTCCATTCCGGACAGTTGTTTGAAATTCCGCAGGGTGCGGCTCCTGTTATTTTTAACAGTGCTGAAGCCGCCCCGGTAAGAAATATAAATGAAGCGATCAGTACAAGTGTTTTTGAAAGGGCGGTACGGATATACTCCCATTTAAAGTCTTCGATAAAGCTGATAAAAGTATGAATCAGCATTGCGGCAATTACCAGGACCGCCTCGGGACGCATCAGGTTCCCCAGGAACAGGCACAGGCACGAAAGCAGTATTCTGCGCCAGGACGGATTTACGATATAAAAATATATACCCAGCATTAAAAACATGAGAGATATGTGCTGATTGGTCAGGACAGAGGAAAGCAGAACCGGGGCAGGATAAACCGAGTACAGGACAGCGACTGCAAACGCGGCACGGGGACCGGCCCATTCCCTGGCAATCATATAAATCAGCACATTCGTAACAACCATAAAAGCAACGTTCAATAGTTTCAATACAAGTTCAGACCCAAACAGTTTCAAAATAAAGGCTTCATAATAAACAAAGGGAATCTGGTAGCACCATATAGAAAAAAACGGCTTTTCAAGCCACACCCGCAACAGTATCCCTTGCTGCATTATAAATCAGTAAAAAGTCGCCGCTTATCGGTGTCTGCACAAGCAAAACAAAGCACAACCGCGGAACAAGGCTGAAAAATACTGTTAACAGTATGTACAGTTTTTCGGGTATATCGAATTTAATAAGAAAATATAGCGCAGCGGCAATAACAGCTATGAGTAGAACCAGATAGACAAACACATTGTATGTTTTGACTGTTAAAACGACTTCCACGTTCTGGTACAGGGTAACTGCCGACAATAATACCGCAAATATAAGCAAAATTTTTGCGGCAGTATTGATTAAACAGCCTGCCGTTTTCTTCGCTCCGGACATTTTAATAACAAATCTCCCTTATATTGCTGTATATGGCATTAGCGACCTTTGATATTTTATCATAAACTATATTAAATTTCCAACACAAAATAAAGCGGGAAATAAAAATCCCCTGCCGTGCTGAATTCGGTTATCATGTGAACAGATAATGACGATATTCCATTTCCCTGAATATTCCTGAACCAGGACCAATACCTGCTTTTTCTTATATGATCAAGACCAAAAAAATGTAGAGAAAGGAAATGATATTGAGATGTTATACCCTTCCAATCTCGCTTAACGGAAAAATTCTGAAGATTACCCTGCCGGCGATTTTGCTTTTGTCTACAGGACCGAAGGTTCTGCTGTCCTTGCTTGCCCCGGGAAGGCGGTTGTCACCAAGGACATAGATACAGTTATCCGGCACAACCATATCACTGAACTGTCCCGTTGCAAAGGTGTCGTTGCCGGTGATGTATTGTTCATCAAGCTCTTCGTTGTCCACATAGACCTTGCCGTCCCTAATCTCAACCCTCTGCCCTTCTGTTGCAATCACGCGCTTTACGGCATAAGTCTTTCCCTTGCCAAGCAAATCTGGTATTTTAACCACAACAATATCACCCTGCTTTATTCTACCGAAGCGCTGGGTAATTTTTTCGATAATAAGGACATTTCCGTCCTTCAGGGTTGGAAGCATTGAATCTCCCTTGACTATGGTAAACTGGCCTATGTAATTAATGATAAACAGAGTAACGACTATGGCCAGTGCAATATGCACCAGCCAGTCGATTAACTCTTTCTTCACAGCGTCATTTTTCATTTTCAGCATCCACCGTTTGAATGTGCAGTTCTTTCAGTTGCTTTTCATCAACAAAATCGGGCGCACCTGTCATAAGGCACGAGGAATTCTGAACCTTCGGAAATGCAATTACATCGCGTAATGATTCGCATTTTACCATAAGCATGACCAGTCTGTCCAAGCCAAAGGCCAGCCCTCCATGGGGCGGTGTTCCGTATCTGAAGGCTTCAAGCAGGAATCCGAACCTTTCCTGTGCTTCCTGGTCCGAAAGGCCAATGAGCTTGAATAATTTCCTCTGAAGCTCCTGGTCGTGGATACGGATACTTCCGCCGCCCAGTTCAACCCCGTTGAGCACAATATCATAGCTCTTTGAACGTACTTTTCCGGGATCGGTTTCCAGCAGCGGAATATCTTCATCCATCGGTGATGTAAACGGGTGGTGTATTGCAACCCAGCGTTCTTCTTCGCTGTCATATTCAAACAGCGGGAATTCGGTTACCCAGAGGAAATTGTACTTATTCTCATCTAAGAGGTCCAGTTTCCGGGCAATTTCAAGGCGCAGGTGTCCAAGAGCCTCGAAAACAATTTCATTTGCATCGGCAACAAAGCAAACGAGGTCGCCGGGTTCTGCCTGAACCTTGTCAAGAATTCGGTTGATTTCATCCTCTGTAAGGAACTTTGTGAAAGAGGATCTTAGGTTTCCGTCCTCAACGGCAATCCACGCCATCCCTTTTGCGCCGTAGGTCCTGGTTACCTCTGTCAGGGCATCAATTTCCTTTCTTGAAAACTTAGCTCCGCAGCCCTTGGCATTAATGGCTCTTACGCTTCCGCCCCTTTCAACGGCATCTGCGAAAACCTTGAATCCTGAGTTTTTTACTATTTCGGTCACGTCTGTCAGCTCAAAGCCAAAGCGTGTATCGGGTTTATCCGAACCGAAACGTTCCATGGCCTCGGCATAGGTCATTCTCTGGAACGGAATCTGAACATCAACTCCCAGGACCTCGCCAAAAACGCGTTTGATAAAGCCTTCGCAGACCGTTAAAACATCCGGTACATCAACAAAGGACATCTCAAGGTCTATCTGCGTAAACTCGGGCTGCCTGTCGGCACGCAGGTCCTCGTCCCTGAAGCACTTGGCAATCTGCATATACCTGTCAAATCCCGAAACCATCAAAATCTGCTTGAATAACTGGGGGGACTGTGGAAGCGCAAAGAATCTGCCGGGAAATACGCGGCTTGGAACGAGATAATCCCTTGCGCCTTCGGGAGTACTCTTTATCAAAACAGGTGTTTCGATTTCAAGGAATCCCTGTTCATCGAAATAGTCCCTGGCGATTTTGGCCACCTTGTGCCTCAGCATGAGATTTTTCTGCATCGCGGGACGCCTTAAATCCAGGAACCTGTATCTCAGCCTTGTGGCTTCACTTGTATCCACAATATCTTCAATATGGATCGGAGGTGTTTCAGCCCTGCTTAATATCCTGAGCTCCCTGGCTATTACCTCCCATTCCCCGGTTTTCATGTTCGGATTGATATCCTCGCGAACCTGCAGAACTCCCCTAACAGCAATAACATACTCGTTGCGGAGCTGTAACGCCTTGTTGTGAAGTTCACTGTCAAGCTCGCTCTTGAATACAATCTGCAATAATCCCGTCCTGTCACGAAGATCAACAAATATCAGTCTGCCAAGTTCTCTTCTCTTCTGAACCCAGCCCATAACAACAACTTCATGCCCGACATCGCTGCCGGTAACTTCTCCGCACATATGGGTCCGTTTTAAACCTGCCAGGTTTTCTGCCATAATTTCATCTCCTCATACAGTATTGTCTTGTAATTGATTCCGGTTAAAATCCGTTCCGGCTAATGACCGGATATTTCAGGGCATTTTGGAAAAACACATTTATTCATTTTTATTTCCCTGTTTGTATTTTAATAATCTGTCAACTATCGTATCTATATGAATATCTTTTGCCTCGCCTGTCGCCATGTTTTTGAGCTCAGCCCTGCCGCTTTCAACTTCAGAATCACCGAGGATAACCGCAAACCGGGCATTGATTTTATTCGCGTATTTCATCTGCGCTTTTACGCTTCTGCCCATTATATCCTTCTCACACGGGATACCTGCTGCCCTCAGCTTCAGTGCAATGCTCTCGGCAAGCCGTTCCGCCTTTTCACCTATAAACCCTATGAAAATATCGGGACCATCAGGCTTCGGTATTTCAATATTCTGGCTTTCCATTTCAAGCAAAAGCCTTTCAATACCAAGCCCAAAACCAATACCGGGAGTAGGGCTTCCTCCGCAGGCTTCAACCAGCCCGTCATACCTTCCTCCGCCGCAGACCGTTCCCTGGGATCCGATATTCTCCGATACAAATTCAAAGACGGTGCGGGTATAGTAATCAAGGCCGCGAACAATCCTCTTGTCAATTGAAAACGGTATATCCATTATGTTCAGTTTTTCCTTAACTTCTTCAAAATGTGCGGAACAGTCTTCACAAATATAATCCAAAAGTGCGGGAGCATTTACCAGTTCATTTTTGCAGCTTTCTTCCTTGCAGTCCAGGATACGCATCGGGTTCCTGTTAAAGCGGTCCCTGCAGGTTTCGCAGAGTTTCCCAAGCCTGATTCCAAGATACTCTTTCAGTATTTTGTTGTATTTTTCCCTGCAAACGGGGCACCCGATGCTGTTAAGGTTCAGCTTGAGGTTTTTAATGCCAAGTTCCTGGAAATAAAGGTGCAATAAAGATATAATCTCGGCATCGGCACCGGGATCGGCGGAACCGAACAGTTCCACGCCGAACTGGTGGAATTCGCGGTATCTCCCCTTCTGAACATTTTCGTACCGGTATGCCGTAATATTATAAAACAGTTTTACAGGCTGCGGCCATGATGACATGCCGTTCTGGATATAACTTCTGACAACTCCTGCAGTACCCTCGGGCCGTAGTGTAATGCTTCTTCCGCCCTTGTCGTTGAAGGTATACATTTCCTTCTGAACTATGTCGGTTGTATCCCCTACTCCGCGCTGAAACAGTTCGGTATGCTCGAAAACGGGAATGCGAATTTCCCTGAAACCGAACCTGTTTGCAATCTCCCTGAACTTTTCCTCAACATAATACCATTTATATATCTCGTCGGGCAGAATATCTCTTGTTCCCTTGGGTGCCATAGTCAACATCCGCATCACTCCCATAATATTTATTCCTGCATGCTTTTTCCGAACAAAAAAACCTCTGTCCACCAAGAAGGGACGAGAGGTATTCCCGCGGTACCACCCTATTTGAAGGTTTACCTTCCTCTTTTGTCCTTAACGCAGACAAGTCGTGCCGGACTACGGGAAATAATACCTTTCATCCGACAGGCTCCAAGGTGTCCTTTCACCATCCTGTTTTCCCAAAAGCGCTCTCAGTCACGACGCTTTCTCCCTGTGGACAGAACAGCGACTCCTCCTGTTCATCGCCTTTCCTGTATTGATAATGATTATAAATGAAACTGTAATCAATTGTCAACGGTGTTGTAACCAAAGGCTGCTTTATCAGGTTTAATCCTGCTATAAAATTTAAAATAAGGACGGGGTAAAGCCCCGCCCGTAAACAATATCAATCCAGAATAGCCTTTAATTCTTCAGCATCAACATATGCTTTCGGAAGCAAGTCATTTCCGTTAAAGTTGAACCTTCCCGACTTAACCAGGGCTTTCACAGCCTTTACGGCCCAATCGGACAGTTCACCGCAATCGTAATAGTCCGATAAATCAACACCTGAAACATCGGTTCCGTCAATATCGCCTGTTATGGGTTCAATATTATAAAGCAGCGTAAACAGCATTTCACGGGTAAGCGGGATATCGGCACCAATCCTGTTGCCGCCTATTCCGTTTACAAAGCCGATTGCCTTGGCCTTTGCATAATACCCGGCATATTCTCCCGAAGCATCTGCAAAATTATCCGACCACTCGTCAAGGGGCTCTATGCCATATGCCTTCATAATGGCCACAATCGCCTCGCCGCGGGTTACAGGCTCTTTCGGCTTAAATGTAAGAATACCGAAAACAGAAGTATCCTGGTATGCATTCCCTGTAGTATCATTCCATGTAGCTATGCTCTGGCGGGCACCGTTTCTTCCGTCATTGATCTGCACATCGAAACCAATCTGCATGTTGCCTGCAGGTTTAATGGTTCTGAACGGAATTTTCATTTCCACTGTATAGCTTGTTCCTGAAACCTGCACTGCTGATTCAAACCCTTCTGCAATATTTTCAGGATTGAAGGATGTTTCATTCTCGTAGTTAACCCTGTACTGTCCGTCGTCATCCTGGTAAAATGAGGTTCTTGAAATATTTTCATCGATGAAAACCTCAACCGAATCCTGCTCCCACGGATTGGCGCTTCCCTTGTCAAGTTCCGTGTCATTCACGTTAAACAGCACATACAGGTTTTTCTCATCATAAAGCACCTTCGCTGTTCCGCTTGCACCGTGCCATGCGGTCTGATACCTGTTTATCGGAATATCAGGTGTGCTGTTCCAGATTTCATCTGCTTTTCCGTCAATTACAGGTGTGCCGTATCCTGCATAGGACCTGTTTGCTTCTGTTGTTTCAGGTTTGTGTTCATCAATGAATTTATCGGGATCAGCAACGGCATAGTATGCCGGCTTGGCTTTAAGCACCCTGTCAAACAGCAGCGGATTTTCGGAAGCTCTCCAGCTTGAACCGTCATCCATTCCCCAGAATGTAACCCGGGCAATATTTTCAGAGTTTTCACGGAACAGCTTGAACAGCTGAGCGTATAAATATCCCTGGGCATTGGCTTCTGTTTCAGTAAGCTCGAAATTATTCCCTGCCCTGATATCGAGTTCGGTTATGCTTACCTCCACCCCAAGGCTTGCAAACCGTTTCAGCGACAGCTCGACGTTTGTGGGATTTGTGTTAACAGAATAGTGCCCCTGCATGCCCACACCGTCTATTAAAAGTTTGCCCGGATGGGTTTCCTGGTATTTCTCATTAAGTTCCTTCACCATGTTGTAAACGGCCTGGGACTTTTTCTGGTTGTCGAGGTTATAGTCATTGTAGTAAAGCTTGATGTCCCATTCGGGATGCTCATCCAGCACTTCCCTTGCTGCAAGGAAAGCCTGCTCGACATAATCTTCACCAATTGCATGATACCATTCAGATTTTCTCAGCGATGCCCTCCAGTCCGAAGGATTAGGCGGGTTATCCTCCATGGCTTCATTAACAACATCCCAGGATATTACCCTGTCGCCGAAATGTTCCATAACCGTTTTTATGTGATTTCTCATATTCTCCAGGGCTTCCTCCCTGCTCAGGTAGGCTGTATTGCCCTGGGTATCTGTTGAAGTATGCATCCAGACAGGAGTCTGCTGATGCCAGACCAGTGTATGCCCATGCACTTTCATTCCGAGCTTGATTGCCTCATCAACAAGTGTGTCGGCACCATCGAAGGTGAAATTACCCTTCGTGCGCTGAAGCTCGCTGGGTTTCATTGCATTCTCGGCTGTTACCGAGTTAAAGTGCATATTTAAAAGATCCAGCCTGATCCCGTCCAGATCCTGCAATGATATTGCGGTTCCAATGAGAAAATCGTCCTTGTAAACATCCTTTACAGGTTTCAAATCTTTCTGTATCCCTTCAACTTTCAGGCCTGTAGGCTCAAAATTGATATCGTCTATATAGAAGGAAGCCTCAGCACTGTCGGGGCTTTCCACATATATTGTTATATATCCGCTGCTTACGTTGTTGTAGCGGTATGTTCCCTCCAGCTTAACCCAGCCGTCCTTGTCGGTAACTGTTTTGGATGCAATATTTGCATAATTCGCTCCCGAGCCTTCCCCAATCTGGGTAGACAGCTGAAGATTCGCGCTCTGGGGTGATATCAGCTTCACATACACCGAAACTCTGTATTCCTTCCCCTGATCCACATATTTTTCAACACGTAATGAAGGCCCGTGCCATGTCGCGGTCCTGTTTTCGGTTTTCAGCGAGTATTTCCCGCCCTCGGTATGGTTTTCCTCATCGGTTACCGTCAGGATTTCTGTTCCTCCCCTGCTTTCAAAACCAGCGTTGGTATTATCCTCAAATGTTATTTCGGTAAATTCTTCGGCAGGAGGCCTTGTTTCTTCACCACCGTCGTCGCTTTCTTCGCCTGGTGGAGCCAGTTCGGTAATCAGAAATTCGCCGATATAAAACGGCACCGATGCCCCGGATTCATTCGACTGAACACGCAGGCTGGTATCTGCGCTGGTATCAACGGTATATGTACCGGTTAATGTAAAGGCCTCTCCGGCTTTAATATCAACGCCTCCCCACCAGCCATAGCTGTTAACTGTCTGAAGCCAGATTTGAGAACCGGCGGGTACATCCACGTCAGCATCCACATATCCTTTTACCGTAATTAAATATGTTCCTCCGTTCTTAAGACCTGTATCACTGAACCTGAAGTCGGCGGCATCCCAGTTGTTTACCCTGTTTGAGACATATAAAGCCGCGCCGTCGTCATTTCCGTCAAACACTTTGCCGGTAACATGCGTTAAACTTGCACCACCTGACTGTATTGCAGCGCCTGTCCCGTTAAGAAATGTTTCATGGTAAACCTGTGTTTCTGCTTTTGCAACGGGTATTGACAAAATAAGATAAGCAAACACTAACAAATAAGTCAATAGTTTTTTGCCGTTTTTCATAGCAGCCATTTCAACACCTCCACTAATTTGCAACAAAATTTTTAATTGCCAAAGGATTCATTCTGAAATGATAATAAAATACAGCTCAGTACATTAATAATCGGTGCAATTACTGATATTAATTATACATTATTTCCGAAATAATGGTAAAGAGGGGTGAAATGGCACACACCCCCCTGTTGGTTGGCTTCGCATTATTCTTTTACGCTGCCGATTGCAAGGCCGTGTATAAAATATCTTTGCAGGAAGGGGTAAACCAGCAGTATCGGTACTGCTGTAAAAATCGTTATGGCAGCGCGAAGGGACTGGGGCGTGGTAACGTTGGATGATCCCGTACCCGCCCTTCCTGCTTCAGTTACTCCTGCCGGAGCGCCGCGGGTACCTGCAGTCATCGTACTGGCCAACAGTTTCTGCAATTCATACTGTAACGTTGATAATTCCTGTTTCCCTGAATTGTAAAGGAATGTATCAAACCATGAGTTCCAGGACCCGACAGCAACGAAAAGCGCGATTGTTGCGAGACATGGAATAATCAGCGGAAGGACAATCTGCCAATATATGCGGAATTCTCTCGCCCCGTCAATTTTGGCTGATTCAATCAGGCTTTCGGGTATTGTTCTAATATATGTACGCATAACGATTAAGTTAAAAGCACTGACAATATGAGGAATCCAATATACCCTGAAAGTGTTGATCATTCCCAGGTTTTTAATCAGCAGATAGTTTGGTATAAGCCCTGCGTTAAAATACATTGTCAGTACAAAAACAACCGTTATAAACCTTCTGAAAATGTATTCCTTCCGGCTTATAGTATATGCCAGCATTGAAGTGAAAAACAAATTAGTTATAACTATTACTATTGTTTTTGTAACGCTTATATAAAACGCTTTATATATGCTATCCATGTTAAAGACTACATAGTAATTATATAATGTGAATTTCCTGGGCCAGATGTAAATACCTCCGCGGACGGTATCCAAAGGATCATTAAATGATACTGCCAGAGTGTTCACCATCGGATATACCATAACAACGCAAAGAAAAATCAAATAGATGGTATTCAGTGTTGTAAATACAATATTCTCTATATCAACCTTTTTTCTGTTTTTCTCACTCACGTCATTCGCCTCCTATACCAGTTTCTCTTCGCCGAGGCGACCGGCTATGAAATTTGCCATGGATATCAATATAATACTTACAACTGTCTTAAATATACCTGCTGCAGTTGCAAGGGAGTAATTACCCATCTGAATACCATACCTGAGAACAAAAATATCGATAATCTCAGCCATTTCAACAACAAGACCGTTACCAAGGAAATACTGGATTTCAAATCCTGCTTCCAATATGTGGCCGACATTCATAATCAGTAAAACAACAATTGTCGACTTAATCCCCGGCAGTGTTATATGCCACATTTTCTGATATCTGTTTGCTCCGTCTATAACGGCCGCTTCATATAGGGTTGGATCAATTGCCGTCATTGCCGCAAGATATATTATTGTGTTCCAGCCCATTTCCTTCCATAGATTGGAACAAGCTACAATCCACCAGAAATATTTAGGCTCTGACAGGAACATAATCGGTTCTTTAATTAACCCCAGCCTTATCAACACGTCATTAATTATTCCGCCGCTTGTTGGGATGGCAAGCATTGTTGAAACCAGGCCCGCAACTATGACCCACGACAAAAAGTGAGGCATATATGTAATATTCTGAACTACCTTCTTGAACTTGATATTCTTTACCTCATTCAGCAATAATGCCAGGGATATGGAACCTATATAACCAAGCACTATGGTCAGAAAACTTTGCCCAAGCGTGTTTCTCAGATCCCTTAAAAAGCGTTCTCCGTTTAATCCTACAAAGAGCTTTACAAAGTTATCAAAACCTACCCATTCCTGTTTCCAGAAACTCCTCACGGCAGGTTTGTAATTCTGGAATGCCATTGTCCAGCCTACTACCGGCACATAAGAAAACAATATTTTATACAGCAGCAAAGGAACGCTCATGATAATAAGCTCTTTTTGGGCTGCTATGGTATGCCACACTGTTTTTTTCTTTTTTGGTTGAGCAAGAGGTTGTGTTGTCATATTATACCCCCATATTTTCTAAAAAAGGGGATGATAAAACATCCCCTTTTTATTGAGTCCGGGCAGTCTTACCTGCCGCCGCCCCAGTTCATGATTCTTTCCTGAATTCCTGCATTTATGGCATCCTCGTATGCTTTTATGTTAACTTTCTTAATTTCGTTCACATACTGTGCCCACAGGTTTTCAAACTCACTCGGGTCAGCCATAATAATCTTCGGCAGGTACTGTATTGAAATGTCTGTAAGCTGCTGGCTTGCCATCTGAGCTTCACTTCCGTCGGGCAGATGTATGTTCCAGCAAGGATAATATACAGGGTTATCGGGAGGCTGGTTCAGGAAGTCTCTCCAGGTCTTTTTGCCGTATGAGGTCAGGAAGTTCTTGTCATAATCGCTTAATGATTCGAAGAATTCTTCAGGCTGGTTGCCCGGGCCATCGGCATTACCGTCGGAATATGTACCCTGATATTTCGGCATATTATCATACAGAGCTTCCAGTCTGTTCTTGCTTCTCCATACAAGATCCTTCTGCTGTTCTCTCATTTCAGGAGTTCTGTAATATCTTCCGTTTTCATCAACCAGGTAGTCTTCTCCCTCAATACCCCAGTTGAAGATCTTCTGCCATTCTTCTGACATCATTGTATTCAGGAATGAAACTACTACATCGGGATTCTTACATGAAACAGAAATACCATAACCCTGGTTGATATTCATAACTTCCCTGTCTGCATAATAAGGTGTGCAGCCTTCATAAACCGGCATTGTGGATACCCATGTGCGCTCATATTTGCCTTCTGCAACGAGTGCATCATACGCCTGACCGAATGCCCAGCGCTGATCATACATTCCGAGAACACGGCCTGTGGCGAGCTTTGAAAGATACTGGTCATTGGTCTGAGTGAAAGATTCTTTGTCAACAAGCCCTTTAGCATTCATCTGGTTCAGGTACTTGTAATATCTCTTTGCTATGTCCTTGTCTGCAAATATGGAAGCGACATTGTTCTCATCAACAATAACGCCGCCGTTATTAGGATGCCCTGCAATATACTGCGGTGGATTGGTGAGAACCCATTCTCTTCCGGGAGCGCAGAGAATTTCGAAACCTATAGTCGGCATACCGTCAATTGTAGGATATTTCCTGGCATAGTTCTCTATCAGTTCAAAATATCTTTCGAGCGTCATGTTATCAACATTCGGATATCCCGCGTCTTCAAGCACATGTTTCTGAATCCAGAAACCTGATGCGCCGTAATGTGTACCGCCGACAATCTCGCCATAGAAACGGTTGTAGTTCGGCAATACGTAAATATGTTTTTCTCCGTCGCCTGCATCAGTGGCAAGACGGTTCCAGTAAGGTCTTACATGTTCAAAAAGCAGATTGGCTTTATCCTCTGTCAGATAGTCATCAAGAGGTATAAGTGCTCCACCGGTAATCAAACGGATGTTGAGGTCTGTGGTACCCATCAGATCGGCATATTCTCCGCCGGCGAGCAAAACACCTATTTTCTGGTCTGCATTATCGGTTGGAATAATTTCATAGTTGATTGTAACTCCAAGACGTTCCTTCAGAAGTTTTGTAAGTTTGTTGTCATCTGCAGGAGCCGAGCTGTTTGTCGTTGTCCATACGCTGATTGTAACAGGATTATCCGGTGACAGAACCGGCAGACCTGTTTTCTGTTCATTTCCTCCCTTGTTTTCATCAGTTGCACCCTTGGTCGGGGTGGTTGTTTCATTGCCCTGGGTCGTGTCCTTAGAAGCAGGCTGACATGCAGCCATAGTAAGTACAAGAAGCATTACTAACAGCAGAGAAACAAATTTTTTCATAATAACCTCCCTTTCTTACTTTTTACGGCACGCTACCCTACGGGTAAACATGCACGCTGACTGAATTGACTCGTCTACCCGTTTGTTGTATAATCACTATTACATAAACAATATATTTTATGCCGTATGTATAGTAAATTATCAAATTCGGGATCATTATAGGACATTTTTCAAGGAGTCGAGCTAACAATGCTCAAAGCTGTCATCATAGATGATGAACCATCTGTCCTTGAAGGTCTGAAATTATTTGTGGACTGGAACAGGGAAGGCTATGAAATTATAGGAGAAGCATCGGATGGTGTATCGGCTTTTCCGATTATTTGTGAAAAGCAGCCCGATCTTGTTATATGTGATATACGTATGCCCGGGTTATCAGGCCTGGAACTGATGGAGAAACTGAAATCATGTACCTTTCCCCTACCGAAATTTATAATGCTCAGCGGCTACAATGATTTCTCTTATGCCCAGAAAGCAATTAATCTTGGTGCAATCGGTTACCTGACAAAACCCCTCGATTCAGAAGAGCTGGTACTTGAGCTGTCCCGGGCTGCTGAAATCATTGAGAACGAAAGAAAAACCAATCAGGAAAATCTTGAACTCATACGTTTTACGGCAAACCAGGTATATAACGACATTATCAGCGGAAGGAAAGGCGAAAAGCTGAAGCACAAGGCTCATTTCATTTTTGACATACCTAAGGGTTCAAAAGTCCGTGTCATATGTTTTATCACCGTGTCAAATACTGAAGAATCGGCGGATGATAGAATTTACAACCTGCTTATGAATATTACAGGAGTAAAAAACGAAAACTGTATTTTTTACAACGGTAACGGAAGTTACATTGCCATAATGAACGACAGTACGGGAGAATTCCCGGATTACAGGGAACTGTCGCACAGGCTGAAGAACAACTTGGGGAGAATTAATGCTGAGGACTTCGGGCTTCACAGTATAAGCGTATTGATAAGCGGAACAGCTGGTGCCGAAATACCGGAAAGCATATATATCTGCGGCAGACAGATAGAACAGCTCTATACCTATCATATGCTTCAGGCCGGGAATAACGTGGTGTGTTACGAGGAAATTCACAATAATTATATATTTCAGGAACAGATAGCAAAAATGGGTTCACTTCTTTCCGAATCCTTTTTTGATAATATTGTCAGTGCCGTAAAGGGAAATGATATTGACAAGGTGACTGAATCCGTTGAAACATTTTTCCGTGAACTTGACAATAATTCATGTTCAGGCCTTGGCAGGCTAATATGCCTGTACAGGCTGGCCGGTATTATAGGAAAAACAGCTTCTGCTTACGGCATTGAAGCGGGAGGCATTATCCTGGATTTTACCGATGCCATCGGCAACAGAAGCCCGGACTGTAAAAAACTTGCCCTGTCAATGTGTACATATGTTTTTGAACATATAAACCGCAGCGCCAATAAATCTCTTATTCTGCTTGAAAGTGAGATAATGGACTACATTAAGGCAAACTGCTGCAAGAAAAACATCAGTATACAAAGCATATCTGAAAAATTCTCGATTCCTGCCATAATTGTAAGCAGGCTGATTAAAAAGAAAACCGGGCAGAAATTCAATGATTATATAAATTCCCTGCGTATAGAATTTGCAAAAACACTAATCG
>LFSH01000103.1 GCA_001513105.1 Clostridiales bacterium DTU070 | reverse complement strand
TGAGCTGGTAGAACATTATTTCTCTGAAAATGCTGTTTAGTATGGTATCGCAAATAATTATTTAATCAAGGATCGCTCCGCTTTCCTCCTTGACAAAATAATTATTTGCAATTAAGGGCAGTTACAGCATTGTTCAGAGAAAATTTTTCAGAGGTTGTGTCACATATGTTTGACTTCTCTAGATCCGAAAAATGAAATTTTTTATTCTCCAACTTGCAAAAAACAAAAAAATATATTATTATGTTGTAGAATTGGATTTAAAGAGAAAAACTAATACCAGTTACATATACGGAGGAATAAATCATGAAGCTATACGAAGGTTTTACACCGGCGCAGCTTATTGAACGAAAAAATGCTCTTGAATTGAAATTTGAAGGCTACAAGAACAAAAACTTCAACCTTGACATGTCAAGAGGGAAACCATGTGTTGAGCAGCTGAATCTTTCCAATGACATTTACCGGCAGGCACTGAACTTTGATTTCATTTCCGAGAATGGAGTGGATTGCAGGAACTACGGTATTGTTGACGGTCTTCCCGAAATGAAGAGGATATTTGCGCAGATACTGGATGTGACCGAAGATGAGGTTATTTTAGGCGACAGTTCAAGTCTCAGCCTTATGTACGGTGTCATTGAAAAGGCATTCAACCACGGCCTTTTAAACTCTGTTCCGTGGAGTAAATTTGACAGGGTTAAGTTTTTATGCCCAAGCCCGGGATATGACCGCCATTTTGCAATTTGTGAACTTTTCGGAATAGAAATGATAACCGTTCCGATGAAGGATGACGGCCCTGATATGGACATGATAGAAAAACTGGCTGCAGAGGATGAGGAAATAAAGGGCATCTGGTGTACTCCAATATACAGCAACCCTACCGGAATAACCTATTCTGACGAAGTGGTTAAGAGGTTTGCAAATATGAAAACAAAGGCAAAGGACTTCACAATATTCTGGGATGCGGCCTATATTGTTCACCATCTTTATGAAGAAGGGGACAGACTCCTGAATATACTCAGTGAATGCAAGAAAGCAGGTAATCCCGACAGGGTTTTCATTTTTGCGTCTACGGCAAAAATTTCTTTTCCCGGTGCCGGTGTTGCAGCAATGGCATGCAGCGTTGAAAATGCAAAATATATGAAGAAACTGATATCAATCCAGACAATAGGTCCAAACAAGATTAATCACCTGCTCCATGCCCGGTTTTTCAAAGATATCAACGGAGTCATGGCACATATGAAAAAACATGCTGAAATACTGAGGCCTAAATTTGAGATGGTTCTGAACGTTTTGGAAAAGAACCTGGGCGGTCTGAATATAGCTGAATGGACCAGGCCCAGGGGCGGATATTTCATAAGCCTGAATGTCCCTGAAGGATGTGCCGGGGAAGTTGTTGCGAAAGCGCAGGAGGCAGGTGTTAAATTTACCTCAGCAGGAGCCACTTACCCTTACGGAAGGGATCCCCGGGACAGGAACATACGCATTGCTCCCACTTTTCCTCCTATTAATGAGCTGGAACAGGCGATTGAAGTATTGTGTACATGTATCGAACTTGTTGCAATAAACAAGGTGCTTAAATCAGAAGCATAACCCCCGCACTTTCAAAAGGAAAACAGGATTAAGCGGCTTTGGGTTTTCAGGGCAGGAACCGATGCAATTTTTCCGATTCCTGTCTTTTCTGCGCTTTTTTCAGCGAAAGTATACCGACAAAATATTGTTAACATATGGATTTTTGGAAAGAATAATTATATAATAATTGTTGCAAATAATTTATTTGAGATTATGTAAGGATAACCTGATGTCTTTACATCTCTTCCTGACTACTTTTTTCGGAGGATGGTACTTTGCAGGACATTTATCAGAGTCCCTTGGGTACAAGATATGCAAGCAGCGAAATGCAGGCTCTTTTTTCCCCCGACATGAAGTTCAGAACATGGCGCTTCCTTTGGGTTATCCTTGCAGAAGCTGAAAAAGAATTGGGGCTTCCGATAAGCCAGGAACAGATTGACGAATTAAAACAGTTTCAGAATGATATAAATTATGAATATGCACATATGGTTGAAAAAGAGGTAAGGCATGATGTTATGGCCCATGTTCACGCCTACGGCGCCCAGTGCCCGAAAGCAAAGGGGATTATACACCTTGGCGCCACTTCATGCTTCGTTACCGATAACGCTGATATTATAATTTTCTCCAAGGCTTTGAACCTTGTTAAGACAAAGGTTTTAAATATTATTAAAAAACTCTCTTCCTTTGCGTATAAGTATAAGGATCTGCCAACACTCGGCTATACTCATTTACAGCCAGCACAGCTTGTTACCGTGGGGAAAAGGGCATGCCTCTGGATACAGGATCTGCTGTTTGATCTTGAGGAACTGAGCTTTGTTTCAGAGCATCTATACATTCTCGGCAATAAAGGAACAACGGGAACCCAGGCAAGTTTCCTGAAACTGTTCGACGGCGATCATGAAAAAGTGAAACAGCTTGAAAAACTGGTTGCTGAAAAAGCCGGGTTCAGAAGGGTTATTCCCGTTTCGGGCCAGACATATACAAGAAAACAGGATTCAAGAATTCTGAACTTACTGAGCAGTATTGCCCAGAGCGCATACAAATTCAGCAATGATTTAAGGCTTCTGCAGCATATGAAAGAGATTGAAGAACCCTTTGAAAAGAATCAGGTAGGTTCTTCTGCCATGGCTTACAAGAGAAATCCCGTGAGATGTGAAAGAATTTCATCCCTTGCACGGTATGTAATTGTAAATGCATTAAACGCCCCGGTTACCGCTTCCACCCAGTGGCTCGAGAGATCCCTTGATGATTCGGCCAACAGGAGGATAAGCATACCCGAGGCTTTTCTTGCGGTTGATGCAATTTTGAACATTTATATAAATGTGGCAGACGGCCTGGTGGTTTACCCGAAAATGATAGAAAAAAGAGTTGCGGATGAGCTTCCGTTCATGGCCACCGAGAATATCCTCATGGAAGCGGTAAAAAGAGGAGGAGACAGGCAGGTACTTCACGAGAGAATCCGCTTGCATTCAATGGCTGCTGCCGACAGGGTAAAGAATAAAGGTTTGAGTAACGATCTTATAGAAAGGATTTCTCTGGACAGCGCTTTCGGCATGGATAAAGGTGAACTGAATGAAATTCTTAACCCGGGGCTTTATACGGGAAGAAGCGCCGAACAGGTTGAGGAATTCCTGAGAGATTATGTGGAACCGGTATTGGCTGCGAATCCTGTTAATGATATTCAGGTTGATTTGAATGTTTAGTTTTTGCAGATGTTTATTATTATGGGACTAAAGTACTATTTTATCGCGCTGTTTTTTTGCTTATAATACTTGATTTTTTTATTCAAAACGGTTAAGATGTAAGAACATAATAACATTATTACAGCCACATAATTCCTTTAAATGATTTATTAGAAGGCTGGCAGCAAATTCTGTTCGGTATTAATAGTCATGGCTGTGTTGGAGTTGCAGGGAAATTTCTTTATATGCCTGGCAACAGGCTTATATCTTAGATAAAAATAAAGGAACTGGGGGTATAAGGTGTGGCAAACATAAACAGATACAGTAATGTGCCATTGTATTGTCAGCTTAAAAACATTATCCTGGAAAAGATAGAAAAAGGTGAGTACAAGGAAGATACAAAAATCCCCTCCGAGCAGGATCTGTGCGAGCAATACAACATCAGCCGGCCTACAGTAAGGCAAGCCATTAATGAACTGACAAACAACGGGCATTTGTATAAGTTGAAGGGTAAAGGGACATTCGTATCAAAACGGAAATCCAGCATTAATATAAAAAACTATACCGGCTTTACGGATTCAATCCTTGACAGTCTTGAACCTGATAAAAAGGAAATTCTTTCAATAACCTCGGTAACTGCAAGGGATGTTGCCAAATTGACGGAAATATTCAGTCTTAAGAGCGACAATGCTCAGTTTACATGCATAACTTATCTGAATGTAAGCAACGGTGAAGTGTTTTCTGTAAACACCTCATATATTCCTGAAAGCCTTTTTCCGGACATAGGGGAGGATATCAGGAATAAAAAGCCTTCCTATGAAATTCTGAGGGGAAAATATCCCCTGGTTCCGTACACATCAAAAAGCACCCTTGAGGTTGACTTTTCAAACGCCGTAGATGCTCCTCAGCTGCAGGTCCAGCCCGGTCAGGCCCTGATAAAGGTATATAATGTCCTCTACTCAAAAAGCGGACAGGCGGTTGAGTACATAGAATCAAAATACAGGGCGGATAAGTGCAGGCTTATGTTTGAAAATCATAAATAGTGGAAGATATAGAAACAGGTATGGATATACCTGTTTTATTATGCGCATGGTTTCATGACGGAATTCCGGAACTGGCGGTATAAACAGAGGGTTGTATTTGTATTGCAGTATATGTTAAAATAATAACAAACAATTGAATAGACATCTGAGCTGTAATTGGTTCAATTACAGCAAGGATTTCTATATTACAAACCTGAATTCATGGAGAAATCCGTGAGGAGGGGAAGGTAATCAATCGCGCCCTTCGGTTCAGGAGGGTTTTTTTTATGGAGGTTTGATACTATGAAGAAAAGAGTTTTTATTCCAGTCGCATTAATGCTGCTTGTGTTATTCCTGTCGGCCTGCACAGCAGGCAATCTGACCGGGCAGGACAACGGTGTGAAAACCGAACAGATCAAAGTTGCAGCGCCGGCGGGTGCAACGGCTGTAAGCATCTCAAAGGCAATGAAGGACACAACTGAACTTAACGGAACAACAATACAATATGAAGTTGTTCCTACGACTGATTTGATTGTAGCCCGCATAACTTCAAAAGAAGCAGATTTTGCGGTAGTACCCGTAAACCTGGCCGCCCAGCTTTATCAGAAAAACGTGCCGTATAAACTGGCTTCTGTTATTACATGGGGCAACCTTTACATTGCTTCATCCGAAAACATAGAAGGATGGGAAGCACTTAAGGGTCAGGATGTATACCTTATGGGTAAAGGCCTGGTTCCCGATATAGTATTAAGAACGCTTCTAAAAGCAAACGGGCTTGATCCTGATGAGGATGTGAACCTGGTATATCTTTCGGGCGCAACTGAATTGGCACCGAACTTCCTTAACGGGAACGCAAAGATATCCATGCTGCCCGAGCCGGTTTTAACAACAGTAAAGGCAAAAAAGCCCGATACAAATGTATTCCTTGACCTGCAGGAAGAATGGAACAAGGCGTTCGGTTCATTGCAGGGGTATCCCCAGGCAGGTATACTTGTAAAGGAGGACCTTATAAATTCCGATCCCGGGCTGGTAAAAGACTACCTCAAGGTTCTGGCAGCTGGAATGGACTGGATAAATGAAAATCCCGCGGAAGCCGGTGCAATTGCTGAAGAACTTGAACTGGGACTTGCTGCCGATATTGTTGAAAAATCAATGCCGGGCAACAATATAAGGCATGAATATGCTGCTGATGTCAAAGAAGAACTTAACAGGCTTTTTGAAATAATGTACGATTTCAATCCCGATACTATAGGCGGAAAGATACCCGATGACGAGCTTTACTATGCGGCAGATTAAATAAAAAATTTTGCAAAAAGCAGGTAGTATACGTGAAAAAATGGCTCCAAACCTTACTTCTTATAATTTTTATAATTTCTTTTATTGCCTTATGGCATTTTCTGTCGCTGGGAAGGAAATCCATGATATTTCCTTCCCCTTATGAAGTGTTGGTTTCTTTGTATTCAATAATTGGCAGTTCCTATTTTCTGCCCACTGTTTTCAACACAATAAAAGCAGTATTGCTGAGTTTTGCCCTGGCCTTCCTGCCTGCGCTGCTCCTTGGAATAATAAGCAGGCTTGTTCCGTTCATATACAGGCTGATGGAATTTATAACAGGATTCATAAGATCCATTCCGACCGTTGCAATAATACTGACGGCACTTTTACTGCTGCCTTTATCATATACGCCGGTTATCATATGCTATTTTGTCGTGTTTCCTGTACTGTATACAAACATTTCCGAGGGACTTCGGAATGTAGATGTGAAACTTATCGAAATGGCCCGTGTTTACAGGTTCAGCAACGCAAAAATCATACGAAACATATATATTCCTTCGCTGAAATCCTATATTATTGCAGGTTCACGTTCTGCACTGGGACTGAATTTCAAGGTTATGGTCACTGCCGAGGTTTTCAACTTTGTAAACCACAGGACCATAGGAGCCCAGATGTATATGCACAAGATCGGGATTGATCTTGCGGGAATTTTTGCATGGGCACTGATTGTGGCAGCGGTTTCCATTATCTTTGACCTGCTTATAAAAATAATTTTCAGGGAGAAAACCCAAAATGATTAGGCTTTCGGACATTAATAAGAGTTTTAACGGCGAAGTTGTCCTGGAAAACATAAATATGGAGTTTGAAGAAAAATCAGTTACCGCTGTTTTAGGTCCGTCGGGCTGCGGGAAAACTACACTCCTTAAAACAGCGGCCGGTTTAATCAGCGCAGATTCGGGAAGTATTACAGGTGTAGACGGAAAGAGGCTGTCTTTTATTTTCCAGGAGCCAAGGCTCCTGCCGTGGAAAAGCGCATGGAAAAACCTTGAACTGGTTCTTCCCGACAGTATGGGCAAAGCGGAAAAAAAGGCGCTGTGTTTTGATATGCTTGAACTTGTGGGCCTTAAAGGGTATGAAGACCATCTGCCTTCCGAATTAAGCGGAGGAATGTGTCAGCGCCTTTCAATGGCAAGAGCTTTTATTATCCAAACCGATATCCTGTTAATGGATGAACCCTTTCAGTCCCTCGATCTGAAAAGGCAGGGGCAGATGATAAACCTGTTCAGGGATTTATGGATAAAGCAAAAACCCCTGGTAATCCTGGTTACCCACAATGTACAGGAAGCCCTTCTGCTTTCGGATAAGATATATATTCTTTCGGACAAACCCACAGTTATACTGAGGGAAATAAAAAATCCCGTGCCTTTCGAAGAGCGCAGTATCAGCAACAGGCAGTTATATGACCTTGAACATGAAATAATCAGTAAATATATAATCAGGGACTGATTTTTTGTTAACTTTCCCCTTGTACAGCCTGCAAAATTTCTGTATTATAGCTTATGTCATCATCAGGATACGGTGATGAACACTTTTATACTGCCGTTTACCGGTTTGATTCATCAATGATTTAAGAATAAACTTAAGGAAACTGCATGTTATTAGACACCGGTTTATCGTACGGTAAGTTTTGGCTGAATTTGAAAAAGGAAATGATAAATTATGCAACTTAAGGATTTTTATTATGATTTACCTAAGGAACTGATTGCTCAAAGCCCTCTGCAGAAAAGGGACATGTCAAGGCTGCTGCTGCTCGACAGGGCAACGGGAAAAACAACGCATCTGCATTTTTATGATATAAAAAACCTTTTAAATCCCGGAGACTGCCTCGTAATAAACAATACACGGGTTATCCCGGCCCGCCTTTTGGGCTTGAGGGAGGATACGGGCGGAAAAATCGAGTTTGTGCTTCTTAAGAAACATGATAAGGACGTATGGGAGGTCCTTTTAAAACCCGGGAAAAGGGCAAAGGTCGGGACAAGATTTGTATTCGGCGATAATCTGCTGAAGGCCGAAATATTGAAAATAATTGACGGCGGGAACCGCCTTGTCAGGTTTTATTACAGCGGTGTCTTTGAAGAAGTGCTCGACAGGGTCGGCATTGTTCCGCTGCCTCCGTATATAACCGAAAAACTTAACGACAGGGAGCGGTACCAGACGGTGTATTCGAAATACAATGGTTCTGCCGCCGCACCCACAGCCGGTCTTCACTTTACCGGGGAACTTATTGATGAACTGAAAAATAAAGGGGTAAAATTCGCTGAATTAACACTGCATGTAGGTATTGGGACGTTCAGACCCGTAAAAACCGAAACCATCGAGGAACACAAAATGCACTCGGAATATTTTAAAATCGGCAAGGAAGCCTGTGACATAATAAACGAAGCCAAAAAAGAAAACAGGAGGGTGATTGCTGTCGGTACAACAAGCTGCAGGGTGCTGGAATCGGTTGCTGCGGAGGATGGAACGGTTAAACCGGCCGAAGGCGAAACCGATATTTTTATATACCCGGGCTACAGGTTCAAGGCTATTGACGGGCTTATCACCAATTTTCACCTGCCCGAGTCGACGCTGTTAATGCTTGTCAGTGCCTTTGCAGGCAGGGAGAATATTCTTGCCGCGTATAAAGAGGCAATAGAAATGAAATACCGTTTTTTCAGCTTCGGGGATGCAATGTTTATTATATAAGACTAAACCGGGGGGAATAAAAATGATTAACCTTAAAATAAGGATTTGGGACGGGATTACGGCTGAAATGACCAACGGATTCGAACCGTATCTTGAAACATATATACTTTCTGGAGACAAAAAACGGGGAGCGGTTTTAATCTGTCCCGGCGGAGGATATGCTTACACTTCAGCAAGGGAAGCAGAGCCAATCGCGATGCAGTTTACGGCAAAAGGCTGCCATGCCTTTGTTCTTTATTACAGAACGGCACCAAACCGACATCCGAAACCCCTTCTTGACCTTTCAAGGGCTATGTGCATCCTGCGGCAAAACTCCGATAAATGGAACATAGACAGGAACAAAATAGCTGTATGCGGATTTTCTGCTGGTGCCCATCTTGCCGCAAGTCTCGGTGTTAATTTTGACAGGCCTTACCTTGAAACCGAAGGTATTAATATAGGTGAAAACAGGCCTGATGCAATGATTCTTGCCTATCCGGTCATCAGTATGAAGGAGTTCTTCCATAAAGGTTCAAGGGAAAACCTTTTGGGACCTGATGCTGATAAGTCGCTCATTGAAGAAATGTCGCCCGAGACCAGGGTTTCTGAAAAAACACCGCCGGCCTTTATCTGGCATACCGTTGAAGACAGGTCAGTGCCCGTAGAGAACAGCCTGATGTTTGCCTGGGCACTTCAGAAATACAAAATACCTTTTGAGCTGCATATTTATCCATACGGACCTCATGGCTTGGCATTAGCCAACAAGGAAACCGATAACGGGAACATCGGGGTATATCCGCATGTATCAGGCTGGATTGATTTATGTATCGAGTGGCTGGACGGACTTTTTTCCGGGAACGGGAAATTCTAATTAAATTTTAATGAAGGACTAAGGGCTTTTTCATAAATGTAATATAAAATGCTATCATAGAAATTGTCCGTATGGGAGGTTTAAATATGAGCAAAGGCAGAAACAGTAAATTTGGCCTGGGTATGACGCTGATTTTCATAGGTACTTTACTGATACTTAGTACTTTCAATATTATACCGAGTATCGGAAAACTCTTGTCGAAATTCTGGCCTATGATCCTGATATTTATTTCACTGTTATTCCATGCAGGTTATTACTCCAACAAAAAAGACGTTGGTCTCTTGGTACCGGGAGGTATTCTTTTGACACTGGGAGTTGTTTTCCAGACTTCCGAGCTGTGGAATATTTATAACGTAATGTGGCCTGGGATTATCCTGGCGCCTGCTGTAGGGCTTTTTGAACTGTATTATTTCGGAAACCGGGAAAGGGGACTTTTGATTCCTGTTGGAATACTGTCGGGTATATCATTGTTCTTCTTTACATTTACAATAGGCAAACTATCGGGCCTTTCAAAATTTATAATCCCTGTAGGCTTAATTATTGCCGGGCTGGTTATACTGATTAAGGACAGGCGGATAGGAAACGGCTCAAATGATTACTTTACCGACAACTGAAAACATCCGGCCTGCAGAAGCTGAAACATACTGTTTCTGATAATCATAAGCATTCTTGCGGCAGGCGGCTTCCAGGCAGGCGATTACATATGCATCTGCTGATAAAGAAGAAGGGTATAATCCAATGCCTTTCTTTTTTATTTACTTATCGAGCTTATCCGAATTTGGGCGTTGACCATATCGACAATCTGGGCTAATATAATACAGGCAAAGCATTTAAAACAAATTACCTGTAAAGGATGTATTCAATGGCGGCAGTAAAATATGAACTGATCCATAAATGCAGGCAGACCGGGGCGCGCCTTGGAAGGGTGCACACGCCCCATGGCAGTTTCGATACCCCTGCTTTTATGCCTGTAGGAACCCAGGCAACAGTTAAGGGTATGTCCCCCGACGAGTTAAAGGAATTGGGCGCAGGCATAATCCTCAGCAATACCTACCATTTGTATCTGCGCCCGGGCTATGAACTTGTAAGAAAAGCAGGGGGACTTCACAGCTTTATGAACTGGGACAGGCCTATACTGACAGACAGCGGCGGATTCCAGGTTTTCAGCCTTGCAGACCTGCGTGACATAAAGGAAGAAGGGGTTACTTTCAAGTCCCATATAGACGGTTCAAGGCATTTTATTTCCCCTGAAAAATCAATTGAAATCCAAAATGCGCTTGGTTCGGATATAATAATGGCATTTGACGAATGCGCTCCATATCCGTGCGATTATGACTATGCCAAAAAGTCGATGGAAATGACTACGCGCTGGGCCGAAAGATGTAAAAAAGCGCATAAATACCCTGAAAAACAGGCGCTTTTCGGGATTGTCCAGGGCAGCGTTTATGCCGATCTGCGCCAGGAAAGTGCAAAGCAACTGACAGAACTCGATTTCCCCGGTTATGCAATCGGAGGGTTAAGCGTTGGGGAGCCGGGGGAGGTAATGATGGATATACTTGAAAAAACAATTCCATTTCTTCCCGAAGATAAGCCCCGGTACCTGATGGGTGTTGGAAGCCCCGATTACCTGGTTGACGGAAGCATACGCGGCATTGACATGTTTGACTGCGTTCTTCCTACACGCATCGGCAGAAACGGTACCGTGTTTACAAGCAGCGGCAGAATAATTGTCAGGGATGCCAGGTACGCCGAAGACTTCTCCCCGATTGACCCCGAATGCGATTGTTACGCCTGCAGAAACTTCACCAGGGCTTATATCAGGCATCTTTTCAAAGCCGGCGAAGTGTTGGGGTTAAGGCTTGCAACATGGCATAACCTGCATTTCCTTCTGAAACTAATGGAAGATGTAAGAGAAGCAATCAGAAATGACAGGCTGGCTGATTTCAGGGATGAATTTTTCAGGAAGTTTGGTTACGATACAAAAACAGGAATGCAACGTATATGACAAACTGTTTATATAAACTATGCTTATCCGGGTCAATACGGCATACTTTCATATTTACGAAAGCAGATGGCACTCTTAACATATAAACCCGGGCAAACAGGGAAAACTAAAAGAAATAAATGGTTGAATTGGCTATGTTAATTGTGTATAATGTTTCTATGCTTACGGTACTAAGCATTTTATTTATTTTATACAAGAATATTTCATATCTGTTGAAAGGAGATATAACATGAACTGGTTGTTAACTGCATTTGCAGAAGGTGCTGCTGCGGGATCGGAAATACCTGAAGGAAGCGGTTTGTATCTTTTTCTGATACAGTTTGGGCCGTTGATCCTGATGTTTGCTCTGATGTACTTTATACTTATCAGACCGCAAAGAAAAAGGGAGAAGCAGACCCGTGACATGATTGACAATGCCATTGTCGGCGACAAGGTAATCACCATTGGCGGAATTTCAGGCAAAATTGTCAATATTAAAGACGATGAGTTTACTATTGAAAGCGGAAACGAAAGAACCAAGGTAACAGTTAAAAAATGGGCTGTAAAGGAAGTTGACAAACCTATCTCGGAGTAATGCGATAACCCCGGCCGATCAAGCAAGGTCGGGGTTTTATTGACGGAGGGATAAGTTTTGGTCGAGTATCTTACCGTCGGAAAAATAACAAACACCCACGGTGTTCGGGGAGAAATGAAAGTTATCCCGTCAACCTCGGATATAAGTCGTTTCGATTACCTGAAGATAGTATGGGTTGAAAAGGATGACAAGCTCACCGAATACTTTGTTGAGAAGGTACGATACCATAAAAACTTTGTATTGATTAAACTTCACGGTATTAACGACATGGACGGGGCTGCCGAGCTGAAAAACTGCTATCTGAAGGTTGACAGAAAAAATGCCCGCCCCCTTGGCGAGGACGAATATTTCATCGCAGATCTTGAAGGGTGCGAGGTTTATGAAAAAGATGTTCTTTTGGGCAGAATAACCAGCGTGCTGCAGACGGGCAGCAATGACGTATACGTTGTTAACGGCGATAAATACGGTGAAATACTTATACCGGCCCTTAAAAATGTTGTTTTGAACGTTGATATAGAAAACAGGAGGATCCAGGTTGAGCTCCCGGAAGGGCTGATAGAATCATGATATTTGACGTATTAACCCTTTTTCCTGAAAGCGTTGACTTATTTTTGTCCGAAAGCATCATCGGCAGAGCACGGGAGAAAGGGATCCTGACAATCAGAACCCACAACATCAGGGATTTTTCAAAGGATAAGCATAAAAAAACCGATGATTATCCGTACGGCGGCTGCAGCGGCATGGTTATGACGCCGCAGCCCGTGTATGACGCATGGAAACATGTAACAAAGGATCTTCCGTATAAACCGGTTACAATCTATATGAGCCCGCAGGGTAAAGTATTAACCCAGGACATTGCAAAAAGGCTTGCGGGAGAAAAGCACATCATAATTCTCTGCGGTCACTACGAAGGCGTGGATGAACGCGTTCTTGAAGAAATTGTTGATGAAGAGATCTCGATAGGCGACTATGTCCTGACAGGAGGAGAACTGCCTGCAATGGTGCTTATAGACTGTGTCAGCAGGCTGATTGAAGGCGTACTCCCATCCGAGGAAGCCTATTCCGATGAATCCCATTATGACGGACTCTTGGAGTATCCTCAATATACCAGGCCGCCTGTATTTCTGTCAAAGAAAGTGCCTGACATCCTGTTGTCAGGACATCATGCCAATATTCAGAAATGGCGTTTTGAACAGAAGCTGGAGCGTACCCGCCTGAAGAGACCTGATTTGTATGAAAAGTACCTGAAGAAGAATGAGAGCGGCAGTAATAACGTAGAATAAACAGTTTAACCGGAAAGGTGGTCCAATTGCCTGAAAAAAGAAAGAAAGAACCGCTGGCATACAGGATGATGCCGCGGACCCTTGATGAGTTTATCGGCCAGGAACATATTGTCGGGAAGGGCAAACTGCTTAACAGGATGATACAGGCTGACCGGATATCATCCATAATACTTTACGGCCCTCCGGGCACCGGAAAGACTTCACTTGCAAGAGTCATCGCCAACAGTACGAAATCCGTTTTCCGAAGGCTGAATGCTGTTACCGCAGGAGTAAAGGATATCAAGGATATTGTAGAAGAGACATCGAATGAATTCATTAATCCGTCGGGACGATGCGTGCTGTTCATTGACGAGATCCACAGGTTCAACAAAGCCCAGCAGGACGCACTGCTGCCTTATGTTGAAAACGGTCTCATCGTCCTTATAGGCGCTACAACCGAGAATCCCTTTTTTGAAGTAAACAAGGCACTTATATCACGCTCCACGGTATTCATGCTAAAACCGTTGACAGAAGAAAATATAAAAACCATAATACGGAATGCTTTAAGCGACACCGAGCGCGGTTACGGAAACCTTAAAATAAGGATAACCGATGACGCACTCGGACTGCTTGCCGCATTGTCGGGCGGTGACGCAAGAATTGCACTGAACGCCCTTGAACTGGCCGTCATGACTTCAGAAACAGACAGCAGCGGGCAGTATGTAATTGATACCGGCGTTGTCGAGGAATGCGTGCAGAAAAGGGCTGTGAAGTTTGACAAGTCAGCTGATGCCCATTATGACAATATCAGTGCCTTTATCAAGTCGATGCGGGGCAGTGATCCCGATGCTGCGCTGTTTTACCTTGGAAGAGCGCTTTATGCCGGCGAAACCCCGGAATTCCTTATAAGAAGAATTATCATCTGTGCGGCAGAGGATGTGGGTATGGCAAACCCGAATGCGCTTACGGCGGCGGTAGCTGCAGCACAGGCAATTGAACGCATCGGTATGCCCGAAGCAAGGATTATACTTGCGCATGCTGCAGTTATGGTAGCCACAAGCCCGAAATCAAATTCGTGCTATAAAGGTATAGAAAAGGTCCTTTCAGATATTGAAAGCAAATACACCGGCGAGGTTCCGATGCATCTCAGAAATGCCCCTGTGAAGGGTATGGCAGACCTTGGTTACGGAAAAGGATACCTGTACGCCCATGATTTCCCCGGGAATATTGTGGACCAGGAATACCTGCCCGAAGAAATGCGGGGCACGATATACTATGAGCCGACGAAAAACGGGTATGAGGCGAAAATACATGACTGGCTTTCATCCCGCAGGGAAGGCAGAAAGAAGCAGTGATTCAGTATAGCAGCGAGGTGAATCAGGGTTGAAAAAACGGATACTGGCATGGATTGCACTGATAATATTTATTGCGCTAATGGTGAACTTAATGTTTATACAGTACATGGTTACCGAATCGATATGTATCCTGATACTGTATTTACTGTTCTTTTTTTATTACAGCAGCAAGCAGAATACCGGGCGTGATAATTCACCGGCAAATACAGCGCCTGATGAGGACAGCAGCAAGACCGAGGAATAGTTATAATCCCCGTAATAAAAAAAGCCTGAAAAGGCTTTATTTTTTTGTAATAAATATTGGACTTGTTCAATATATTATAGAAGGATTGGGTGACCCGTTATAACTATTGAACAGAGGGGGATACGCCGTGGAAAGAGATTACAGGATCTATGAAGATATAGCCGAAAGAACCAACGGAGACATTTATATCGGTGTGGTCGGTCCTGTCAGGACAGGTAAATCAACCTTTATAAAAAGATTTATGGAGGGACTGGTAATTCCGAATATCCAAAATCCTTACGAACGAGAACGAGCTATTGACGAAACTCCTCAAAGCGGTTCGGGACGTACAATTATGACCACAGAGCCAAAATTTGTACCGAATGAAGCAGTGAAGGTTGTTATGGATGACAACGCTGTAATGAATGTAAGGCTTGTAGATTGTGTAGGATACCTTGTAAAAAGCGCATTGGGGCACATGGAAGGCGAAGTGCCGAGAATGGTTCACACGCCGTGGTTTGAAGATCCGATACCATTCGAGGAGGCTGCTGAAACAGGAACAAGGAAGGTAATACGCGAGCATTCAACCATTGTTGTTGCAATAACCAGTGACGGATCGTTCACAAATGTACCGAGGGAGGAATATGAAGAGGCCGAAGAAAGGGTTATAGCCGAACTGGAGAATAACAGGAAACCCTATATTATCATTCTGAACTCTGCATTTCCGGAACAGGCTGAAACCAGGCAGCTGGCCGAAAGTCTGTCTGAAAAGTACAACCGGCCGGTTATACCAATGGATTGCCTTAATATGACCATCAGGGATATTCACGACGCAATGCGCACAATCCTTTATGAATTCCCTGTCCGCGAAGTTTCCGTAGACATTCCTCGCTGGGTTACAAGGCTGGATCCGCAGCACTGGCTGAGAAATGATATTTTAAACGCCCTTCGAGAAGTTATGCCCGACAATGCAACAATAAGACAGATCAGCAGCAATATATGCTGCCTGAATAATTTTGATTTCGTCAAAAACGGCAGAATATCCGGGATGCAGCTGGGCAGCGGCCGGGTCAATGTGGAAATAAATATGGAGGACGGCCTGTTTTACCAGATTCTTAATGCCGAAACCGGTCTCAATATCCAGGGTGAGCATGAGCTGTTCAGCGTACTTAAAGAGCTTGCGGGAATCAGAAAGGAATACAAAAAAATCGAATATGCGTTGCATGAAGTCAAGGTTAAAGGCTATGGAGTGGTTGCGCCGCAGCTTGATGAACTTACCCTTGAACCCCCTGAAATTATACGACAGGGCAGCAGATTCGGAGTAAAACTCAGGGCAAGTGCACCTTCAATACATATGATACGCGCCGATATTGAAACAGAGATAGCCCCGCTGGTTGGTTCGGAAAAGCAGTCTGAAGAGCTTGTGAATTATCTTCTGAAGGAATTTGAAGGCCAGCCCGAGAAACTGTGGGATTCGAATATATTCGGCAAGTCCCTGTATGAGCTGATAACAGAGGGACTGCAGAACAAGCTCTACAAGATGCCGGAAGATGCGCAGATGAAACTCCAGGAAACACTGCAGAGAATAATCAACGAAGGCAGCGGGGGCTTAATCTGTATTATCCTGTAGTTTTCAGGGCTTAAGCCTTGATATATGTAACTCGCACTTCTTTTTACCCGGTTCTCTTCCGGGTCTTTTTTATTTTTGAATTGGTATTTATCTTGCGGTAGTGGTATAATATGAATGTTCAAAATTTACCAATGTTTTTTACATGAAAGGGGAATTAACGTGGGAGAAAAGGAAAAAAGCAAGGGACAGAAGCTGATGGATGAAATAGGTTACAAAACTTCAAATGCCTGGGAAAAAATTCCCGACAGGGATAAAATATTCAGCTACTGTGAAGATTATAAAGCCTTTCTTGATACCGGCAAAACCGAACGCGAATGCGTAAAGGAAATAATAGAGCGGGCCGAAAAACTTGGCTATAAGGATTTGGACGAAATCATTGACAAGAAGAGCACATTAAACGCCGGTGACAAGGTTTACCGGAACATCAGAAACAAAGCAATAATTTTGGCTGTGATGGGTAAAAAACCTCTTGAAAAAGGAACAAGGATGATTGGCGCACATATTGACGCGCCCAGGATTGATATAAAGCAGAATCCGCTGTACGAGAATACCGACATGGCTTTTTTCAAAACCCATTACTACGGCGGAATTAAGAAGTATCAATGGCTGGCCATCCCCCTGTCTCTTCACGGCGTTATAATCAAAAAGGACGGCGAAACCGTTGAAATTCGCGTCGGTGAAGACGAAAATGACCCGGTTTTCACAATAACCGATCTGCTGCCGCATCTTGCAAAGGACCAGATGGAGAAGAAACTCACCGAGGCAGTCAGCGCCGAGGCAATGAATGCCCTCGTAGGCTCAATGCCTTATGACGACAAGGAAGTAAAATCGAAGGTTAAACTTAATATCCTGAAGATTCTGAATGAAAAATACGGTATTACCGAGGAAGACTTCCTTACATCCGAGCTGGAGCTGGTTCCGGCATTCAAGGCTAAGGATGTAGGTTTTGACAGGAGCATGATTGGTGCATACGGCCAGGATGACAGGGTATGCGCCTATACTTCGTTTACTGCCCTTTTTGATGTTCAGAATCCCGAATACACATCAATATGCGTGCTCACCGACAAGGAGGAAATAGGCAGCGTGGGCAATACCGGAGCAGAATCCAGGTTACTGGAAGACTTCATGGCCGATCTTTGCTTCCTGAGTTCTGAAAATTATTCGGACATCCTGTTAAGGAGATGCCTTAATAATTCAATAATGCTGTCGGCAGACGTAAATGCTGCAGTTGACCCGAATTTTGAAGGTACCCATGACAAGTATAATGCGGCATACCTTGGCAAAGGCATTGCGATACTGAAATTCAGCGGTTCACGCGGAAAAGCCGGTGCATCCGACGCTCACGCCGAGCTCCTGGCAAAGATCAGGAAGGTTTTCAACGAGAATGACGTGGTATGGCATACAAGCGAACTTGGTGCTGTTGACAAAGGCGGCGGCGGCACAATAGCAATGTATATCGCAAACCTCGGAGTTGATGTTGTGGACTGCGGAGTACCTGTACTGAGCATGCACGCTCCCTTTGAAATAACCAGCAAGGCCGATGTTTATTCAGCATACAAGGGTTATAAGGCGTTTTATGAAAAACTTGACTAATGGTTTTAATAAAGCATAAAACAAGGCACAGGAGAACCCTTTACCGGGTTCTCTTTTTGATGTAAAGTGGAATTCAGCCCGAACTATTTTGTTAATATTGCCAGGTGTCGACATTAAGTGTATTATATAATTAGGAAAGACGTATACAGTGGATTAGGACAGATGGCGGGAAACCATATAAGAATAATTGTGCCTGAAGTGTCTGAAAGGAGATTGTATGAGTAAAAAACTTTGCTTAGTACTAGTGCTTGTAATTCTTTTTAATCTGCCTGTTCAGGTCTTCGCACAACAAAACTCATCATCAGAAGAAATCAAGGTATATGTTAATGACACCAGGCTCACCTTTGATGTTCCTCCATTTTTTATAAAAGGCTTTACAATGGTTCCAGTACGTGCAGCTTTTGAAGCACTTGGCGCAAAGGTTGAATGGGACAACTACACGAAAACTGCAACCATAACAAGGGGAGGAACAGAGGTTCGTGTTCAGCCGGGAAACCGGACAGCAATGGTAAATAATATACCCCATGTAATGGAAGTCCCTGCGGTTGGAATCGACGGCCGCGTCATGGTCCCTGTCCGTTTTATAAGCGAAGCAATAGGCGCCAGGGTAGATTGGGTAAACGAAACCAAAACCGTTTTTGTAAATGATATTACCGAACATAAGGAATCAGGCAATATTCAGAACGGAGGAAGGTTTGCAGCCGACAGCAGCCATTATTTTCATATACTTCCCGACGGTGTTCTGATCAGGGAAAACATTTTTTCAAAACAGAAGGAAAAAATCTCGGATAAAATAATAAGCAGCGTTCATATTGTTAATGACTGGATTTACTGCGTCGGAGAGGATAAAGGAACCGGAATGGTATTCCGGATGAGAAAGGACGGCTCCGAAAAAGAGATAGTTGTCAGCAAGCCCGTTATTTCCATGCAGATAATCAACGGATGGATTTATTACAGCGAATCAACCGATGATTCAGTTCTTTACAGGACAAAAACCGACGGCACAGAAACATACAAAGTGGTTGAAAATGGTGATTTCTCAGGTAAAAACTGGCTTGTTCTCAACGGCTGGATTTATTATATCAATACAAAGGATCAAACCGTATCCAGCGTGAGAATAGACGGTTCAAACAGGAAAAACTTAACGGGCAGAATCAGGGATTTATCTTCAAATGAGAAAATCGTCGGCCTGGAACTCATTGACAGGGATTATTTATATATTTCAGTCCATAAGGATATTACAGATGCCAACGGAAAGAAAATTGCACCGGGGTTGTACCGCGTTCCTGCAGCCGGAGGGGAATTTTACCGGATTACCGATAAAGCCCCGATATCGGTCAATACAAATGGTGAATGGCTTTACCTTGCCGTGGAAAACTTTGAAAACAGCTACAGGTTAATCAGATGCAAAAAGGATGGTTCCGAGGTTTTTACGATAAACGAGTATAAGAAGGACGATATTCCCGGAAGTATTTATGTACATGGCGGATTGGTTTTTTATACGGTTGTAAGGGGGAGGGAAACACCGGAAGAACTGCTGTTCTGCATGGATTCTTACGGCGGAAACATACAGCAGTATACATGGATATACGGAAAGGATTATTATGCTGTAAAGAGTTTGCTTACAGATGTTTATACAACCTACAGGGGGCTTAACAGTTTCCAGACAGTCCAGACATCTTCGGTTGAAAATAGCAACGGCAAAAGCAGCATTATGCATGAAAGCACACTGAACCGGGGAAGATCGTTACTCTACAGGAAAACCGCAATTGATGGGCAATCATATATTGAAACCTGGCTTGACCATGAAAATCTGTATACCAAAAAAAACAGCGAAACGCAATGGGATATTGCCAGGGTAAGCAAACAGGAAGCGGCTGATATGCTGAAAACCATATTTGACTATATTCAGCCCACAAATGAACTGTGCAATAACCTGACCATTGATGAAACCGAAGACAGTTATACCTTAAAAGGCGAAGGTACATTTCCCGAGTTTATCGGCAATGTTGCGAAATACCTTGATTTGGATGAAAATATTGAAATTGACCGGGTTGAGCTTAATATCAGGATAAACAGGAGAAGAAAATACATTGAAGAGATGAATCTTACTGCCAGGTGTAGCTCAAATACGGGAGAAAATGATGAAATAAAGCAGTTTACCAATAGTTACAGGTTTATAAACAGCCAGTTTAATGCTGCTTACCTGAAACTTCCGAATTCGGTAAGCCAGACGCTTATTGCAAAGGAAAAGGCCGACAGAAACACCGAAAGCGGTATATCAAGGTTTGTTGAAGGCAAATATGAAGAGGCAATCAGGTTTTTTGACACAGCTATCGCTCTCTACAACAAATCGCCCAATGCGTACCTGTACAAGGGAAAATCGCTTTACAACCTGAAAAAATACGAGGAAGCAATTCTTGTTTTCAACCGGTATCATGAAATTAATCAACAGGATACAGAAGTATTTGCCTTAATTGGACTGTGTTACTTCAACATGGGTGATTTGCTTAAGGCAGAAGAAATGGGAAAAGAAACATTAAAGCATAGGCAAAGCATTAATGCCTATAACCTGCTTGGCAGTATCGCCCATGCAAAGGAAGAATACAAAGCGGCGGAAGAATATTTCAATATGGCTGTCCTTCTTGACGGTAATAACTATACGTCCCGGATGAACCAGGTATCAACGCTATATAGCATGGGTAACTACTCAAAATGTATCAGGGCAATAGATGAAGCCCTGAAATATTTCCCGAGAGACAGAGATTTATTGTATATCAAAGCCCAGTGCTTGTCTCTCCGGGGCAGGCATGAGCAGGCGATAGAAGTTTATGAAAGCATACTCGCCGGAAATCCGTCCAATGATTTTGTAACGATGACCCATATAGCAAAGGAATACGAAATACTGCAGAATTACCAAAAGGCGAAAGAGTATGCCGACAGGGCCGAGGCAGTTTACCCGGATTACAGCCTGCTGAAGTATCTTCTTGACAGCCTGGATTATAACTTGTCTGCAACCGCGGGCCGGAAACTTGTGGATTTCATCACCGAAAACTACTTGTACTATAAGGAAAACGAGGAAACCGACAGGAATTTTGAATCAATAATTGAAAAAGGCAGCGATTATACTCTCGAAGATGTACGTAAACTGGCGGATGCAATAAACAGCAACGTTGAAGATTCAGTAATCCTGTTGTCTGGTTACGAGTATGAGCAGTTTTTTAACTCCGAAAACGGCAGTTCAATTATTACAAGGCAGGATGAGAACCATGTTTACGTTACTGTCAAAAATCTTTATCCGGGAACGGGAGTTCAGTTTGCGGAGTTTATCCAGAGCATTGAAAATCCCGGGAATAAAGTGCTTATAATTGATCTCAGGAACACAGGCCGCGGGCTTTCCGAGGAGGCGGCCATAATACTGGATGCACTGCTTTCAGAATGCACTCCGGGCTATATAATTGATCGGGACGGTTATGTCAGAACCTATACGTCAGGGAAATGGCATACTTCATTCCATAAGATCGGAATTCTTGTAAACGGGAATACTGCCGGCAGTGCGGAATTTTTAGCCCTTGGTCTGAAAACCTTTGCCGAAAATGTTACAATTATTGGAAGCGAGACGGCAGGGAGGGGAGTGGGGCAGGTTATTTATAATGATCGCTCAAAGCACTTTGCAGTATTACTTGTAAATCATTACTGGAATGTTTTAAAGGACAATATT
This sequence comes from Clostridiales bacterium DTU070, assembly GCA_001513105.1. Lineage (GTDB taxonomy): Bacteria > Bacillota > Clostridia > DSM-8532 > DSM-8532 > Thermoclostridium. The sequence goes on along the minus strand of LFSH01000103.1, from coordinate 38,886 downwards.
GAAGGAAAAGGCATAGAAGCAGATATAAAGGTTGACGGAAGCGATCAGGAATATACAAAGGCCGTAAGTGAATTCATTAGCAGATAATTTATTTCTTTTTTGCGCTGAAACCGGCCAGGGGATTGCTTTCAACGGCATTCTTCAGATGATGCTCATCCAGGTGGGTATATATCTCTGTCGTGGAAATGCTTTCATGTCCCAGCAGTTCCTGCAGAGCCCGTATATCCACATGACCGTACCTGTACATAAGAGTGGCTGCCGTATGTCTCAGTTTATGTGTTGAATAACGCTTTGGATCAAGACCGGCGGACTTGATGTATTTCTTTACGATATGCTGAACTGTAGCCTTGCTGATACGCTGTTTGCGCTCACTTAAAAACAGGGCGTCCTTGTCCTTTACGCCTTCAACAGGGCGCACTTTCATATAATCATTGATTGCCTCAATACAGGCAGAATTCAACGGGATAATCCTTTCCTTGTTTCCCTTGCCGATAACCCTTAAAGTATTGTTCTTAATGCTGTTAAGATTTATTCCAACCAGCTCCGACAAACGGATGCCGCAGTTCAGAAACAGAGTAAGAATGGCATAGTCGCGGGCGCTGTATCTGCCGTCAACAGAAGACAGGAGTTTCTTGCTTTCATCTATGTTCAAATACCGCGGCAAACGCTTGATTATTTTCGGAGATTCAAGCTCGGTTGCAGGATTTGCATCCAATACCCTGGCCTTGTTTGCAAGATATTTGAAAAAGGACTTAAGGCTTGCCACTTTTCTGGCCCTTGCATATGCGGAATTCGAGCGGTTGTTGCTTACAAAGGACATATACGAATACAAATCACTTAATGTTATGGTTTTCAGGAAATTTGCATCAACATCGGATATGTCTATGGAATCAAACTCTGCCGATTTGGGAACCAGTTTTTTATGAAGTTTAATAAAACGCAGGAAAACACGCAAATCGTAGAAATAAACCTGTATTGTATTAACAGATTTTCCCCTGATGGTGTACAGGTAGTTCAAAAAATCCTTAAGCAATACCGGTGCCTCTTCAAAACCGTTTATCATATGTAAAACCTCATTGATAATTATTTAATTCGCTGTTGCCATTGAATTTTTTGCTGTTGACAATACTGCTGTTTTTATTGAAAACAATATACATAATTTAATGATAACGGATTTAAACACCAAAATCAAGCCACAGGGAAGAGGGTGAAGGTTTACGGATGGCTGCCATAACGATACATGCCCGGTAATACAGAAAAGAATGAAAATATTTACATAACACTATTGACAAATTTTGCTATAAATTATAATATTTATACATCAGGTAAGATTAGAGAGGTTAACATTTCCATGCCTGAAGAAAAAAGCCGCGAATAATTCCGCTAAAAATGTATTTTTAATTTCGCTCATGGCATCGGCCGGGATAGAAGCAACCCAGTTAATTGTTATGGTATTTACATTCGCCACAAACAGGTGCTTTGATATAAACGACATTATTGCAAACACTTTGGGCGGCTTGACAGGTTTTATGATATATAAAAACTGTAAACAACAGTATTTCAATAAATAAATATTCTGCTGATTGCCCGAACTTCCCCTTCCATATTCAACGAAATTTTTATTTCGTTGAATGTTCTGTTTTGGTTTTTACCTTTTATTAAGCATATCCCCTGACTGGTTTTGCCGGAACAGCAATAAAAATTAAACAGGACTTATGCATGAACCTTGGTAATTATTATGCTGCTGACATTTATTAAGAAATAAGCTTTGATATAATATCATTATTACAAAAACTTTTATCTGTTATCAGCAACAAACCATTTCCCTGTGAATTGGTTCATAACGTACGTCCTGCTGAAACCTGCTCAAATATATAAACATATAAGCAAATCGATCTTAAATGATCCCGTCAAACCGTTTGATAAAGCACCTTCTTCTCCTGTGAGGACGAGTATCGAAAAAGCGCCATAAAGACTGAACAGCATAGTTGTTCTCAAGCATTGGCGATGCAATTGCTTTCTTAATGCCGTTTTTATGCGCATTTTTAAGGCTGTGGCTCAGCATCGCTGCCGGTATGCCGGTCAGTTTATATTCGGGTTTTACCGCAACAAGCAGTAAATCAAGGGTATCGTTATCCTTTATAGCCTTAATTACATCAATAAAACCAAATGGAAGAATCCTTCCGTTATGCTTTTTAACCGCTTTGGACAATGACGGCACTGAAATTCCGAAACCAACAAGGTTATCGTCCTTATCTACTATAAAACAGATATAATCAGGGTTTATAAAGGAAAAATACTGGTCAACATATACCTTTACCTGTTTTTCTGTTAACGGAACAACGCCGTAAAGTTCTTCGTATGCGATGTTAATAATGTCAAAAACCTGTTTTGCGTAAGGCAGCGCCTGTTTATTATGATCAAGTTTCACCATGTGAAGGTCATATTTTTCAAGGGCTCTTTCCGCAATTTTATTAAGCTTTTCTATTTCGTCCTTCTCGGGTACAAGAATCTCGTATTCAAGCCAGTCAACATCCTTCTCATATCCCAGTTGTTCCAAATGCTTCCTGTAGTATGGATGATGATAGTTTGTAACAATGGTACCCATTTCTTCAAAGCCGTCAATCAGCAGGCCCTGGTGATCCAGGTCGCAGAAACCCAAAGGACCGTGAACGGCATTCATTCCGTTTTCCCTGGCGTACTCTTCCACAGTGTCAAACAGTGCCTTGGAAACCTCGGGATCATCTACGAAATCAACCCATCCGAAACGGGTGTATTTATTCCCCCACTTTTTAACATACGAATGATTCTGGATTCCGGCTATTCTTCCGACAAGTTCCCCGTCTTTATAGGCGAGCCAGTATTTGGCTTCGCAGTATTCAAAAGCAGGATTCTTCTTTTTGTCCAGGGTATTGAATTCATCCCTGATAAGAGGCGGTACCCAATACGGATTGTCCTGGAATATTTTAAACGGGAAAAGAATAAAATCCTTAAGCTGTTTCCGTGTTTTAACCTCAACAATTTCTACCATTTTGTACCCCTCCCAATACAAAAAATAGCCTTATACAATAAGCTATGCTGAAATCCAAAATATTTAACCGAACAAGGTCTATTATATCACATAAACCCGATAATAAAAAACATATTTATAAATATTTAACGAATATGAGATATGAAGCGAAACCCCGGTTAACCCTCAGGGTTTGAACTGTGAAATACCGTATCAATCAGCCTTGCCTGGACAATCAACCTATGTGTCGCCGTATACAAGGGATGGCATGTAATAAGTGTAAGGATGCTTTCAGTTTCACTTTTTTTCAGAACTGATACGTCATCAGGTTCCACTACCAGGATATTGAATACTTCGTAGGCATAATCGGCGTCAAGGGTGGAAATAACTACTATGTCCCCCTCCTCCACCTCATCGAGCCTGTTGAAATTACGCCCGTAAGTATGGCTTCTATGCGCTGATATAGCAGTATTCCCTATTTTGCCGATATCCGTTGTACCCTTAAGCTTTCCTGCGCCGATTTTCAGTATTTCGGGCGTGGCGCCATCCATAACGGGTAAATTGACATTTATTTTATCTATTTTAATAATGCCCAGTGTAACGAACCTGTTTGATTTGCCTGTGCCGGCTTCATTTTCATTGTTTTCCGTGTTTTCATATTCAGCTTCATTTAAACCCGAAAAGGATTCATCAAGGTTAAGGTATGCATTTACGGCATCCCCAGATACTTCACAGGCATCATCATTATCATGCATTCTCTCTTCAAATACCCTTCTCTCCTCTTCCCATTCTTTCAGAATCCTGTTTTGCATATACTCTGTATAGATATCCTTTACAACAGGATATGCCGCAATTATAATACCTGCGGCAATCAGCAGAACTGATTTGAGTTTCATTTGGATCTCCCTTGAAAAAACAATGATATTGTTTATTAAGCCGGAGGTAATCCTCCGGCTTATTACATCACTGTTTATGCTTCCTTCGGTTCAGCATTATACCGGCAAAAATTGAAACAGCCCCTAAACCGTAATATATTATCGGAGGCATTTCTCCTGTTTTCGGAAGCCCTTTTGGTATTTCTTCTTCTTTTATAATTATTATTTCTGTTTCACCCTCACCGGGTTTATCTAATGTTTCAGGTCCACCAGGCGGTCCCTCCGGAATCTCTTCATCTTCTATTTCTATTATTTCAGGTATTCCGGAAGGTGTATCAGAATCCTGTTTTGGGGGGGCTGCAGGATCTGTCGGACCTGCAGAAGGTGGTTGTGGTTGGATGGTTGTTCTGGGGCTGTCCGTAGGCCTTGATAAAGGCCTTGTAGGATCAGGTTCGCTGTCTTTCCTCTCATACTGAGCGGTTAGGATCCACCTGACCTTCAGTGACGCACCCTGGTATTCATTGCCGGTAGCCTCACCGGGAAGATGAACAGTGAATGTCAAATTAACGGGGGTACCTTTCTGTATATCACCAACAAGTACGTTTTTGTTGAGCTTACTGATCGGTCCTTTGTGCAGTTCTTTCCCGTTCTCATGGGTTATTGTCAGAATCAGCCTGTCGTCAAGGTTACCCCTTTTCCCGTTGACTTCTTTGCCCAATACGTTTTTGTATATCTCGGCCTTGAGCCAAACACGCAGAGAGGATGTTTCGCTTTCAGGATCAATGAAAATGGTCATCGTGGAGGATTTAGTATCGCCGGGGCCGAGATTGTCGGTTTCAACGAGTACGTCGGATACCTTAATCCTTAGCCCTGTATTCTCTCCAGCTACTTCCAGCGCATCAGCATTTGTTGAACCCATGGCCATACAGCCTAAAAGGATCATCACTGCTATTAATATGGATAACGGAGATTTGCTCTTATACTTATCCAATCATTAACATCCTCTCGTTTACGTGTTATGCAGGCATTAATAATGGTTTATTTCAATCAGGGCTTTACATAGGTGAAGCCTTCGTAAACATCACCAAATACGGCCTCGGGTGCACCGTTGGAAGCCTGTACGGCAGTAGCTGTTCCACCAAGGTTGAAGGTTGCTCCCTGGTAACCGTTATGGGTATTGGGTCCGTCAAAGGTAACTTTTAACCTTAATGTTTTGTTCTCCTTGGAAGCTATGGCATTTCCAACATAGTACAGTGCAAAATTGTTCAGGTTAAAGGTATTATCTTTGTCATAAGGATTTCTGCCTTCCCATCTTAATACCCATTCACTTGTTTTCACATAACCTTCATCATTAACTTCATAATATTCACCGTCAACCTCGTCCCAGATTGCGATTTTTACGTTTTTCAGGGTTTCATTATTGTTGTCGGCATTCCTGAATAAGCCTTTTCTTTCTTCAAGAATGGTCCATGATGCCCTGATGTCGGTCTTGAATACCATGGCTTTTGAACCTGCGTTATGAATGTTCCATTCAACTTCGTAACTGTCGCCGGGGTTTACGTTATTCCATTTCTGATTATCAAATGCCTTTGGTTTACCGATTTCAATGTCAACCGTTCCTGCTGTGAATACAGCGTCTGCTGCATCAGCTTCATCCGTAAACCATGCATATGTAGCTGCAGCGATCATTGATACGCAAACTGCTACCGCCAATAACATCAATAACATTTTCTTCTTCATGGTAACACTCTCCTTTAAAATTGCTGTGTTTCTTATTATTTATATTATCTTATTTATATTATCCGGCGGCCAGGCTGCCATCTTTCGGAAGGCCCTGTAGCTTTGCGTCCCTGCCTTTCGACGACAGGTTTGCCTTTTTCAATAATATTTTTTGTTTATTTGATTATTTTTATTGTTTCAGTCGTAAATGGATACATTCCAAACATCCTTTGCGGCGTTATTGGACGCCTGGACTGCTTCAAACTCTGCTTTCAGAATATAGCGTTTGCCCTGATACCTGTCGTCGGTCTGTTCTCCGATCAGATGCACGGATACCCTAAGTTCCACAGTTCTTTCCTTCTCGTCCGGTTCGGTGTATGTTCCGGGTATATCGGGCTTGTAGTAGAAATAACCATCGTGCTCTTCCCAACCGTCACTTACGGGAGAAATGACAACGTTATCAGCCGGTAAATCAACAGGTTCCCATTTACCGCCGTATTTATCCTTCTTATACTCATACCAGCCGCCTGTTAACTTGGCTCTCAGGTTAATGGCCTTTGTTCCGGTGTTCTTAACAGTATACCTTGTATAATTGGTATCACCCGGGTTCCAGTTATCTTCGTCGGCGATATAACCTGTAAGCTTCACGGTATTCAGGTCAAACCCGTCCACCGAGTTGTCGGAAGAGGAGTAGTTCCTGTCCCGAAATGGCTTAACATCTGTCGTATCCTTTATTTTTATATATTTAATGTAGTTTATATCCACGTCAATTTCAGAAAATTTAAACTGGCTGAGTGTCTGGTTTTTGTCCAGGTTTTCGTTGTTAGCCTCACCAATGACAATCCAGGTTTGTCCGTCCATGCTTACAGATACTTCAGCCGTTTCATCCGGATAATTTCCACCCCAGGTGTCCTCTACAACAATTACTATTTCTGGGTCGAACAACGCAGCATCAAATTCCAGGATCATTTCACCACCGAAGCCAAGGCTGTAGAAATTTGATTCGTCTTGCTCGGTACCAAGGGTCAGGACAGCTTCTTCATTGGATCTTGTCTCTTTGACAGGCAAATCATTGTTGATACCGGCATAACCCTGTTTTGCTTCCACAACCCGGAACGGAAGGACTTCCCTGCGAACAGCGTATTCACCATTATTGTCCGTACCGTCACAAATTACTTTCCTTCCTGCTTCTATCGATACTGTTCCGGCAGTAAACTGTGCATCTTCAGCGGTGCCATTATCAGTGAACCATGCCATTGTTGCTGCAGCAGCCATTGCAATAGTAATGACCAGGAAGAATGCACTCATAAGCAGTTTCTTTCTCACTTTCTCACCTCCCCTCGCCAACTTGGGTGCATAAAAAATATGAACGAATCTTTGTCTACCTGTGCAGTTTATTCGTCAAAAACCTGTGTTGCCGTAATGGTTAATGTTATATTGTAATCCGCCCCTGCATACCCTTCGGGTATGTCTTCAATGGACAGACTGAACTCAAGGGGTACTCTTTCATTGGGCCTGACTGTATTTTTGTAACAGTAGGTGTTATCATTAAGCTCCCAGTTATCGTCCATCAGTTTCCATGTTACCTCGGGCTCGCCCTGGTCCTGGTTTTCATAAACAGAATATTGTACACTCCTGTTTACGGTATTGACGTCCCATTCCTTTTTAATCTCTGCTGCCAGTGTGGCGTCAATAGTTCCCATGTTGGTGAAATACCATTTTATTGTCTTGTCGTTCCCGGGTTTCCAGCCGTCCCAGTCGCCATTTTCCAGTTCAACCTCAACTTTCACCGAACCTGTTGTAAAGTGAACGGGATGTATATTTTTACTTTCATAAAAATAGGCAAGGGTTAATCCGCTGGCAACCAGGATACATGCAATAACCAAAATTGTAACCGAGAGCACTTTTTTCATCTGTCAGTCCTCCTGCCTCGTATTGCTCAGCAGTTCCTGTACACCTGTCCCAATCTTTTCTGTGCCGTTCTTTTTTTCCTTTTTTAATTCCCTTACGAATGAAAGGACCTGGGAAACTATAATAATCATTGCCGGTATTATAATGCAAATCAGCAATCCCTGCTTGGTCCTGATAAAACCGAGCAAATAGCCTATGTACGGTATTGAGAATACAACCCTGCCGATTACTTCATCAGCCGGTACAGGCAGCGGATCATTAACGTTGTTTGCGTCACCGCGGGTGATAAAATGCAGCCCGTCCTCGTCAACAATTTCCACCACCCTGTGTGTTGTAGCAACCGAGTCGTTTTCACCCCTGAAGGTTATTACGTCGTTAACCTGTACTGACCGGGCGTCAACCTGCTTTACAATCAGAAGGCTTCCTGTTTCAAATGCAGGGCTCATACTGTTGCTGCGTACAATATATATCTGATGTCCGAAAATTGAAGGTGTATCGTTTTCCTTCATGCCTTTGAACATGAAAACAAGCATGCAGACAATAAACACCCCTAAAACTACCAGGAACAGTGTGCTTAAAACATCCAGAACTGTCCTGAAAGCTGATTTTTTTGTTTTAAACTGCTCAACGTTTTGCATCATACGTTGTCTCTCCCATCCTGTTTATTACTCACCGATTATCCTGTTACTGAACCGGTTTGTATCATAAACATCTTCTGCCACGGTCGGATCTTCACCGGTCGTATCCAAATCATTCAAAATACCGTTTATCGTTAATGCTTGTGTGCTGAAATAAACATCCTCAGCAACAGTAAGGGTTACATGGCTTTCCTTGCTGTCCCGGAAAATTGCCCTTGTTCCGGGCAGCGCTGATTCATGTGCAGCCAGGAAGCATGCAGAAGTAAGCATAACCATCACTGCTGCAAGGATTTTATAACACTTGTTTTTTGCAGTTTTTTTCTTTCCGGCTTCCATATCTTTCCGAACATGCCTGCACATTTCCATTCTCCCCTATAAATTCGATATGTGTCTTAGTATCTGAACTTCGGATATTGCGCCCTCTTCCCCGTCCCAGGTACGATACTCATCATTTCCGTTTGCCTCTATCAGCAGCTTCATTAGTTCCATCATGCTTCTGAAACATATTGTTTTCTTTTTTTCAAGCCACTGGATGGAACCCTGTATCGTATTGTTCTGGTTGTATCTGATTTTCAACAGAAAAGAAGAGTTTTTTATTTCGGTTCCTGCGTTATTAAGTTTTCTCCTGCTGTTGCAGTACTTATCCATTTGTATTTGTCCCCCAATATTTTCCTCAATGCTAAGTTATACAAAAAACCAGTCTTATCTCACTCTCATTTCACTCACATTTCGGTCACAACCGGGACCGGCTCACGGCTGCAGTCCTCAGAAAACTACATATTTTTCCTTCAGCTTTCCGTCTATCTCTATATCCACTTTGTATATGAAGTAAAATCCATCAAGCTCCAGTTCAAAACTGCCTTTCCCGTTCTTTTTGAACTCTACATCCTTAACCGTAATTTCCTCTGATTCGAGTCTACGGCCGTAGATATAATGTATTTTGACTTTTACATCCTTGAAACCGCTGAAATTCTTATTATTATCAACAGCTTTGTCAATGTTTACAGTTAACCTGGTTATCCAGTCATAGCATGTTCTTCCGTTTTTGTGCGAAACGGAGAACCAATAATCAAAATCGTCCACTTTCCCACCCAGCTTGTTCGGATCTGGAGTGGGTGTAGGATCAGGCGTTGGTGTTGGCTCGGGTGTAGGCGTCGGATCAGGTGTCGGTGTTGGCTCGGGTGTAGGCGTCGGATCAGGTGTCGGTGTTGGCTCGGGTGTAGGTGTCGGATCCGGCGTTGGTGACGGTTCCGGGTTATTCAAATCTGCATGATAACAGGGTATGTTTTTCGGATCGTAATCATGCCATTTTTCATACCAGTACTGATATGTAAATTCATAACCACCACTTTTGACAGCTTTCCATGCATCTTTCCATGCTTCATCCGGAGCACCGTTTGTAGCCTGTACGGCTTCAACTTTTCCTCCAAGGTGGAAAACTGCATCCTGGTACGCATTGCCGGTCAGCAGCAAGTCAAAATACACCAGGAGATTAAGTTCAACAACATCCCCCGGCATCACCGGACCACCAAGGTAATAGGCCTGTACCGGAGCATCTCTATTTTCCTGGTATAATACCCAGTCATTGCTTGATGGATGAGGAATGACATAAACATTTTCAAGGCCAAAGAAATCATTCCAGGTCAGATCTTCTCTCTCATGGCTGTAAAGCTCCAGGTTTACACCTGTCCACTTTACGTCAGCATCAGGGTCTGTTCCGTCGCCCGGATTTGCGGTAACTCTCAGTTCAATCCTTTTTGAACCGGAGTTTTCAAATCTGTATGTCAATATGTAACAATCTCCCGGATTGACATTGTTTAGCGGTTTACCTTTAAACACTGTTGTTGTTCCTGGTTTTACCTTTACATTACCGTTGGTAAACGTAACATCGTCTATTTCCGCTTCTGCCGTAAAAAACGCTATCGTTGTACCAACAACAAGTGACACGGACATTGCAAGTACCAAAAAAATCAGAATTAATCTTTTTTTCATAATAACACCCCTCAGGCTGCATAAATGCATAAATTCTGTTTCCTTATCCACTTTAATGGATGACGGTCATAAATAACTCTTTTTTCAGTCACATTTCACTCACATCTAATATCACTCACATCTAATAGAGTTTATGAAACCGGACGCTCAAATATCCCGGCAGGAAAAATTTATGTGCTTTGTGTGCTGTGAAATTGTCTATAGACCGCAAAGACTGTTCGGGCCTAAGGACAGCATGAATGCATTAATGAAATGATCTCCTTGTCCGGGGAGGTTGGAAGCAATTTGATTAAGTCCCGGTACCAGGGGTGATATGATAAGAACGACCAGCCAGGCAGGTTTTAAAGCTGTCGCGATAAACAGGCCGTAATGAAAACTAAAAAAAGAACACCCGAAAATGGTATTCTTTCGGGTGTTCTTAATATATTACACCGTTTTATGCACGGATTTCCTGCTGAATTCTGATGTTAAGGATTGTTCTTTGCAAGGCCTCTTACTTCAACAACAGGTTCCACGAACAAAATCCCGTTTCCCGGGGTATCCAGCTCAAGTTCCCTGTACAAATCATCTACTACCCTGCTGACAAGCTCAGCCGGCATTAATATTACAACCAGTTCCTTTTCAGGTACGATCTCTATACCAAACAGTTTTTCGGTAAATTCCGAGCCTGTTCCCCGGCCATGCATAACCGTTCCGCCCGTAACACCGGATTTACGGGCAATATCCATAACTGTATCAGCCATCCCGCGATTCACAATAACCGTCAGCTTTTTATACATAACATCTCCCTCCATAATATGTGCTGTATTACATGCACTCTCCCCGTTTTTTATTATCTGGTCGGCGATTATTGCAGAAGTTGTAAAGGCAATCCCGTGACCGGGTTCGTTCAGCTGGAGTTCTTTTGCAAAATAATCCAGTAACTCGTTGGCCTTTTCCCTTTCAACCATTATATTCACGATTTCCTTTTTCTGACTCTTTATTCCCAGTAAATTCAGCGTAGCACTGTTTACCGTGCCTTTACCAAGCACTACAACCCCGCCGCGAATGTCTTTCTCCTTTGCCATGCGACCAAATCTGTGACATTGGTGTTCACTCAGAATGAATGTCATAATCATGTACTGATATTCACTGTTCATTATGATTACCTCCAATTGATCGCTTTTTTGTAACCGCTGCTTTCGGTGCCCTGCGCGATTTTGCCTGGTAGATGGCACCAAGCAGTTCTATTGCTATAATGGGCATCATTGCAACTATTGCTATCATACCAAAACCATCTGCCACCACATCGGCTGTAGGGATCCGGGCAGCAATACCCTGAACAAAAGCAAGAGAGAAGGTTGCCGTCATAGGTCCGGATGCAACTCCTCCTGCATCAAAGGCCATCCCCACAAACAAGTCGGGTACAAGGAAAGACAGTATCACAGCGAGACCAAACCCGGGAAGCAGGTACATCCAAAGCTGGATCTCCGGCACCAGGATTCGCAGTGCAGACATAAAGATGGACATGCCAACTGCTATGGACAGGAAAATAAGAACCAGTATGCGCCTGACCGATCCACCCGTTACTTCATCAACCTGATGGGTCAATACATGTACAGCCGGCTCGGAAAGCACTGTGGTAAGCCCGAGCAGCAAAGCAACAAGGAGAACCGGGAGCTTGGAGTCCAGTGATGCAAGCTGTATTCCAAGCTGGGCTCCAACTTCCATGAAACCTCCGTTTACACCCAGCAGGAAAACCACAAGTCCGGTGAAAGTCAGAACAATACCACGAACGACATCTATAACCTTGCTCTTTTTGTGTTTGAAGAAAAATATCTCGAAGAGTATGTATGTGATTATAATGGGCAGCAGTGTTAAAAACGCCTCCCAGGCGATGGTTACCAGTTTTGTGCTGTAAATTTCCCATAATGTTGCATCCGTTGTTTCTGCCTCGGGCAAGGTACCGTTAAGTTTACCGTTGCCGATAAAAAGGCTTGTTATCAGAACACCGAGAATGGCACCCGTTGAAGAGATTCCGACTAATCCGAAGCTGTCTGCTTCACTCAGTTTACTGTCCTTTTTTATTGCCGAAAACCCTGCTGCAAGTGAAAGCATAAAAGGTACGGTGATTGCTCCTGTCGTAGCCCCGGAAGCATCAAAAGCTATAGCCAGAAAATCAGACGACGAGAAAAATGACAGTATTAGAATCAGTCCATATGCAGCGGTAAACACATATTTCAGCGGGATGTTTTTTAGGATTCTAAGCATCCCAAGAGTCATCATCACACCAATTCCGATCGAAACAACAACTACCATCAGGATATTATCAAACTGGCCTGATGTCACGCTGGCCACTTGCTTCGCAAGTATGTGCAGATCAGGTTCGGCGTATGAAATAAAAAACCCAAGTATCAGTATAATTGTAATTACAACCGAATAGATATTAATATGGGTTATTGCGTTTCCGACATCATGACCTATTGGTTCAATACCCTGACTTATTCCGAACAGAAATATCGTAAGACCAATAATCACCAAAGCAGAACCGATGAGAAAAGCATACAGCATGCTCGGTTCCAGCGGACTGATAGTAAAATGAAGTACCAGTACAATGAATGTAATTGGCAGTACTGACGCCAGAACTTCTTTGAATTTACCCGTTAACTCGCTCAATTCATCACCCATTCAATAATATTCTGCTATTATTTAAGTTTAAATATTTTCCTGTCCTGTGTCAACCAAAATCCCGGAACTGTACCGCATAATTAACATACCCGGATAAACTTCATCGAAAACATGGTATTTAAATGTCTGCCGGAAGGTTTGTAAGGATTTTCACCTTTATATCATAGTTATTGCTCTCATTGCCAAACTGCCTGATAATCCTGTCCATTATTGCTATAATCTGCTTATACTCCATCCTTGGCAGCAAAACAAGAATAACATTACCTGACCATGTTGTGACAACATCTCCTCTGCGCAGCGATTTAACCAGGCTTTTTCTGAACTCGCCGAATATACAGTGATTCTCATTCACTGTCAGCGAAACCACAAATACTATATGCCCGGTTCTTTCACTTCTGCGTTTTTCCAGTACGTATATAGAGTTGAATGTATTCCTGTCGCAATAAAAAGCACCGGCAGAATCCTCGTCAGCATAGTATGTCTCTTCAGCATCAACGTCATTCAGTTCAGCTCCGCTGCTCTTAAGCATTTTATAAACCTGCTGAAGCTCTGCCGTGGGTTTTATGCCGAACTGCTTGTAAAGCATTGAAGTATATGACTCATAGTGATTCTGTGCCTCTGTAATTCTGCCCTTATCTATCAGGTTTTCCATGAAGCAGATATGTAATTCTTCTTCATATGGTTCAATTTGTATTGCCTGTTCACAGATCCTTATAATATTGTCATAATCCATATTCTTACGGTACAGTTTTACCAGTTCCATTACTGCCTGGATATACAGCCTGCGATAATAGTTCCTTTTCGGGATAACCCAGTCCTCGTAGATGAGTTCGGGAAAATAATCGCCGCAGTACAGCTTTAATGCATTTTCATAGCATTCTGTTGCTTCGTCGGGGTTTATATTCTTAAGTGATTCGGCTTTATGTATATATTCCTCAAAATAGTCAGTATCAAGGAAAACATCATCATTAAAAGACAACGAATAGCATCCGTTGTTATATACAATATTGCAGCCGAAATCCCTAAAAAACTCTTCCTGGTTTAAAACCTTCCTGAGTCGATATACAATATTCTGCAGCGTGTTTTTCGGGTTTTCATATTCTTCATAGGGATACAGGGTTTCAAGAATAGTTTCGGGAGGAATCCCTTTTCTCTTATTCAGAAGCAGATACTTAAAAAGATACCACAGCTTGGTGGATCTCCCTGTCAAGTTGTAATAACCCCTGTTTTTCAGATAAATTTCAAACCTTCCCAGAGTATAAAACTGAAGATTGCATTCATTATGCTCAGCTATTTTTTCTGCAAGCATTATTTCCCCCCTCCAATATTAACTGCCGGTTTAGGTATAAATGATCAAATTCTTAAATTACCTGCCCATTTTATTATAACATATCATAGAATTATACCATACTTTATCCTTCTTATCCGCATGTTTTTTGAAACTGTTGAGATAAACGCCAGTTTTAAAATATATAGCAGAAGGAGGTCAAAAAAATCACCCAAAAGGGTGATAATAAAAAACACTCACAGTCGGTTATGGGACTGTGAGTGTTCCAGGAGAATTTTGGTATGTTATTTAATTTTCCCTATATTTTGGGGCTTGAAATAATCTTTGCATGAATTCCAGTAGAAATATTTATTCCAGTCAAATTTACTCCAGTCAAACTTACNNCTCCAGTCAAACTTACTCCAGTCAAATTTGCTCCAGTCAAACTTACTCCAGTCATACTTTTCCCAGTCAAATTCAAAATTGAACCAGTTGTTTACATTATTGAACCATTTAACTTTATGACGGTTGTTTGTAAAAGGCTTGAATACCTTTTTGATTATATCAAGGTCTTTTTCATCAAGTTTGCGGTTGTACTGTTCAAGGTTTTTGTCAAAACCTTTCTTTTCGTACTGATCAACAATTACCTTAGCCAAGTCTAAAAGATCATACACATTAACGTATCCATCACCGTTCAAATCGTATTTCTTGATGATTTCCTTATCGGGATCCGGTTTCGGGCCTGGTTTCGGGTCGGGTTTTTTGCTGATGATATCAAGATCTATACCCGTAATATTCTTATCTTCTGCCTTTAATGGAGTTGCATCTTTTTTGTCCTTCATGGTTCCGGCGTTGCTATAGTAACCCTCAGTAATATACTCCGGGTTCTTTGTGACAACCTTGTATGACACAATGTAATCTGTTGATACGGCGGGTACAGTCAGTGAATATTCTGCAGAATCAGAACCCTTTGGTATTTTCACAGTCTTGCTGAAACTGAAATCATCGGAAGCAGAGGCTTTTGAGTTATTATTGTAAGCTGTGACGGTAACTTCAATATCTTTTCCTGCAGCCTTCTCATTATCCGGAAGATTAACCTTGCCTGTTATATTGATGAAAGGCAGTGTTGTAAGGTCAATATCCTTAACCGATGTATTGGCCACATCTATAAGTGTTACCTCATTTTCATCCCTTGAGGTTCCGTTCCTGTGATAGTATCCCTTTTCGATATAGCCCTGATTTTCATATGTGTAATAGACTTTGTACCCTTTTTTGGCAGAGTTTATTGGTACAGTCAGCTCATAGGATATATCATAATCGTTTGCCTTTATTGTTACTTCTTTGCTTACTATTATGTCGTCATCATTTGATTTCCCGTTTGAACCTTCCTGGATTGCAGTAACGGTGTATTTCAGATCATTTAAGGGTTTCCTTGACTTACCGTCCAGTACAATACATCCTGAAATGGTTCTGCCCGGCAGAATCCTGATATCAACTCCGCTGACATTGCCGGCATTAACGTCAATAAGCGTCCTGTTCTCCTTTATAGCAGTGGTTCCGCTGCTGCTGTACCATCCAAAGGGAGCATACCCGTTGCCTGCGGTATAGTATACGGAGTATTTTGCTTTTGTATTCTGGCTTTTCGGCACCTGGACTGTGTATGCAACAGAACTTAGGCCTTTTGGAATTGTCAGTTCGGTTGTAACAGACTTATCATCATTTTTGTCGTTGGGAGTATTATTGTCGGTACCGATAATCAGCAATATCTTTACTCCTCCCGAAGGCGCAATATCGTTATCGGGCAGTGAAATTACACCGCTGACGGTAGAATAACCGTTCGCTGCAACACTTTGAACCGCTAATACCGATATTAACAAACATGTAACTAAAAACGCTGATAAAATTTTAATTCCTTTCATGGCAACCTCCGTTTATATCCATTATTATTTTAATAATATTAATCAGAATCCTGTTTTATTGAATGTACAATTATCAATTCCACTGAATATGATGCAGAATCTTTCAGAACGGTTTTAAAATGCAGTCCGCTTTCACCTCCAAAAATCAAACTATTCCCTTCCGATTATATTTTACGATTCTGTACAGTTAATTTTTGGGGCAACAAACAAACTGTCATTGAACTGTGAAGTTAATGTAACATAAATGAAATGCACATAAAAAAATGCCTGTAATAAAACAGGCATTCCCTGATATGTCAAAGCTGTATACCGGCTTCTTTCCTCCGGGTTAAAGGAGTCCTGTATACCATGTGAAAAATTCATGACCAAACAGAATTGCCAGGAAAGTCCCCGAAACAATGAAAGGTCCGAACGGGATGTGGCTTCTTCTTTCCTTCAGGCCTGTTATAATCAGAAAAAGTCCGGCAAAACCCCCGATGAAGACTGAAAATATCAGTGATATCAATGCAAGTTTAAAACCAAGGATCAAACCTATCGGAAGAAAAATTTTCACGTCCCCCATTCCAAAGGCATCCGTGCCGTAAATGGCCAGGCCTATCAGTGCAATCAAAAAAAGCGAACCCGAGGTAACCAGCATTCCAAGTAGAGGTGAATACCATGCCGCACCGTCAAGCAGACTGTCGTAAAGGAAGAAACGTAATATAAACAGAACAATACCGCCTGCAAGGCCTGCTATTACCAGTTCATTTGGAATTATCATATGATCCAGGTCAATAAAGAACACCATTATCAATACAGACATCAGGAATACTGTAAATATGAATTCAATCGATAAACCGTATTTCAGAAACAGAACAACAAAAACAATACCTGAAACAAATTCAATAAGTGGATACCGGAATGAGATTTTAGACTTGCAGTAACGGCATTTCCCCTTAAGGAAAATGAAACTGAATATGGGAACAAGGTCTGCCGGCTTAAGGGTTGTCCCGCAGGAAGGACAGGCCGAACGGGGAGCCACTATTGATTCCTCTCTCGGCAGCCTGTAAATAACTACATTAAAAAATGAACCAAATACAAGACCTGTAATAAAAATTAACACCGGTAACAAGATATCCATGACTTCAATCCTCACAACTTTTTTTACATAATAAATTTCCGTCATCTTCTCCCCGGGTGAAACAAACAGTTTTATAATTCGTTCACAGGCCGCTGTTAACCTTGTACAGCTCATCGGATTCCGGCGGTGGGATAATTACGTCCTTTTCATTTTCTGACAGTAAAATGCTCCTGTCCCCGGTAATCCTGCCAATAACAGCCGCCTTAACACCGATGTCCGATAATTCTTCCGAAAGTCTTCCCCCGTTTTCGCAGGCAATTAACATGCAGCCGCTGGATATAAGTTTCAGCGGATCTATATTGAAGTGCTCGCATATAAGCCTGGTTTCCTTAAGCACAGGAATTTTGTTTTTATATACCACAGCACCGCAGCCCGAAGCATGGCACATCTCCCAGACCGCCCCCAAAACTCCGCCTTCTGTTACGTCGTGCATGGCATGAGCGCCGAATTTCGCTGCAATAAGACCTTCTTTTATTACGCTGATGCTGTTTATGAAATTTTTCGCAGTCCCGACAATCTCTTTTCCGAGCTTTATTTCCAACTCTTTTTCGTAATCATGGGCAAGGATCGATGTTCCCTCAAGACCTGCATATTTTGTCAGGACCAGGTCGTCGTCCGGTTTTGCGCCCGACGTTCTTATAACCGTTCTGTTGATGGTTCTGCCAATGGCAGTAATGCTCATTACAAACCTGTTAACTGCATCGGTGACTTCGGTATGCCCGCCGATTATGTCCACATTAGTTTTTGCAGCCTCTTCGGCAAGCTGGTTTACAACATTCTCAACATCTGACAGTGACGCATCTGGAGGAATAAGCATTGTAACCATCAGCCCTATCGGTTCCGCTCCGCTTGATGCTATATCATTCAAAGCCACATTAACGGCTATTGTACCTATCCGGCTTTCTGTACCTGTTATCGGGTCGGTGGATATAACACAGATTTCGCGGCCAAAATCGACGGCACCGCAGTCTTCGCCGACTGACGGCCTTACAATTACTTCCTTCCTGTTGTTCCGGAATTTGTTTAAAACAAGGGTCTCAAGTATTTCATTCGGCATCTTTCCGATTTTCATTCAATTCACCTTAATTCTCAGATTTATTGTCATCACCAGGATTGTCTTCATTTTTCATTTCCATTCTCAGCTGGTATATCTGCTCTCTTGCATTTTGCAGAATAATTGGCTTGATTCTGCTCCTTTCGGCCGGATCAGCCGAAAATGATACCAGCCTGCTGAACCAGAATACCGCATCTTTGATCATATTAAGTTTTTTTGCCAGTACCCCTATTATATACATTATGGTAAATTCATCAAGATCGCTGTTTTTCGAACTTTCCCGAGTATAAACCTTCTTGTAGTAATCATAAGAATATTTCAGAAACCTTTCCTCTTCCTCCGGCATATTCATATACCTGTAAAGCCATGCTATTCTGAGGCAGATTTTTGCAAACTCGGAATATGGCGCCTCCCTTACCTGTAAATTGTACAAAACAATTTTGAAAGCTTCAAGGGCCTGCTCGTAATTCCGTTCACCTGTAAAATCACGGCTTGTCCAGTTACTTGTTATTCTCTCAAGTATGGCTTTTCGACCGTTCGGTGTTATGTTGTCAAAAACCGTACTATGGGCGGCATACCCGCAATGACTGCAGACCCATGCTTCATAAAGGACCGGATTAACCGATTCATAATGAGGGCAGAAATCGTCGTCCTGTTTTTTCAGTTTCACAAATTTTGAGCGTACCTTTGCTACCTTTATCTTTTTTTCGCAAACAGGGCATATGATTTCAGAGTTGTAAACAGGTTCAAGATTTGCCATTTGATCATCACCTTTTTTCATTCTCACCCAAGCCTGTTCTTATTTTTTTCTTTTGCGGATAATATGTATCAACAGATATTAAATCTGTTTTTATCAACTTCCCGGACATATCCATGACATCCCTGTATACTTCAACCTTGTAGCCGGGCTTTGCCTCCCGGATGACTACGGTTTCCCCTGGCTTCAGCGAAGGATCGGTTATTTTTTCAATCCCTTCGGGTTCTATCTTTTCAACAATCCTTGTCCTGATTCTTATAAAAGTTTTTATCTCGGGTTCACAGCCCCATATTGTCACTATCACCCTGTTTGCCGCAGTCTTAGCTTCAATGAGAATTGCATAACCCGTGTTGTTCCTGAACCTGAAATCAATATAGCCCTGGGATATGGTTGCATCCCTGCCCATTTCTATATACGAGAGCGGCAGTGTATGATTTCTTCTTTCCAGCACTTCAAGCCCTGACAAAAGAACCGTGTTATAAATGGTTGATGCTACCTGGCATATGCCGCCGCCCAGTCCGTCCACAAGTTCATTATTTACTATTACCTTTGCCGTTTTGTACCCGTTTCTCTCGGTTCTGTCGCCAAGAGCCATGTCCATAGAGAACTCTTCCCCGGCAAGAAGAAGCTTCTGATTTATTTTGCTGCAGGCAGTCTTAATATTATGTACTCTCGGCTCATTGGCAGGATTGAAACTGGTTTCAAATTCACCGAGTTTATACGTGATTCTCTCAACCATCTGTGTTGTAATGTCCGGGAGAATCTCTTCATAATATAATTCGACTTTGTCCCATACCATGTTAACCAGAAAATTATCTATTCTCATCAGGTTTTTATCAATGTCTGCAAAAAAACCTGCTGCATGCGGCTGAATCTCCACTTTGCCGTTAAAAATTTCAATCCGGGCATTCTGCGGTTCCTTGAATGTTTCCCTGCTGATGCTTTCAAGTATTCTCTCCATCTTCCCGATATTATAGCACATTTTTGGCGTAATAGACAGTGGTTTCCTTAAAACCTTCGCGATTTCGCTAAGCCTCTGAAAGGCATTCCCTGTTCTGCCGATACTGTAGGCAAGTTCAACAGCCTTGTCATAATCGGGTTTATAATCAATATCGGAAAAATATATCCTGTACTGTTTCTGCGGTACCGAAAGGATGAAATAATCACTGAGATAGGACGTATCAATGTTTTCCTTGAGAAGGGCCAAAGCCTCTTTGCAGTGTAGTCCTCCGACATCAATCCCGTCGATATAAATATTCGGATAAATAGTATCAAGATTTAGAACATATTGAAGATGCAAAAAAACCGATAAAACGGCAAGCAGTAATAACAGGCCCCAAAAAAGCCACAGATTAGGGCTTTTTGCCCCGGTGTTTTTCTTACGCACCAAGTTTTTTTTCAGGTCCCCGACCCTTCTAAATACCATATACATCACCAGTATATAGTATTCGGGCCGATTTGATTTATTCTATCTCTATCACCTCAACACCATCCACGGCTTTTTGAATCAGTTCGTCAATATTGAGGACAGACTCGTATTCCATCGTCTTCTGAAGTTTTGGTTTTGTTACAGGATGCTTTGCAACAAAAACAGTACAGCAGTCTTCATAGGGAAGTATCGAAGTTTCATAGGTCCCTATCCTTTTTGCAATATCAACCACTTCGTTTTTGTCCATGCCTATACACGGCCTGTACACGGGGAGTGACACGGCATTGTTGGTAACCAGGAGGCTTTCAAGGGTCTGGCTTGCCACCTGCCCTATCGCTTCACCGGTCACAAGCCCTAAGGAACCGTTTTTCTGGGCTATTATTTCTGCAATTTTCATCATGAATCTTCTCATAATAATCGTAAGGTATTCCTCCGGGCATTTTTGGTTTATGGCAAGCTGGATTTCGGTAAAGGGTACGATATAAAGTTTCATGCCTAAGTTGTATTCAGACAGTATTCTGCCAAGGCGGACGACCTTTTCCTTTGCCTTCTCGCTGGTATACGGATAACTGTAAAAATGCACTGCATCAATCTTAACCCCTCGTTTTGCAACCATCCACCCGGCAACCGGGCTGTCTATCCCTCCTGACAGAAGGAGAGTAGCCCTGCCGTTTGAACCTACCGGAAGCCCTTTCACGGCGGGGACGATTTCGGAGTAGATATAGGTGTAATCCCGTATTTCAACATATACGATGAAATCAGGGTTATTGACATCAACTTTCAGCACCGGGATATTTCGAAGCAGTACCGCTCCCAGTTCCCTTGAAACTTCCATTGATTTAAGCGGGAATTTCTTGTTGGCGCGTTTTGTTTCCACTTTAAAGGTTTTGTAACCCGTTTTGGCTGTTATTTCCCTGGTCATGTCAACTGCTTTTTCGTATATTGTCTCAAGATTGGTTTCTATTTTATGAACAGGGCTTACAGAGGCAATGCCGAAGACCTTTGTAAGGCGCATTATTGCCTCGTCAACGGGATAGTCTTCTGCCTCGGGTTCAACATATATCCTGCTCTGTGACCTTGTTATATTTACAGGACCGAGGCCTTTCAAAACCTGCTTCATGTTTTTTACAAGTTTTGCCTCAAAGGCAGGCTTATTCAGACCTTTAAGAAAAATCTCCTCATAACGTACCAGTATTATCGTTTTCATCGTAATCCCCGTTTCATTTTATAATAAGCAGAATATTTTCAATACCTTATCTCAGGTACTATTTCCCTGACAGCCTGAACAAATTCCACAGCTTCATCAACGGTATTCATGCCCGAGAAGCTGAGCCGTATCGCACCTTCGGTTCTTTCTTTCGAAAGGTTCATTGCCGTAAGCACATGACTTTGCACGTTTTTTCGTGAAGAGCACGCAGATCCGGTTGAAACAATAATATTCCTTGTTTCAAGGTGGTGCATAAGAACCTGCGCCTTCACCCTGGGGAATGCAATGTTCAGGATTCCTTCATAGGCATCTTCAGGGGAATTTACATGGAAACGGTCTCCAAATTCCTCCCGAAGCCCCTGAAGAACGGTGTTTTTAATTTCGGTTACTCTTCTTCTGTTTTCTTCCATCCTATCGTGGATTATTTCAGCAGCCTTAGAAAAACCGCATATTGCAGGCAGATTCTCGGTTCCCGAGCGGTATTTGTTTTCCTGTCCTCCTCCATGCATAATCGGTATTATATGCGTATTCTTTTTTATATATAATGCGCCGCAGCCCTTGGGGCCGTGGATTTTATGTGAACTTAACGACATAAGGTCTGCGTCCAGCCTTGGAAGGCTGACAGGAATTTTTCCATAAGCCTGTACCGCGTCTATGTGTATAATAGTTTTCGGGTTCTTCAGGCGAACTTTTCTGATTATTTCCCCGGCTTTCTGAATCGCACCCGTTTCGTTGTTTACAAGTATAAAACTGAAGAGTATGGTTTTATCATCAACCTTTTCAACTGCCTCATCTGGATTTACGAGGCCATTGCTGTCCACGTCAAGAAAACAGGGTGAAAAGCCTTCTGTTTCAAGATATTTGAAACACTCCAGTACCGACGGATGCTCTGTTTTCGTGGTAATAATCCTGTCGCCCCTTCTTTTGTTGGCCCTGGCAACCCCTTTTACCGCCCAGTTGTTTGATTCGGTTCCACCCGAAGTAAAATAAATACAGTAATCAGGTATACCCAGTGTTCCCCCTATTGTTTCCCTTGCTTTCTGAAGCAGTTTATCCGCCTCGTTCCCCAGTTTGTGAAGCGAGGAAGGGTTTCCGTAATATTTCGTGTACACTTCATTCATTGTTTGCAGGACTTCAGGATATACCGAAGTTGTAGCACTGTTATCAAAATAAATAAGTGACAATGCAGTACTCCTCTCCTTTTAAGCAAAGTATAACAAGTTTCAGACTGCTTTTTTCAGTTCCACTTTTATTTTTTTGTCATCTATTACAACAATAGCGTATGATTCCCTGTCGTCGCCCCTTGGTTCGGAAATACTGCCCGGGTTTAGTATAACATATCCGGGGCCGTATACAACCTGCTGCATATGTGTATGCCCGAACAGGACAAGCTGTATATTATCATTATGTGCCCTGTCCCGGAGTTTTTCAATACCCCACTTGACGGAATACCGGTGCCCGTGTGTCAGCAATATACGCTGACCTTCTATTTCTATAAGTTTCTCCATTGGAACATTGCCAATCATAAAATCACAGTTTCCGTACACATATTCAAATCGGATATCAGGATATAGATTCTGCAATTTATCAGCATCCCTGCAATAATCCCCGAGGTGAATCACAATATCAACGTCCCTGTTCTTTCTGAGCACTTTTTCAGCAAGGCTTGTGTCACCATGGGTGTCGCTCATAACAAGTATTCTGGTCATAATTAACACATTCAACTCCTGCAATCTGATAAAAAATCATCTGAACCGGCCATTCATATACCGTATATGACTGACAGCTCCCGGTGCAGTTTCTCAAGAGCTTTTGCCCTGTGACTAATTCTGTTTTTTATGCTCTCGGGCAGTTCTGCAAATGTTTTACCGTATTCCGGCACAAAAAAAATAGGATCATAACCGAAACCGGCATCACCGCGGGGTTCGCAGGATATAATCCCCTCTGTCGACTCTTCAACGGTAAAGCTTATTTTGTCGGAAACAAAAGCAATGGCGCATACAAACCTGCAGGTCCTGTATTTTTCATCAATACCCTTCAGAAGATTTATTATTTTGATGTTCTTCTCATGCTGATGTGCATTCTCTCCGGCAAAACGGGAAGTGAAAATTCCCGGGGCTCCGTTTAGAAAATCAATTTCGAGCCCGCTGTCATCGGCCAGGACAATTCCGTTAACGGCTCTTTTAAGGGTATTTGCCTTGATCAGTGCATTTTCCCTGAAAGTTGCCCCTGTTTCATCGAAGTCTGTATTATATCCTTCATCCCTCATTGAAACAACATTAAACGGGAGTTTATTCAAAATTGTTTTTATTTCTTTAATTTTTCCGGCATTTCCCGATGCAATAACCAGCTTCTCCATAACTGTCAATCACACGAACCCTTCCAGAAGAATATTCTTTTGTATTTCGATTAATTCGGCTATTCCCTTTTCAGCTATGTCCAGCAACTGATTCATATCGTCCCGGGAAAAAGATGACAGTTCGCCTGTGGCCTGTACCTCAATCAGTTTTCCGGAATCGGTCATAACAACGTTCATATCCACGGTAGCATTGGAGTCTTCTTCATAACATAAATCAAGCAGAATATTGTCATTAAAAATTCCCACACTTACAGCAGCAACAAAATCCTTAACCGGAATTTCGGCTATTATATTCTTGTCCACAAGGTAACTGCATGCATCCATCAATGCGATAAACCCGCCTGTAATGGAGGCTGTTCTTGTGCCTCCGTCAGCCTGGATTACATCGCAGTCTATTATGATTGAACGTTCGCCAAGAGCTTTAAAATCAACAACAGAACGTAAAGAACGTCCTATTAGCCGCTGAATTTCAGTTGATCTGCCGTTTAACTTGAGCTTGGTTATATCGCGTACATTCCGTATCTGGGTTGACCTTGGAAGCATACTGTATTCCGCTGTTACCCAGCCTTCTCCCGTACCTTTTTTAAAAGGGGGAACCTTGTCGTCAACAGAAGCCGTGCAAATTACTTTTGTATTTCCAAACTCAACAAGGACCGAACCTTCAGCATGGGATATATAGTTTCGTGTTATTCGGACATTCCTTAACTCATTATTTTTCCTACCGTCAATACGCTGCATATTCAGGATCCTTTCATAAAAAAATATAAAGCAACGAAACCGTTTGCTTTTTTATTTTGAGTAAATACTTAAAAATTACTCATTATACATATTATCATAATAGGAAATATAAAAAAATCAAAAGAATAAATGAATTCCTTTGATTTTTTTATTTACTTTTTATATATATTTATACGGTCTGTTATCCATCACATTATTGAGATATTATTTTTATTATGCTCTCGCACAGGGATTCGGCGGCTTTCTGCCTGTATTCCTCGGTATTGAGTTTTGCAAGTTCATCATCATTTGTCAGGCAGCCTATTTCAACAAGCACTGCCGGCATCTTGGTTTTCTTCAGCACCACGAAGTTTGCCGATCTTACGCCAAGGTCATTGCTGCCAAGGTTTTTCAGCATATCATTGTGTATAATCGTAGCATACTCCTTGCCTTTATAACTGCCTGTATAGAAAAAGGTCATCGTACCATGCATGGCTTTCATCAGGGCGTTGTGATGTACACTGATGAAAACATCAGCGCCCCATTCGTTGGCCATCTCCGCCCTTTCATCGAGCCCGACAAAAACATCCGTCGTCCTTGTAAGTTTTACATTGACTCCCCTGTCCTTCAGCAATTTTTCAAGCCTTAAGGTGATGTCAAGGTTATACCATTTTTCATCTTTCCCGTAAGTGGCTCCGGGATCCGAACCGCCATGCCCTGCATCAAGAACAACCAGTTTTCCGCCCGGTACAGGATCGGGTGTATTGCCTGGATCGGTGTTTGACCCTGTTCCCGTTCCGGGTTTAGTCCCTGTACCTTCTCCGGTTCCTATTCCCGTATTCGCACCCGTTTTCGGTTCAATCAGCACCTCATTGCCGTTATTCGTGTAACGGATGACATACTCCACATTTTCAGCCTGGCTGGTTATGGCAAGGAATGTGCTGTTTCCTGAAGTAAGGGTATGTACTGATTTTATAACCGTATCCCCTATTTCAAGTTTTCCGTTGCCCAAATCAATTATCCTGTTCGGGAAAAGAAAGGTAAAAGTTTTGGATATAATATCATTATCAGTAATGATATCTTTCATATTTTTTTCAAACTTATCCTTTATACCGTCGCCGGCAAGCCGGATTGAGAAGGTGCCGACATCACCCGTGACAGCTAAGTTGCGGATTCCTGATTTTGAAAGATCCAGGGTCAGCCTGTTACCGTTCCTTGTGGTTTCATAATCAATATCTTCAGGAATTTCAAGTACAATTCTTGCTGTTGATTTATTGAACTGGCCTGATCGGATCTTTGTATAAAGCCAGCTGTCAGGTACCTTGTCCTCTTTTGATTCAATAACGTTGTCATATATATCAACGACTATCCTTGCAGGATTGGTCAGCCTGAAAACGTTATAATCATTCAGTGCTGCCGCATCAATTATTACCTGCCTGGCGCCGGCTACATATGTAACCGTTCCCGAACGCTCACCTCCGCGGCTTATAGGGCTATCGGACGAAGGCACCGGTGTAGGAGCAGGTGTTGATGCCGGTGTCGGTGTAGGCATCGGACTTGGTGTAGCCTGCGGTGTTGCAGGCTTTGACGGCACAGGTGTCGGAGTGGGGCTTGCGGGCATGGTTGATGGTATCGGATTATTAACCGTACCGTTTGAGTCACCTATTATGATTTTTGTGCCGTCATTTCCGTTTGAGGCAAGAACCCAGCTGAAATCTTCCTTCCCAGAGATCCTGATCGTGGTTTCCTGGTCGAACTTATTGTTCGACGTTATTATGCCATGAAGTTTCAGCGCTCCCGGAAGGGCCTCGGTTTTGAATTTATTGTTTATGGGCATTTTAATCTGCAGTATTTTTTCAATATTCCTGTATTCTACCCTGTACTGGGCAGGGTTTTCCCTTATTTCCTTCTCAAGGTTCACACCGTCAATCCAGATAATCAGCTCATCACCGTCCAGCGTGTAGCGAACAGCGCCGCTGCCAACCTCTTCAGCCCCGGAAACAGGGGATGGTGTTGCAGGCACCGGAGTTGGCATGGGCGTCGGTGACGGCTTTGGTGCTTCCGAAGGCTTCGGTGTTGGTGAAGGCGCAGTCGTCGGCGATGGCTTTGGAGGTTCGGTCGGTGCCGGTGTTGGTGCTTTTGTGGGTTCGGCAGCCTTTGTCGGTTCAGGTGTGTTAATCGGAGCAGAATCGGATTTCGCCGACAGGATGGTTATTTTAATACCATTCGATACTACGTCAACAGAGTATTTCGGGTCATGGTTTATTTCTATAACAATGTTTGCAGTATTGCTGCTGTTATCCACCTGTGCGTAGCGAACCTGCTGCACAGAGCCTGCATAAACATCAAGTTTGCCAGGCTTTTCAATAAAGGCATTTCCGAACTGGACGCACAGCCTGTAATAGGGATTACCCTCTATCGGAGCCAGTACAAAATGCCTTGATACCTTATCTGCTGTTGTTTCTGCAAAGATAACTTCTTTCCCGTTTTCAGTATAATACGATATTTTTCTCACATTACCGGAAGGCTTGGCTTCCTTCACTATTGCAGTGTTTTCTTCCTTTTTGCTCCACTGGATGGTCAGAATTTTGCCGGTGTCCTTCGCAGATACGGTATATCCGAAATATCCGGCTGTCAAAGACAGGGGAACCATTATATTCCCGTTAACAGATGCAACGGGCAGGTGGGTATTAACTTTTGCACCGTTTTGGTAAATAGCCTGGTTACTGAAGCTGAATTCCATCTTTTTGGAACCCTGCTGGACATACGCGATACCATTATTGTTGTCATATCCGACCGTCATTCCGAGATAATCCTGGAATACCTCACGTAAAGGAACATAAGCGACACCGGAAATAACTATGCACGGTGTTTGTGTAGGAACCCATACACCGTTTAATTCAAGGCTGTACACATTTCCCGTGTATGCGGATTTTTTTCCGGCAATATCCACGGTTATTTCCTGTGCGAAGGATATATTCGAAAGTATTATGGAAAAAGTAAAAACAAGCATTAAAACACCAGCAATCTTTTTCATTTGTATAATCCCCCATAATAGTCCTCTATACCAGGTATTTCGGCATTTTTATACATAATGCTGATAACAAACTATATAATTTAACAGAATGGTAATATTTATAATCATATTTTAACATTAAATCAACAAAATGTCAGGATTTTTTTATCAATTTAATATTTCATCGGATACCCGGGAGGACTCATTATCAAAAGTTATAAACCGGTTTCTTTTTGTGATCTGATTCACTGTATGAAAAAACGCATCCGCAGT
Source organism: Clostridiales bacterium DTU070 (assembly GCA_001513105.1). Lineage (GTDB taxonomy): Bacteria > Bacillota > Clostridia > DSM-8532 > DSM-8532 > Thermoclostridium. Next base: position 10,956 of record LFSH01000103.1, on the reverse strand, counting down.
ATTTCTGCAAATAATAGCCCCTTTTCCAGGCTTCGTTTTTCCCTTCCCTGTAGAAAGGCCTGAAATCCTGGTATAAAAAAAGGACACCATATTTTTTCTGTACAGCTTCAGCAATCTCGCGTATTTTTTCATGATCCTGCCACGGACTTATAAGGAGGCTTGTTGTGAAAGCATCAAACCCCATTTCTTTTGCCGTTTTGGCGACATGATCGATTCTTATGGAATAACAGAACCTGCAGCGGCGGTCCTTGTCCCCTTCAAGGTTTTCCTTCCAGTAGTCAAGCATAATAAGGTCATCATGCAACACCCTGATATTTTCGTCTTTCGACAGGGTGATTACCGAGTTTTTGCGGGCTTCATTCTCCGCCGAAGGATGAATGTTCGGGTTGTAATAAAGGCCTGTTATATCAAAGCCGCCGTCGCTTTTCAACTTATTGATGACTCCTGTGGCGCAAGGCGCACAGCATATGTGAAGCAGCAGTTTTTTTTCGGGCATTCTTCTCTCCCTTTGCAAGCAGTTGATAAATATATAATATAACTCATGGAAACGAACAAAACTATCTTTTCTCCAGGTACACATCTGTCACGGGTATAGCCGCCTCGATCCCGAGCTCATCCAGGATATGCATAAGTTTCATGTTTACGTCTTCCTTTATTGAAAGATAATCCTTGTAGCTTACAGTCCTTGTAAAGAAAACAAGAAGCAGTTCATAGCCGTTGGTGCCGAAACCGTCAAAATAAACAAGAACTGTTTCAGGGTGTACATCCGGGTGACTGGTAAGCATCTCTCTTACCCTTATAATAAGTTTTTCCATTTTCTGTGATGTTGTGTTGTACTTCACCGGGAGACTGAACCTTACCCTTCTTCTGTCACGTCTCGAACAGTTTGTGACTTTCTCTTTTGCAATTGAAGAATTGGGTACTGTTACAACAGTCTGATCAGGAGTTCGGATTCTTGTGCTCCTGAAACCTATGTCTTCAACAGTACCTTCAATGCCGCTGAACTGGATATAATCACCAACATTGAAAGGTTTGTCCATCATAATTGTCAGTCCGCCGAACAGGTTTGCCAGCGTTTCCTGTGCAGCAAGCGCAAAGGCAAGACCTCCGAGCCCGAGACCTGTCAGCAGAGCTCCAAGATCATACCTCCACTCCTTAGCAATAACAGTTATGCCCACCACTACGACGATTACCTTAATGCCCTTGTTTATAAACGGAAACAGTAAATCGTCCAGCTTTGTCTGCGTCTTTTTAGAAAACCTTTCAAACAAACGTGTTATAGTCCCCGCTGCGCGGTATATTGCCCAGAACACCGAGAATATTATCAATGAACGGATTATATGCCCGGGCAACGACTCATCGGTTACCTTGAAACCAAGAACAAAAATGGCAAAGTAAAAGCCGATTGTGATAATTAACAGCCTTGCAGGAGGAGCTGCAGCGTCTACCAGCTCATCATCCAGCCTGGTGCTTGTTTTTGCGGTGATTTTTTTAAGGAGCAGTATAAGGGCATTCACCAGTATCTTCCTTAATGCCATGGCAGCAGTCAGAATCAGTCCCGCTGCAATTATCCGCCATATTTCAATATTAAGAACCGTATTTGTAAGTGTGTTAGAGAATTTCCCCAGAACAGAATTAAGCCAATCCATGCAAATACCTCTCTTCCGTTAATAATAATCTGCAAACATACGTACAGTAAATTCAATATACCTGATAATAGAATGGAAATCACTGTTTTCCTGAAATACTGTCTGCGAGCCTTAGATGTTCACTGCAACCCAGAACTTTTTCAGGATCCTCCCTTTCAATGCTGCCGAAAAGGTTTCTTTTGTATTTAATCCTGAGTATTCTTTCGACAGACTCATCTATTCTATCAACAGGTATCAGCCCGTCATTACATGCTTTTTTTATACCTGATATTGCAAGATCGAGGTTCTCGGGCATAAGGAGTATGTCAGCACCGGCAAGTACTGCTTTAACAGCCGCCTCATCCGAACTGAAGTGTTTGGTTATGGCTCCCATGTTCAGTGCATCCGTGATTATCAGCCCGTCGAACCCCAGTTCATTTCTGAGTATTCCCGTAAGTATTTCGGGTTTCAGCGTTGCAGGCACGTTTTCACCGTGAATTTCAGGGGTCAGTATATGGGCAGTCATAACTCCGTCAGCTCCGTTTTGAATTCCTGCAATAAAGGGTAAAAGCTCGGTACTTAGAAGGCGTTCCTTCGTATGGCTTACACTTGCTGCGCCATAATGCGTATCGCTGCCTGTATCGCCATGACCTGGAAAATGCTTTAAAACCGCTGAAACAGGATGGCTCTGTATACCATCGACTGCAGCAGCCACCATTAAACTTACTTCCTCTGCGCTGCTTCCGTAAGACCTTGTGCCGATAACGGGATTTTCCGGGTTTGTGTTAATATCTGCAACAGGCGCAAAATTCATATTAAAACCAAGGGACGAGATTTCCCTGGCAATAGCCGATGCCACCTGTTTTGCAAGCTCAGGGTTTTTTGTTTCGCCTATCACGGAATTGTCCGGGAAAACAGTTGCATGCATTTCCGCGCTTTTTGTAATACGGCTGACCTTCCCGCCCTCTTCATCCACTGCGATAAAAAGAGGTATTTCCGAGCATTTTTGAAGAGCTTCTGTCAAACCTGCCGTTTGTGGTATTGATTTTATATTTTCTGCAAAGAGAATAACTCCCCCGATTTTATATTTTTCAATACCGGACTTTACCTTTTCATCGGCAGTCAGTACCGGCTCTGTTTCTTTAAACGAGCGCAGTGATACAATAAAAAGCTGGCCTATTTTTTCATCGAGAGTCATATTTTCAAGCATTGCTTTGACAGGATCCTGTGCCGGCGTTACTGCACCGGGATCAGGGCTGTTTCCTGCATTACCGCTGCCGCTTTCATCTCTCTCACCACTGTTATTACTGTAATCAATGTTTTCTTTTCCATCATCGCCGGCCTGCTCCTGTCCGGGTCCGGATCCGAAAAACAAGGCCGTTATGACAACCATTATTATGACAATAACAAGTATAAGAAATACCGCAGTTTTTTTCATATATCAATTCCGTTCCGTGATAAAATACCGTAAAACCTTTTCCAATTCCCCGGCATCAACAAGGGTATCCCTGCACGGGCCGTTCGGCCTTTCGTTTATTATACCGTATACAGGAAGTCCTCTGACATCCATTATGCCCGATGAAAGATCCCTTTCACAGGCAACGGCAACAACCAAACCGGGTTTTAGATCCCTTACCGCTTTTCTTGCCGATGTGCCTCCTGTTGCAAGAGTCACCATTACACCATGTTTTTTTGCCAGTTCCTTAATCTTACCAAGACTGCACCTGTTGCACTGACGGCATTCATTAAGCCCTTCCCGCATGCGATAGCCGCATTCCGACCACTGCAGGCAGTGGGGCAGTATTACAAGAAGTTTCTCGGGCGGAACCTTTTTTCCGAGCGAAAGCACATAATCATTGTTTGCCTTTATGTAAACCCTTCTTATTTCTTCCTTCCTGTAGTTGAAAACATCGCTTGCAAACAGCAATACAGGCATGAAAAACCTGAATGCAACGGGCGTTAACAAGGAACCGGAAAAACCCGGCCTGTACGTAGTTGCTTCATTTTTTCCTGAGCTTCTGCTGATAATGATAAACCCTGCAAGGAGAAAAAGCAAAAAAAGCACAAGTAATATTGCAATAATAAAAAAAACAGCACGGTAAAACTCCACGCTGAAAAATACTGCAGCAATTACTGTTACTGCAGTCAGGACAAAAAGGACGCCCATAATTGTTACCGAAAGATTCCGAAAATAGTTATTCTGACCCAAAGCAATCCCCTGACTTTACCTTATAACCGCAAATATACTGTTCAACCTTCATTCTCTTACCGCTGTCACATTGAATTTCTGAAATGTTCAGTATGCCTTTCCCTGCTTGCACAATAAAGCCGTCTTTATTTACTTCGATTATCGTCCCCGGTTTTTCACCGGATATTTTCTCCTCATCGTATACCGTTGTCTTCCATATTCGCATGCGCTTCCCGTTCAGGAATGAATAGGCGCCCGGCCACGGATCGGTGCCCCTGACAAGATTGTGTATTGCCCTTGCCGGGGCATCCCAGTTGATTTTTCCCGTTTCCCGATCAATCCGCGGAGCATAGGTTGCTTCGGCTTCATCCTGGGGTATCGGTGTAATATTCCCTTCTTCCAGCCGCTGAATTGTGTCCAGAAGAAGTTCCGCACCCAATATAGACATCCTGTCGTGAAGCTGTCCTGCTGTCATGTCATCATTAATATTTATCTCCTTTGAAAGAAGAATGTCGCCGGCGTCCATTTTCAGCACGGTAAGCATTGTTGTTACACCCGTTTTTTTCTCTCCGTTTATTATTGCCCATTGAATGGGAGCCGCACCCCTGTATTTGGGCAGCAGGGAACCATGCACATTAACAGTCCCAAGCCTGGGAATATTCAAAACATCACGGGTAAGAAACTGTCCGAAGGCACATGTTACAAAAAGATCGGGTTTCAGCTGCCTAAGCTGTTCTACTGCTTCACTGCTGCCTATTTTTTCGGGTTGTATAACTGGTATGTTATATTTTTGCGCACATTCCTTCACCGCGCAGCACGAAACCCTATAACCCCTTCCCCTTGGCTTGTCGGGCTGAGTTACAACCATTACCACATTCCTGTTGTTTTTAACCAATATTTCAAGGCTTGGAACTGCAAACTCCGGCGTTCCCATAAAAACAATCCTCATAACCGCACCTTCTCAATACATTATTCCTCATTGTCAACGTCAACATATCGGATCACTTTGTCTTCAAAGAGTATTCCGTCAAGATGATCAATTTCGTGACACAGCGCCCTTGCAAGCATTCCCGTTCCCTCTATTGTAAAATACTCGCCGTCCCTGTTAAGCGCCTTTACAACCACACGTTCAGGGCGTTTTACCTCTCCATATACTCCGGGAATGCTCAGGCATCCTTCAACAGCCTGGATCTGTTCTTTCGATTCTTCTACTTTTTCCGGGTTAATCAGTACAACAGGACCTTCGCCCACGTCTATTACGCAGATTCGTTTCAGTATGCCGACCTGCGGGGCGGCAAGACCTACCCCATCGGCATTATACATTGTTTCTATCATATCATCAATAAGTTCGATTGTTCTTGCATTGATTTCCTTAACGGGTTTGCATTTTTTTCTTAATATTTCATCGCCTTTTTTACGAATTTCACGTGTAGCCATCATATAGCCTCCCAACTTATAATCAGAATAACAGCTTCCTTATGAATGATCTGTTTTTCATTATACCATACTGCAGGGATTTATATCCACAGAAACGGTCCAATCCCTTCTGCCTGAAGCGTTATATATATCGTAGATCCATTCAAGGATATTTACAAGGTTTTTAACTCTCGGATGCTTCAATACAATCCGCCATCTGTACCGGTTTCTCAGTTTCACCATGGGCGAGGGAGCAGGTTCGGAAACAAATACACCTTCATTTAGGTTTTTGTTCTTTATTATGTCGGAATATATGTCATCAGCTGTTTTCCTTGCCAGTTCGCGGCTTTTGGCCGTTACCTGGATCAGTCCAATCTGATAAAACGGCGGAAGATTCAGCTCCTTCCGAAGTTCTATTTCCTGCCTGTAAAACTCCTTGTAATCCTGCCTGATTGCCGACTGTATGCTGAAATTGTCAGGATTATATGTCTGAAGAACCACCCTGCCCTGCTTCTCGGCTCTTCCTGCTCTGCCTGCCGCTTGCGTAATCAGCTGAAATGTCCTTTCAGCCGCCTTGTAATCGCCGCTGCCGAGCATACTGTCACCAGACAGTATTCCAACAAGCGTTACGTCAGGAAAATCATGCCCCTTTGCTATCATCTGAGTGCCCACCATCACGTCAATTTCATTGTTTCTGAAAGCATCCAGTACTTTCTCATGACCGTGTTTCCCTGAAGTGGTGTCCAAATCCATTCGTATTACGGTCATTTCCGGACAAATTTCAGGAATATGCTCCTCAACCCTCTGTGTCCCGATTCCAAACAAGTCTATGTTATTGCTTTTGCATACAGGGCATACGGACGGCATTCCTGTAACATAGCTGCAGTAGTGGCATACAAGCCTCTGCTCGGCCTGGTGATAGGTCAAGGATACACTGCAGTAAGGGCATAATAATATATACCCGCAATTTCTGCATATAACAAAATTTGAGTAACCCCTTCTGTTTATAAAAATCAGTGATTGCTCACCGGCTTCCTTGTTTTTCAGAAGCTCCCGGATCAAAACATTGCTGAGCCCGTTTCTTAAGTCTTTATCGGGTTCGCTGCGCATATCCACCGTTATGATTTCGGGCAGCGGTTTATTGTTTGTACGTTCCGTCATCTCTATAAGTTTTATTTTCCCGGTCTCAGCCCTGTAATAGTTCTCTATGGACGGTGTTGCCGAACCGTAGACAAGCAGTGCATTGTTGTACCTGCAGCGGAATGCTGCTATTCCCCTTGCATCATATTTCGGAGTCCGGTCGGATTTATACGATGTTTCATGTTCCTCGTCTATTATTATAATACCTATATTCTCCAACGGTGCAAAAACTGCTGAACGTGCACCGATTACAACCTTTATTTCACCGTTTTTAATCCTGCACCACTGGTCATATCGTTCCCCAATAGAAAGCCTGCTATGGAGTACCGCAACCCTGTCGCCGAACCTTCCTTTGAACAGGCGGACGGTCTGCGGAGTAAGGCCTATTTCCGGGACAAGCAAAATGGCATTTTTACCCTTTTCAATGTTTTTTGCGATAGCCTGCATGTAAACTTCGGTTTTACCGCTGCCTGTTACGCCATAAAGCAGTATTTCTTCAAATTCACCCTTATCCAATGATTCACCGATACTGTCAAGGGCTTTTTTTTGACAAGGTGTCGGCGGCATCGGTTCGGTTTCAGGCACATCAATGTCTTCAAACGGGTTTCTTTCAACCGGCATCTCGGATAAAGAAATAAAACCTCTTTTTTTCATGTTGTTCAGTACCGGCATCGAAAACCCCAGGGAATTCAGTTCAGTAACGGGTATTTCGCCTTCTTCGTAAAGGATTTCCATAATACGTATGTAATTCAGGCTTTTTACCTGGTTATTGCGAACCAGTTCCATAAAATCCTCTTCTTCAATAACAGGGAATGCCGCTTTTACGGTTTTGGCCCTGGCTTTCATCTGTACATGGTTTTCAATTTTAACCGCCTTCTTTTCCTTCAGCGAATTCAAAACTTTCCGCACGGGTTTGTTCAGTATTTTCTGCAACTCTTCTGAAAACAGTTTTCCGCCGTTTTCAGATAGAACATTGACAATTTCCTGTTCATTCCTGTCCAGAGCCGTATTGTCAGGTGACAGGAGAATTACCTCTTCCCTGTACATAAGCCCCAAACCTGCAGGAAGCATGCATCTTATCGCCATGTCGTAAGTGCAGGTATATCTTTTTCTCATATACCTGCTCAGTTCTATCAGTTCATCAGACAATACCGGAGTTTCATCAATAATCTGCGAAATTTCTTTTAACTCTGGTAATTCGCTGTTTTCCTTTACTTCGATAACAAATGCTTCGCGCATACTGCTCCCTTTGCCGAAGGGAACAAGCACGCGAACTCCGGGCCGGATAAAATCGCAAAGGTTTTCCGGAACAGTATAGTCATAGAACTTATCATACTCTCTTGTGCTGTTTTGAATAACAACCGATACAACCACTATTTCAAACACCCCTGGTATATCCTTAATTTATTTTACATGATAGATTAATCAAATGAAAGAAGATTAAAGGAATAAAAAAAAAACCTGCTATAAAAGCAGGTCTGACAAAAGAAGAGGTAATCTTTTTATTTTACAAGGCATACTCCTTTGTAATAAAATCAGGAATATCCTTAATGTTTCCGCTGATTGAAAAGACAAAACGTATATTAAACCTGTCGTGGAGCTGCTTAATCTTTTCAAAAAATACTTGATAATCCGGCTTTTCTTCAGCAATCAAATCCAGTCTGTCCACGTATATTGCCATGATATCGTAATTTGCAGCTACCAGGCCGCTGATAAATCCATAAAACGAGCAGAGATTATCAATTGGATATTCAGTAATGTTAACAAACCGGATTTCATGCCTTAAAGCCGTTATCAGCTCATCACTGTTATCTATGAAAACAATGTGGCCCTTGCAGTCATCTATTATGCTGTGGACATCTTCTATCAGGTACCTTGTTTTGCCAACGCCTTTGGTTCCATATACAACCTTTATCATAGGCTATCCTCTCCTTACAGGCAAATTATTGCGCTGTTTCCGATGCTGCCGGATTTATTGTCTGTCATTTTTGTTGTTGTTATTTTTGATGATTTCCATTTTTGAAATGGAAACCTCGTAAGCCGTTCGCTCTTCTACGGAGCCATCAGGCAGTTTCTTCTGGTAGTTTCTGCTTTGAATTCTTCCCCAGACCTTTATATTGTCACCTATTTCAAAGTTGCTTGCATAACGGGCATTTCGTCCCCAAGCTATGCATGGTATGTAATCAGACTTGTTATAGGCACGGTTAACGGCAAGAAGTATATCCGCAATCTCGCGGCCAAAGGGCGTTGTTCTGTATACCGGGGCCTTACATATAAAACCGTTCAGGTAAATACTGTTTGATGCCTTGACTTCATCCGGCTCATCCAAAATCACGATGTCCCTGGCAAATACCGTTAGCAGAAGCTTATGACCGCCTTCACTGTTATAATTGTTATAACTTCTGAATTGCCCTTCTATTACGGCAATTTTCCCAACCTCGAATTTTTCCAGGGGTAACAGTCTCTCAGAAAACATTACGGGAATATAATCATATGTATCACTGAGCCGGGGAACTTCAACAGTAATTATGTAGAATCCCTCGCCATATACCTCGTGGCTGAACTCCGGCTTTGATATAATTTTCCCAGTCAAACTTGCACTATTGTTTTCCATTATATTACCGGGCATGGATAAACCCCACTCCTCTCTCTTTCGTATCTAAACTAAATTCATCTCATGTTAGCTTATTCGATTAATCATGTTTTTAGAAGTTATCTTTTAATTTTATCTTAAGAGATTTGAAACCCCCAATAGTTCAAACGTTTTCCTCTTTCAAACACCCGGCCCTGCTTAAAGACGATCCCGGCAGAAAAAAGGTTTATCCAAAGCCAAAATTTAACTGTTTATGGACATATTATATCCATATAATCAACGTTATGCAACGTTTTTTCAGTTATTAACCCGTTTTTTCAGCTGTTATCAGCAATATCTCCCGTCTTTATCTGCAGACCCGGGCATTCCCAAATTCTCGTCCGCTCTGTTTAAATTTACATCATGCAGCACTGCAAAGGAAGCTGCAGCCAATATATTGTAAGGATCCCTGCCGGCATCTTCAAGATTTATTACATATTCCTGCGGCTCAAGCCTTTTCCCGTCGGCGGTGACAAGCCTGTTCCTTATATAGCATAAAAACTGACTGCTTATTGACGGCTCTCCCGTACTCGATGTTGTAATGTTCGAGTCTTTACTGAAGCCGTAACAAAGTATCCTACATAATTGTTCATCGGTAAAATCTGAAATTTTTATAACATCACTGTTCAAAATAACCGTCAAATTTTTGTAAGACTTACTGCCGTTGCGTATAATGTCCGAAACCAGGTTCCATTCGTTGTGGTCATTTACAATTATCGTATCAATCGGAAGAAAAGTTAACGCTTCTTCAATATCCGCAGTCTTTATTTTGATAATAAGAATTTCTGTTCCTGTCTGACTGATGGCTGAACAATAGCTGCTCCAGGTCTCCTTGCTCCTGAAACGGTAACCGTACTCTGAAATGCTTACTTTTCTGTTTTCAAGGTTTAAAAAGTATTTTATTATATCCAGAATGTCCTGGGTATTGCTGCTTTCAACTATTCCGGCTATATGCATTTCAAACTCTCCTGAATACATTTTTTAACCCATTTATTTTTTCAACCAGGCGGAGTATAATCCGGCATTACGTAAACAAATCCGTAATGTGTTATTATCTTCTGCAATTATTGATATGCTATTCAGTAATATAGGTTTTTTCACTTTCGGCAGCACGGAGCATTGGGGCAAGTTCGCCGGTGTCTTTTGAAAACAGCCACTTTTCCATGTTGTTTTCATCTATGATTACAGGCATACGGTCATGTATCGCCTGCATTTTTTTATTTGCGCAGGTTGTAAGAATTGTAAAAGCCGGGAAAATTATGCTCTCGTCGTTTTTATCCCTGAAAAACCAATAAATTCCCGCCATATAGAAAAGTTTATTATCAATACTGATAAAATGCTTGGTCTTTTTGTTCCCGTCCTTTTTCCATTCAAAGAATCCTGTTGCAGGCACAAGGCACCTGCGCTTCTGAAAGGGTGCCCTGAACATTGGTTTTTCCGAAACAGTTTCGGACCTTGCGTTGATTATCAACCCCTTGCCCTTGAAGGACGGAAACCCCCATTTTACCGCATGTACTTCACTTTTTCCGTTACTCGGTGTAATTATTGGAACGGTATCACCGGGATATATCTCACCATGTTTTTTCAAAAGATGCTGTTCCACTTCTGATACGAGTTTCGCAAATTCATCCAGTTCCTTTTCGGGTATATAAAACCTTCCGCACATAAAAACAGTCCTTTCCGCGGGAAAAAATATATCCTTTCGTTCTTATTATAATCCATTTTTTCGGTAATAGCATTATATTCCTCGGAAGTATTTCTTCAGATACTCTAGAGAAGTCAAACATATGTGACACAACCTCTGAAAAATTTTCTCTGAACAATGCTGTAACTGCCCTTAATTGCAAATAATTATTTTGTCAAGGAGGAAAGCGGAGCGATCCTTGATTGAATAATTATTTGCGATACCATACTAAACAGCATTTTCAGAGAAATAATGTTCTACCAGCTCA
>LFSH01000023.1 GCA_001513105.1 Clostridiales bacterium DTU070 | reverse complement strand
TACGCTATTTTAACATAAGTCAACATTATTGTCATACAAAATATTATAAAAAAACTTAAAAAAACTCAGATAATCTACAAAAATTCCTTATAAAACAAAATAGGCCTAAGGGCTCTTAAAAATCCTGGCTTGCCTGTTTTTTCATTAAGTTACTTTTAAATGTTCAATTTCTGCATTAATGTCTCCTGAAGTATCCTGGAAAAGGTTATCCTCCTTCCTCCTTCCTCCTTCCTCCTTCCTCCTTCACCCTTTACCCTTTCTCTTTTCCTCCTGTCAATACCCGCAATTCAAATATTGTTTACTATGTACATGCTATGCTTTTAACCGGCTGTTTTGCTCTTGCCGGTTTGAAATTTTTGTCTATTTTATTTTACAAAACGAAAAGTTGATATAAAATAAATAAGGGGTTTATGATGAGCTTGGGAAAAAGACTAAAAGCTGCCGGAATAAGAAAGACCTGACACGGGATGAAACCGCTGAACATTTGAGGATAACTTTTTAGGCTCTGTCCAATTATGAAAGGGATGTGAGAGAGCCGGACACAAACCTGTTAAGAAAAATGGCAGAACTTTATAATGTTTCGGACGATTTTCTGCTTGGAATCACCAATAAAAGCGAAACCGCAAATGGCCGCAGCGAGGAAGATGACTGGACCCGGGAAGAACTTGAGGAAACAGAAAGATTCAAAGAGTTTCTGAGAATGAAGCAGAAGCATAATAATTAGTTTAGTTATTGCCGATAAGACTTTTAAAGTCTTATTAAATATATTAACGGAGAGGCGGTTGTTTTATGAAATGTGTTAATCATCCGGAAATTGATGCTCAAGGCGCGTGTGTCTATTGCGGTAAATTATTTTGCAAAGACTGCTTGGTTGAAGCCAATGGCAAAATGTACTGCAAGGCCGACATTGGCAATGTTTTAAAGGAGGCACAGGAGGAAGCCGCAGCTGCAAAGACTGCAACACCTGTCATTAATGTTAACAATGTGAACACTAATGTAAACACAAACACACTAAACGCTGCAGCTGCTTATCCATACAAAAAGAAAATAACTGCTTTGCTGCTTTGCTTCTTTTTCGGCTGGGCAGGAGTACATAGGTTTTATGTAGGTAAAGTAGGAACAGGCCTTTTGTGGTTGTTTACATTAGGGTTTGGAGGCTTTGGCTCCCTGATAGATTTTATATTGATATTAGTCGGCTCATTCAGGGATAAGGCAGGTTATCCGTTGAAATAAATCAGCCTTATCTTAGCAGTAATAATATGTTAAGAACGCAGAGCTTAACTGTAACAGAAGATAAAAAACTGAAGCTGTGCGTTTAATACTTGATTCTGTTCTCTTCTCAATGATTAAAATATGCGGAATAGCCTCTCAGCAGTACATGTCTTTACAGGCATAGAATGTCTGAGAGGTTTTCTTTTGTTTTAAAGTCTCTACTGAAAAGCTGGAAGGAAAGCAAAAATAAGTAATTCAATGCCAAATTTTACACTTGAAAAATTTCCCAATAAGCGGTATAATAGAACAGATGTTCTCGTATGGGAGGTGGTTTCTTGATATCTGTTATAACCTTTAATTATTGTAAAATTCTTTCATATTGAAGTGTGTATTTATATCACTTATAATGTTTAGTGGAACTCATTTCTTACAGCGTATGGTAACAGGCAATCAGCAGAAGGAAACCTGATTCAGAGGACAAGCTGTTAATGAAGACATAAAATCAAGAAAGCAATGAAAAACAATACCGGTACGAGAAAGCTGCAGAAACAGGTAATTCAGCAATATGTAGAAATAAAGGATGGCACAAAAAAATGGTTACACAGGAGCGGCACTAATAGAGCAAAAACGAAAGAAGGAGCGATACCTTTATGGATAATGAAAAATTATTCGATTTTATGACCAGGATGTACTCTGAAATGCAGGAAGGTTTTAAAAAGTTAAGCGGTGAGATATCAACAATAAAAGGCGAACTGACAGAGGTTAAANNCAGAGGTTAAATTTAGGTTAACCTCTGTTGAAAACATAGTTACACGAATTGAACATGACCACGGTCAAAAACTTCAGGTTTTATTCGACGGTTATAAGCAGCACACAGACCAGCTTGAACGCATTGAAAAGGAACTTACAAGACACGATGAATTTATTATGAAAAGGATTAAATAATTATGCAAAATATAATTATATTTTGATATTAGATAAGCTCTCAATAAGAATTAATCCCGAATTTGACAGTCAGGAAACGAAAAAATCCTGTAGGCCATTGAAACCAGTGGTACACAGGATTTTTTATTTTAAAGTGCAAGAATACGTAAGTGATATATCCATAGAGAAATTCACATGGATAATAATTCAATCCCTGATATTGTTAATGCTATTGCCAAGGGCATGTTCCACGACTCGATGAAGGAGAAAACAGACGAACTGTAAGCTAAGAAAGCAAATCTGACAATTAAAATCGAAGAAGTGAAACTGCAAGCTCAAACCCATTCACCCACTCCGGATATGCTCCGCCATTGCCTCCGGAAAGATGCCGGCATAAAAAGTAAAAGCCCGGAAATGCAAAAACGCATTATCCAGGCTTATGTCTTAAAAATAATTGTCTATGAAGATAAAATCGACATAGACAATTCCGTGACCTTTGCTGGTCAGACTGTCCGAAAAGGTTAGGCAAAATCAGCTTTTTAAGGTGCAATTATGTAAATTTATGA
>LFSH01000019.1 GCA_001513105.1 Clostridiales bacterium DTU070 | reverse complement strand
TTTGTATTTCCTCTATTTCCTCGTCGTCCACATCCACATAATAGTCTTCCCTGATATAGAAAGGATCGGTCACAACAAACGCCAGATCGGGTTTATCTATACTCTGAAGCCAGAAAAACGGGCTTTCAACTTCCTGCCGCCCAAGCAGGACGAATTTCTTTACATCTTCAAAACCGGGTATTCCCGATGGGAAATATAAAGTTTCCTTTTCATCCACCTCGATAATACCAAAGTGTTTTGTATTTAGCTGCATATTTTACTCCTCCGTTCAGGTAAAAAAACACAGGCTACCAGTTTTAAATGCGTACTGCCGTATCCGGCTGGTCCGGAATTCAGCCTGTTAATCCAGGAAATCCACGAGGGTGGGCTGGATTACTTTTGAGCCTACCGAAAGTGATGCATTGTACACATTCATTTCGTTCATCAGGTGCATTATAGCCTCTGCTATGTCAACATCCTCATTCTTGCTCATGAGTTTTGTGAAATTAATCAGGTCATCGTCAAGCCTGTTCGCCGTAAGCTCGAGCCTGTTCATTCTTGCACCCACCGCAGAGCGGACCCTTAACACATTGTCTATGTCGACATCTATCCTGTCAAGCGCTGCACTCAAAGCTTCCTCGTCCTCGAGTTCCAGTGCTGAGATCAGCTCGTCAAATGTTTCTATTAAACTGCTTTTTGTGCCTGCTGCAGCGCTGTTGCTTCCGTTATGGAACAGGTCGCTTCCCGTGACGTTTATATCCATGTCGTCCCCGATACCAATTTCATAGAAAATCCTCTCGGCGTTGGAGATATCTATCTGGAAAACCCCGTCTTCGTCCATCAGCGGCTTATCGGTTTTGAACCCAGAAAAAATGTATCTTCCCGAATAGGTGGTATTTGCAAGGTGAGTCATCTGGGTTTTCAGCTG
>LFSH01000024.1 GCA_001513105.1 Clostridiales bacterium DTU070 | reverse complement strand
AGCGACTGTTTCCGAGCATTCGCACTATATCTTTCTTTACCATAGCAGATCAGATATTTGCAGATATCATGCAATACAGGGAATCTTTTATCGGAATGTGATTTTATTACGCCCGGAACAATTGAAAAAGCGCTGTTTTTATAAGAATACCAATGTAATATGAGTATCTCAGTTCCAATTTAAAAAATAATAAGTAAAAAGATACTGCTCAGCAATACAACCGTTCCTGTGACGAATCATGAATTCTTCAGTACTATATACTCAATTACATTTGCCACTTCTTCACAGGCATCACAGCAGTTTTCCAGGTAATCATAAGCCTGATGCCATGCCATTATCTCAACAACATTTTTACTGTTGACATACAAATCACGAACAGCCTCTGCATAGAGCTTGTCGTTTTTTTCTTCAAGGAGATTGACTTCTATAATCAAATCATGCAGCATCTTTGATTTCTGGAAATTCCGGAACTCATCAAGTGCCTGTTTCAATCCGCTGCAGCACTTAACAATAATCTCAGTCATTTTTTTCGCATAGTCCTTGATGCTTCTAATGTTAAACATATACAAGCGAAGCAGAACATCCTCAATAGTGTCGGTAACATCATCAATTGCATCGGCCAGCGACATAATATCCTCCCGTTCTATCGGGGTAATGAACTCCCTTGAGAGTTTCCTGATCATGGCATGTCTTTCGGTATCGCCGCCATGTTCAACTTCATGCATCTCTTTCATTTTTTCCTGAAGCAAATCTGCATTGTAGTTATTCATTATATCATTCAGCAGATTTGCTGCCTGGCAGGAATAATCAACAAGTTTTACAAAGGTGTCAAAATAGTCTTCATTTCTCCTTCTTGCCATAATACATCCCTCGTCCTTCATTATTCTGATAAAGTGATTTATAAACACGTTTACAGGTAAAATCCAAATGCAGGTTATTAATTAAAATATCATCATAAACAGCTTAGCCATGAAATATCCTATTAATCCGCAGCCCGGGAAAGTAAGTATCCATGCACTTGCCATTTCCTTAACTACACCCCAGTTGACGTTGGACAGCCTTTTCGCCGCCCCGACACCCATTATCGAAGTTGTTTTGGTGTGAGTCGTACTTACAGGCATTCCGAATACAGAAGCGATTAACAGGCTGATCGCAGCAGCCAAATCGGCCGAAAACCCCTGGTATTTTTCAAGTTTGACCATATCCATGCCAACGGCTTTAATAATACGATATCCGCCAACTGAAGTACCAAGTGCCATTACAAGTGAACATAATACAATCAGCCAGAACGGAATGCTGAATTGCGAAACATCGGTGCTGCCCTGCGCAAGGAATACTCCCAGAAGGAAAACACCCATGAATTTCTGGCCGTCCTGGGCGCCATGCATGAAGGCCATTCCCGCACTGCCAAAAACTTGTGCATACTGAAAAAATACCGTGGTTTTTCTCCTGTTAAACCCGCGGAAAATAAGTTCGATCAGTTTTACAATAAACCAGCCCAATATAAAGCCCATGAAAACTGAAAGAAACAAGCCATAAACAACCTTTATCCATTCACCGGGATTAATTCCTTCAAAGCCTCCCTGAACAGCGATTGCCGCACCTGTTATGCCTGCAATCAAAGCATGGCTTTCGCTTGTAGGAATACCAAACCACCATGCTGCAGTTGCCCACAAAACAATTGCGAAAAGCGCGGCACAAAGAGAAACCAGGGCACTGTGCGAATTCCCTCCAAAGTCTACCATGTTGTATATGGTTTGGGCTACAGTAGCGTTGAGCAGTGTCATAACCAGGACACCGAGGAAATTGAACACTGCGGCCATTATTATAGCTGCCTTCGAGCTCATGGATCTGGTTGAAATAGATGTTGCTATTGCATTAGGCGCATCGGTCCACCCGTTAACAAATATAACCCCTAATGTTAACATCACTGTTATTGCAAGTGCCGGATTACGAATGAATTGATACAGAAAATCAGATAGTTCTATTGTCATTTTCCCCTACCCCACAATGTGAAAATTATTATGGTAAAATTTGTCTTTATTTATAAAATTAATCAGTACTTTAGTATTTTATAGTTAAGGGCTTTTCCGGTACTGTCATAATGACCGATAAGCCTGTGGTTTAAATCGTCAATCACCGATTCTGCAATATTTTTGCAATTGTCGGACATGCGTTCCATCGTGTGAATCAGTTCAACAAAGGTTATAGCTGTATTCGGGTTGCATTCCCCGCTTTTCAGACGTTCCAGGTGTCTTTCCCTGAGAGTTTTTTCAATGTCATCCATCTTATTCTCTTCAGACAACACATATTTTGCCAGCTCCAGGTCCTTATTCTCCAGGGCGACAAGAGTCTGGCTCATAACAAGCTCAATCTTCTCAAAAACTTCTTTCAGTTCCGCCAGGGCATTTTCAGAATACTGCACCTTATTGTCAATATTGCTTTGACCGAGCATTGCAGAACTGTCGCAGTGATCACCTATTCTTTCAAGGTCGTGCACCATTCGCATATAACCGGTTAATCTTACGGACTCGACTTCACTCAAAACATTCCGGGAAATGATTTTTGACAGGTAATTCAGTATTTCGTACTGCAACATATCAACAGTATCTTCCATTTCATCAATCTCATGTATGACAGATTCATCCTGCTCAAGTATTACAATCTTTGTTTTTGTGATCATTTTCTGAACTATTCTGCCCATCCTCAGCATTTCCTGCATTGCAAGATTCAACGCAACTGCGGGGGATGAAACCTTGTCGCTGATATATACGAGTGCCTTTTCGTTTTCTTCACCTTTTCCCTTATACATGTTCATAACCAGTTTCGCAAGCAGGCCTATAAAGGGAGCAAACAGGATTGCGTTTAATATATTAAAAATACTGTGAGAATAGGCTATTGCCGTATCCATCTGATGAGGCAGGATGGCCCCGCCCATGATTGATGTAACTATATATTCATAAGGCCGTAAAACCCAGATAAAGATGAGACTCCCAACAACATTGAATATTGTATGTGTGAATGCCGTTCTTTTTGCATTGGTACTGGCACCTATCGACGCAAGCAAAGCTGTTGCGGTTGTTCCTATATTGCTGCCGAAAAGAATCGGAAGAGCCGCGCCGAGTGTTATCAATGGTTCACCGGAAACAGTTGTCTGTATTGCCAGCTTCTGCAGAATGGCTATCGCAGCGCTGCTGCTTTGAATAATGGCTGTGAACACCGTACCAATAAACAACCCAAGAAACCTGTTGTTACTGACCTTAAGCATAATGTCAGCCACTGCCTGGGATTTTGCAAGAGGTGCCATCATATCGCTCATGATGTTTAAACCTACAAAAAGAAGACCGAAAGAGAAAACTATCTGACCGATATTTTTCAGCTTTTTTGATTTCACGAAAAAGAAAATGATAAAACCTATACCGGCAAGCGGAAGTGCCAACTCACCAATATCAATGGAGACCAGCCATGCAGTTACCGTTGTCCCTATATTGGCGCCGATAATTACTCCTATGGATTGTTTCAGCGTCATTAATCCTGCACTGACAAATCCGATAACCATTACCGTTGTTGCGCTGCTGCTTTGTATAATGGCGGTTACAATTGTACCAACCAGGATTCCGATTATCGGATTGTTCGTAAGAATACTGATTATATTTCTAAGTTTTTCGCCTGCAACCTTCTGAAGACCCTCGCTGAGCATGTTCATGCCAAATAAAAATATGGCCACACCACCCAACAGGCCAGGCAAAAAACTCAAAATATCCTTTGTATCCATATGCACCTCCAGAAATCGACATCGGTAACTATTTTAGCACAAATGAAATCGGGTGCACAAGTATATTATTGTTTGAAAGCATTAAAGTTATGTACCTGATTGGTTTTCTTTAATGTTTTCGTCAGAATCCGGAGGAGGCGTGGGAGTTGCATCAGCTTCACCGTCGGGACCCGGTGTGGGTTCCGGGGTCGGAGAAGGTTCAATCTTTTCGGTCTCAACATTCACAAAAACCTCGCCTTCCATGTAAATCCCGGACGGAAGGGATACGCGAACCGCAACCGGCTGTACGCCTTCGGTTACGTTAGAAACGTCAACAAAACCTTTAACCGATTTTACATCCAAAGTGTTCAATATTTCCGCAGGGCCCTTGACGCTGAATGTGATTGTCTCCTCAAGAATTCTGTAGTTTGTCTGCCCTGTAATATCTCCGCCGAAAATTGTAATGGACGATTTCGGAATGGTTATTATCCTGTGCGAATATCTTTTTATATTTACACTTGCCGTTACAAAATCCGGGCTGCCATACAGCTGTACATTTTCAGGAAGAATAAGTTTCAAATCCTTCTGGAATGATTCATTTGTATTTTCAACATTCAGCAGTTCGGCTTCAATTGATTCGATATCCTTGAGCACCTCATACCTGCCCATAATCTTCACAGTGTTCTGTGAAATTGTATAATCCTGAACATAGTAATCGCTTCTTGGTTCCCCGGTAAGGGTGGTTGAAATCGGCACTGTTTTTGCTATATTATACCCGACAGAAACCTGTACACTCCCGTCAAGTGACGATATAATCCCGCCGCTGCTGTTGTAAACTTCAATCCGTTTATTTATCACGGAGTCATCCTTCAGTATCTGCTCTACTTCCACTGACACAATAACGCGTTCCACGCTGTTCATTATACTTTCCAGGTCCTGCAGGATAACGGTATTTGGATTTGTTTTGATATTTACAACCTCATAACCATCAGGAAGTTTACCCACCAGGTTGACGATAACGGGAAACTCTTTACGGGTAATTCTTTCCAGCTTTATCCTTACTATTTTGGGATTAACGTCAGCAACAATTATATCCTGGTCCCCCGTATATCTTGGAAGGCTTATTCTCAGCTCGGTAGTATCGGTACTGTTAATTTCACTGAAATCAAGAAATGCTTCAAAATCGTTTGCTGTAACCTTGTCAAGCCGTTGTTTTCTTCCTTTTATGATAACATCAACATTGTTGGGAATATTCAATGAAACCAGCCTTATATTGCTGGCATCAAGAACCTGCGCGTTTGATCTTAACGGAATGGAAAGGGTACGCTCACTGAGGGGGTTCTGATGATCCAGCACGATAAACCAGATAAGAATTCCAATCAATACTGATAAGATTTTTAAAACAGAATCTTTTTCCAGGATTTTATTTATACTGAACTTTTTATTCATCGGTTTTCACCTTTCTAAACCAAAAACGTTTTTTACTTGAACCCTTGTCAAGCAGAAAACGGTACAATGCCTTTCTCAGAGTATCGGGCGTCAGGTTTCTTGTAAGACCTCCATTATGGGCATAGGATATTTTCCCTGATTCTTCTGAAACAACGATTGATATTGCATCCGAAACTTCGGTAATTCCAAGTGCAGCCCTGTGCCGAGTTCCAAGTTCCCTGCTGATTGTAGAATTTTCAGTTAAGGGAAGATAGCAGGCCGCAGCCTTGATTTTATTGTTTCTGATTATTACTGCACCATCATGCAATGGCGTATTCGGCGTAAAAATGTTTACCAGGAGTTCATAGGATATGTTCGAATCCATTTGAGTTCCCGTGTTTATAACATCACCTATTTTGGTGTTTCTTTCAATTACTATCAGGGCACCTATATACTCTTCCGACAAATGGGCGCAGCATTTAACTATGGCTTCAATCGAGGCGGTGGTCCTCAGCTGGTCTTCGTCATAATCAATAAGAAGCAAATTCTGAAAACCGCTGTTACCTATTTTTTCAAGCCCGCGCCTGAGCTCAGGCTGGAATAAAACAATCAGTGAAAATCCCAGAAGTGAGATCGCCCCTTCAAGGATAAATGCCACTGTTTTCAAACCTATCAACTGGGCCGCCTTCAGTCCGATGACAATAAACAGTATACCCTTTACGAGCTGCATTGCACGGGTTTCACGGACCAACTGGATAACCTTGTAGACAATAAAGGATATAATGCCTATGTCAACAAGCATCAGGACAAAATCCAGGATCCCGTTAAGCCCCAGGTAATTCCCTATTAATATGAAAAACTCGCGAATGTTGCTTACATCTGCCACTAAAGCTCCCACCTGATCCTTGTTCTGCTTTTATCGTATAACACACGGTTTTTTATCTCAACGCAAAGCCGGTGTTATTGTTTCAGGCATTAATCAATGAGCACCTGCACAAAAATACAACATAAAATTATTGTGTCCTTACTGAGATTATATATCTTTACGGTACTAATTGGTACTATTTTGTTTACTTTGTAATATAAATGAAAAAGTCAGCCGATATGAAAAAAGCGGCAGAAAGCCGCTTTTTAACAAATTATCCTTTAACGCGTTCAACAAGTTTTGCAAAGCCTGCGGCATCATTCACCGCCATATCGGCCAGAACTTTCCTGTTCAGTTCGATGCCCGACTTTTTGAGACCATTCATAAATCTGCTGTAAGACATACCGTTCTTGCGTGCAGCAGCATTGATTCTTGTTATCCACAGTTTTCTGAAATCTCTCTTCTTTTGCCTTCTGTCGCGGTATGCATATACCAGTGACTTCATTACTGCCTGATTCGCAATTCTATATAATTTACTTTTAGCACCAAAGTAACCTTTTGCAAGTTTCAAAACTTTTTTGTGCCTGGCTCTTGTTCTTACTCCGCCTTTAACTCTTGCCATATCTCACACCTCTTTCCAATCATTTGTAAGGAAGCATAACCTTTATTATTGATTCATTTGCAGTTGAAGCAATAGTAGATTTACGAAGATTTCTCTTCCGCTTTGCAGATTTCTTGGTAAGAATATGACTTTTATATGCTTTATTTCTTTTTACCTTACCGGTTCCTGTTATTTTGAACCTTTTCTTTGATGAACTGTGGGTTTTTAATTTTGGCATGATAAAACCTCCTCTGTTTCAATTCTTTTGCTTGCAGTGGATAATCAGCTTCTGCAACTCTACCGCGAAAAAACCGCTGTTGACTTATTGTTTTTCCTTGATGGGCACAAACATAACCGACATGCTTCTGCCGTCCAATGAAGGTTTCTTTTCCATTTTTCCGTATTCCTTGATCTTGTCGGCAAACCTGTCGATTACTTCATAAGCCATGGAGGTGAATTGCATTTCCCTGCCTCTGAACCTGATGGATACCTTTACCTTGTCTCCATCCTGGAGGAACTTCATAGCATTCCTGAGTTTAAACGCAAAGTCGTGTTCCTCTATTTTTGCTGAAAGTCTTATTTCCTTTACGGAAATATTGGTTTGCTTTTTCTTTGCTTCCTTTTCCTTTTTGGATAACTCATACAAATATTTACCGTAATCCATGATTTTACAGACAGGGGGATTCGCATTCGGTGAAATTTTAACCAGGTCCATATCCCTTTCGTTGGCTCTTAACTGAGCTTCCTTGGCCGATACAATTCCAATCATCGTACCGTCATAGTCGATCAGCCTTACTTCCTTATCCCTGATCTGATTGTTCACCTGAATCTGATCTTTCTTTATAAATAACACCTCCAAAATTTTTGAGCCCATTTAGTTTAAATTGAATCGGGCAGTAATACTAATTAATTGTTTTCAAACAAAAAAGCAGGCACACCACTTCACCTGCTTAAACCACAGCATAAACACTGCTACGATTTAAACCCTGAGATCAACCGGATACAGGGTGAGAAGTGGATACTTCTACTTTATTGTCAATTAAACTATACATGAAGCAGCTAAAATTGTCAAGATGCAATTTTAAATAACATAAATATCCGAAAACTCTATTTCAAGATATTCCGTCCTGCTTTTTATGTGTTCCACCGAAGGACTTTCCACCGCGGTATCTTCCTTCGGAATTATCAGGTTCGGCAGCGAAAATGTAAGGGTGGTACCCTTGTCCTCGTTGTTGCAGAACCATATTCTGCCGTTCATCTTGTCCAGTAGTTTTTTAACCAGGTACAGCCCCATGCCGCTTCCCTTTTTCTCGAGCAGGCTCTTTCCTCCTGTTTGACAGTATCTTTCAAATATCATGTTGCCGTATTCCTCGGGTATGCCCGGGCCGGTATCCGACACGGAAATATATATTTCATCTTCTTCCACGGTAAGTATTACCTTGATGCTTCCGTTCGTTGGAGTAAATTTTATGGCATTTGACAACAGGTTCAGCATTATACGTTCGAGCTGGAAAATATCAACTGCTGCAATATGCGAGGTCCTGTTGCTTTCAAAGGTCAGTTCAATGTTTTTAATCCTGGCATACTCGGTAACCGAGAGAGTCATCTCCCTGACAATCTGCACTATATCCTGGTTTTTCAGATCTATGTTAAAAAAAACCGAATCTATTTTGTTAATTTCAATCAGATTGTTAACCATTTTGAGAAGGCGGTAACAGTTCTGCTTCATAATATCCAGATACCTTGTTTTTACTCTGCTGTATTCTCCGTCCTGTGTGTTCTGAATATTCTGTTGTGCAACCTGAATTGTAGAAAGAATAACATTCAAAGGTGTCCTTAGTTCGTGAGAAAGAGCAAAAATCCAGTCATTTTTATCGGTATTCAGAGAATCAAAAATTTCTGAATTTTCATACAATGGTTTTTTCTGCAGATTATTCTGAATACACTCTGTTTTTTCGATACTGGATTCCGAATGCAAATCATTCGATACAACTTTCTCCTTGATTGTCACAAAAGAACCTCCTTATTAATCTGACATTAATATGTTTTTCTTTAGTATAATCTATTACGGCTGCCAGAAAAAAATCACTAAATCAGGCGAAAATTTCAAGTGGTTCAAATTGCACTTCGGAGAATACTCTTAATAATCGTATTATATATCAAATTTTAATTATTAATCAATACTAAGTTTTAAATAATAATGTAATTTAGTAAAAATCCTTATTTGAAAAAGTAAATTCTACCCCCATAGATACCTAATGTGGAATTTACTTTTTCAAA